>NZ_BAABKB010000021.1:0-550925 GCF_039543605.1 Streptomyces siamensis | reverse complement strand
CCGGCCGGGCCCGGCGCCGCCTTGTTCCTTCAGCGATGGCGCGGAGGTGTCTGCGTCGTGCACGTCAGCGGCTCGTCGGTCGGGACGAGCCGCTCGACCGATCCCGGACGCCCGTGCGTCACCTGCAGTTGTTCCGCGTTCAGGTAGCCGATGAACAGCTGCTTGCCCTTCGGCATCGCCGAGGGCGTGAAGACGAAGGTGACGCGGCCGTCGCCGGCGCGTTCTCCTCGCATCACCTTGTCGACGCCCGGTCCGACGCCACTGGGGTCCAACTTCCCGTCGTGCGGCCCCCGGCAGAATTCACCGACCTTGATCAGTACGGGGAACCGGGCCTGGTGCAGGGCGCGTTCCAGGCCCGCGTGATCGGCGAAGTAACGGTCCTTGTCCCAGGTCACGTGGATGGTGCCGTCCGTCTTGGTGTCCACGGTGTAAGCGGCGGTGCGGACGTGGACCGCGCCCGCACCGGTGCTGTCGCCGGCCTGAGCCGGCGGAGCGCCACCGCCGCCGATCCCCGGCACGGCGAGCGCCAAGGCCGCCACCGCCGCGCAGGCGCCCGCTGTCGTCACGACGCGGCGCCGGACACGCCTGGTCCGCCCCTTGGCCTCGATCTCCTCGACGGAAACGTCCAGACTCACCTGGCCGAACGCTTCCCGCAGCACCCCTCGAACGTCGCTCGGATCGTCCCTCATTGTTCGCCCTCCTCAGCGGTCACGAGATGTCCGCGCAACGTGGTGACGGCTCGCGACAAATGGGCGGTGACGGTCCCCTCGGCGATCCCGAGCGCCTTCGCGGTCGCCCGGGTGTCCAAGTCGAGCAGGAACCGCAGGGCAACAACCTCCCGTTGTCGCTGCGGCAGCTCGCGCAGCACGGCGAGGAGCGTGGGGTCGAGTCCTCCCGAGGCCGCCGGGTCCGTCACGGCGGCGGTCTCCGCGACACCGTCGACGACGACCTCACGGCGACGCCGACGCCACCACGACACCCGTGTGTTGAGCGCCGTCCGCACGATCCACGCCCGCGGCGCGGGATGCCGGGACACCCTCGCCCAGGACACCCAGGCCTTCGTAAACGCGTCGGCCACCAGGTCCTCGGCGAGCTGTCGGTCCCCCACACATGCGAGCACGGTCCGCAGACACTCGCCCTGACCGGCACGGTAGAAATCCCTGAACTCCAGCTGCTCCACGCCCTCTCCACGCCTGGGAGCGCCGGCTCACTTACCCGGCCCGGCGGAAATCTGCTGCCCGCACCAGAGTGCCTCCGCCCTGACGTGCCACCCAGGGCCTGTCCGGCGAGGGGATGCCCGCACGTCTCGGCGCGGCGGAACTTACGGTTTGTGGGTGACCCAGAGCAGTTCCGCCGGCCAGCGGTGTGCCCAGTCGGGTGGGTCGGTCTCGTTGTAGCCGTTGGGTGTTCCGCGTTCGGGCCGCGGCTCGATGAGGTCGTCGATGACGAGGCCCGCGCCGCGCAGGACCTTGACCCAGTCGCCGTAGGTGAGCTGATAGCTGGTCGCGCCGTCGCCTTCGGCGATGGCGTTCAGCCCGAAGTAGTCCTGCTGGAGCGTCGTGGTCACGCGGCCGGCGGCTTCGTCGTAGCACGCTTCGAACCATGGGCTGGCGACGTTGAACACCAGGCGTCCGCCTCGGCTCAAGACGCGCGCGGCCTGCGGAACGGCCAGGTGCGGGGGCGCCCAGCTGAGCCCGCCGAAGTCGCAGAACACCAGGTCGAAGCTGTCCGCGGCGAAGGGGAGTTGTTCGGCGGCGCCCTGCACCAGCGGGTAGCGGGCCGCTCCCATCGCGCGGCTCGCCGCGGCGAGTTGCGCTTCGGACAGGTCGAGCCCGACCACGGCGGCGCCCTCGGCGGCGAGCGCCCTGGACCACTGGCCGGCGCCGCAGCCGAGCTCGAGGACGCGCTTGCCGGTGACGTCGCCCAGGGCGTGCAGGTGCGCGTCGGGGATGGAGTACATGCCCCACAGCCGGGGCGCGGCGCCGATGTGCGGGTCGTGCTCGTGCTGGTAGGCGCTGCTGATCTGGTTCCAGAGCCGCCGGTTGGCGGGGATGCTGTCCACGTGCCGACTCCAGCACTGCCTGCCGGGGGCGGTCAACACGATTAGGGCACCGGCCGGCTCTCGCCTGGGTCCGGCCCTGGCTCGGCCCGTGATCCGCCGGACGATCCCTGGTGAGCACCGGCCCGGCGGACGCCCGGAGTTCGGAAAAGGGTCCTGTCCGGTCAGCGGGTTCGGTATGTCACTCGTGCTGTCAGGTGTCTGTGTCCGCGGCCTCAGCGAGCCCGTCCAGGACACGGTTGTGGAACTCGCGCTCGGCGGCGCGGCAGGGGGCGTCGAAGAAGGCCCGTTGGGCTTCGCCAAGACCGCAGTTCAAGAGGCCCATGGTCACGAACACGGCGTCCACCCCCTGGCACCCGTTGTCCTTGAGGTACTGCTGAAGCACGTCCGTGTCGCCGGTCGCCTCCCAGACGGGCCGGGCGGCTTCCCGCATGCCCGCGATGCGTGCTGATCGTTGTGCGTCGAAGCCCACCGGGGTCACCGCCTTTCTCGGGTGCTCAGCCATCCACTCCGGCCTCCCGCTTGCGTATGCGCAGCACATGGTCGCTGAAGAGGTGCCGGCTCCGGTCGAGGAGTTCCCCCACCTCCGCGTCGCCGCGTCGTATGTCCGGCGACGGATGCCAGCGCTGCACGGATTGCCCGGCCCAGCCACGCAGCTTTGCATCCGGGTCCTCCAACAGGCCGACCGCCGCCCGGAGGGCAACGATGCCGCCCCGCGCGTCGAGCAGCCGGAATGCGCCCACGCGCACGTGCCGCGGCCGCTCGGAGCGGGTGCGCTCCAGGAGCCGGTCGGCGGGCAGTTCCTTGGCCGAGGGCAGCAGGGCCAAGGCTGTCTCGCGGACGACAGCGGCGGCAGGGTCGTCGAGGAGCGGCCACAACCGTTTCGCATCCACGCAGTCCAGCGCCCTCAGTCCCGCCACCGCCCGCGCCCGCACGCCGGCCGTCGGATGCGCGAGCAACGGCCACAGCAGCCTGGCATCCGCGCGGTTCCCGCACTCGGCCAGCCCGATCACCGCACCGGGCGGCAACTCGGGATCGCCCGGTTCCATGCACCGCGTTCGGTACCAGGCCGTCGGATCACCTCCCAGCTGACGCAGGACATACCGGGCGCAGGCGCGTACGAGCGCGGACCGGTCGCCGAGATACGACTTCGCCTGCTCCGGCCGTCCCGCGCGCCGCAACGCGGTGACCCCGGCCGCACGTGTTCGCGGGTTGCGCGCGGCCAGCAGTGGAGACAGCACGTCCTCGTCCGCCTGCTCGTCCCCCAGAGCCGTGAGCGCTGCTGTGGCACAGAGGTCCTGGACCACGGTGTCCTCGTCCCGGGCGGCAGTGCGCGCCAGCTCGGCGGGACGGAGCAGACGGCCCTCGACCGCCAGCCGGTGAGCGAACCGACGGACGACGCGGTCGGGAGTGGCCAGGAGAGCAGCAAGCTGACCGGCTGACGCCCCTCGCAGGACCTGTCCGAGCGCGTCGACGCCGAAGGCGCCTCTGTCGCGGCGGCCGACACGGAGGATGAGCGGCGCGAGGTCGACCGCCGCGTCCACATCCAAGACCTCGCGGAGCAGTTCCCGGGCCCGCTCGCGCACGGGGCCGACCCAATCGGCACAGCGGATCACGATCAACGGCAGCAGAGCGGGGTGACGGACCGCTGAGCGCA
The DNA here is from genome assembly GCF_039543605.1 of Streptomyces siamensis. Lineage (NCBI taxonomy): Bacteria > Bacillati > Actinomycetota > Actinomycetes > Kitasatosporales > Streptomycetaceae > Streptomyces > Streptomyces siamensis. The sequence goes on along the minus strand of NZ_BAABKB010000021.1, from coordinate 547,209 downwards.
GCGCCGCCTGACGGATCCGACCGTCGCGGTGGCAGAGCGCGAGCGCGAGCTGGGACTCGCCCAGCTGAGTCAGATCCACCGCCGGCGGGGCGCCGCGCTCCCACTCCGGCAAGAATGGCGAGTGACGCCAGGCCACCTCACGCACTCCTGCGTCCAGCGCCAGCCAGTCACCCGGGTCGGCGACGACAAGCGTGCTCCGCAGCGGCGCCCCTCCCGCGAGCAACACCGCTGCCGACGCCGCACCCTCGATGTCCTCGAGCATTCCCAACTCCGCCCGTAGCCGTACGAGGTGATCGTAGAGTGCGCAGTCCGCTCGTGCTGCGGGCACGAACCGGAGCGAGAGCCAAGGCCCCGGTGGCCTTGCCGATCGGGCAGCGGACACTGCCGCGGCACTCAGGATTCCGAGGGCTCGGACGGTACCTGGCCCCGGGGGACGAGGTCGCGGAGGGACTGCCGGCGGGGCGAGCGAACGAGGGCGGCAGCGCGAGCTGCGGTGGAACGGTTCACGGTGGCCGAGCACGATCGGCCGGTGAAAGCGGCCTCTGAGCCGGCGACGCGAAGTTCCTCGCCTGTGACATGCAGGATCCCGTTGGCGTCGATGTCAAAGGTCACTTCGACCAGTGGTGTGCCCTTGGGATGGCGTGGCAGGTCGGTGAGTTCGAGGACGGCGAGTGATCTGTTCCTCGAGGTCTGTTCCCACTCGCCTTCGAGGATGTGGAGGACGATCGTCGTCTGGTTCTTCTCCTCGGTCACGAAGATCTCGCTGCGCTTCGTCGGGATGGTGGTATTCCGCTCGACCACCTTCGTCATGCCTCCGTCGAAGGTCTCCACGCCGAGTGAAGCCGAACGTACACGGGCAACGGCACCTCGTTCGCCGCCCCGCACGTCTCCGGGGCTGCCGCCCTCTACCTCTCGGCCCACCCGGACGCCTCCCCCGCGACCGTGGGCAGCGCGCTGGTCAACGGTTCGACCAGTGGAGTGCTCAGCGGCGTGGGGTCGGGCTCGCCGAACAAGCTGCTGAAGCTCTTGCCGTAGGCCGTGGCGTCCGGCGCTGCGGGCGTGGCTCGCGGCGCCGGACGACCCGGTGTTGTCTGCGGCCGCAGTGTTCAGCCGATGCCGATCACACCCGCGTTCTTGTTGAACTGATCCGTCGAAAAACAGCCGAGCACGGAGGACAGCTTCGCTCCTGTGGGGTTGTCGTTGATGTCGCACGTCACGGACGGTTCATCGACCGAGTCCACCTGCATCAGGAACGTCACCTGCCCTGAAGCCCCCTCGAAGTCGGTGACGTTGTAGACCGCACTCGCCGTGGTCACGTCGAAGGCTCTGAACTGGACCTCGTAGTCATGAAATCCACCTGTCGGAATCCGGGAACCGATGGGCGGCGGAGCCCCCTCGAACGGCCCGCCGGACACCGACGCCAGAGTGATGGGCACACCCTCCTGATTCGTGATGTGAAAGCCCTGACTGAACTGGACGGAGCCCAACGAGGTACCCACGGAGTGTCCGGTGCCGGTGGTGTTGTTGTTGCCGATGATGAGGTCATGGCAGGCGTTGTTGTCGTTGTTCCCGAAATTGATGATGACGCAGCCGTCGGGGTCGGTGTCGTCACTGGTATCGCTCGCGGCGTGGGCGGTCGTGCCCAGGCCGGTGAGGACGAGGAGTGCCGTGGCGGCGGCGAACGCTGAGCGTGTGTGGCGCATGAGGGTGCCCTGTTCCGTCAGTCGTGGGTGACGAGGTGTCGGTTGGATCGTGCGGATCCATGGGGTCGGAGAGTGGGAGGCACGGCGGGTGTGTGCCTCGAATGGTCGATGGGAGTGAGGGCGGAGCCTGTCCCCGGTACGAGGCGGTGTGCGGAAGTGGGCAGCGGGAGCCGGCGGCCGGCATCAACTGCCCTTCCACGACCGGCCGGTGGTCACCCTCATCCCCATACGGAGCGACCATCCGCACTCGGCGCCGGGGCGCTGTTCGACGCGGCACACCGACCTCACGGCCCGGTCGGCGCCGGGCCGTCAGCCCGCTCCGAGCGGACCCTGCGGGGAGATCAGGCCGCTCTCGTAGGCGAGTACGACGGCCTGTACGCGGTCCCTCAGATCGAGCTTCGACAGGATGCGGCCGACATGCGTCTTGACCGTGGTCGGGCTGAGACGGAGGCGGTCCGCGAGTTCGGCGTTGCTGAGGCCGGTCGCCAGCAGGCGCAGCACTTCCAGTTCGCGCGGGGTCAGCCCGGACAGGTCGCGGTGGACGCCGACCCGCGGCGACTCCTGGCGGTGGGCGAATCGTTCGATCAGCCTGCGGGTGATCGTGGGTGCGAGCAGGGCGTCGCCGGAGCGCACGAGACGGACGGCGGCCACCAGGTGCTCCGGGGTGACGTCCTTGAGCAGGAAGCCGCTCGCCCCGGCGGTGAGCGCCGCGTACACGTAGTGGTCGAGGTCGTAGGTGGTGAGGATGATGACCTGGGTGCCTTCGGAACCGTCGGGGCCGCTGCCGAGTATGCGTCGGGTGGCTTCGATGCCGTCCATCCGCGGCATCCGGATGTCCATGAGGACGACGTCGGGCCGGGTACGCCGCACGGCGTCGACCGCCTCGGCACCGTCCGCGGCCTCAGCTGTCACCTCGATGCCGTCGGCGGCGAGGATCATCCCGAAGCCCGTACGGACCAGGGCCTGGTCGTCCGCGATGACGGCGCGCAGGGCGGGCGCGTTCACACCGCCTCCCACGGGATTCGGGCCGTGACCCGGTATCCGCCGGTCAGCGTCGGTCCGGCGGTGAGCTCCCCGCCGTAGAGCGCGAGCCGCTCACGCAGCCCGATCAGCCCGCGGCCGTTGCCGCCCACGGACGGCGAGTCCCGGACGGCTCCCGTGTCGGTGACCTCGATCTCCAGCCAGGAGCCGGCGAAGCCGATCGCCACGGTCGCACCGGCGCCCGCCGCATGCTTGATCGTGTTGGTGAGTGCCTCCTGGACGACGCGGTACGCCGTGAGTTCCACCCCGGGTGGCAGCGGTCCGGCAGGCAGCGACACCGTCAGGTCCACCGGTGTCCCGGCAGCCCGCACCCTTTCGGCGAGGGCGTCGAGTTGTCCGAGGCCGGGCTGTGGTTCCAGGCCGTCCGCGGGGGTGTCGGCCCCCGCGTCCGGGCTGGCGAGCAGGCCCATCACATGGCGGAGTTCGGCCATGGCGGCGCGGCCCCCGGCCTCCACCGCCAGCAGTGCCTGTTTGGACCGCTCCGGGGCCGCGTCCATCACCTTGCGCGCCGCGCCCGCCTGAATGACCATCACGCTCACATTGTGGGTGACGACGTCGTGGAGTTCGGCGGCTATCCGGGCGCGCTCCTCCTCGACGGCCCGGCGCATGGCCTTCTCCTGGGCCTGCTGCAGGTCCGTGAAACGCTTGCGGCTGGCCTCCAGCCGCAGGCGCCCGAACCGGACGAGGCTGGCCAGCACCCCGACCACCAGGAGCACCACGGCGGGGCTGGACCAGCCGGGGAGCACGGGGTCCGAATCCCGGAACGCGACACCGGCCAGCACGGCGGCGACGATCAGCGCGGCCATCGCCCGGTTCCGGTAGCGGCTGTGCGCGACGGCTCCGTACGCGCCGATACTGCACGTCAGCACGTTGATCCAGGAGACACGGTCGCCTATCGCCAGTGCGGCGGCGGCGACCACGCCGAACGCGAGCAGCGGATACCTGCGCCTCGCCACGAGCGGCAGCGCCGACAGCACGACCAGGACCCAGGACGCGGAGCGCTCCGGTTCGTACTCGACCCCTGGACGGGGAATGGCCGGCGCGTACGGGACGGCCGGCGGGGACGGGATCAGGCCCCGGTTCTCGGCGACCGCCTTGGAGCTGATGCGCACCGGCCCGTCGCCGGGATAGCGCGCGGCCACGATCAGCGCGACGACGGTCAGCAGAACCGCCAGCACCATGTCCACGCGCACCGCCCGCCGCGACAGCCGGGCGGGCTCCCCCTCCGGCCGCATCACGTCGCGAACGTGTGCCCACCACGTGCCCGGCCGCAGCACGTCGCCGGCCCGCTCTCGCCAGGTGCCCACCCACGACGCGTCACGCGGCCGACCGTACGGCTCCTCCTTCTCCATCCGCACATTGTGTGGCCCCACGGCACGCCTCCGCGTCCACCTGCGTGACCGGCGCACCTGCCCGACAGGAGTACTCCTCGAGGATGACCCCGCGAACGGGTCCTCCGCGGGAAGGGCCGTATGTCGGTGCCACGGCCGACGCGCCGCTGCGGCGTCCGCCCGTACGTTCACCGAGCCCGCACCGGGCATCGGCTTCCCGACCACGAAGGACGGACCCACTCATGACTCAGGTGATCGAACTGGAGGGCGTGGCCAAGCGGTACGGCGGCGCCGACGCCGCGGCGCTCGGACCGGTCGACCTCGCGGTGGCCGAGGGCGAGGCCCTCGCCGTGACGGGTCCGTCCGGCAGCGGCAAGTCCACGCTGCTCAACCTCGTGGCCGGTCTGGACCGGCCGACCGAGGGCGCGGTGACCGTGGCCGGGCAGCGTATCGACCGGCTGAGCGAGCACGCGCTGGCCCGGTTCCGCCGCGAACGGATCGGTATGGTCTTCCAGTTCTTCAACCTGCTCGACGACCTCACCGTGGCCGACAACATCCAGCTTCCCGCCCAGCTGACCGGGACCGCCCGGCGGGCGGCGGCATCCCGTGCCGGGGAGCTGATGGAGGTGCTGGGAATCCATAAGCACGCCCGCGCCTACCCCGGGCGGCTGTCCGGCGGCGAACGCCAACGGGTCGCGGTGGCGAGGGCCTTGGTGAACCGGCCCGCTCTGCTGCTCGCCGACGAACCGACCGGCGCGCTGGACACCGCCTCGGGTCAGGAGGTACGTGAGCTGCTCGTCGACCTGCACCGCGGCGGCCAGACCGTCGTCCTCGTCACGCACGACCTGGAGCTGGCCCGGGCGTGTGCGCGGCGCACGATCCATCTCGTCGACGGCCTCGTCGCCGTCGACACGCACGCGGAGGCCGTCCGATGAGCCGGTTCGGCAGCGGTGCCCTGGGGCGCGTCGTACGTTCCGGGGTCGGCAGGCGACGCGTCCAGACGCTGGTGATCGCCGTGGCGACGATGATGGCGGTGGCCTCGGCCGTGGTCGCCGGGTCCCTGATGGTCGCCACGAACGCTCCCTTCGACCATGCCTTCGCGCGGCAGCACGGGGCGCACCTCACGGCGGAGTTCGACCCGGACCGGGTGAGCGCGGCACAGCTGGCGAGCACCCGCCGCGTGGAGGGGGTCACGGCGAGCGCGGGACCGTTCCCGTCCACGACGATCAGACCGGTGGGCCCGGACGGCGGACATCTTCCCGCGCTGACGCTGGTCGGACGGCCCGGCCCGGGAAAGAACGTGGACGAGCTGGACCTGAAGTCGGGCCGGTGGGCGCGCGAGCCCGGCGAGATCGTGTTGTCCTCCGACTTCTCCGGCCAGTTCCTCAAGCTCGGCTCGACACTGAGGAGTTCGGACGCCGCGGACGCGCGGACGCTGACCGTCGTCGGCTTCGCGCTGTCGGCCGGCAACAGCGCCGAGGTCTGGGCGACCCCCGCCCAGGTCAGGTCCCTGGCGACCGGGGACACCGGCCTCACCACCCAGATGCTCTACCGCTTCGCCTCCGCGGCGACGAAGTCCCAGATCGCGGACGACCGCAAGAAGCTCACCGCCGCCCTGCCCAAGGGGTCGCTGGTCGGTACCCAGTCGTGGCTGGACACCAAGCGCGCCGCCGATCAGGGCGCGGCGGCGACGATCCCCTTCCTGTTCGCCTTCGGAGTGCTCGGCATCGTCATGTCGGTCATCATCGTCGGCAGTGTGATCAGCGGCGCGGTCGGCACGAGCCTGCGCCGGATCGGCATTCTCAAGGCCATCGGATTCGCCCCGGGTGAGGTCGTACGGGCTTACGTGGCACAGGCGTTGATCCCGGCCGCGGCCGGCATCGCGCTGGGGGTCGTCCTCGGTAACCTGCTGGCCGTACCGCTGCTGGCGGACACCGAGTCCGTGTACGGAACGGTGTCGCTCTCGGTGGCCTGGTGGGTCGATGTCGTGGTGCCCGCCTGCGCGCTGCTCGTGGTCGGGATCGCGGCGCTGGTGCCTGCGCTGCGGGCCGGGAGGCTGCGTACGGTCGAGGCGATCGCCGTCGGCAGGGCGCCGCGCACCGCGCGGGGGCAGTGGGCGCATCGCGCGGCCGGGCGGCTCCCGCTGCCCAGGCCGCTGACATACGGCCTCGCGAGCCCCTTCGCCCACCCCGTGCGTGCCCTCGCGATGGTCCTGGCGGTGACGTTCGGAACGGTGGCCGCGACGTTCGCGGTGGGACTGACACAGTCCCTCGACGCCGTCGCCGGCGCGCAGGATCCCGAGAACCGCGCCGATGTCACCGCCATCAGCGGCGGACCCGACTCGGGCCCCGGGCCACGCCCGGTGGAGAAGAAGCAGAAGCCGCCCGCGGCCGGCTCCGAGCGCGCACCCGTCGCCTCGGGGGCGAACCAGGGGCAGTCGTCGGCCGATCCGGACGCGGTGCGTGCCGCGATCGCGGCGCAGCACGGCACCGCCTCGTACTACGGCACGGCAATGGGGGACGCGAGGGTGTCCGGGATCTCCGGCACCGTCCGCGCCATGCTCTATCAGGGCGATTCCCGCCCCGGCAGCTACGAGATGATCCACGGGCACTGGCTCTCCGGGCGGGGTCAGGTCGTGGTGCCCACCCGCTTCCTGGAGAGGACCGGCACGAGGATCGGCGAGACGGTGCGGGTGACGTTCGAGAAGGAGACCGTGAGCCTGCGGATCGTCGGCGAGGCATTCGACACGTCGGACGACGGCTTGCGGGTCCACGCGGATCTCGACAGCTTCGCCAAGGCGCAGCCGGAGGCCTTCCACATCGAGGTCGAGTCGGGGATCTCCCCCGCCGACTACGCGCAAAAGCTCAGCCAGGTGGTCAGGCCACTGGGCGGCGACGCCTTCGCCGAATCCGCCCCGCAGGGAGAGAACATGATCGTGCTCCTGGAGGCGATGGCCGCGCTGCTCACCCTGATGCTGGTCTCCGTTGCGGGCCTCGGAGTGCTCAATTCCGTCGTCCTCGACACCCGCGAACGCGTCCACGACTTGGGAGTGTGCAAGGCACTCGGCATGTCCCCGCGCCAGACAGTGGGGCTCGTACTCGCCTCGGTGGCCGGTATCGGTGTCGTCGGCGGGCTGATCGGCGTCCCGGCCGGGTTCGCGCTGCACGGCTACGTGCTGCCGGTCATGGGAGAAGCCGCGGGCACCGGCCTGCCGCCGTCCGTCCTCGATGTGTACGACCTGCCGCAACTGCTGCTGCTCGGCCTGGCCGGCGTGCTCGTCGCCCTGCTGGGCGCGATGGCTCCGGCGGGATGGGCTGCCAAGGTCCGCACGGCCACAGCACTGCGCACCGAGTGACCGGCGGACGGCCGCCACCGTGCCGTGCGCGCCGAGACGCGCTGGGGACGGCACGGACGTGGCGGATCCGCCGCCGCGGACCGCCCTGCTCCCCCGCCCCGGCCCGGGGTGGACACTTCACCCGGAGGGTTTCGTAACGCGCTCGATTCGCCGGTCGTCCGACCGATCCCGTCGGCCGCAGCCCGCGCCATCGTGGCGGCATGACTGATACCCCCCACCACGACCCCGCGGAGCAGGCCGGCGCCACCCGCAGATCCGTCATCGCCACCCTGGGCGGCGCGACGCTCGGCGTCGCAGCCCTGGGATTCGCGGCTTCGCAGGCGGCAGCCGAGGACCGAGGCAGCACGCCCCGAGCCGCCGCCGGACCGGCCGCTGCCTGCGTCCTGACACCCGAACAGACCGAAGGCCCCTACTATCTGGACCTGGAGACGGTCCGCAAGAACATCACCGAGGGCAGGGCGGGTGTGCCGCTCACCCTCCGCGTGACAGTCGTCGACATCGCGACCTGCTTCCCGTTGCCCAACACGGCGGTCGACATCTGGCACTGCGACGCGCTCGGCGTCTACTCCGGCTATGTCGCGGGCGGCTCCACCCCGGACACCACCTTCCTGCGGGGCGTGCAGCTGACCGACTCCGCCGGCGTCGCCGAGTTCACCACCGTCTACCCCGGCTGGTACGTCGGCCGCGCGCTCCACATCCACGTCAAGACCCATGCCGGCGGCACCGTCTCCAACGGGACCTACCACGGAGGCCACGTCTCCCACACGGGCCAGCTCTACTTCCCCGAGACCTACAACACGAAGATCGCCGCCCTGACCCCCTACCGGAACAACACGGCCACCCGAACGCTCAACGCGAGGGACGGCATATACCGCAACGGCGGATCTTCAACCGTGCTCACGATCACACAGGTCGGCAGCGACGTCGGCGAGGGAGTGACGGGCGCCGTCGTGCTCGGGGTCAATCCCGCCGCGACGCCCTGACGCACGCCCCACCGAGGCGGCCGGCCGGTGGGACCGGAGGGTTTCACCCGGGGAGCCCACGGCCAGGAATCGGGAATGACCCGGCATCGAACATGTGAGTCATGCGGAGCGGCGCTGGCCGCCGGACCACACAGCGGCCGGCCGGCCCGGTACTGCTCCAACGCATGCCGGCAACGGGCGTTCCGACAGCGTTCGACGCGCACAGGTTCGGGGAGGCAGCGGCCGACCACGCCCGCTGCCTCCCCACCGGATCCGGGCCGTGGGCTGCCGCCGGCGCTCGACTCCTTCGTGGGGCGACGACAGGAACTGTCCGACCTGCGCGCCTTGCTGAGGACGTCGCGACTGCTCACGCTGACCGGCGCCGGCGGCGTCGGCAAGACACGGCTGGCGCTGGAGTTGGCCAAAGGGCTGCCCCGGCGCCACGCTCGGGTGGATCTGGTGGAACTCGACTCGCTGCACGACAGCGCCCCGCTGGCGCAGTCCGTGGCCACCGCGTTGGGTGTGGGTGAGCGGGCGGGGCGATCCGGCACCGAGGCCCTGGTCCGCGCGATCGCGGGCACCTCGCGCCTGTTGATCCTGGACAATTGCGAGCATCTGGCCGAGCCCTGCGCACTGTTCGCCGCGACCCTGCTGAGCCGCTGCCCCCGGTTGCGGATCCTGGCCACCAGCCGGGAGGCGTTGCGGGTTCCCGGCGAGACCGTGTTCCGGGTCGGGGAGCTGTCCCTGCCGCCGGCCGGCACGGAGGACGATCCTGCCGCCCTCCTGCGCTTCGATGCCGTCCGGCTGTTCGTCGAGCGTGCCACCAGCCGCGCACCCGGCTTCACCCTCCGGCCGGGCAACGGTGCGACGGTCGCCGAGATATGCCGCCGGCTGGACGGTCTGACGCTGGCCGTCGAACTGGCGGCGCGCCGCGTCGGCACGCTCCCCCTGGGCGACATCCTCGACGGACTGGACGACCGGCTCTTTCAGCTGTCGCTGCTGACCGACGGCAGCAGGACGGGCCCCCGCCGCCACGACGGACTGACCGCCGCCATCGACTGGAGCCATCGACTGCTCGAACCGGCGGAACAGGCGGTCTTCCGGCGTCTCGCGGTGCTCGTCGGCGGATTCGACACGAGTGCGGCGCAGGCGGTCTGCACCGGCGACGGCGTCGCACCCCGCCACATTCTGCGCGTCCTGTGTGCCCTTGAGGCAAAGTCACTGATCGTACGGCTGCCTGGCGACGCACGTCCCGCGCGGTTCCGTCAGCTGAGCGCCGTACGTGCCTGCGCCATGGAGCGTCTGGCGGAGTCGGGTGAGCTGGACGCCGTACGCGGGCGAGCCCTGGAGTGGCTGAACGACCTCGCGGAACGCACCGGTGGCGAGGTGTTCGCCGACCAGGCCGGCGCACCGCTCACCGCCGAACGGGACAATCTCGCGGCGGCCCTGGCCGACGCCGGCTGCCGCGACGACGCCTCGCACGACCGGCTGGCCCTGGAACTGGCCCGCGTGCACTACCAGCAGGAGCAGCCATCGGCAGCCCGCCCGCTGCTCGACGGACTTCTGCGGGACCCTTCCGAGCCGGCGCTCGGCGGCGCGGTGGCGGCGCTCGCCACGCGTGTGGTCTGTCAACAGGCCGATCCGGCCGAGGCATTACGACTGGGTGAGCGGGCGGTGCGGCAGGAACGCATGCGCGACGACCTCGCTGGTCTCGCGAACGCCTTGGACGCGAGGGCGGCGGCACGACTGTGCCGCGGCGAGTTCCCTGCCGCCGTCGCGGATCTGCGCGAGTGCCTGCGCGTCGTCTCCGCGCTCGGCCGACCGCAGGACACCGCATGGTGCACCCATCACTTGGCCTGGGCCCTGCTCCAGGCCGGCGAAGAGGCCGAGGCCGATGTGCTCATGGCTCGCTGTCTTCCGGTCCTCAGGACACAGGCGCACTGGAGCCGAACCGCTGCCGCGCTGCACACCGCCGGTGCCGTACGGCTGTCCCTGGGGCGTCTGGACAGTGCCGAGGCACTGTTCGGCGAGGTGCTCCGGATCGTCCCTGAAGCGAGTTTCCACGCGCTGTACCCGATCGAGGGCCTGGCCCTGGTGGCCGCTGAGAGCGGTGACATGCGGCGAGCCCTGCGGTTGTACGAGGCGAGCGCGCAGGCCCGCAGCCGGCTGGACACCGAGCCGGAGGACCCGTGGCGCCGACGGGTGGAACTGACGGCGGCCCGTGCACGGACCCGGCTGTCATCGACCGCGCGGGACGCGGCTGTCAGCAGTGGTCGCCGGCTGCACGGAGACCGGCTCGTCGCGTACGCCTTGCGGACGGGAAGCGGCGACCGGCGTACGGCGACGGACCCCACTGCGGTCGCCGTCGACCAGTTCCCCCTCACTGCAAGGGAGTTCAAGGTCGCCGAACTCGTCGCCGAAGGACTGACCAACCGCCAGATCGCGGAGCGGCTCAGTCTTTCGGAACGTACCGTCGCCACCCATCTGGACAAGGTCCGCGACAAACTGGGCCTGCGCTCACGCACCCGGATCGCCCTGTGGGCGGCCGTACGGACCCGGGACAGCTCCTGACGACACGCGGCTCCAGGTCCTCGCTCGCAAGGTCCCAGGGTCACCGCCACATCTCGGCCGTCATCGGGGCAGCGCGGTCGCGGCGAGGAAGTCGTCGAGCATCGTGATCTGTACGTCCCCAGGAAATCGGCCGGGGTCGAAGAGGGCCTGGACGACCAGTCCGTGTGTGAAGGCGACGGCAGTGGCCGCGAGTTGCTCCGGGTCGGCGGTCGCGGGGAGTTCGCCGAGATCACGTGCTGCTTCCAAGTGCGGGCGGATCGTCGAGCGGAGCCGGGTGTAGCGGTCGGCCTGTTGCGTGGTCAGCTCGCCGTCGGCGAGAGAGAGGTCCCAGGAGCTGACCCAGATGCGATTGCGGGCGACGTCGCCCGGCGTCAGCGGCAGGATGTCCAGAAGCATGGCGCGCACCGTAGCGAGGCCCGCACCGGGACGCGCACGGCGGGGCCTCTCCGCGGTGCGCTGCTCCAGCAGGTCCAAGGCGTGCGTGATCAGGGCCCGTTTGGTCGGGAAGTAGTGCATGAGCATCCCGGTCGACACACCCATGGCCGTGGCGACGGCACGCAGGGTCAGCCCGCCGAACCCTTTGTCGGCGAGGACGTGCCATACGGCCTCGGATACGTCTTTGCGACGGGCTTCACGGTCTCCGGGCGCGGGCGGCATGGTGCTAGCTTACGTACCGAACGCTTGTTACGCACCTGGAGAAGGGGCTCCCATGTTCATCCTGCCGCTCGGCGCCCATGCCCAGCTCCGCCCCCTGGAGCCCTGGCAGGCGAAGGAGTTCCTCGCCCATATCGAGCGCGCCCGGGTCACGGTGGACCCGTGGATCCCCTGGGCGACGTTCAGCACCGACCTCGAGTCGGCCACGGCCACCCTGCAGCGCTATGCCGATCGTCTGGCCACGGACACCGGCCGGATCTATGGGATATGGCTGGACGACGACCTGGTCGGCGGCGTCATGTTCACTCGGTTCGACAGCGCCGCCGGCGTCTGCGAGATCGGCTGCTGGCTGGAGCAGGCCGGGGAGGGACGCGGCCTGGTGACCCGAGCCTGCCGGATGCTGATCGACTGGGCCTTCCGGGAACGCGGAATGAGCCGCGTCGAATGGTGGGCGGCGGCAGGCAACACCCGCAGCACCGACGTCGCACGCCGGTTGGGCATGACCCGCGACGGAGTGCTCCGGCAGCGCTATCCGCATCAGGGTGTGCGGCAGGACAGCGAGGTCTGGTCGGTCCTTTCCGAGGAATGGCCCTCTGGCGAGGAAGAGTCCAAGTCCGCCGTCCTGGCCGAGCTCGACCGGCTGACGCACGTGTTCATCGGCGCCTTCACCAACACCGGCGACCGCCGCCCCGACCTCGGCGTCATCCGCGACGTCTTCATCCCGCAGGGAAGGATCATCGCGAACGTCGGGAACGAACCAGTGATCTACGACCTCGACTCGTTCATCGAGCCCCGGCAGAAGATGCTCACCGACGGGACGCTGACCGAGTTCTCCGAATGGGAGGTCTCCGAGCGGACCGAGATCTTCGGATCGATCGCGCACCGGTTCAGCGAATACCGCAAATCCGGCTACCGGCACGGCAAGCGTTTCGAGGGCGGGGGCTGCAAGACCACCCAGTTCCTCCGTACGCCGTCAGGATGGAAGATGTCCTCGCTGGCCTGGGACGACGAACCCAGCACCGTCACCGAATAGCGGGTCGCTCATCACCCTGACCGAGAGGCCACCCCGCACGGATGCGCCCAGCCAGCTCCCGGCGTTCGGCTGCCGGCTGCCGGCTGCCGGGGCAGGTCAGCACGGAGCTCAGGAGGCGGAGGACGCCGACACCGAGCGGGGCCGGGCCTCAACGACCGGGCGAGGAAGGTGAGATGACAGGTTCGGGAGGTGGGGTGAGCCGTATTGTGCCGCCTGGTTCCGTGCAGCCGTACGCACCGGAGGTGAGGACGGTGCAGGCCTTCGCGTCGGACGGCGTGTCGGCCGCGACCATCGGGCTGTAGACGTCGGTGTCGTAGTGCACCCTGTCCTGCTGTGGTGCGCCTTTCGCGGGCACGACACGTGCGATGTCGCCCACGCCTCCCCAACTGATGCGCGCCCAGGCCGCCTTGCAGGAGTCGCTGTAGCGCAACTCGACGTAGACGCCTTGGACCTTGGTGAGGGCGGCGGTCCAGGGGTCGCCGCATCCCTCCGTCTTCGGGTCCTTGCCGGTACAGCTCTGCTCGAAGCAAGTGATGTCGAGCTGGTTCCTGCCGGAGCCGCCTGTGGTGGAAGTCCGATGAGTGTCGGCCGAACCCCTGGGATGGTGCGTCGCCCGCAGCACGACGGTGGCCCCGCCGACGGCGAGGGCCACAGCGGCGGACAGCACGACCCAGCGGCGGGCGGTACAGTCGGTCCACGGCTTGTGCGGGAGCCCGCGGGGCGGCAGGTCCGCGGTCGTGCCGGCCGGCGACCGTGCGTCTTCGGTCTCCGCCGGGACTTCAGAGGACGGATCCGACTCAGCGAGCTGAGGGGATGCGACGCGCTCGGTGACCTTGGCGGGCTCGGACGAAGTGGCGAGATCCGGAGATTCCCTCCACTCCGGCGAGCCCTGTCGGCTGCACGCCCGTGCCGCCAGCTCCCACAGCGCGGCGAGCCGCGCCGGGTCCGCGCCGACCACCCGTGCCAACGCGTCCACGGCCTGCCTGGGAGGCAGTGACTTGCCGTTCAGATACCGCTCCCATGACGACTTGCTGTGCGGCGTGCGCTCGGCCAGCGCGGCCAGGCTCAGACCGCTGCGGTCCTTGAGACGCCGCAACTGCTCGACGAGGGCGCGCAGGTCGGATTCGAGTGTGTCGGGAAGCGGTTTCCAGTCAGCCATGTTCCACCTCGGTGGCTCTCACCCGTCATGGCTCCCCACCCTGCTGGAAGCGCAGTCCCGAGCGGACCCTGTGGGGGCCGGATCGAGCCAAAGCGATGACGGAGTGTCAGGGACCGAGGTATGACGGTGCCATGAACTCGCCTGGCGGCGTCGGCCGACGAGCGGCCCTGTCGGCCGCCGTCTGCGCGGTCGTCTTCGCTGCGACCTGTGCCGCGAGCGCGCCGTCCGCCGATCACGCGACGTATGTGACCGGTTCCGGTGCCTTCGCCGACGACTGGAGCGAGGAACCGCTGTTGGAGGCCGGCCGGGTACCGCGCAGCGATCTGGTCGGGCTGTGGCAGGCGATCTTGTGGGCGGACGGCTACCTGCCCAGCTCGGGGATCACGTGCGCGTTCGACGCCGCCACGAGCGGGGCGACCCGGACGTGGCAGACCAACCATGGCCTCGGAGCCGACGGAATCGTCGGCGCGGCTACGTTCGGCTTCGCGGCCCGAAGGCTCGTCTCGGCGCCACCGTGGACGGCGTACCGCGGAGAGAAGTACACCCTGCCCCTGCTCCGTGGCCGCGGTGGGGTGTACGAGGTGTATGACGCGGGTCGCTTCCACAGGCTGCGGACGAACGAGGTCACCCTGACGAGCTGCCGCCACTGACCGGTTCCGCCCAGCTGTCGTGCTCCGTCACGCAGAGCTGATGGTCGAGGGTGTGATCGGCCCCACCGTCCGAGCGGTCCGAGCGGTCCGAGCGGTCCGTGCGGTTCGAGCGGTTCGAGCGGTCCGAGCGGTTCGAGCGGTCCGAAGGCTCTTCTCGATTCGACACGACGAGGCAGGCCAGCGCTCCCCGCGGAGTTGCGACTGTCATCGCCGTGCGCGAGGCGCCGGGACGCGCGTGCTGGGTCGCGGCGCCCTGGGCGGCGACGAGCAGCCGCTGTGTTCCCCGGGCCGGTCCCGCCTCGGCCCAGACCGCGTGGCAGGCCGGGCTGTACCGGAGGGTGAGGACGGTGCCGTAGGTGCGCAGCGCGTGCACGACCGTGCTGAAGCGGTCGCACCTCTCCCGGTAGGGGTCCCGCCCCTGGCAGGAGTGACCGCGGCAGCCCACTCCCGCAGCCCCTGCGTCCGACGACCGCAGTGGCCACGGCCACGTCGGTGCGCCCCGTGGTGCCCCACGCGGCACGGGCGGTCTGCCGGGGCCGCCGGTCCAGGGGTGAACGAGGGTCAGGACGGCGAACAGGGCGCCGGCCCCGATGACGGCACCGACAGTCACCCCTCTTCGGCCGACGACGGCGGAGATCGCCGCCCCGAGACCGCTGCCAGGGGGAGGAATGGATCCGGCCGGGCGGCCAGGCGGTGCCGGGTCGTCGTTCCTCGGGCCGGGCGGAGGCGCGTCCCCTTCGGCGGACCCGGCGAGTTCGGTGGGCCCGTCCTGCCAGGCCACCGCAGCCGACTCCCAAAGGACGCGTAGCCGCCCCTCGTCTGCGTCGGCCAGCCGGCCGAGCAGCTTGACCGCCCGCCACGGGGGCAGCTTGCGTCCGTTGAGGTAACGGTGCCAAGACGTGGTGCTGTACGCGGTCTTGGTGGCGAGCGACGCCAGGCTCAGTCCCGCACGATCCTTGTACAGCCGCAGCTCTTCGACCAATCGGCTCACCTGATGGGGGAGTTCAACCCGCAACGGCCGCCATCGACTCATCAGTGTCCCTCGCCCCGGCCCAGTCTCCCCTGCCCTGCAAATGTCTCACCGCTCGTCCCGCGCCGTCCCGGCACCGTGCCAGACCACACCCTCCTTTCACAGGTCAGCGCGTGGGGCGTCCCGGTCCTTTCCCCGCTGCCCGGCCTCTCTTGTGAGATCGAAGGCCGGCCCGGCACGGTCGATGACGCAAGGACACGAGCCGGGCGGCAGGGCGCAGACCTGACACGGCACACGCCGGACCCGCCTGCCAACACGGGGAGGTAAGCACCAACATGTACGCACGAAGGAACACCGCACGAAAGCGGGTCGTCCTCGCCGCAGCCGCCGCTGCGCTCGGCGCCGGCCTGGCCGTCGCGCCCACGGCGAGCGCCTCGACGGCCGGCATGAACCCGCACGCCGCCCCGCTCAGCGGGCCGTTCAAGGCGTGGACCGCCTCGCACCACGCGTCGGACATCGCGGGGGCGTGGGCGCACGGCCACGTGGGTCCGCTCGACAACGGCCGGATCATGGTGGACGGAACTCTGTACGACACCAAGTACGACCACAAGGCTGCCTGCGTGCAGATCCACGCCACGTACGCCGACGGCGGCACTCGCGACGAGTGGGTGTACACGAGCAGCAGGAACGGGAAATCCATCGGTCCCGGGGGCGGCTACACCTTCGCGTCGAGTGTACGGACGATCTGGGTCCTCGAGGGCCTCGGCAACGGAGGTCACTGCACGAGGATGGCGAGGGGCGCGCACACCATCTATCACCGGCACTGAGGACTCAGCACTCAAGGCTGAGCGCGGCCTGCCGCCAGGCCGAGGCGACGGGCCGCCCGGATCTCTCAGGCGATACAGCCGGAGAGTGCGGAACGGGACTCGCGGTGGAGGGGGAATCCGCGAGCCCCGTTCTTCGCAGCGTCCGGGTGCGCCGGCTCTCGTCGGTCGCGAGGGCCGGCCAAAGCCGAGCTCGGTGACCGGAGCTGGACCTGGACGCATGCAACTCGGCCACGGCGGACCGAAGTTGTCGGCTCCGCGCCAACGGAGACCCGGTGCCTTCTCCTTTGCCGTAGGCGTACTCTGCTTGGCAGTGGGTGCCGGGGTCCCAGAACATCGACGATGATCAGCGACCGGGGGCGATCATGAGCGTCGGGTCCGCGCAGCGGCCTTTGCGTATTGCCGTCATCGGAGTGGGCGTCCTCGGAGCCTGCGTGGGCTGGAACTTGTCGCGGCACGGCGCCGATGTGGTCTTCATCGACGCGGGGCTGCCAGGCGAAGGGGTCACCAACTGGTCCTTCTCGTGGGTCAACGCCAGCAACAAGACCGTGCGCAGGTCCTACTTCGATCTGAACGTCGCGGGCATGGTGGCTCACCGTGAGCTCGCGGAGACCATCGGGCCGGACTCGTGGTGGCATCCCAGCGGCCATCTGCGCTGGGCCGGCGATCCCGCAGCGGAGGCGAAGTTCCTGGAAACAGCCGAGCTGCTGACCAATTGGGACTACAGGGTCGAGGTGCACTCGGGAGACGAGGTACGCCGTCACCTCGAACCCGCTCTCACCGTGCCCGGCAAGACTCCGGTCCTGTTCTACCCCGACGAAGCCTGGGTGCACGGCCGGCATCTCGTCGGCCGCCTGGTCGGCCTGGCCGTCGAGTCCGGTGCCGAACGCCGGTCCGGCACCGCTGTCCACGACATCGGCATCGCCACTGATGGGAGCGTCCGGACAGTGACACTGTCGGACGGAAGCCGTCTCGACGTCGACGCCGTCGTGAACTCGGCAGGACCCAGCGCCTCCCACCTCGCCGGGCTCGTCGCACGGCACCTGCCGATGCGCCGGGAACCCGGCGTCGTCACCCGGATCGCCTGTGCTCCGGTCCCGGTTCACCGGGCCATGCACGCGCCGCACATCGAGATCCGTCCTGACGGAGATGCGTCCATGGTCCTGCACAGCCGGGAAATCGACGCACTCATCGACACGGGTGAAGAGCCGGCGGAACTCGCCAGGCTGCTCCACGAATCGGCACGGCACGTCATTCCTGCACTCGGAAACTCCCGCATCACACAGACACGGGTAGCCCACCGGCCGATCCCGGCCGACGGATTCCCCTCGGTGGGAGCGGTGCCGTCGGTGCCCGGCTACTACGAGGCGGTCTCCCACAGCGGCATCACGCTCGGGCCGGTGATCGGCCGGCTGCTCGCTTCGGAGATCCTCACCGGGAAGAGGGACGAGATGCTTGCGGACTTTCGCCCGGAGCGGTTCTCTCCGTGACAGCATTCCTGTCCCGGCCGCCCGAGAAGAGGATGACCGGCACGCGCGACACCCCCGGTCGCTCAGGACCTCGGTCCTGAGCTCACCATCGCCGCATCCGGTGGAACAGGACCGCAATCGGCGTGCGGCGCCCTACGGCCGGAAGCCGTCGATCGCCAGTTCCATCAGGCGCCCGGTCCGGGCGATGCCCTCCGGACGGTTCGGCATACGCCACAGACAGCTCATGAGCATGATGACGTCGACCGGGTCGATGCCGGGTCGTACCTCGCCGGCCTGTTCGCAGACGTCGAGGTACTGTCGGACGGCGGCGGTCACCGGGGGGTCAGGAGGCACCCGGCTACGCCAACGTCTGACACCGCACGCCGCGCCGGGATCTTCATCCCGGCGCGAAGACAGCACTGCGCGCTGCCCCGCCGATTCAGTGTTTGCCCGACACTGGCTTACTGCACCTGCATGCTGGTGCAGGCCGACAGAGACGGGGGCGTTCAGTGGAAGCAGGCACAGCCCGCAGCGTGGTGCGTGCCCGGATGGGATCTGGTCTGGCGGTCACGGTCCTTCTGCTGCCCTTCGGCGGCTACGGACTGGCCCGGATCGGGGCAGTCCCCGAAAGCACACCGATCATGCTCGGCCTGGTGTCCGGGATCGTCGGCTTCGTACTGCTCCCCGCCCTGTGCGAGGAACGAGCCCCGTTTCGACACGCGTCGTCACGTCTGACTGCGCACACCCTGACCGGCGAACGGTCCGTCGACCTGAACCGGATCGCCAGCGTCCGACTGCTGACGACCTTTTCCTACGGCAGGGCGTACCGCACCCTGGTAGTGCGTGACAGCGATGGTGTTCGCTTGGGCATCACGACCGAGCGAAGCCGCAGGAAGCTTCGCCGAGCGGTCGAGAAGGCGGACGCCGACGCCGCCCATGGTGCCCCCGGACCCCGAGTGAGCCGAGCGGCCCGGACGTATCTGGGCCTCGCTCCCTGGCGAGGGCTCATGGTCCACACGATCCTCGCCTTCCTGCTTGTGACGGCGTCCGCGAGCCTGTACGTGATCGTCGCGCTCAGACTCGGCGGACAGTGAGCTGTTCCCCGCGAGGAAGGCTGAACCCGTCATGTCCTCTCAGGGTGCGGCCGGAGTACTGGGCAACCTCAGCCGCTGAAGAACTTCTAGAAGGTGCTGTCGGGCAGCAGGTGCGGAGCTCGGCTGCCGAGAATGCCGAACACCTCGTCCTTCGCCGGACCGCGCAGCTCCGTCATGAAGGATGGGTCCACACGGCCGGTCCTGGCCCAGATCCCGCCGAGGGACTCGGCGCAATGCTGGGCCAGCACACTGGTGAAGTCCTCGGCGCGAATGATCCGGATCAGGCACGTTTCGACGACCGGCCCGGAGAAGTCCTCGAGGTCCCACGCCGCATCGAACTTCTCGTCCTCGCGCGCCGCGGGGTCGTCGAGGATTCCGATGAGTAGAACCACCCGCTCCTCGGGGGAGATGTGCGTCCGGCTCACCGTTGCATCGTCGGACGAGGTCATCGCCTGGCTCTCCAGCGAGGTCTCACCCGCGGTGCGGGGCCGGCCCTTGCCGAACAGCCCCTCCAGCCAAGTCTTCATCTGAGACAGACCCTCGATCCCATCCACGTGCCCTCGCCAATACCGATACCGCTGCCGCCCACGTGACTTCCGCCATGGATGGCCATCTGCGTCCACTCGGTACGGCCGCCACATCGTAGACGTCGTAGGCGACGATCGCAGTGATCAGCGACGCGCCGCCGCCCCTGGCCGTCGGCCCTGCCGGGTCGAAGGCTCGGCTCGGCCTCCACAGCCGACCAGTTGCACGCACTGGTGCTGACGAAGCTGCGACCGTGGAAGAGGCTGGACCAGTCACGGTGATCGACTTGTGCCGCGTGCGGGCGGCCCGCGCCTGGGCAACTTCCGCCGGGGCCACGTCCTACGCCGTTGCGAGGAGCCGTCAGCTGCGGCAGCGCGACCTCGCCGGTCAGCCGCCGTCCCTCGGCTTCGCTAGGTTCTTCTTGGTCACAACCGCACTCTTCGCGACCGGAGTTGCACCGCAATTCCTACAGCCCGCCGGTGTGACCTGAGTCACGAAAATCGCAGGGAACCCAGTGGCGCGCGCGGACAGGATCAGATGTGGAACTTTCCTTGCGCGCCCGGCTGCGCTCCGGTGATCCGGAGGCCTTCGGGTCGATATTCGACGAACATGCCCGGACAGTGCACCGGTACGCGGTCCGGGTCACCGGGAACTGGGCGACGGCCGAGGACGTGGTGTCGCTGACCTTTCTGGAGGCGTGGCGGCTGCGCGAGACGGTGCGACCCGAAGGCGACGGCCTGCTCCCTTGGCTGCTGGGCATCGCCACCAACGTACTGCGCAACACCACGCGCGCCGCTCGCCGTTACCAGGCCGCCCTCAGCCGGGTCCCGCCGCACGACACCGCGCCGGACTTCGCGGACGAAGTCGTCGAACGGATGGAGGACGCCGGGCGACTGGCCGCGGCACAGCGGGCCTTGCGGCGGCTGCGTCGCAGCGAGCGGGAGGTGTTCGCGCTGTGCGTGTGGGCCGACCTCGACTACGCGGCGGCGGCCGAGGCACTGGACGTGCCGATCGGCACGATCCGCTCCCGCCTCTCCCGCGCCCGGCGCCGGTTGCGGCGATTGACGGACGAGGAACTCGCTTCCGACAGGACGGAACCGGCGTCCCGTCCCGGACAGCAACAGGGTGGCCGCGAGATCGCGGCCCGGTCGAACCAGGAGCAGATCCGATGAACGCCAAGACGCCTCACGACGCCGGCTTCGACGCAACAGAGTCCGCCGAGCGCGCGGACGCGGCCCGACTGCTGCCGATCCCGGTTTCCCAGGATCTGCCCGATGACCGCCTGCGCGTCCTCAAGGAGCACCTGTTGAGTGAGATCCAACAGTCCGTACCCGCGGCCGGCCCCGAGGCCGCCGCCGCGGACGCCGGGGCGGCGCGGAGACGTCGAAGGAGGCGCTGGGTGCAGGTCGTCGCCCCGCTCGCCGCGGCCGCCGTAGCGGCTGTGGTGCTCACCGTCGGCGTCGACCACCCAGGCCGGCACGCCGACGCCGCGCGACCGGCCGCCTC
Organism: Streptomyces siamensis; assembly: GCF_039543605.1. Lineage (NCBI taxonomy): Bacteria > Bacillati > Actinomycetota > Actinomycetes > Kitasatosporales > Streptomycetaceae > Streptomyces > Streptomyces siamensis. Next base: position 526,362 of record NZ_BAABKB010000021.1, on the reverse strand, counting down.
CGAGGCGTCGGTGCTCCTGGAGAACGCCGCCGCCGTGGTCTCCCGCGACCCGGCCGTCAAGGTCGGCCACCACCAGTACGTGTACATCCGCAGCGTGTCGGCCGGAAGGGACAACCCCCTCCAGGCGAAGTGGACCGACGAGCACGGCCATGTGCACAAGAAGTACTCCAAGGCCGCTGGAAAACTGACGAAGTTGCAGACTCTTCGGGAGTGGATTCCCTGGTCGCGGAGCCAGGGCGGCGCCCAGGCGTACGGCGACAAGGCCCCCGAACGCTTCGAGTTTCCCGGCCCCGGCGAGGGAACGGTCGGAGGCCCCGGGCACACGCAGAGCCCCTTCGAGGACCTGGCCGCCCTTCCGCGCGACCCGGCCGCGGCACTTCGGGCGATAGAGGCCGACTGGCGCAGGCAGATGGACAACGCGGAGAACACCAAGGGGAACGCGCGACCCGCCGTGAGCATGCCGTGGGTCTTCGAGTATCTCGGCGGCATGCTCCAGGAGTCGGTGGACCCGCAGACCACGGCGTTCCTCTACCGTGTCGCCGCCCAGATCCCCGGCACCACCGTCATCCCCGACGCCGTGGACGCCGTAGGCCGGCACGGTGTCGCGATCACCCTGGACGGTCAGGCCGAAGACCGGCAGGAGTGGATCTTCGACAAGTCCACGTACGCCTTCCTCGGCTTCCGCGACGTCACGAAGGAGGACACGGTGATCGGCAAGGCCGGCAGCGTGATACAGACCACCGCGGTACTCCAGCGTGCCGTGGTGGACCGTGTGGGCGAAGAACCGCACAAGAGGCCCTGACTAGAGGCCTTGCACGCGGCGGCGGGTGAACGGGGCGGGTGGCGAGGCCGATCGGGGGCGCGTCCCCCGACGGCTACGGCACCTTCCATCTGTTCCGGGCCGCCGGGCGGGAGTGGATGGTGCTGGCCCTGGACTGGCGGCTGTCGGAGAGCGGATACGCCTGGGCGAAGGAGGTCCTCTCCCGGCACCCCAGGACACCGGTGATCCTCACCACGCACGAACTGGTCGTCGAGGACGACACACTGCCCTCGTACGGCCAGGAGCTGTGGGACCGGCTGGTCAAGGACCACGACCAGACCTTCCTGACCCTCAACGGCCACTACTGGCCGGCCGCCCGTGCCACCCACAGGAACGCGGCGGGCCACAAGGTGCACCTGCATCTGACGAACCATCCGAACCGGTACTTCGGCGGCGCGGCGATGATCCGCCTGTACCGCTTCGACCTCGACCGGAACGTCATCGACGTGGAGACCGTCTCCCCGTGGATCCCCGGCCGGGCCGCCAAGGGCCTGAACCAGTTGGAGCGGGAGGAGAGGGAGCTGAGCGGTGACGCCGACCGGTTCTCGGTCGTCGTCGACTTCGAGAAGCGGTTCGCGGGCTTCGACTCTGTCCCGGCGCGCCCGTCGCGGTCGGCCTCGAAGATGATCGTCCCAGGAACGATGGCGTACTGGCGCTTCGACGGACACGACGACGGGGCCACCGTCACCGGTACGGTCCGTGATCTGTCCGGACGCGGCAACGACCTCAGCCTGGTAGCGGTGAACGGGGGCTCGTTGACCTGGTCGGCGGACCACCACCCCGACCAGCCCGGCCACGGCAGCCTGGAGTTCCAGGCCGAACGTTTCCAGGTTCGCAAGCTGGTCCGACGCGCTGAACAGGCTCGACGCCGGCGAAGATGTCGCCTGGATGGAGATGAGCAGAGGGGCATCCATTTCCATCCAACTCCGGGGCGAGCGTGACTGCCCAGAGGTGGTCGTAGAGGACGCGTCGGGATCCATGGTCACCGTGCGCGTACCGATCGCCTTGCCGGACGACTGGATTGCCGACCACCGACAGCGTCTGCACCGCGTGATGAATCACTGGGTTCCGATGCTTCAGAGCAGGGAGCCGAGATGTGACATCGTGCCGCCATGGGCAACTCTTGGGCATACGGTGCCGGTGTTGCCGGACGAACTGTACGAAGCCGAAGGCGTGCCGTTCGATGCTGAGCGGTCGAGTCACGAATACCGGGCGGACGCTTTGCCGACAGCCGGTGGAGAGCTTGATGCTCTCGGAGAATGTACGCAGCCGTTCACTGTCGGGGACGACGCGGTGGCTCAGCGTACGCACCCGGTCGAAGCCGGACACCGGCGCGGATCCCCGATCACCCGCCCTCGGTGCTGCAGGCCCGAGGACCGACGTCACGCAGAAAGGGACGGCGGATATGCCTCACCCGCATGAACGAGGGGACTCCTCGCCATGCGGGTGGCACTTCGCGACGGACCTGCTCGGCACTTAGGACAGGTCGCGGCCCCGGAGAATGCGGTCATCACGGAACCTACGGGACCTGGAAACCCCCGTCGGCCCCGCTCCCGCCTGTCAGAGCTTTCCGCCGATCTCGCACGCCTGGCACGGCGGCCGGCCGCAGGTGCACTGCGTGATGGCTTCGAGGACCTCACGGTCGTGGTAGAGGCACTCGTCCTTGCAGGTGTGGCGCGGGATGAATCCCGCCGGGATCTCACCGGGCCACGGCTCGTGACCGTCCCTGCAGCGGACGAACCGCTCGGGGTCGTTGGAGTGCAGGTCGTGCATGCTCGACCGCGCCTCGTCCTCCAGCTCCCGCACCCGCTCGACCAGGCTCTTCAGCTCGGCGGCGATGTTGGAGTACCGGTCGGCGCCGGTCCGAACATGTGCGGCCCGCAGCGCCATGGCTGCGTTGCCCAGAAATCTGCCGGCATCCTGAAGATCGGTCACGTGATGCATCTGAATGCCGTTCACGCCCCGTACCCACACGGCGTCCATGCTGCTCACTGATCCACCTTCCCGGCATTCGCCTTGGTCAACTTGCGAAACAGTATGCGCGGCGCCAGCGCCTCCGCATAGGAAAATCTGTCTATTAAGCACGCTAAAGGTCCCGATCGCTCATCGCTAGCAGATTCGGAGTGAATCGGGTCACGAAAGGCATGGGCTCTCATCAGGCATGACACAGCCGAAGACCCATTGCGCCAGGCATGGATCTTCGACTGAATCTTCCAATAGATCTTCTGTTGTTTTCCTGTCCACTGTCCGCCGACTGCTACCAGCCGGAATTATTGGATTGCCGAGAGTCAGGAGCGGCGGGACGAACTGTCACCGTCGTCCGGCGGCAACCGGGCCGTTCCGACTCACCCGCGCTATCCGGCGACCGTGTAGGAGCGGGCTCCCGTTCCGGCGAGCCCTCCGCCGTCGACGATCAGGTATTCCGGACGGATGGGGCGCCCGTCGAACCAGCACTCCAGGATCTCGCGGGTACCGGCCGCGTACCGGGCCTGCGCCGAGAGCGTCGAGCCGGATACGTGCGGGGTCATCGCCTCGGACGGCATGGTGCGCCAGGGATGGTCGGGCGGTGGCGGCTGCGGGTACCAGACGTCGCCCGCGTAGCCGGCCAGCTGACCGCTGTTGAGGGCCGCCACCACGGCGTCCCGGTCGACGATGAGCGCGCGTGCGGTGTTGACGATGTACGAACCGCGCCTCATGACGCCGATCATGTCTTCGTCGAAGAGGTTCTGAGTCTGCGGATGCAGCGGTGCGTGGATCGACAGCACATCGACCGAGGCGGCCAGCGAACGCGCGTCGGGATGCCAGGTCAGCCCGAGTTCCTCCTCGACCTCCCGGGGCAGCCGGTGCACGTCGGAGTAGTGCAGGTTCACCTCGAAGGGCTTGAGGCGGCGCAGTACCGCCTGGCCGATGCGGCCGGAGCCGAGGACGCCGACGTCCATGCCTTCGAGGTCGTAGTTGCGCGAGACGCTGTCGGCGATGTTCCAGCCCTTCTTGCCGGTCACCCAGTCGTGGGCGGGCACGAAGTTGTGCACCAGGATGAGGATCTGCATGACGGCGTGCTCGGACACGCTGATGCTGTTGCTGAAGGTCACCTCCGCCACCGTCATGCCGTGGGCGATCGCGCTCGGCAGGTCGACGTGGTCCGACCCGATCCCCGCGGTGATCGCGAGTTTGAGCCGGGGCGCGGAGGCGATCCGCTCGGCGGTCAGGTAGGCGGGCCAGAAGGGCTGCGAGATGACGACATCGCTGTCGGGCAGCTCGCGATCCAAGGTGGAGTCCGGTGGTTCCTTGTCACTGGTGACGACGTAGGTGTCGCCTCGGTCTTCCAGGAACCGGCGCAGTCCCAGTTCTCCCGAGACGCTGCCGAGGAGCTGCCCCGGAGTGAAATCCAGGCCTCGTGGGGTCGGCGTCGCCTGACCGCCCGGATAGCCGGTGATGGCCGGGATTTCGTCGCGGGCGTAGTCCGGAGGATAACCGTCCACGGGGTCGGGATAGAGCACCGCAAGGATCTTTGCCATGGTCGTCCTCCATCGGTGGTTCCGTTGTTCCGGCGAAACCGGTCGGTTACCGATGATCTCCAATTTTAATTGAGTCGGCGGCGGTGCTGCAATCCCCACCCTCGATGGGTGGTTGAGCCAATGGATAGCGATGCAGCCATTTCGATGAGGCCCGCGTCAGGAGTTCGGGCGCCTGCGCCCACACGGCCGAACTCCCCTGAGGAAGAGCCGAACCCGGCCGAGAAACTGACGTTGCGCGCACGGATGACGCCGACGCGTACCGGTCCCGATGCCACACCCGTCCGCGGGGTGGCCCGGAGCCCACGGATCTCCGTGGGCCCGGTCCGCGAGCGGCGGCAGCGGCGACCGATCTTGGCCGAGCGGCTCGACGACGGCTTGGCCGAGCAGGTCGACGGCTCGGCCGATGAGGGCCGTTGCTCTCCGGACGCATACGAGGCCGGGCTGTCCGGAACAACCTGCAACGGCTCAACGACCCCGTCCCACCAGCACTTGTCGCTTGTGAGAGCTCGTCAGGCGACTGAGCGGAGCGAAGTCGTCACAGCCGATCAAGGGGCTGAAGCCGATCGGAGGCCTGCGGGTACCCTCCCGGACTTGACACGCGGAATTACGAGACGAATCCTTGAAGTTAGGAATCATGCTGTGGCATACGCCCGGTCCGGGCGCGCCGCAACACATCAAGGTTGGCTGGCGTCCACCGAAATCCGGAGGCTGCTGATGGCCACCTACGAATATCTATGCAGCCGTTGCGGGCCGTTCGATGTGAAGCTGGAGATCGGGACGGCTCCCAAAGGCTACGGCTGCCCTGTTTGCGCCGCCATCGCGAGACGCGTGTATTCCTCGCCCGGCCTCTCGCTGACCTCGAAGACGGTCGCCGCCCTCCATGCACAGGAGGAGCAGGCGCGAGAGGCCCCGGCAGTAGTCTCCGAAGTGCCGCCACGCACGAGGGTGCCACGGCGCCCTCACCCCGCACTCTCGCGGTTGCCGCGTCCCTGAGGGCGGTGGTGGACAAGGCAGAACGTCTCGCACGACATCGAAACGACGTCGTCCCGTAGTGGTGCGCAGAACGCGGAATCACGCCATGCGGACTCACAGCTGAGGCACATTCGCGGCAGCTCATCAGCAGCCCGCAAACCTACGACTGCGCGATTCCGCCCCGCCCACGCGGACCTAGGAGGTGCGTCCCCGTGGGAAACGTGGGACTGCTCTTTGTCGGCGCGGTGCTCTTCATGAACGGGTTGCTGCTCCTCGGGAAGGTAGATGCCCGGTCCGGAGCGGTGTTCAACCTCTTCGTAGGCGCACTGCAGGTACTGACGCCGACCTACCTCATCTTCACCGCGAACAACGACAACATGAAGATCCTGGCTGCGTCCGGCATCTTCCTGTTCGGCTTCACCTACCTCTACGTAGGTATCGGCCTGCTCATCGGTCTCGACAGCAGCGGTGTCGGCTACTACTCGCTGTTCGTGGCGATTGTCGCCCTGGGGTACTCGTACGTCAGTTTCCGGCTCTTCAAGGACTATCCCTTCGGGGTCATCTGGCTCTACTGGGCCTTCCTCTGGTTCCTGTTCTTCTTGCTGCTCGGTCTCAAGATGGACAGCCTCAAGGTCTATACCGGTTGGGTCACGGCGATCGAAGGCTGGGTCACCGGCGTGATCCCGGCGGGCCTGCTGCTCTCCGGCTACTGGAAGCACCCCGACGAGACCGCCATCGCATTGGGCGCCTTCGGCGTGGTCGTGTTCGCGGCCCTGTGGCCGCTCACCCGGAAGACGCCCCGCGTCACCTCGCCCGCCCCGCCGGCCGGAAGCGTGGGCGCACCGACGTGACCGGATCAAAGAATGAGGAGTTCTCATGCCTGAAATTCTCTTCAGCGTGGACCATTCCAAGTCGATGCGGGACCAGGACGTGCCCGGTCACAACAGGTGGCACCCGGACGTCCCGACCGTCGCCATGGTGAAGCCAGGCGCAGAGTTCCGCATGGAGTGCCGCGACTGGACCGACTGCCAGGTCGGCAACAACGACAGCGCGAACGACGTACGCGACATCGACCTGACCATCCCCCACATGCTCAGCGGACCGATAGGTGTGGAGGGCGCCGAACCCGGCGATCTGCTCGTCGTCGACATACTCGACCTCGGCCCCGTGCCGCAGCAGGCCGGGGACGCGGCTGGACAGGGCTGGGGCTATACCGGCATCTTCGCCAAGGCCAATGGCGGAGGCTTCCTGACTGACTACTTCCCGGACGCCTACAAGGCGGTATGGGACTTCCACGGGCAGCAGGCCGTCTCACGCCACCTTCCCGGGGTTCGCTTCACCGGAATCACCCACCCCGGGTTGTTCGGAACCGCCCCGTCCGCCGAGATGCTCGCCCGCTGGAACGCCCGCGAGAAGGCACTGATCGACACGGATCCCAACCGTGTCCCGCCCCTGGCCGTACCGCCGGACAGCACCAACGCCCTCGCCGGCACGGCCACCGGAGACCTCGCACAGCGCATCGGCGCGGAAGGCGCGCGCACGGTGCCGGCGCGTGAGAACGGAGGCAACCACGACATCAAGAACTTCACCAGGGGATCGAGGGTGTTCTACCCCGTGCACGTGAAGGACGCCAAGCTCTCCGGAGGCGACCTGCACTTCAGTCAGGGCGACGGAGAGATCACCTTCTGCGGCGCCATCGAGATGGGCGGCTTCATCGACTTCCACGTCGACCTGATCAAGGGCGGCATGGAGACGTACGGCATCTCCACCAACCCGGTGTTCATTCCGGGCAACGTCGAGCCGAGGTACACGGAGTTCATGACGTTCATCGGGATCTCCGTCGACCACGACACGGACACGAACTACTACCTCGACGCGACGCTGGCCTACCGTCGGGCCTGCCTCAACGCCGTCGAGTACTTCAAGAAGTTCGGGTACAGCGGGGAGCAGGCCTACCTGCTGCTCGGCTCCTCGCCCATAGAGGGACGTATCAGCGGCATCGTCGACATCCCCAACGCCTGCTGCTCGCTCTACGTACCCACCGCCATGTTCGACTTCGAGGTCCGGCCGACCGCCACGGGCCCGATGAAGGCAGACCGCGGGCAGGCCGCGTTGACGACCACCTGAACCGGACAACTAGGGGTGCGCGAAGGCACATCTGCCGATCGACACAGGGGCGTCACCGAAACCCTCGGTGACGCCTCTTCTCTGGCGCTGGTGGACGCGGCCTCGCCGTCTCCAGTGGACGAAGGCGCGCTCTAGCGGACGCGGCGCGCCTTGTGGCTGCCGACGTCGAGACGTGCTCGGGCAGGCAGGCGGGTCACTCCGGTGCAGTCGCGTGCGTGCGCGACCGGACCCAGACACAGCGCCCGCAGGACGGAGCCGGGTGTGCCGTGCTCCGTCAGTGTGAGGTCGACTCGGAGGCGCGGGTGCGCCGGTCGTCCGCTGATGTGGACGTGCGCGTGCGCGACGTCGGTCAGAGCACGTGTTTCGGTGGTGATCGCGTGGCTGAGGGCGCCGGCTCGCAGTTCGACGTTGTCGGGTGGCGGCGTTCCGCCCAGGTCCACCGAACCGGGACGGTGGCGACGCAGTTGGGCGAGCAGCCAGAGGAGGGCCAGGACCACGGTCAGGGCGAGGCCGGCGATGACAGCGGGCCACCACCAGCCCTGGTCGCTCCAGCGGGTGCGATCGGCCCTGCTGAGCAGAACGTCGTGGGGCGTGACCAACGGCAAGTCGGCGGGTGGTGCCAGGTGAAGCCGACGGTAGAGATCCAGGCCGGCGGCCAGGATCAGCAGGCCTCCACCGAGCAGCACCAGGCCACTGACGGTCAGGAGGAGGCGGTTGAGTGTGGATCGACCGTTCATGGCAGGCTCCGGGGTGGCTCAACGGGTCGGTCGACGTGTGCGAACCGCCAGCCGCGGCGTGTGTGCCAGAGCGAGCTGACGGCACTGTTCGTGCAACGCCTGGGCGAGTTCTCCGCGGACGGTCTCGGGGTCTCGGAAGCGGACGTCCGCGCGGGCGCTGACGCGGTGGCGGCCGACCCGGACACGGGCTCGGCTGACGCCTGGGACTCGCAACGCCGCATCCCGCAGCAGCAATTCGGCGCCCCGCCGGTCCAGCCACGCCCCCATCTCGGCACAACCCTCAGGCGTCCGTAGCGGCAGCAGCCGTCGCATGCCGGGGGTGAGGGCGAGGACGAGCAGCCACAGACCGAGTACTGCGGCGACGACGCCACCTGTCAGCAGCCAAGGGTCGTCCACCGGTCGGGTGGCCAACTCATGGGCCAGGCGGGTGCGCCATGCCCCGACAGGCTGTCCGGCGCGCACCGCGATCACGTCGTACAGAAGCGCCCCCGAGACGCAGAGCGTCACCACGGCGACCACGGCGGCTGGGACGCGCCGTGGTGACCACAGGCGCGGTGACCCCGGACCCCCGTCGTCAGGCGGCAGAGGCTGCGCCTCGGGAGCGTGCCTGTCCGGCCGTTCGGTGTCCGCAGCCCCGTGGGCGTCGAGTGTCATGACGACCCTCCTTTGCCAGTTCTGTGGCGATCGGATGGCAGCGTCACTGGACGCGGCCCGGCCGATCGGCAGTGGCCAGCCGCCGAATGATCAGCGTGACGTCGCTGATGTCCAGGCCTGTCAACTGGGCCACCCGGTCCGCCACTTCGCGTTGCAGGTGCCGACAGGCGTCTGCGATGTCCGTGGGGTACGGAAGGTCCACCGACAGCGCCAGGTGCGCCGTCCCCTCGTGCGTGCTCACCCGCACACCGGGTGCGGCCGGATCCGTGAGCGGCTCCAGCGGCCCGCCGAGCCGGTGCAGTTCCGTACGCGCGACACGAGCGGCGATGCGGGCCACGACCCGATCCGGTATCACCGTCGCGCCACGCTCGGCAGGCGGCAAGGGCCGTCGGGCGTCGGGCGCCTGGTTGCCCCGCACGTGCTCCGGTGAGCCGGCGGCCGGGTTGGCGCTCACCCTTGCCGCCGGGTGGACATGTCTCGTTGCCGCCGGGCGAACACGTCCATGTCGCCCTGGAGGACGAGACCGACGACCAGGCCCACCGCGCCCAGGGCGGCCACCAGGAGGAAAGCCCAGAAGCCGCCGAAGTAGCCGGCGAAGCCCAGCGACATTCCGGCCGCCAGACCCACTGTTGCTGTATTCATCGCTCACTCACCTGTCCTCACCTGTCCCACCGACGGGTCATAGGACGCGTCCCTGAGCCGACTCGCTCTCTTCTTCCTCGTCGGGAAGCTTCACGTCGTCGATGACGAGGTTGACCTCGACGACCTCCAGGCCGGTCATGCGTTCCACGGCGGAGATGACGTTGACGCGGACCTCGGCTGCCACCTCGACGATGGCGTAGCCGTACTCCACGACGACATCGAGGTCCACAGCCGCCTGGCTTTCGCCGACCTCGACCTTCACGCCGCGGCTGACACCGCCGGTCCCCCCGCCGGGGACGCGTTCGCGCATGGCGCCGATGGCGCGGGCCATGCCCGCACCGAGGTTGTGGATACCGGGTACTTCGCGGGCTGCCATCCCCGCGATCTTGGCCACGACGCCGTCGGCGATGGTCGTTCTGCCCCGCGTCTCGGGTGAGGTGCCGGCGCCGGTGGGCCCCTTCAGCATGGTCGCGGCCCCACGGGAGCCGTCCTGTCCGGTGGAGGGCCGGTCGGTGGTGTCCGTCATGACAGTCGCCTCGATCCATCGCTACGGGCACCGGCACGGCGCCCGTCACATGGTTGGACACACTCACCGGACAAATCGTCACGAACTCGAATCACATTCCTCAACGTGGGAACACGTAACACCGCCAGAAGGAGGTGCGAACGTGACACACAACGCCAGCGCCTCCGCGCGCCGAACAGAAGCCCCTGCCCGTCCCGAACAACCCCCACAGCCCCCTCCCCCGGGCCCGACCGGCAGGCTGCTCGGCACGCCGGACGACATATTGGCGACCCGGGCCGGGGAAGGCGACGAAGAAGCCTTCGCCGCTTTGGTACGCCGCCACAGCCGCCCCTTGCTCGCCATGGCCTTCCACACGCTCGGCAACGCCCAGGACGCCGAAGACGCCGTGCAGGACGCGTTCATCAGCGCCTGGAGGCGCCTGCCCGAATTCCGTCACGCCTCTGCCTTCAGCACCTGGATGTACCGCATCACCGCCAACCGCTGCCTCAACTCGCTGCGCCACCGGCCGGCCCCGGTACCGTTGGACTCAGTGGCCGCACTCGCCGCCCCCGGCATGCGCAGCTCCCCCGTCCGGTCGGCCGAACAGGACGCACTCACCGACGCCCTGGTCCACGCACTGGGCGCCCTGGAACCGCAGCAGCGGCTCTGCTGGACCCTGCGGGAACTGCACGGACTGTCCTACGCACAGATCGCCCAGGTGACCGGCACCACCGAGCAAACGGTCCGCGGGAGACTGTTCCGAGCACGGCGATCGCTGAAGGAGGCACTGAGCTCATGGCGCTAGGCGACCGTCCCTCTCAGCCTCTGGAACCCGCACGTCGACCGAGGCCGCCGCACGGTACGCCCCTCGACGAGATCGGCCGGTACGTCGACGACGACGTGCTCAGCTGCGGGCAACGCCTCAGCCGCGCCTGGGAGCACTCCCGCGACAGCGGCGCGCCCGTCGACCCACACCTGGCCGAGTGTCCGTACTGCCACGCCGCCGTCCAAGGTCTGGCCGCGTTGAACGCCGCGACGACGGCCCTGCGCAAGCGCACACCTCCCGGCACCCAGCACCTCGTCGCCCGTGTCATGGACATCGTCCGGCACGAGATACGGCTGGGGCCCATGCTTCCGCTGAACGACCCCACACGCGGTCTCCAGATCACCGAACACACCGCCGCCACCGTGCTGCGCAGCGCAGCGGACGCGATACCGGGTGTCACCGCCGCGAGCTGCCGCATCACGCGAGCCGACCCTGACGTGGGCGTTCGCGTGAGCATCACTTTGTCCGCGGGCCTGGACCGCCCTCTGCCCGAGACAGCCGAACACGTGCGCCGCTCACTGATGGACGCCGCCGAGCAGACCCTGGGGCTGACGGTGACAGCGGTCGACTGCACCGTGATCGACGTACAGGCCACGACAGCACCGCCTGAGCGTGCAGACACCATTCCCGGTGGGCCGGACAGCCCACCATGACCGCGTGCGCCCGTCGGCGGTGACGGTCGAAGGGGCAGATGCGAGACACCCGCTCCGGGCCCCAGAAGCCTTCCTCGACCTCGCCGGTGTCGTGCAGCAGGGGCTGCTGGATGGTCAACGCGACGGCCCGGGACCGCTGCACGGCGTCGGCCGGACCGCCGTGCTCCATCACCGGCGTGCCGGAGGCAGGCCGGGCTTGCGCTCGGGACGCGTTCGTGCACGTCCAGGAGGAGGCGCACGGCGCGGTCGCCGTAGGCGTGGGTGCCGACCCGCCGGCCACGCCGGACAACGGCCTCGACCGCCTCGACCAGCGCGTCCGGCTCCCAGATCAGGGTTTCGGAGAAGGCGTGGTCGCACACGTACCGTCCTCGGTGGCACCCGCTTCGAGCCCCCGTCCAGGCCGGGCTGCCCGCCCCCACACTCCGAGCCACGGATCGGAGCTGTGGCGCCATTCCTCCATGGCGTCGAACCGTTCCTGCACCTGGGCGGTGCTGGTCAGACCGAGCGCCGAGTCGACGCCCGCACGCGGGTGCTCAGCGCACCGGCCTCACGGGCGGCCTGCAGTACACGGGAGTCCTCCGGGTGACCATGCAGTCCCGCACGGTGCCGACAACTGTGGCGGCGTATTGCCTGCAGGCCGAGCGCATTCCGTCGATGCGGCGGCTTAGATCCGGGGAGGGCAGCAGGTGTTCCACCAAGTGGGGAAGGCGTTGTCGATCAGCCGGCCGTCGCCACCGCGGCCGATCACGCCACCCGGCGGCACGGGCCTGTCCTCGGTGATGTTCGCAAGGCGAAGCCCGTAGGTGTTGACGACGTCGTCGTGGCCGCCGCGCTTGACCAGGACCGGGTGTCGGTCGGTGGCCTGGTCGAGTTCCGTCGCGGTGGGCATCCGGCGTTCCCGCCGCAATACGGTCGCCCCGCACCGCCAGCGCCCGCTGCGGGCTCTGCCCCGGCACCAACGTGTGCACCGCACCGGCCCTGATCAGGACATCGGCGTCGCCGTCCGTCATCTCCTTCTCCCGTCGCATCGCTCCCCTACGGTCTGCAGGGTCCGGTCTGGGCCGCGGCCAGCAGGATCGGTGTCCACGCGCCGGCACCACCGTGCTCACCGCCCGCCGGCGACTGGACGCACTGGTACTCGGCGGTGTCCCGCGCCTCGCGACCGAGGTCGATCTCGCACTGCTCGGCGCCGGCACCAAGGCCCTGCTCTGGATCGCCGTACGGCCCGGCGCCCTGCAGGAAGCCGCACAAACGCCCAGCGCCCACCCGCGCGTCCGGTTCTGCGCCGCAACCGCCGGCCCGGCGAGCCTGGTGGTCGCTGTCGCCGCGGCGAACCTGGACGCCCTGTACACCTTCCTCGCCGACGCGGTCGGCTCCCTGGACGGTGTCACGGCCATCGACACCACTCCGCTGTTGACGACCGTCAAACGCACGGGCCTGGTCCGTCGCTGACGGCGCACCGCGGTTGCCGCACGCTCGGTGTCACTTCGACGTGGTCACCGCCTGACACAGCGGCGATGATCCCCGCCAGTCGCCAAGCCCGATTTCGTGATCGTGTCAGTGGCCCCCTTTACGGTGGCGGCCATGGGATATGACGTACACGTCACCAGGCGTACGCCCTGGTGGGCGGACGAGGGCGAGCCGATCACGACGCAGGAGTGGTCGACGGTGGTCGCTGCCGACCCGGACCTGGAGATGGTTCAGGTGGCCCGGGCTTCTCCACGCGGCGAGGACGCAGTGTTGGAATACCGGCACGCGTGGCTCGCGCAGATGGTCACTCACCCCGAACTGGACACCGCCGGCGCCTGGTTGGACTGGCGCGACGGGCGGATCGTGGTGAAGAACCCGGATGAGCCGCTCCTCACGAAGATGCGGGAGATCGCTTCGGTGCTGGGGGCGCGCGTCCAGGGCGACGACGATGAGTACTACGACAAGTGAACGCCGGTCCCCCGCAGCAGGAACAGCCACCGCGCGCCGGCGGACTCACCCGCCGAGAAGAACCATCCCTGGCACGGATGCGTGCGAGACGCGTTGCGGACTGTGTGCGACCGTTCCGCCGAGGCACCGAACCCGTACGAACACTCGCAGGTGTTGGACTTGCCCGAATGCGCTGACACGTGGACAACTGGCCGGGTCGATGCGGCAGGCCCAGGCCGTCGGCGGGCACGCCGCCCCCGGTCACGCGATGCTCCATCCCGTGGAGGGGTCGCTTCCTCTGGCGCGACGCGACTGGCAGTCGGGCGTCGCAGCGAGTACGAAGCCGGGGGCGTCCCAGCGATGAGTCTTCCGACGTCCGCAGGTCTACATTGCGACCGAGACGACCAACTCATCAGGGGCACGCCATGGGTCTCATCCACATCGAACTGTTCACAACCCTCGACCTCGTCGGACAGGCACCCGGTGGCCCCGACGAGGACCCGGCGGGGTTCCCGTTCGGCGGCTGGCAGGCCTCACTGCTGAACGAGGTCACCGGGGCACAGATCAGTGCCGCGTACGAGGGTACGGACGCACTCCTGCTCGGCCGGCGGACGTATGACATCTTCGCCGCCTACTGGCCGTACCAGGAGGGCGGCAAGGGCAACGAGATCGCCACGCTCTTCAACAGCGTCCCGAAGTACGTGGCCTCCCGCGGCAGGGCCGACCTCTCGTGGGCCGGATCCACGCAGCTCGGCCCGGATCTGGCCGGAGCGGTGCGCGAGATCCGTGACCGGCACGAGCACGTCAAGGTCGTCGGGAGCCTGGACCTGGTGCAGACCCTCCTGCGCGAGAAGCTCTTCGACCGACTCGACCTCTGGGTGCATCCGATCATGCTCGGAGTCGGGAAGAAGGCGTTCGACGGCGGCGCGGTGCCCACGAATGTCACACTCCTCGAACCGCCGGTGGCCGGTCCCCAAGGCACCGTGTACCTGCGCTACGGACTCGCCGAAGGCACGCCCGCCACAGGGGACATGAGCTAGCCCGACCACCTTGCCGGACGCAATGACCGAGGCCGCCCCGCACCAGACCGCGTGTCATCGGCTAGGCACGGTGACCTGATTCTGCCGCAGGTACCGGGCGAGTTCGCAGCCGTAGGCTCCGGTGCCCTCGACGCCCACGGCGATGAGGTCGCCGTGGGAGCGGAGCCAGTCGAGGAGCCGGTGATAGCCGTCGGGCGTGGTGGGAAAGGCCTGGGTGGCCAGGTGCCGGCCGATCGAGTCGATCACGGCGGCCTGATGGAAGTCGGTGTGGGCGTCGACACCGCCGACCACCACTGTCTCGTCTGCCGTGCTGATGACGCTGTCCTTCCTTGCGATGCATGAGAGATGGCACGCGCCGGTCGGGTGGGAGGACAAGACTGTGATGGGACCTTTGGCCGGGCTCCTATGAAGTCACAAACGCCCGACCGGCCGCGCGCGGACGGCACCGCCCGAAGCGGCCGACAAGTCATCAACAGGACAGCATGCGTCGGTCAGTCGAAGGGTCAGACCCCTTGGACGGCGCCATCGCCATCCTCACAGTCAGCCGTGGATGTCAGCCCGCTCGTCCAGACAAAACAAGGGGCGAAGGCCAAAGTGCAGGACAGCCGCGCGATGGAACACGGTTCAGCGGGTTCGAGCCGGGAGGAGGCGGAAGGCGGTCACTGTCAGGGCGCCCGCGACGGCCAGGACGAGGGCCGCCGCCGTCAGTTGGAGAGGCCAGTAGTGCGAGATGGGGTGATACTCATGGTAGAAGCCGGTGGCGTGCAGCTTGTTGTAGACGGTGCGGCATTCGGGGTCGTAGGCGTAGGGGCCGCAGTCGACAGCCATCGGGTGGCGGGCTCCCGTTGAGGTGAGGAAGCCTTCACCGACGGTGATGCCGTCGCCCGCCAGGCCGTTGCCGTCGTCCAGACCGGTGATGCTGGTGACGGTGGGCCAGAGGTGGGGCAGTACGGCGTAGAGGGCGGCCCAGACCAGGCTCACGGCGAGCACGGCGGTGGCGAGCGCCGCGAGGGAGCGTCGCCAGGCCAGTCCGGCGAGGGCGCCGGCGGCGAGGCCGACCAATGCGAGGGCCACCAGGACGGGGCCGTTGGCGTAGAAGGTCGGGGTGTCGTTCCAGGACTTGATGGTGTCGATACGGCCATGGGACGCCGACCACATCAGGTGGTGGAGCAGGACCAGCAGCCCGGTCCCGGCAGCTACGGCCACGGCCGGGACGGTGAGCTTGACGGCCAGCCAGCGGGCCGGGGAGACGCCCTGGGTCCAGGCGAGTGTGGCGGTACCGCTCTCCAGCTCACGGCCGGTCAGGGAGGCGCCCGCCCAGGCCGCGACGACGAGGGGTACGGCGAGGACGGCGAACGTGGAGTAGTTCTCCATGTCCTTGTAGCGCAGGATCGCGGCCTGGTTGTAGGAGCATCGCGGCGTGACGCCGCAGGCGTGGTACTGCCGCCAGGCCTCGGCGGCGGCGTCGGTGAGCGGTCCGTCCAGCCACAGCAGCAGTGCCGACACGGCAAGGACGAGGACCACCCAGATGCACAGCGCGGGGCGGTGCAGGCGCAGCAGCATGCGGGGCAGTCCGAGGGAGCGGGAGGCGGGGTGGTGGACGGGGGCGGTCATGCGGCGTTGTCCTCGATCTTGGCCGGGGCGGATATGGATGCAGTGGTCTGCGAGGCACGCAGATGGGCGAGGACGAGTTCTTCCAGGGAGGGCCGGTCGGCGTGCCATCTTTCGGGCAGGGGGCGGCCGGCGGTGCGGACGAGTGCGGTGAGCTGCCGGCCGGCGATGCGGGACTCGACGACGGCGTGCGGTGCCAGGCCGTCACCGGATTCCGCGGGGCCGGTCACGACGGCGTAGGCGTCGCGCAGTTCGTCGATGTCGCCGGCCAGCCGGACGCTGCCGTTGCTGACCAGCAGGAGGTGGTCGCAGGATCCGTCCAGATCGGCCATCACATGCGAGGACATCACGATCGTGGTGCCGTACTCGGCGGCCTGGGCCATCAGCGTTCCCATCACCTCGTGCCGGGCCATCGGGTCCAGGTCGGCCATCGGCTCGTCGAGCAGGAGGAGTTCGGGCTGCTTGGCGATCGCGATCGCGAGGGCGACACGGGTGCGCTGGCCTCCGGAGAGGGTCCGGATACGCGCCTTGGTGTCCAGGGCGCCGTCGGCCACGATCCGCTCAGCGGTGCGGGTGTCCCAGTGCCCGGGGTTGAGATCGGCGCCGAGACGGAGCATCTCCGCGATGGTCAGCTGCGGGTACAGCGGCTTGTCCTGGCCCACGAACCCGACGCGGGGCCGTGCGGACGCCGGAGGTGTTCCGAGCATCTCGATCGTGCCCTCGGTCGGTGCCGCCAGCCCCGCCGCGATGGCGAGCAGTGTCGACTTGCCCGCGCCGTTGGGTCCCACCACGGCGCACACGCGCCCGGTGGGCAGCCGGAATGTGCAGCCGCGCAGCGCCCAGATGTCGCGTCGGCCGAACCTCTTGCCGAGCGAGGCCGCCTCCATGGCGGTATCGGTCATCCTCGTTGCCTTTCGGTGTCCATGAACTGCTCGTCCAGTACGGCGGTGGAAAGCGCCGCCACGTCGTCACGCTCCAGGCCTGCCGCGCGGGCGCGCAGTGCTCAGTCGGCCGGCTCCGCGTACAGCGGAGAATCTGCCGGGCGGCGCCGAGCGTCTTGCGGACGAACGTGCCAAGCCTCCGGCGGGCCTTGACCTGCCGCTCGCTTTCCAGCTCGCGGTAAGCCTTCAGGACCGTGCTCGGGTCGACGGCGGTCGATTCCGCGACCTCACGGGCCGTGGGTAGCTTGTTGCCGGGCCGCAACAGACGCAGGCGCAGCGCCTGTTCGCTCTGCTGGACGATCTGCAGATAGGTGGCGACACCGGTGCGCCGGTCGATTCAGTACTTCACCACTCGGACAACCGCCCTTTCACCAATTGAGTAGTGACAGGGCGGTGTAAGGGGTCCGGGATGTCAAATCTTGAACGTTTCTCTCGCCGGCCGCCCGATCCGCCTCCAAGATTCCGGTCCCGCTGCCCTCAACCGCCTCAGCCTTAAGAGTGACTTTCGCCCCCCGCCGAAGGGATGAGCCAGTCCGGCCCTTCCCCCGTAGGGGCCGATACAGCCAGGGTCCGTACGCGCGTTCTCTATCGATCTGCGCCGGCTGTCCGGCCGGTCGGCGGATGCCGCGGCCATCACCTGGACGCTTCACGGACGGGCCTGGCATCCCACCCGGCCGGGCGGCGTGAACCACCGCGTTCCCAGGGGTTTTGCCGAACGCCTCGTCTCTGGTCGGCCACGCGCCGGCGGCCATGGAGCGCCGCACGTCTTCGCCACCGCCGATCGGCCAAG
Source organism: Streptomyces siamensis (assembly GCF_039543605.1). NCBI lineage: Bacteria > Bacillati > Actinomycetota > Actinomycetes > Kitasatosporales > Streptomycetaceae > Streptomyces > Streptomyces siamensis. The sequence goes on along the minus strand of NZ_BAABKB010000021.1, from coordinate 508,609 downwards.
GCCGGAAATGAGGGATTGCCGTCCCGTCGACGGCTGGCGGACAGGCACGAGGTCCGGCGAGGCCGGCTGCCGGTCGTCGCTCCGCACCACGAATGAGCAACACCTGCATGCCGTCCTGTACGGCCGCACCCATCCTGGGCAAGCCCGTCCGACCGCAACTCGCTCCTGGGGCTTATTGGACCAAGGCCGGATCACCTGACTCTCACGGCGACTGACGGCACCTCTTCAAGGTTCTGCCGGTTCGGCCACATACATCCTGCTGTGGGCCCGAATTCAACACTGAAATGTGACCCTTTTGCAGAATTGCGAGAAATTAGGGATGCATAAGACTGCTTCGTTGCCCATGGTCACCGCCATTGCCGCCGGAGCAGGTGTAACGCTCTTCACCGGATCAGATGCCAGGACGGCACCTGATCCGCACGCCCTTCGCGGCAAACGGCAACACGGCCTTCACACGTGAGGTCATGACGGCTAATCCCCGGGTCGACCCGGGGAAAACATGGGTTCCGCGCTTCGCCATGCAGTACAAAATCAAGGACGGCCAGATCTCGGAGGCTTACCGGAGGATCAGGACGTCTACGATTCCTACTGGACACCATCGTGCAATACTCCCAGGGGCACCCCGGCGTCCTCGCGAACAAACGCCCCGCTTGCCCGACGGCCGGTACGCCGCATCGCCTGAAAACACCAAGCCTCCTGAACGTCTTTTACGCCATGTTGCGGCCCGGGGAACTCGACAAGCTCCACCGCATGGTCTCCGACAAAGTCGAAGTACGCATGCCCGGGCATTCCGATATCTCAGATGCGCACAAGGGGTGGGACGGCTTTCTCACATGTCGTAGGCGCATGCTGGCCACCGTTGTCGCTGGCTACAAACTCGACGTCTCTGCGCCGGCGGCCGCCGGTGCAAGGACTGTGCAATCGGCCCGAGCGATGCTGTCACTCAGCCCAATGTTGAACCTCAACAACTGGCCGGCATTCCTACACCGAACAAAAGGCATATCGTGCGCAAGGCAACAGTAGTATCACTCACAGCAGCAACCATCCTCAGTCTCGGAGCAGGCGCGGCGTTCGCAGCCGACCCCACCGACACCGGCAAGCAGCCCGTCGCGGCCAAGGCCGAGCACGTCTCCTCGGACATCCAGCTGTCCAAGGCCAACGCCAAACTCCTGAACGGCTACTACAACGCCTTCCTCAAGGGCGACGTCAACGCCGCCGCCCAGTACGTGTCCGCCGACTTCGTCGGCCACGTCCCCGGCAAGGGCGCCAACGCCGGCGAGTACTGGAGCCAGGACGGCTTCAAGAAGTACATGTCGAACATCCTGGCCCACACCGGCCGCCGCTACGACGTGAAGGTCCCGGTGGTCTCCGCCAACGGCGCCGACGTCATCACCCGCGAGAAGATCATCGCCACCCGCGCGGACAACCCGCACAAGACCTTCAGCCTGCCGGTGACCATGCACTTCCGGTTCAAGGCCGGCAAGATCTCCGAAGCCTGGACCCTGCCGGAGGACCAGCGCCTGTTCGACAAGTACTGGGCCCCACTCACCGACGGCTCCAAGGCACCCACCGGCAGGCCGCTGTCGAAGGACACCGACGTCATCAACGTGGGCGAGGCCACCAGCGAGAAGACGCTCGGCCTCATCAAACACCTGTACAACGACTTCTGGCACGGCGACATCGCCGACATCCGCTCCAAGATCTCCGACAACGTGAGCGTCAACATCGTCGGCAAGAGCGCGATGTCCGGCCAGTACCACGGCTGGGACGGCTACATGCAGTTCCGCACCAACCTGATGAAGATGGTCGGCAGCAAGTACAAGCTCGAGGCCGACACCTACTCCGCCAGCGCCAACGACGCCTGGGTCAAGGAGTACATCCGCATGGACCGCAAGTGGGACAAGTCCTTCGACACCGTGTACGTGATGATGCACTTCCGGTTCAAGGACGGCAAGATCGTCCACATCGACGACTTCCCGGTCGACACCTACGCCTGGGAGAAGTTCTACACCCCGCCGCAGCACTGATCTCCTGGCCCGCCACACGCAGGCGTGCGCTCCCAGGAATCCGCAGTCCCCTTCCCGATCTCGACGGGAGGGGGCTGCTGCCACTTCATCCCGTCAGACGTCAGAAGCATCCTGTCGTAGCCGCGGTTGATCCAAACCTGGTGGAGGCATCCGTGAAGAAGCAAGTAGCGTCCGGGCTTTGATGACTGACTGCTGGGACACCATCGCCGACTGGTATGCGGGCCAGGTGCGGACGGGTTCCGCAATGCACGCTCTCGACCGTGATGTCCTGCTTGAGCATCCGCCCAGGTGCTCGATGGTCACCGAGTCCTCGACCTCGGGTGCGGTGAGGGGATAATCGCCCGTGGGGCTTACGTCGTGGGCATCGATCCGTCGCCGCGTATGATCGAACACGCGCGGGCCGCCGGGACAGATATGCCCGGCACGGCGGTGTTTGCGCTGTTCAGCGGAAGAGCCCGCTGTCGGATTCGAACCGACGACCTTCCGCCGGTTCGGCGGCGCGGTCGAGTGCAGGCTTTGAGGTTGGCTTCAACGCCGGGAAGTCGAAGGCACTGCTGCGCAAGCGTGGGGTCGGGACGCCGACCGCCAAGAAGCGCGGCTCGGCGGTGGAGCCGGCGGAACTCCGCGAGAAGGCCAAGCCGTCCGGCCCCCATGCGGCGACGGTGTTCCTGACCCGTGTGGCGGGGCGCCGACCATGCTGATCGGCGCCCCCGCCCAGCCGCACTACTGGTGCCGGACCGTCTTGAGCGAGTCCAGGTGGGGATCCGCGCCGGTCGGGCCGGTGCGGGCGACCGTGGCGGGCTGGCCACCGTTGGTGCGGGCCGCGTAGGTGCTCTGCTGGGAGGCCGTCGTGACGACGCCGTCGTAGTACGGGTGGTACACGAACTGGCTCGCGCTCGCGCTGATCGCGGCGCCCGCGGTGTCCAGCGCGGCCTTGGCGACCGAACCGGTGCCGCCGAACGCGAACACCGAGTTCGTGCTCGCCCACTCGTGCAGCAGGTAGCTCTTGACCTCGCTGGAGAGGCTGTCCTTGGCGGTCCACAGGACGGGGCCGAAGACGTTCATGGCCGCGCCCGCGGAGACCCCGCCGCGCCAGGAGTTGGTGTAGGCGAGCGCCGCCGTGCTCGGCGCGGTCCACCAGAACTTGGCGACGGCGACCGAGATGGCGTAGTGGTCGGTGCCGGACAGCCGCTTCGGGGTGAAGCCGAGCGAGGTGACCTGCGAGGAGACCGTGCTGGTCAGGATGGACGTGCCACCGATGAGGTAGACGTTCGAGCCCGGCTTCAGGGTGCGCTTCAGCTCGTTCTTCACCGCGGCCGTCAGGCCGCTCTTGGTGGTGCCGAGGACCGGGCCGTGCTTCTTGCCGGCCAGGGCGGGCGCGGTGAGCGAGTACGCCGAGTCGTCCCGGTTGATCAGGACGGCGGCCTTGGCGTCCATCAGGCCCGGGACCTTGGTGCCGCCGTAGGTGTTCCACGTCCAGCGCGAGGAGGCGATGTTGCTGGCGTAGACGTCGGAGCCCCAGACGCGGCCCGCGGAGTTCTTGCGCAGCGGCTGCCAGCTCGGTTTGCTGCCCTTCGGCGTGCCGCGGACCGCGGTCGTCGCGCCGGTGGCCACGTCGACGTACTCCGTGGTGTGCACGTCGGCGCTGTCGCCGGAGGTGTGGACGTCGGCGATGATCCGGGTACCGGTCGGCGACCAGGACGGGTTCACGCAGCCGCGGCCGTCGCTGGTGATCTGCTTGACGCCGGTGCCGTCGGCGTCCGCGGTGAAGAGCCGGCTGAGCCCGCCGCCGACGTTGTGCCGGTGTCATCGATGATCAGCGCTTCCGGGCCGATCGCCTCGTTCATCTTCCAGGCCAGCCGGGCCCGCACATGCGCAGGATCCCACGGACTCGAGGTGATGAGGTGCGCCAGCGTCTGCCGGTTGCCGTCCTCACCAAGGCGGGCCGCCATCGGCTCCACCGACTTGCGCCGCCCCTCCAGGAGCAGCCCCCGCACATACGCCTGCCCCCACCGCCGCTGATCCGCACCGAAGAACCCATCGAACAACTCCGCAGCGAACCCCTCCAGCTCCGCCCGGACCCCGGCCATCTCCTCAGGTGTCGCACCACCCCAACGACACCAACAGCCCAGCAGACACACCACTCACGAGTGAACCTGACCAAGCCCTACTAGGACTTCGGCGCAGCGGCCCTCCGCTCGTCCTCCCCCCGCAGGTCGGCTCGGCATCCGCCCGGGCACCAAGACTCATGTCGTATTCGGTTGCCTTCAGTCGGGTTGGAAGAACGCGAGCATTCTCCGGCTCGCCCCGGGCGACGCCAGGATCTCCTGGATGTCCGCGGACTGCCGGCCGGCGACACTGGTGCGTTCGAACATCTCGCGTTCGTATTCCTTGACGGCGGCGGGAAAGTCGTCCGGGTACGCGGCCAGCGCCAGGCCGAGCAGGGCTCCGTCGAGCAACGCCATGTTGGCGCCCTGTCCCACCGGCGGCATCAGGTGCGCGGCGTCACCGAGCAGTGTGACATCTGGTCTCGACGGCCAGGTCAGGCCGACCGGGAGCGTGGTGATCGACCGCGGCAGGACCGTGTCGTCGCAGGCCGCGATCAGTGCGATGAAGCGTGAGTCCCAGCCGGTGAACAGGTCGATCAGCCGCGCCCGGGCGGCGGCTGGGTCGCCGAACGGGATCCCGCTGGTCGCGAACCAGTCCTCGGCGGTGTTGTAGAAGCTCAGGTAGATACGTACGCGGCCGTCGCCGTTGCGCTGCGCCGACAGGGATCGTCCGTTGCCGAGCGCCCAGTAGTTGCCGCGTCCGACCATCGCGGCGAGGTCGGGGTGAGTGTGGTCGATGTCGGGAATGCCGAGCTCGACGACGTTCTGGCCGGTGTGCGTCGGCCGGGCGGTGGTGAGCAGCGCGCGGACCCGGGAGCCCGCGCCGTCTGCGCCGACGAGCAGGTCGTACGTGGTGCTGCTGCCGTCGGCGAAGTGCAGCAGGCCATCGTCGGCGGATTCGATGGTGTGTCCCCAGCGCACCGCGTGTCCGGGGAGGGAGTTCAGCAGCACGTCGCGCAGTTCGGCACGGTCGACCTCAGGTCGTTCGAGGGGGGCGTCGTCGGGCGTGTCCTCCTGCAACAACAGGGTGCCGTCCGGCTCGAGGAGACGCAGGTCCTGGCCTGCGCGACGGGCGATCGCGTGGAACTCGTCGATCAGGCCGGCCTCGCGCAGCGCCCGCTGCCCGGTCCCGGAGTGCAGATCGAGCATGCCGCCCTGACCACGCGCGTCACGCGACGCTTCACGTTCGTACACGACGGCGTCGACGCCGTGCACATGCAGCACACGGGCCAGGGCCAGGCCGCCCAAGCCGGCTCCGACGATGGTGATGGTTGCGCTCATCGAGCCCCCTCCTCGCCTGCTCCACCGTCGGATCCCGGCCCGCTGATCAGCCGGCTCACCGGCGGAGCCGTGATCCGAGCACCGTACGCACGGCCTTGGCCGCCTTGCTCGTGGCAGAGCCGTCTTGTTCCTCGGGTTCCGGTTCCAGCACACGTTGGATCTGCAGCAGCAGTTGGTTGGCCGACCGCCAGAGCGGCACGAACATGCCGGCGACCGGCCCGACACCCTGGATCGGGCCATTGGACTGCTCGGTGACCTTCTTGGCGATCGTGACCGTAGCCGGGTCCCGCAGGATCAGGTGCACCTCGTCGTCGACCACCCGGATCTCCATCTTGCGCGCGGCGGCCTCCTCCGGGTTCGCGTCCGTGGTGGTCTCCGGATCCAGTTCGTCGATCTTGGCGGCGACCGCGTCCGGGTCGACCCCGAGTTCGCGCAGCGCCCTGGCCGCCATGCTGTTCTCCGCCCGCAGCATCGCCTCGAGCAGGTGATGGCTGCCGACCGGTGCGCCACCGGCCAGGGCGCCGGCGGTGGACATGGTGTCCTCGGTCGCAGGCGTGCCGGCCAGCCATGGGCCGGCCACGACGTCCTGCGGTTCCTCCAGTGATGCCAGCACCGCGGCGCGGATCTTGCTGATCGGACTGATCCGCTCGGCCAGCACCGTCGCGCCGACGCCCTCGCCTTCTCTGACCAGGGCGAGCAGGATGTGTTCCGTTCCGATGTCCTTGTGGTGCAGCTGCTGCGCCTCGCGCAGGGCGAGTTCGAGCGTCTTCTTCGCGGGCGCCGCGAACGGGATGTGGCCGCTCAGTTCCCCTGTGCCGGGCTCGACCACCGCGGCGATATCGGCCTGTGCCGTCTCCTTGTCGTACCCGAGCCGGTGCAGAACTTTCGCCGCCGTGCTGTCCGGCACGTCGAGCAGCCCCAACAGGATGTGCTCCGTGCCGATCTGATGGTGCTTGAGCAGCCTCGCCTGCTCCTGGGCCGCGACGACCGACCGACGGGCCTTCACCGTGAACCTTTCAAAAGTCATGCTTCCATGCTCCCAACCATGTCAATACGCTGGTATTGATAGGGTCACCGTGCTGAAGGGAGGGTGTGATGGAGACACCGTCGGACTGGGAGGGTCGGCTCGCTCGCTGGCAGAACGAGTTGGAGCTGTTCGAGCAGTTGGACGAGACTCCCTGGGTCACGCTGGCCAAGGCGGAAGCAGAGACCGGCGTTTCCCGCTCGGCCCTGCGGTCCTGGTATCGCAACGGCGAGATCCAGTCCCGGCTGGTGGACGGCCCGAACGGGCCGCAGCGCCTGGTCCGGCTGGACGCGGTGATCGAGCGCGCCGCCGCGTCACCGCGTATTCAGCGCAGGGCGGAGCGAGAAGTCAGCCTGGAAGCCCAGGTCACCCTGCTTCGGCACCGGGTCGACCAGCTCGAACTGCGGCTGGCGGCGCTGGAACAGAAGTGACCGGCGCGTGCCGTGCCGTGCCGTGCCGTCGAGCGGGACCGTGCCACCACTCCCCCGCGATGACTGTGCAGTTGAGTCAGATGGGCAGCCGCCTCCCGTGCCGGGGGCGCGTCCGCCGTCTGCGGGTCATGGACAGCCGCTCAAGGCGACGAGAAGGGGTGGCCGGATCGGTTCGGTGGTGAGTGCCGGGTGAGTGAAGGCTGTGGTCCCGGCGGGTGATCGAGGCGCAGGCGGTGTGGTTGTCCGGCATGTTCGGGCTAGGGAACGTGGGCCGTGTGAGTCGAGTGAGGGGCTGGCCCGTCCATGTTCAAGACCGCGCTGCGGATCACTTCCGCTGCCTCCCTTGTCGTCACTTCGTTGACGTTCGCCTCGTCCGCGGGTGCTGCGACGGATCCGTACCCGGGAACCCCCGAGCAGATCCGCGACACCGGACCGTGTGGCCCGACAGGTGGATACCGGTCGTCGGAGTGGACGCAGACGACGACGAACCGCGGTCTGCGGTCGCAGGTCGATGTGGCTGCGGTGCGCGAGGGCTGGTATTGGCGCAACGACGTGAACACGTTGTGGCGCGGCGACACCCGGCCGGACCCGCAGGCGATCTTCCGCAGCGGTTTCACGCCGTTGGGGACGGACCTGACCCCGTTGAACAAGTGGATCACCGGTGGGGGTGGCCAGAACTCCGCGCACGTGAGCACGACTTGCGACCGGTGGGTGGCGCAGGGCTTCGCCACGGGCGGCGGGAAGGACGGCTGGGTGTATGCGATCCAGGCGCCCGGTGGGATCGACGTGAACGCCACCGCACGGATGACCGGCATCCAGTCGCAGTACCTGTGGAACAAGGAGATCGACTTCCCCGGCGGGGTGCAGGGCAGGTTCATCGAGGGGGCGTGCCAGTACCACTGGGCCGGCCAGGACCCGCAGACGAACGTGAACATCTACCAGAACCTGGGCTGCGTCACGAACCCGGGCTTCCGTCCCGTCGACACCCGTCGGCACGTCCCGACCGCACGGTCCCACTGAGCGCCGAGGGCTCTGTCGGCGACGACGGCCGCCTCGACACGGGCGGCCCGCTCGGTACGGATCGCTTGTTCGGGGTCAAGGTCCGCTGGGTCACGGGTCCGTCCCAGTGGGTGGCGGCCGCGGGGAGGTGTGGGAAGGGTGGCGGGAGCCGGCGTCTCGGCCCCTCGACGGCGTTCCCCGACGCGCGCGTTCGGGCCCCCTTCCCCGCGCCGGACAGCGGCAGGGGACGCGTCCGCGAGGCCAGGTGGAGGGCAAGGCGCGGCCGGGGTGTGCCCGGTGGTGGTGCGCATTGCGCCCGGCTCGGCGTGTAACAGGGGTGTATTACGGGGTGGTTGAGCGGAACGGTCCGCCGGGCCGGGCGTCTCTTGGTGATCAGAAACGCTCGCTCGCACCGAGCAGCCGGAACCCCCCATCGATACTGAGGAAGAAGCGATGCGCGTTCACAAGGTCACCTTCGCCGCCCTGGCCGTCGCCGCGAGTCTGTCGCTCACGGCCTGCCAGAACGACAAGGACGGCACCGCGAAGAGCGAACCGTCCACCGCGTCCAGCACGTCTTCCTCGGCCGGCGGTTCGGACTCGGGCGGTTCGGATCAGGACAGCGGGAAGGACTCCGCCGGGAAGAGCTCCGGCGGGCAGGGCACGGCCGCCGGGACCGGCTCGAACGAGAACGGCAAGGTCGCCAAGTGCCGCACCGACGAGCTGGAGATCACGGCGAAGGACAACACCATCGACGGCGACCCCGACGGCACCGTCGCGGTGCAGCTCACGAACCGCGGGGGCCGGGACTGCGCGCTCTCCGGGTACGCGGGCGTCGACCTGAAGACCGGCGCGGGGTCGCTGTCCGCGAAGCGCACCGGTCAGCAGGCCGACCCGACCGTCCTCAAGGACGGGGCGTCGACGGCCTTCGGCATCACTTACCCGATCAACACGTCGGGGGGCTCCGGCGTGCGCGTGACCGGGTTGCTGGTGACCCCGCCGGACGAGACGAAGACGGTCACCCTCGACTGGCCTGGTGCCGGCACACTGCCCGTCACGGACAGCCCCGACTCCCCGGTGAAGGTCGGTCCGGTCGGAAGCGCCGGCCAGGGCGGCTGACTTCGCCGCCTGCGCGGCGCCGTTGGGCTGCCCACGCGGGCGGCGGTCACGACCTGTGGAGGCCGGCCGCCCCGATCCAGCGACGGTAGGCGTCCGCGTCGACGTTGCTGCCACACACGATGGTGACGATGTGCCGGCCGGCGAAGCGGTCGCGGTCTTCGAGGATCGCCGCGATGCCGAGCGCGGCCGACGGTTCGACGACGAGGCCCGCGTGGTCGTGGAGCATCCGCATACCCGCGATGATCGACTCTTCACGGACCAGGACGGCGTCGTCGGCGGTGAGGAGGAGGTCGTCCAGTACGGCCGGGATGGGGAGTCGGCCGGCGACGCCGTCGGCGATGGTGTCCGTCGAGTCGGTGGTGACGACGCGCCTTCGGCGCCACGAGAGTGTCATCGCGGGTGCGCCCTGCGGCTGGACGCAGATCACCTCGACTTCGGGCGCCAAGGCCTTCATCACATGCCCCACGCCGGTCGCCAGCGCCCCGCCGCCGAGAGCGATCAGGACCGTGTCGAACGACGGCCTGGCGTCCACCAGTTCCAGGCCGATGGTCGCCGCACCCTCGCAGGTCTCGATGTCCAGGCTGTCTTCGACGAGACGGATGCCGTCGCGCTGTGCGACAGCCGCCGCCCGTTCGCGAGCCATCTCGTGGTCGCCGTCCACCAGTTCCAGCCCGGCACCCAAGGCGCGGATGCGATCGAGCTTGGCCACCGTCGCGAATCGGGACGCCACTACGGTCACATCGAGGCCGCGCCCGCGACCGGACCAGGCGAGGGCCTGGCCCAGGTTGCCGGCGCTGGCGCACACCACGGCTCGCGAACCACGGTCGGCGAGCAGGCTCGCCACCACCTCGGTGCCGCGGGCCTTGAAGCTGCGGACCGGGTTGGCCGTTTCGAGCTTGATGCTCACGGAGCACCCGAGCTGCGGCTCCAGCGCCTCGCAGCGGTACAGCGGGGTGTCGAGGAAAATCGGGTCGATCACCTGGCGGGCCAGGCGGATCCGAGCAGTGTCGAGGCGCGTCTCCTGCACGACAGGGCAGCATAGCGCCGCTCGCCCGGGACCGGGCTGACCCCGACGCTCTGGGGGTGCGCTGGTAGCGGGAAGAGCGGCGGGCGTGACGGATGGCGCCGCCGACTCACTGACGTACGTATGCGCAAAGGGGGCTTCTCCGACGCACTAGCCGGAGCCGGCTCCGGGCCGCGGCAGACGCAGGGTGAACGTGGTCGCGCCCGGTTCGCTCGCCACGCTGACGGTGCCGCCGTGGGCGGCGGCGACCGCGGCGACGATGGACAGGCCGAGCCCCGTCCCGCCCCCGCCGTCGCGGCGTGGACCGTCGCCGTGCACGAACCGTTCGAAGAGGTGCTCGCGCAGAGCGGGTGGAATGCCGGGGCCGTCGTCGGTGACAGTGACCACGACACAGTCGTCGTCCGCGATCAGGCCCGTGGTGACCTTGGTGCCCGGCGGTGTGTGCAGGCGGGCGTTGGCGAGGAGGTTGGCGAGGATCTGCTGGAGGCGGTCGGCGTCGCCGGTCACGGTGACGAGTTCCTCGGGCAGCTCCAGTGACCAGTGGTGTCCGGGGCCGGCGGCGCGGGCGTCGGTGACGGCGTCCAAGAGGAGCCTGGTCAGGTCGACCGCCTCGTGTGCCAGGGGGCGGCCCGCGTCGAGACGGGCGAGCAGCAGCAGATCGTCGACCATGGCTCCCATCCGGCCCGATTCGGCGGCGATGCGTTCCAGGGCGCGGGTCACCTCGGGTGGCACGGGTCCTGGGTGGAGCAGGGCGAGTTCGGCGTGGCCGCGCACCGAGGCGACGGGGGTGCGCAGTTCGTGGCTGGCGTCGGCGGAGAAGCTGCGCAGTCGTTCCTCGCTGCGCTGGCGCTGGGTGAGGGCGTTCTCGACGTGGCCGAGCATGCGGTTGAAGGCGAGCGTGACCTGGTCGACCTCGGTGCTGCGCGGGCGGGTGTCGGGGGCGCGTGCGGGCAGTGTCACTTCGCCGCTGGCCAGCGGGAGTTCGCTGATGTGCGTGGCGGTGCCGGCGATGCGGCTGAGCGGGCGCAGCGACCAGCGCACCCAGAGGGCGCCCGCGATGCCCGCGCCGGCCAGTGCCATGCCGAAGACGCTGCCGGCGACGAGTTCGAGTCGGTGCACGGCGGCGTCGACCGGCTCCAGCGGCAGGCCGGTGATCAGGACGTCGCCGTCGCGCCCCGGCCAGGCCATGACCCGATAGTCACCGGGCGTGGACAGCTCGACGCTGTGGCCGTGCCCGTCGGTGGGCACGGCCGCCAGTGCCTGGGTGTCACCGCTGCTGAGGTCGACGGTGACCAGGTCGGTCGTGTCGCTGCCCGGGCGAACCACGGCGGCGTTGGTGACGTGACCGTCGACCAGACGGACTCCCAGGGTGCCGGTGGTCTGGCGGCGGGTGTCGCCGTGCTCGTCGCCGTCGTGGTCGTCGCGGCCCGGGCCCTGGTGTTCCAGGCTCGCCGGGAAGACACTGCCGGTGTCGGAGAGCTGCTGGTCGAGACGGGCGGTGAGGAAACCGTTCAGTTCCAGGACCGCGGCGATGCCGACGGCGGCGCAGCCGACGGCGAGCAGCACCAGGAGCCCCGCGGTGAACCGGGCCCGCAGCGTGTGCAGGCGGGGCCGCCTCACCGGCCGCCCGCCGGCTTGAGGACGTAGCCGGCGCCGCGCACCGTGTGGATCATGGGTTCGCGGCCCGCATCGATCTTCTTGCGCAGATAGGAGATGTACAGCTCGACGACATGGGCCTGGCCGCCGAAGTCGTAGGACCAGACCAGGTCGAGCAGCTGCGTCTTGCTCAGGACGCGCCGCGGGTGGCGCATGAGGCAGCGCAGGAGCTGGAACTCGGTGGGCGACAGCTCGACGGGATCGCCGCCGCGGGTCACCTCGTGTGCGTCCTCGTCCATCTCCAGGTCGCCCACGACCAAGAGGGATGCCGCGGCCCGTTCCCTGGTCATGCCGGCACGGCGCAGCAGTCCGCGCAGCCGGGCCACCAGCTCGCCGAGGCTGAACGGCTTGGTGACGTAGTCGTCGCCGCCCGCCGTGATGCCGGCGATGCGGTCCTCGACGGTGTCGCGGGCGGTGAGGAAGAGCACACACACATGGGGCTGCTCCGCGCGCAGCTCGCGCAGCACGGAGAGGCCGTCGCGATCGGGCAGCATGATGTCGAGGACGACCGCGTCCGGCTGGAACTCGTGGGCCTCGCGCACGGCGCCCCGCGCGGTGGCGGCGGAGCGCACCTCCCAGCCCTCGTAGCGCAGCGCGCCGGTGACGACCTCGGCAAGGTCGGGTTCGTCATCGACGACGAGGACGCGTACGGGTGTGCCGTCGGGGCGGGTCAAGGCCGCTGGGCGTGGGTTCATGGCTCTTCCAGCATCTCTCGGTCCGCTCTGAGTTTCCTATGAGCGTGCCGCTCGCGGCCCCGGTTCAGAGCCCGCTCAGAGATTGCCGCACCACAGTGGGCAGCCCGAACCCCCGTGAGGAGCCGCCGATGGCCGCCGCAACACACAGCCCGCCGCCCGTGCGGCACCGTGCGGCGCAGCGGACCGGCCGCCGGTCGCCCGCCGTGCCGCTGCTCGCCGCAGCCTGGGCCGGTGGCATCGCCGTCCTCGCCCTGTGGTGGCGGGACACCGCCTCCGTGGTCGGCGCGGACGGCTGGCTGACCGGCGCGGGCCGGATCACCGGGCTGCTGTGCGGATACATGTGCGCCCTTCTCGTCGCCCTGATGGCACGGGTGCCGTGGCTGGAGAACGGAGTGGGCAGCGACCGCACCGCTCGCTGGCACGCGTCGGCAGGACGCTGGACGATCGGCCTCCTCATCGGCCACATCGTGCTGGTCACCCTCGGCTACGCCGCGCAGGCGCACACCGACCCGGTCACCGAGTTCACCACCGTGGTGTTCGACCTGCCGGAGATGCTGAAAGGCACGGCGGGTGCAGCGGTCCTGCTCGCCGTCGGCTACACCTCGGTGCGTGCGGTGCGTCGCCGGATGCGCTACGAGACCTGGTACTACCTGCATCTGTCGACCTACGGTGCCGTCTTCCTCGCCTTCTCCCACCAGCTCGCGCTCGGTGCCGACTTCGTGGGCAGCGCACCGGCCCGCACCGCGTGGTATGCGCTGTATGTGTCGGTCGCCTGCCTGGTCGTCTGGTTCCGGGTGCTGATGCCGGTGCGGCTCAACGCCCGTCACCGGCTGCGCGTGGAAGCCGTCGTAAGAGAGGCACCCGACGTGTACTCGGTGTGGCTGCGCGGTCGCCGTCCGGACCGGCTCGGCGTCGAGCCGGGTCAGTTCCTGCGCTGGCGGTTCCTGTCGCCCGGCATGTGGCACGCCTCGCACCCGTACTCGCTCTCCGCCCTTCCCCGTGACGGATGGCTGAGGATCACCGTCAAGGCACTCGGAGATCACAGCGCGGCCGTCGCCACGCTGCGCCGCGGCACCCGGGTGTGGGCGGAAGGCCCGTACGGCGCGCTGACCGCCGAGCGCCGCAGGCAGGACAAGGTCCTGCTCATCGCGGGCGGCACCGGCATCACTCCGCTGCGTACGCTCTTCGAGACGCTGCCCGCGGCACCCGGCGGCCTCACCCTGCTCTACCGGGGCCGGACGACCGAGGAGCTGGCACTGCGCCACGAGCTGGAGCAGATCGCCGCCGCACGCGGGGCCCGCCTGGTCTACGCCCTCAACGCCCCGGACGGGCGCCGCACCCCGATCACCGCGGACCGGCTGCAGGCCCTGCTGCCCGACCTCGCCCGGCACGACGTGTACCTGTGCGGCCCGCGCGGTTTCTCCCTCGCCGCGTACAACGCCCTGCGCGCGGCCGGCGTACCGGCCTCACGCATCCACTACGAGTCCTTCGAACTGTGAGCCCTGCCATGCGCGTCCACTCCGTCCGACGCACGGTTCTGACCTGTGTCGCCACCGTCACCGTGACGGTTCTCGCTCTTTCTCTCAAGCCTCATCACGTGGATCACGTCGCCGCCCCGTCCGCCGTGACACCGTCCACCGCGCCCTCGGCGGACGGCTCCGGATCCGGTTCCTCCTCCGGCAGGCGCACGGTCAGCGGCTCGACGGTCCAGACGCGCTACGGCCCCGTCCAGGTGCAACTCACGCTCGACGGTGCGAAGATCACCGCGGCACGAGCTCTTCAGGCACCCGACGGCGATCCCCGCAGTCAGCAGATCAACTCCACGGCGATACCCACCCTCGTGCAGGAAACCCTGGACGCGCAGAGCGTCCACATCGACACCGTGTCCGGGGCGACCTACACCAGCGAGGGCTACATCTCCTCGTTGCAGAGCGCATTGGACCAGGCAGCACATGGCTGAGGATTCGGAGGCGCCCCTGCACCGCGTCGTGCACACCATGGGCACGGTCTTCTCCTGCACCGTACGCGACACCTCAACGCCCGCTCTCCATCAGGCACTTGACGATGTCGAGGCGCTGCTGCACCACATCGACGCGGTCTTCTCGCCGTTCCGTAGCGACAGTGCCGTCAGCCGCGTCACGCGCGGCGAACCGGTGCCCGAGGAGTGGGAGCCGGAACTGTGCGAGGTCCTCGGCCTGTGCGCCGAGGCACACCAGCGTACCGACGGCTGGTTCGCGGCCTGGCGCGACGGCGGCTTCGACCCGAGCGGCCTGGTCAAGGGGTGGGCGGTGGAACGGGCGGCGAAGCTGTTGCGTGACGCCGGGGCCGAACACCTCTGCCTCAACGGCGGCGGTGACATCCAACTGTACGGCGGTCCCTGGCGCGTGGGCATCAGCCATCCGCTGCAGCCGGGCAAGCTCGCCGCACTCGTCGAGCACACCGCGGGCCCGCTCGCCGTCGCCACTTCGGGACCCGCCGAACGCGGCTGCCACATCGTCGACCCGCACACCGGGGCGCCGCCCTCCGATGGTCCGGCCTCCCTGACCGTGACGGGCTCGTCCCTCACGGAGGCCGACATGGTGGCGACGGCCGCGTATGCCATGGGCGTCGAGGCGAGGGCATGGCTGTCCGGACTGACTCATGTATCCGCATTCGCGATGGCGTCGGACGGGGTGACTTGGTCGACGAATCGGGGGGCCGACTGCCCGCGGACATGACCGACGTCGTCGCCGAAAGGCGGGTCACACGGAGGTCCGGAGCCGGGATACCCTCTGACGATGTCGAATCGGGCAGTAGCAGGTGGGGTGGGTCTCGCACGGGTGCTGGCGCACTGCGGGGGCAGCCCCGCGGCAGCCGTGCACTATTTGGCGGGTGCCATCGCCTCCGCGCCCGAGAACCCCGAGCCGTATACGGTCCTCGCCGAGCTGTGGCGGGACAAGCCGTCGGAGCTGGCCGAGGTCGTTCGGGATGCCGACTCCTTGAGGACGGTACTGGCGCAGTCGTACATCGGCTTCCTCCAGGGCGACATGGACACCGCGGCGCTGGCGATCGGATCGGTCACGGGTGTGCGACCCGACATCCCGTGGACCAAAGCCCCTTGGTTCGGCGATGGACGATTTCTCGATGTGGTGAGTGCCGACGCGCTGGCCGAGGCCGCGATGCGGACGATGGACCACGGCCATGAGCTGGACACCGACAGCACGCGGGAACGGTTCCGGCCCTGGTTCGAAGCCATCGACATCGTCTCTGCCCGGCGGGCGTCGCCGGATGCGTTGGCCAAGATGGCGATCCTGCTCCGGGCCTGCGGTCTCACCGATGAGTCGCTCGCCCTCTGCGACCAGGCGGACTCCGTCGAGCGGGTCATGCTGACCGAGGTCGTGCGAGCGGGAACGTGGCGCAAGTTGGGTGATTCTGAACAGACCGTGGCGGCGTTCGAACGCGCTCTCGCCCTGGACCCGGCGAACTGGTCGCTCCATCTCGACCTGGCCGACGTGCATGCCGAACAGGGCGACTTCGCCTCCGCGGTCCGGCTGATCGATCAGGGGATGACGTACGGGCCGGCTGAACTCTCACTTCGCGCGGCCGGGGCCGCCTACCGCGCACGGCTGACCGGCTCGCCTGCCGACCTGGGCGAACTCATCGAGCTGACACCGAGTCTCCCGAACGACTCGTACCGGAGCCTGCTGATCGACTTCGCCTGTGCCGGCCCTGACCTGCCTGCCGAACTCATAGCCGAGGCCCGCCGCGTCCAGGACAGTTGACGTTCGACACCGCCGCGAACGCGGCCGGCCCCGTGCGAGACGACCAGCTTCACGCGGGACGAGAGTTGTCCGAGGGAGGCGGCTCCCCGGATCTCCGACTCGGAGAACGCTCAGTCGATGCAGAACTCGTTGCCCTCGATGTCCTGCATCGGGATGCACGAGTCAGTGCCGTCGTACAGCGTTTGCACGTGTACCGCGCCGAGCGGGACCAGTCGCGCGCATTCGGCCTCAAGAGCGGCCAGGCGCTCCTTGCCCACGAGTCCGGTGCCGACCCGCACATCAAGATGCACCCGGTTCTTGGCGGCCTTCCCTTCAGGGACGCGCTGGAAGTACAACCGCGGGCCCACTCCCGAGGGATCCACGCAGGCGAACCAAGAATCCCGCTGCTCAGGTGGCTGCGACTGCTTGAAATCGTCCCAAGTGGCGAACCCCTCCGGCGGCGGCGGTACGACGTACCCGAGCACCTCGCACCAGAAGCGAGCGAGGCGCTCGGGTTCCGCGCAGTCAAAGGTGACTTGGAACTTCTTGATCGCTGGCATCGGCGCACCATAGCAGGGGACCTCTGCCGCTCATGCCGAGATCGGTTGTGGGGAGTGATCGCCAAGTGGTGTGGGTGGGGTGGCCTACTGCGTCCGTCGAGGACGGTGGATAGCCTGCGTCCATGGTTACGGGCGAGGGGGCCGAGCACATCCGTACCGATCTTGAGGACCAGGGCTGGGGTGCGACGCGCGCCTGGGTGGAGCAGGCGCTGTCCGAGGCAGAACTCATCGAGGAAGTCCGCCGGTTGCGTGGCGGATGGACGTCGGAGATGCGCCGTCTGGACATCGGCGGGCCGGGCGGTCGACGCTCGCTGGTTCTGCGGTCGTTCGTCAAACCCTTCTTCGTGCGTCACGCGGAGGGCCTGCTGACCCGCGAGGCAGCCGTTCTGCGCCTGCTCGGCGGCACGGATGTGCCCGCGGCCAGGCTGGTGGCCGTGGACGCACTGGCCCAGCACTGCGCTCACCCTTCCTTGCTGATGTCCCTGTTGCCCGGGACCGTGCGGCTGGGCGACGAGGGGGCCGATCGGCGTGCCGAACTGCTCGCCCGCCAGTTGCTGCGCATCCACCGGCTGCCGGTGACTGCCGAGGCACGGCCTCGCACCTATCAGGCGTGGACCTCTCCCGAGCGGGTGAGCCCACCCGAGGACACCGAGCAGCCTGAGCTGTGGCAACGGGCCGTGGACGTGATCCGCGGCGAGCCCCCGGAGTACCAAGCCTGCTTCCTGCACCGTGACTTCCATCCCGGCAATGTCCTCTTCACGGGCGACGGCGACGGTCTGCGCATCAGCGGCGTCGTCGACTGGGTGGAGACCTCCTGGGGGCCGGCTGACCTGGACGTGGCCCATTGCTCGACCGCCCTGGCTCTGCTGCACGGGGTGTCCGCGGGCATGCACTTCGCCGACCGCTACCTCGCGGTGGGAGGGACGTTGGCCGAAGACGGCGCCGCCCATCTCTACTGGCGGCTGCTGGACGCCTTGGCCTTCGCTCCCGACGCCGAGAAGGTCGCCGTCCCTTGGCGCGAGGTGGGCCGTGCCGATCTGGCCCCCGCCCTGCTGGCCCGGCGTCTGGAGGAATACCTCCAGGCCCTTTTCGACCACTACGCCTGACGCCGGACCGAAGGGCCGCAAGCGGGAGGCCCGGCCGGCGGCCTGTCCTGCTACGAGTTGTGGCCAACTGCGGTCACACCCAGCCGTATGCCCTTTGGCACACTGTCCCCGTTCATGATCAGACATGTGGGGGGCGTGACAGTGAGAGAGGGAAAACTGCGGCCGACGCGGTGGCGACGTCCCGCGGCGCTCGCTTCTTTGGTCGCTGTGCTCGTCGCTGGTGTCGCCTGGCGTCTCATCGACCGGTACGAGGCACAGCCCCGGTTCGCCGTCCTCTCCTCCCGGTCGTCACTCCTCGGGACCTGGGATGTGGAGGACGGTTTTACCGGGCACGTCGAATTTGCCGCCGACGGACGCTTCTCCGCAGTCGGACTGCCGGTCGAGGGGTCGCCGGACAAAGGGTTCAGCGGTGCTGGACGGTGGTCGCTCGACGACCGTGGCGGGTCAGTGAGTCTCACGCCTGAACATCCTCCGTCGGGCATGAGCCCGGACGCGAGCCTGGCGGTCGTTCGCGCCGACGGCCGAGTGCAGCTGTGTGTCACCTCCGGTTCGCCGGGAGTCCTGTGTGACTTTCTGCTGCGGCACAGGGCGGCACCGTAGTGACGTAGTGGCCGACGGGGACTGCGCGGAAGCCGCTTCCGCGGGCCGAAGTCCGGACTGGGTGTGGTGCGGCAGCGGCCCTCGGCGTCAGGTCGCTGCCCAGCCCCGGAGTTGACGGGCGATGCGGGCGACACCGAGTGCGCCCGAGGCCGCGTCCCGTACGAGGGCGACGGCCGCCTTGGGCGGATAGTCGAGGCGTTGTTCGTTGAGCAGGAGGTACGCCTCGGTGGCGTGCCAGGTGAAGGCCTCGTTGGAGTGCTCCAGGCAGGGCAGTTTCGCCAGGGTCTGCAGGAGTGCGGCCGCCTTCAGGTGGAGGGAGCCGTAGATGTCGCGTTCCATCGCGCGGGCGTTGACGCGGGCGACAGCGGCATAGAGCGGCCCCAGGTCGTCGACCTGGGGGTCGCCGTCGAGCAATTCGGCGGCGTGGAGGAGGAAGGAGACGTCGAGCGGGTGCGGTTCGGGCAAGGTCACGCGGCGTGTCCTCGCCCCGGCTCATGTCCTTCGAGTTCCTGCCGTGCCTCGCGCTCGGCGGCCCGCTGCTTCGGATCGGGGTCCAGGCCGCCGGGTTCCGCCGCGAAAGCGGCGCCGCTGCGGGCCATCGACTCCCTGAATCCTTCCAGGAAGCGCTGCTCCACCGCGGTCGCCCGGGCGTAGGCGGCGGACAGGATGTACTCCTGCATGCTGACCCCCTCCTGCCGCGCTGCGGCCGCGATCGCGGCTCGCTGCTCGGGGTCGGGGAAGCGCAGGTTCATCGCCTTCGGCTCTCCGGACATGGCCCTCATGGTACCAGCGGTACCACATCGCCTCCAGCGGTCACCAGGGGTCGCCGCACCGGCTCGGAATTCACCGTATCGACGGCGCGCGAGCCCCCTCCGAATACAGCCCTCGAATTTCGCCCGGACTACGACACGGGCCGAGACGAAAGAAATCCGGTTTCAGCGAGGGCGCACCCACCGAACCGTCAAGAACACCAGCGAGCAGCCTACGCACCGGAGTAATTCTGCAGCCGTCCGGACGCCGCGACAATGGCGGCAACAGGTGACATTCGCGCGACTGCACAAGTGGGAAGACCGAGCCCGAGACCATCTCCCCACGGCTCCATGGATCGGGCCAAAGGCCGCAACGCTCCTGCATCTCGCTGACTTTGACGCGATGAGTCGCGCCTGGGTGCCAGGCCCGACCGCACCTCGGCCCGCTCGCCCGTCGGCCCGGAACGACAAAACTCCCGTCGTGCCCGCTTTTTCCGGCAAGGAAGTTTCAAGACCTGCACCCGTATCAGCGAATTCATTGACAGCCACCTGTCGGCGACAACTAATAGGGCGCTGCGCATCGACGTATGCGCGCTCACTGCCACCGGCCTTTTCTTCAAGGCCATGTCACGACGGGTGATACGTGAAAATATCCAAGAGCGTGAGAAGCGGGCCGCCCGCTTCTCACGTCCTGCGCCGCGGTGCCGCGGCCCTGGGCATCGCCGCTGTGGTCCTGCTCGGTGTCCAGCCCACCGCCCAGGCGGCAGGCGCCGACCCGAGTCCGGCCACAGCCTCGACGAGGCTGCGCACGACCGACGCTGCCGACGCGCCCGACACCGACCTCGTACCCGTCTGCGGCACGCCGGCCAAGGGCCACGCGGCCTGCTATGCCATGCGTGCGGACGAGCCGGCTCCGGCAACCCGTGCGAGCGCGGCGGTGCCTCCCGCGGGGCTCGGAGCGCAGGACATCCAGAGCGCCTACAACCTGCCCGCCGACGGTGGGGCGGGCCAGACGATCGCCATCGTCGACGCCTACGACAACCCGAACGCGGAGGCGGACCTCGCCGTCTACCGCGCCCAGTACGGGCTGCCGCCCTGCACCACCGCCAACGGCTGCTTCACCAAGGTCGACCAGCGCGGCGGCACCGACTACCCCAGGTCGAACGAGCTCTGGGCCGGTGAGATCGCCCTCGACCTCCAGATGGTGTCGGCCGCGGCGCCACAGGCGCACATCCTCCTCGTGGAGACCGACAACGACGGGCTCGACCGTCTCGCCGCCGGCGTCGACAGAGCCGTCGCCATGGGCGCCAAGTTCGTCTCCAACTCCTACGGCAGGCAGGGCGACCTCGACAGCGACCAGCCGACCTACGGCGCCTCGTACGACCACCCCGGTGTCGCGGTGGTCGCCGCGAGCGGCGACTACGGCTACGGAGTCTCCTTCCCCGCGAGCCTGTCCACGGTGACCGCGGTCGGCGGCACGAACCTGGTCGCCGACCCCGCCAGCCCGCGTGGATGGTCCGAGACCGTCTGGAAGCGTGACGCCTACGGACCGGGCTCGGGATGCGCGACCCACCAGGCCAAGCCCGCTTTCCAGACCGACACCGGCTGCGCGGGACGCAGCGTCGCCGACGTCTCGGCCGTCGCTGACAACGTTGCCGTCTATTCCACCTTCGGCTCGACCGGAACGGGCTGGCAGCGCTACGGCGGCACGAGCGTCGCCACCCCCGTGATCGCAGCCGTCTACGCCCTTGCAGGCTCCCCGCGCCCCGGCACCTACCCCAACTCCTACCCCTACGCCGCCGGCGGCGCGGGTCTGAACGACATCACCAGCGGGTCGAACGGCACCTGCGACACCGCGTACCTGTGCACGGCGGGTTCAGGCTACGACGGTCCGACCGGACTCGGCACGCCCGGCGGCCTGGCCGCCTTCCGCAGCGGTCCGAGCGGCACCCTCTCCGGCGTCGTGAAGGACGCGTCGACGGGCAAGCCGGTCGCCGGGGCCACCGTCGGGTCAGGCGCCGACGTCGCCACGACCCGTCAGGACGGCACCTACACCCTGAACCTGCCCGCCGGCCGCGTCGACGGCCTGACCGTGACGCGGTTCGGCTACAGGACCACAGACCCGTTGAGTGTCGACATCGCCGACGGCCAGACCGTGACACACGACTTCACGCTCCGGCCGACACCGCGTGTCCACGTCCGCGGGACGGTGAAGGACGGCTCGGGTCACGGCTGGCCGCTCTACGCCCGGCTCTCCGTCCAAGGATCGCCCGAGGCCCCGGCCTGGACCGACCCGGTGACGGGTGAGTACGACATCGCACTGCCCAAGGGAGCCGACTACAAGCTGGACGTCACCGCCGCCCTGCCCGGCTACGAACCCCTCACCCGCTCGGTCACGGTCAAGAGCACAGCTGTGACCGCCCGCATGGCCTTGACCGCCGACCCGGACGCGGCCGACGCCGTCGGCTACACGCCACGCCGCACCGACCACGCCGAGGCGTTCGACTCCCCCGACCACGCACCTGCCGGATGGTCCGTGTCCAACGCCGACGGCACCAGCAACGGCTGGCAGTTCGACGATCCAATCCAGCGCGGGAACACCACCGGCGGCAGCGGTTCCTTCGCCGTGGTGGAGAGCGACCAGGGACCGTTCGGACCGCACCAGAACAGTGAACTGGTCACCCCCGCCTACGACCTGTCGGACGCTCAGTCCGCGGAGCTCAGCTTCAAGACCGCCTACACGGCCAACCTCACCCAGCAGCACATGACGGTGGACGCCAGCACGGACGGCGGCACCAGCTGGGAGAACGTGTGGGCCGGCCCGAAGGTGAGCGACACGGTCGGCCATCTGACGGTCCGTGTACCGCTGCGGCAGTTCGCCGGAAAGGAGTCCGTGCGGCTGCGCTTCCACTTCGTGGCGGACTGGGGGTACTACTGGGCCATCGACGACGTGACCGTCCAGGCCCGCTCCCTGCAAGCCGTCCCGGGCGGCCTGGCTGTCGGTACGGTCCGGACAGCGGGCACCGGATCCGGGCTGGTCGGCGCCACCGTCGTCGACACCGCCACCCCGGACGACCAGGCGATCACCGCCGCCACACCGGAGGACCCGGCCATCGGTGACGGTCTCTACATCCTGTTCCTGGCCCACCCCGGCCGGCACACTCTGCGTGCCGCCGCGCCCGATCACGCGACACTCACGCACACGACGGTAGTGCGCGCCGACCAGGCCGTCTGGAAGGACTTCAGACTGGTGCACCGCGGCTGACAACGCACGAGAGGACGAGCGGTGCGGCGCCCCTCGGCGCCGCACCGCTCCGCACCTGGCGCGCGACGATCTACGATCGAGCCCGGTCGAGCAAGATCCGACTCGGGTGCGGCCCGAGTCCAGGCGCGTGGGAGTGTCACACCGGATGGACCTCACGTCGGACAGCGACTGGACGGGAATCGGGCTGAGCGGGCTCGAAGGGCGGGTGCTGGAGCAACTGGTGGGCCTGCGGCCGACCGACGCCACCGCGGTGGCCGCGGCCGTCGGCATATCTCCGCCTGAGGCCGAACACGCACTGCAGAGCCTGGAGAAGGCCTCGCTGGCGATACGCACCGGCGATCGACCGGCACGCTGGGCGGCGAGCCCGCCCCGCTCGTCGGTCGGAGCGCTGCTCGCACGCCGGCGGTCCGAACTGGCCCGTGCCGAAGACTTGGCGGAACGCCTGTACGCGGCATACGAAGCGGCCTCAGGCCCACGGTCCGCGCATCTGGTGGAGCTGCTGGAGGACGGCCAGGAGGTGTCGGCGCGCTACGCCCGACTCCTGCAGGACAGCCGGGACGAGGTCCTGCACCTCGCGAAACCGCCGTATGTCACGGCCCCCGAAGGGTCCGGGCAGGAGATCGCCGTGGGATCCGGCGTGCGTCTTCGATCGGTGTACGAGACGGACGGTTTCGCCGATGCGCTGTCGCTGGAGACGGCGATCCGGGGAACGGCCGGGGGCGGGGAACTGCGGCTGGCGTCACACCTGCCGACCAAGCTGGTGGTCTTCGACCGGACCACGGCGCTGCTGCCGACTCGCTTCGACCGGCCGGCGGCGGGTTCGCTGGTGGTCCACTCCCCCGCCCTGGTGTCGGCACTGGCCACGCTGTTCGAGATCGTGTGGGAACACGCGACACCCGCTTCGCTCGACACCCGGATCGATCGGCCGGTACCGGAGAGCCACTCTCCGGGAGCACAGATCGACGAGCGAACCCACGAGATCCTCCAGCTGATGGCGACCGGCATGAAGGACCACTCCATCGCCCGGGCTCTGGGGATAAGCCGCCGCACCGTACAGAAACACGTCAGCGACGCGGGCAGTGCCCTCGGGGCGCAGACACGCTTCCAGATCGGGCTGCTCGCGGCAGAGCGCGGGTGGCTCGATCGACGTTCCTGAGGGGCCGGCGTCACCCGCTGGGCACCGCCGTCACTCGCCTGGCCGCGCCGGCGTGGAGGCAGGTACGGGCCTGGGGCATCTTGGTTGAGTGGCGGTCCGGGCGCTTACCCGAGCACTGAGCCCCGGGCCGCCCGAACGCGCGCACTTCACCCGCCTTGAGGGAGTGGAAGGCGGCACGCGGCCGGATGACCATCGACAGTCCTCCGCCTTCCAGGTTCGTCCTCGACGAGCGGCGATGGTGCCTTGAGCCGGCCACGGCCCGTGCTGCGTCGGGGCACGGACCGCGAGGGACACCCCGCCCCTCAGAGGCTGCGGGCGGTGATGTCGCCGTGGGTGGTGGTCGCCTTGATGGTCAGGGCCGGGGTGCCGTCGTTCTTCAGGGTGTTGTCGACCCGGCCGTAACCGGTCCCGGCGTCCAGGGTTGCAGAGACATCGCGGGCGGCGCCGACGGTGACGTCGCCCATCTGCGTGGTCAGGGTGAGCGTGCCGCGCACGGCCTCGGTGACGGTCACGTCGCCCTTCCGGGTGCTGATCTCACCGGGTCCGTTCAGGCGGCCGATGACGATGTCGGCGTCCAGACCCGCAAGGCGAGCACTCGCGGCCTCGTCGATCTTCACCGTGCGGTAGCCACCCTCGAAGGAGACGTCACCCAGGCTCCCCACGCCGCGGAACTCCGCACCAGCCGCGTACGCCTCCACGCGGGAACCGGTCGGCAGTTGGACGGTCACCTCGACGGATCCGGAGGGCCCGAGGATGCGGTTCTGTACTTCCGGGGCCTCGACGCGCAGGACACCGTCGTCGTAGGTGATCCGGATCTGTTCCGCGGCCTTCACGTCACGGCTCTTGGCGGCGTTCGCGGGCAGGACCTCGACGGTGGTGTCGGCGCGGTCGGCCGCGATCAGCTGGATGCGTCCGGCGGGGATGGTGACGACGGCCTGGACGGGGGCGGAGGTGGCGAACTTCTGCATGACGTAGCTCCTTCGTCTGCCGGCGCGGACCCTTGCGGCCCGCCGTTTCCGGCAGTGGAAAAGCTACGTTGCATTCACTAATCCAACAACATGCTTGTTGCGCAGGAACGCCATCTTCCCAGGTAGATTGAGGGAATTCGTTGCAACGATTCTGGAGGGAATGCAACACGCCTGTCGCCTTTCGTTGCAATGGATTGAATGTGAACGCTCTGTTGGATGCTGTATGGCGCAGCCCCGGATCTCGGCACCGGAGGCCTGCCTCACAGACATGCCGGGGGCGTTCGGCCGAGGTACGGTCGTTGTACGGCGTAGGCGCTGACCTCTCGGCCGACGAACAGGCCGGTGCCGCGGACGCGCCCGGGAGTTCCCATGGCTCAGCAAGCGAACATCGCCGCGCAGACCGCTTTCGCAGAAGCCGTCGTCACCGGCGACCTGGACACCCTCGACACGGTCGTCGCACCCGATTCGGTCGACCACGATCCCGCGCCGGGACAGATTCAAGGGCCCGACGGATACAAGGCCATGTTCGGTGAACTGCGCACGGCCTTCCCCGACTTGCACGTCGAGGTCGAGCATCTGCTGGCCACCGACGACGAGTTGGCCTTCGCCTACACGATCACCGGGACGCACCTGGGACCGCTCAGGGGGCACCCGGCGACCGGCAAGAAGGTGAGCTACCGGGGCATGCAGATCAGCCGCTTCGACAGCGACGGCAAGCTCGCCGAGCGCTGGGGCAGCAGCGACGAACTCGGCATGCTGCGCCAACTCGGCCTGGCCGAGGTGTGACCTGTCCGCCGCTCCGCCCCCGCTGCCGGATATGTCGAGCAGGTTGTGGAGATCTGCGGCGGCCTGAGCCCCCGTGAACGGGTTTCGGCTGAGGACAGTGGGACCCTGGTTCCGGCGAGGGAGCGTCGTACTGCGCTGCGCATCGTGCGCCCGTGGAGCGTGGGACCGACGGAATCTCCCTTCGGTACGATCCGGACCACAGTGGAATCACGGGGGATGAACATGCGACGTGTGGTGATGACGGCCACGGTCCTGGCCTGCGTGCTCGGGCTCGCGGCCTGCGGCGACAGCGACAAGGGCTCCGGCGGACCGGACAACGGAACCGGCGGGAGCTCGGCCGCGCAAGGGGGCGGTGCCGGCAAGGGCAGGACTGGTACACCGCTCGCCGGCGTCGATCCGTGCACCCTGCTGAAGCCCGCCGATGTACCGCAGCTCAGCCAGGACGGTTACACCCAGCCCACGAAGCTGTCCATCCCGGGCAAACCGACGTGCAGTGGTTACGACTTCGCGGTCGAGATCAACGACGGCGGCGCGGAAGTCCACGACCTGGAGTTCCACAGCTCGCAGGCCAAAGCCCTGCCCGACATCGGCGGACACAAGGCGGTCATGAAGCAGAACACCTCCGGCGAGACGACGGACTGCTCGGTCTCGCTCGACGTGACCACGCAGGAATACGTGCGCGTGACCGTCACGGCAGGCGACGACCCCGCGCAGACATGCGACATCGCCAAGAAGGCCGCGGAGGTCGTCGCGGGCAGGCTGTCCTCCTGACACGGCGCGTGGCCCGTCCATCTGCCGACGCGGAATCGAGCGCCGCGCCCGCGGCCCTCCCGGTTGGCGGGCGGCCGGGGTGATCGGGTATCTGTACCGGACGACGGAACGGGCGGTGGGGGGAGTTGACCGTGGTGGTGCGATGGTGGCGGCCTGGAGTGCCTCATCAGGCGGGGGCCTTCCATGCCTGACTCCCGGCGGTCCCAGCGTCGGCGCGCGGTCTCCGAGCTGCGGGCGCAGGGCCGGTACGGGCCCGAACTGCGCGACGTGCTGCCGGTGTTCGCAGGCCTCGGCCTGTCCGTACTCGCGGCCGTTCTGGGGTTCGTCTGGCTCTACCGCACGCAGGGCGTCGCCTGCCTCGCGCTCGCTCTGCTCCTGGCCGCGATCGGCGGGAGTGCAGGGCTGCGTCTGCGCCGGGGAGTCGTCCGCCGGCGCGGTGGGCGCTACACCGCGGCGGAGCTGACCGACCTCGACGACCAGGGCCTCGTGGTGGCGGCTACGCGCATGCTGCGGCGTGACGGCTATCAGGTGGTCGACCTGACCGCGCGGAAGGGGCGGCCGCGCCTGTATGCCCACGATGCGCAGGGCCGCGAACTCGACGTCGCGTTCCGCCCCGTGTCGGCGCCGGGTGGGGACGAGACCATCAGCGGGCCCGCTCCCCTACGAGAGACGGGCCGCCCCGGCACAGGCCGGCCGACCAGCATCATCGTCCACCGCGGCGACTTCAGCCGCGCGGACGTGCTCTGGGCGTCCCGACAGGAAGGCCTCCACCTCCTCGACGGCCACCAGCTCCAGCGCTGGGCCACCGGGCAGTCGCTGGACGAACTGGGGCTCCCACCGCAGGCGCGATAGAGGCCGGCCCGTCGGCGCGAGCCGACGGGTGGCCGTCGTCGATCCGGGCCCGCCGTCCGCCCTCGCCGGTCCGCGGGCGGCCCGGACGATACGTCGGGCCCGATGCGATCGCCTGCGCACCCGCCGCGTTCTGGTGATGGCCGCGGCCGCAGGTGCCGACGTATTCCCGTACCCGGATATGCGTGTGACCCCGGCCGGGATGCCCGGCCGGGGTCACAGACGAAGACGCGGTCGTGAAGGGCGGTCGCCTACGCGGCGAAAGGCACTGCAGGGCTTCAGCCGAACGATCGTCCCTACAGGCGATAGGTGAGGCCCGGGGACACTGTCCCCTCCACGACCACACTCCCCACAACAGCCCGGACCCGGCAGGCATTCCCGCCCCACGGCCGGATGCCCCTGGGGGACGGCCCCGCATCGAGGCGGAACTCGCACTGCTTCGCCGCACCGGCCGCTTCCAAAGCATCGCCGACGACGAGGAGTTGCCGACCGGCTGCCGCGCCGACCTCACGCGTCTCACCTGACCCGCAAGCACAGCCCGTCGTCCGGCCAGGCCGCCGTCTCCCATGGGTGGGGTGGTGGATGCCGCGGGCCGGTCCGCGCTGCCGACGTACCGGTCGGCAGTCGGAACGGAAAGCGTCGGAGGATTCGCAGCCCAGGCTCCACGTACTCGATTAAGTTGCGCACAATCTAAATGCTCGCTAGGTTTCTCCGTGTCGCCCCGGGCACCAGCCCAGGGCGGCAGAACGGGGCGCTGCCGTCAACGCCCGCCGACCAGAAGGAGATCCGCCATGAACCTCAAGTCCCTGCTCCGGCCGATCCGCACCCAGGCCGCCCTGGCGGGCTCCCTCGCCGCCCTGGCCGCCCTGTCCCTGGCGGCCTCGACCTCGGCGAGCGCCACCAAGAGCGGGCACCACCCGGCCGGCCCGAAGCCCACCGTCGTACTGGTCCACGGCGCGTTCGCGGATTCCTCCAGCTGGAACGGCGTCATCAAGCGCCTCAAGCAGGCGGGCTATCCGGTCATCGCCCCGGCCAACCCGTTGCGCACGCTGGCCGGTGACGCCGCCTACCTGCACAGCGTCCTCAAGAGCGTCGACGGCCCGATCGTGCTCGTCGGCCACTCCTACGGCGGGGCCGTCATCAGCGAGGCCGCCGCCGACACCCCCGAGGTCAAGGCGCTCGTCTACATCGCCGCCTTCGCCCCGGACAAGGGTGAGAGCGCGCTGGAACTGTCCGACAAGTACCCGGGCAGCACCCTGGGTGAGAACCTCAACCCGGTGCCCTTCCCTCTCGCCGACGGCACCACCGGCACCGACCTCTACATCAAGACCGAGAAGTTCCACGACCAGTTCGCCGCCGACGTACCCACCGCGCAGACCGACCTGATGGCCGCCACCCAGCGCCCTGTGGCCGCCTCGGCCCTTGAGGAGAGGGCGACCGAAGCCACCTGGAAGACCATCCCCTCCTGGTACCTCGTCGCCACCCAGGACAAGAACATCCCGCCGTCCGCGCAGCGCTTCATGGCCGAGCGCGCGCACTCCCGCACCGTCGAGATCAACGCCTCCCATGCCGTCTCCGTCTCCCGCCCCGACGCCGTCGTGGACCTGATCCGGCAGGCCGCCACTGCGGCCCGCTGACACCGACCCCCGGACAGTCACCGACCCCAGCCCTCGAAGCCGGCAACCACCCGGCATCAGTGGGCCGGTACGACGGGCTCACTGAACGCGTCGAAGCCCCGGACCGCATGCCGTCCGGGGCTTCGCCCTGTGCAGGAGTGCCTGCCGTCGCGAACCGGGCAAAGGCCGCAGTCGGTCAGGTGGCGTGG
Organism: Streptomyces siamensis; assembly: GCF_039543605.1. Taxonomy (NCBI): domain Bacteria; kingdom Bacillati; phylum Actinomycetota; class Actinomycetes; order Kitasatosporales; family Streptomycetaceae; genus Streptomyces; species Streptomyces siamensis. The sequence goes on along the minus strand of NZ_BAABKB010000021.1, from coordinate 479,873 downwards.
CCTGCAAGCGTGTTGATGTCGATGACGGCGCGCTGAAGGTCGCCCTGCGGGCGGTGTCCCAGGTCGTCGATCGCCACGATGTTCATGTTGCGGGCCAGTTCAGGCGACCGCCACTGTGTCTGCAACTTGGTGACCAGCTGGGGGTTGAGGCCGTTCGCGAGATGCATGAGGTAGTTGTCCCGTACGGAGGCCGGGAAGAAGGGTGACAGCAGCCGGATCATGAACAGTTGGGGTATCTGCAGATCCGGCTGGACGATGCTCGACAGGACGAAGAGTCGTCCTTGGTCGGCGCCGGGGTCGCGGGCGAGGGCCTTCTCGTTGAGCGTCAGTGTCTGATCGTAGATCTGCTGGGGCGGGCTTCCGCTGAAGAAGGACTTGAGGATCTCCCACCAGGACGGGTTCGCCGTCGGGTAGCTGCCGCGGTCGGAGATGCTGTCCGCGTGCCAGGCCCAAGGCTGGTCGACCGCTGCTGAGGAGTCGATGAGCACGACGTTCTTCCCGGCCTTCACGAAGTCGCCGTAGCGGGAGGTCGCGGACAGCTCGGTCCGGGTCGCGACCCGGGAGCCGAACAGGTCGCGCAGCCTCGTGATCGGCTCGCCCGCGTCGGCGCCCGCAGGAACGGCGGCCGACACACTGATGACGACCACTTCCGAGGGATGGTCGTCGATCCAGCGCTTGACCGAGGCCGCCTCACCCGAGGGCCCGTCGAAGAACAGTCCTCCCATCGGGGCGCCGTGGAAGGTCCTCCATTGCCCGCCCTCCCGGCACAGCCGCAGGTCGAGATAGCGGGCGCCCTCGTCGAGCTGGCCGGTGAGGCTGCTGCTCTGAGCTCGCGAGATGCTGGCCGCCAACCGTGGGTCGAGCGAGGCGGCGTCGTAGGACCAGCCGCTCGTGCACAGGCCCGGGTCGGCCGGGATGCTCCAACTGCCGGAGTCGTGACTGCCGGGCATCGCGATGCCGTTCAGCGGCCGGTCGTCGAGATAACCGTGCATCTCGCCCATCCACCGCGACAGGTCCACCGTCGCCGCCGAGGCCCGGCCCGCCGGCGCGGCCGGTGCCGCCTGAGCCGGTCCGCCACCGATCGCCAGTGCCGCGGCGACGAGGAGCAGAGCGACCAGAGCGGCCGTTGAACGCCGTAAGCCGGTGCCATGTATTGAACGCCGTGAGCCGGTGCCGTTCGTTGCGCGTCTCTTCTTCATACGCCCTCCTTGGGGGAAGAGGCCGAGGTCGGGCACCGAGGGTAGAGGGCGATCCGCGACAGGCCCAGACAATCTCCGCGTCAATCAGGTGTGTGCCTGAACAGGCGGCTGTCGACGGTCGTACGGGCCGTCCACCTCTGCTCGATCACCGCTGCGGCCGTTGCGAGGAACGGAGGACGGGAAAGCTCGGTCGGGGGAAGAACTCCTCGTGGGTCGGGGGCTACGACGATGTCGTCCAGCGGGGTGCCGTATCAGCCCAGGCCGTGTCCCATGCGGCGAGGTTGCGGCGGTGGAGGATGCGGGTGGCGATGCCGTAGGCCGCGGCCGCGGTGGCGTGCACGCCGAGGGCGGCGACGATGCCTGAACTCATGGCGCGGCTGCGGATCTGGCTGGGGCTCAGGGGCGGGTCGGTGACCTTTCCGTCGGTGCCGGCCCAGACGCGGACGGTGCTGCCCTTGGGCAGTGCCGGCTGGACGTCGGTCGTGGCGGTGTGGGTGTGTCCCTCGGGATCGGTGAAGCGGACCTTGGCCGGGTAGCGGGTCTCCTTGGCTTCGGCGGAGCCGGGTTCGGGGTGGCGGGGGACGTCTTCGAGAAGGACGGCGGTGGTCTGGTGGCGGGTCTCGGCCTGGTGCCGGGCGGTGCGGGTGTAGTGGCGGTAGGCGGCGTCGCCGCCCAGGAACATGGCGGCCGGGGCGGCTGTCAGGGCGGCCAGGAGAAGGCCGAGGCCGATCCACGCCTGGACCAGGTCGCTGCGGCGGCGCAGGGGGTTGCGCCGCCGACGCCACAGCACGACCCGCGGTAGCTCCTGCGGAGGGGGTGGTGAGGGTAGGCGGCCGGGCATGTGTCCTCCTTCCGGCGGTGGACGCAGTGAATGCGGGGTGCCGAGGAAATCGGGGACAGGCCTCGGTCAGGGGCGGACAGTCGGCGGGGAGGAGGCGGAGACGGAGGGGTGGCTGCAGGCGGCTTGCAGCAGCTTGGCGGCGCCACGGACGGCTGCGGTGTGCGGGGCCGGGACCACGCGCAACGGCACGTGCAGCCGCCCGGTGAGGTGATCGGTGATATCGGGTCGCAGCGCGCCTCCGCCGGCCAGGAGGATGCCGCGGTGGAGGGCGTCGAAGGTGAGCGAGGTGCGGTCCTGGCGGAGCATCTCGGCCAGCATGGAGGCCACCGCCTCGGCGATCTCCTCGGGAGTGGTCGATGCGTCCAGGTCGCTGGTGCCGAGTGCGGTACGGCGCGCGTCGGTGACGGCGCCGTCGTCCAGCAGTACCGCCTCGGTGAGGTGGGCGCCGATGTCCACCACCATGAGCGGACAGGACAGGTCCGCACCGGCCGCCACGGCGACGGCCCGGGCGCTGGGCACGGTCAGGACACTGGACGGCCTCAACACGGCGACTGCGGTGCGGGCCTGGGTGCGGTAGGCGAGGCCGTCCAGGACGGGGGTGGTGACGATGACCATGGGGCGGGTGAAGCGGGGCAGGCGGTCGGCGAGCAGCCGCTGCAGCATTCGGGCGCACCCCGGGGTGTCGATGATGGTGCCGCGTTGGATGGGGTGCACCGCGCCGGTTCCGGGGAAGGTCACGGTGGGCACGTCGACGACTACGCCTCTGCCCGCGATCCAGGCGCGGGTGCGGGCGCTGCCCATGTCCAGGGCTATGCCGCAGCGCCGCCGGGCGATCGGCCAGGCCCGGTGCGCGGCGGCGGCGTACGGGTGGGACGTGCCGGTCATGGGATGGCCTCCTTGACCTGCTGGCAGCGGGCGCAGTAGCGGGCCTGCGGCACGATCAGCAGCCGTTCCCGCTCGACGGGGCGTCGGCACAGGTGACAGGTGCCGTACGTGCCGTCGTCCATCCGGGCAAGGGCTGCTTCGACGTCGGCGAGGACCATGTGGGCGGAGGCGGCGAGCTTGATGTGAACCTCGATCTGGGAGGCGGCCTGCTGCAGGAGCCGGTCCTCGATACGGGAGGTGACCGGTCCGGAGAGCTGCTGCAGCTGCTCCTGGCGGAACAGGCGCTGCTCGTGCAGGTTCTCGCGCAGGACGGCAAGGTCGTCGGCCGACAGCTGTGCCGTGCTCCGGCTGATGGTCTGGTGGTTCACCACTTCACCCCTTCGAGGGCATGACGCGGGAGATCGGAACGGACGGTGGTCAGGTGGTGCGGCGTTGGCAGGCGACACAGAAGCGGGTGTACGGGAGGATCTCCAGCCGTTCCGCGGGAATGGGCTTCGCGCAGCCCAGGCAGGTTCCGTAGGTGCCGTTCGCGATGCGGGCGAAGGCTCCCTCGATCTCTTTCAGGGCCCGCTGCATCGCGGCCTTCTGCTCGGACAGCAGGTAGTCGTCCGAGGTCTGTCCGGTCCCGTCGAGGGCCTGCAATTGCGCCAGCCGGGAGTTGCGGGCGTGTTCCAGGCGCTGTCGTGCCTCATGCAGGTGGGGTTCGGCCCGGGTGACATCGAGGGACATCGTCGATCCTGTTCTCGAGGACGTGCCACACGCGCGGTACGGCGCGGGTGGGTGCCGGACGACGAACTTCCCGGTGGCTGTGCCCGGGCCGCCCGCCGACTGGCTTCTGGTGGCTTCCACCCTGGCCGGGCCGACGACGGGTACCTATCGGGCGCGGACCCCATTTGCGCAGGCCCACGGGATGCATGCGGCACCTTCGTGGGTGGTGCGCGCCGAGGGAAATGGGGTCTGGGCCCCATCGACGGGGCGCTCGGGACGGGGCAGGCTGTCCTGAAGATCACTTCGGGCTCCCGCCACCGTGAATGTGGCGGGCTGCATAGTGGAGGTGAAGCGAGAAGGGGAGGCGTAGGGCCGGTGTCGTTGTTCTGGCGGATGTTCGCACTCAACGCCGTGGTGCTGGGTACAGCCACGGCGCTGCTGCTGTGGGCTCCGGTGACGGTCTCCGTGCCGGTTCTGCTCACCGAGGCGGTCATCCTGGTCGGCGGTCTGGCCGTCATGCTGGTCGCCAACGCCGCGTTGCTGCGGCTCGGTCTGGCCCCGCTGGACCGGCTCACCCATCTGATGACCACCGTGGACCTGCTGCGTCCGGGCCAGCGCCTGCCCGCCTCCGGCGGCGGCGAGGTCGCCCAGGTGATCCGCGCGTTCAACGCGATGCTGGAGCGGCTGGAACACGAGAGGGCCACCAGCAGTGCCCGGGCACTGCTGGCCCAGGAAGCCGAACGCCGCCGCATCGCCCAGGAACTGCACGACGAGGTCGGCCAGAGCATGACGGCGATTCTGCTGGGCCTCAAGCGCGCGGCGGACGACGCTCCCGCGCCGCTGCGCGAGGAGCTGCAGGAGATGCAGGAGATCACCCGGGAGAGCCTGGACGAGGTCCGCCGTCTGGTGCGCCGGCTACGACCCGGCGTGCTGGACGATCTGGGTCTGGTCAGCGCTCTGACCTCGCTCACCGAGGACTTCGCCACCCACACCGGGCTGCAGGTCACCCGCCGCTTCTGCGCCGACCTTCCGGCCCTCGCGCCGGAGACGGAACTGGTCCTGTACCGCGTCGCCCAGGAGTCGTTGACCAACGTCGCCCGCCACGCCGACGCCCAGCGGGTCACCGTGGCCCTGTGTCACAGGGACGACCATGTGGTGCTGACGGTCACCGACGACGGCTGCGGTATCCAGGCCCCCCGTGAGGGCGCCGGTATCCGCGGCATGCGCGAGCGGACCCTGCTCATCGGGGGCAGCCTCGAGATCGCCCCGGCGCCCCGCACGAGCACCGGCACGAGCACCGGCACCGGGACCGGCACCCAGGTCCGGCTCACCGCGCCCGTACCCAGGAAGCAGCCTTGACGATGCCCGACACGACCATGACCCCCAGGACGGGAACGGGCACGATCCGCATCCTGCTCGCCGACGACCACGCCCTGGTCCGCCGCGGTGTGCGGCTCATCCTCGATCAGGAACCGGACCTCGAAGTGGTCGCCGAGGCCGGTGACGGAGCCGAGGCCGTCGGCTTGGCCCGCACGCACGACGTCGACCTGGCCGTGCTCGACATCGCCATGCCCCGCATGACCGGCCTGCAGGCCGCCCGCGAACTGGCGGCCCTCAAGCCGGATCTGCGGATCCTGATGCTGACCATGCACGACAACGAGCAGTACTTCTTCCAGGCCCTGAAGGCCGGAGCCAGCGGGTATGTGCTGAAGTCCGTCGCCGACCGGGACCTGGTCGCCGCCTGCCGGGCCGCGATGCGGGACGAGCCCTTCCTGTATCCCGGCGCGGTCACCGCCCTGATCCGCAACTACCTCGACCGGGCCCGCCACGGCGAGGAGACCCCCGACCAGATCCTCACCCCCCGCGAGGAGGAGGTCCTCAAGCTGGTGGCCGAGGGACACTCCTCGAAGGAGATCGCCGAGCTGCTGTTCATCAGCGTCAAGACAGTGCAACGGCACCGCGCCAACCTGCTGCACAAGCTCCGCCTGCGCGACCGTCTGGAACTCACCCGCTACGCCATCCGCGCCGGCTTGATCGAGCCTTGATCCTCCTTCCGGTCCGGGGCTGATCGAGCCTTGGTCCCCGATCCGGTCCGGGCCTGATCGAGCCCTGATCTCCCTACCGGTCCCGGCTCCCGGCTCCCGGCTCCCGGCTCCCGGCTCCCGTACGGAACACCCGAGCCCGACCGGCACCCGCACACCACGAGGAAAGGGGACGAGGCATGCACCACGCGACGCGCGTCGCCCCCGGCACGAGGAGCGCCCGGCATCCCGTCGTCGCGGTACTGGCGACCGCCGTCCTCACGCTGCTCGTCGCGCTCGGCCTCGCCGGACCCGCGACGACGGGCGGCCTGGCGACCGACGTGGCGGCAGCAACAGGCCACCACCTGGACACCGGGTCACGCGCCGACGAAGGATGCGACACCCTCTGCGTCCTCCGAGCGACGACCCGTCAAGAGCCGCACCACGAGCACCCTGCTCCGCGCTGCCACGTCGCCGTCCGCCCTCAGAGCACGAACGTCGCCCCACCCGGCTCCGCGCGGTTCCCGACGCCGAGCCGGCACATTCCCTCCTCCCAGCCTCACGCCCACCATGACCGTGGGCGGGCACCCCCCGCGGCCTCCGGCACCTGACACCCCTTCTCCCTCACCTCGACAGCACCCGGCCGCGCCCGCGCGGCCCTGGTGCGCCTGCCGGAGGCCCCTCGTTGAACCGCTCCCTGCGCGTGAGGGCATTGCTCGCCCTCGCCGTGATCGCCGTATCCCTGTACATCGCCGTCACCGTGCCGGTGCACCTCGGACTGGACCTGCGCGGCGGCACGCAGATCGTGCTGCAGACCCGCTCCTCCCCCACCGCTGACGCCGACCGCGCGGCGACCGACCGCACCCTGGAGGTGCTGCGCGGCCGCATCGACGCGCTCGGCGTCGCCGAACCCACCCTCGTCCGCTCCGGCGACAACCGGATCATCGCCGAACTGCCCGGTGTGCAGGACCCGAAGAAGGCCGCCGACATCCTGGGCCGTACCGCGCAGCTCACCTTCCACCCGGTGCTCGGCACCGCCGACAGCGCGGACGACACCTCCCGGCCACTGCCGAAACGGCCCCGGGAAAGCGTCCTGCCCGACGAGTCCGGCACGCCGCTGCGCCTCAGAGCCGCGGCCCTCACCGGCGCGCACGTCAAGGAAGCCGCCGCCCGCTTCGACCAACAGGGCGGCGCCGGTTGGCACGTCACCGTCGACTTCGAAGGCGCCGGCCGCGACGGCTGGGCCCGCCTGACCGGCGAGGCCGCCTGCCACCCGGCGGGCGAGCCGGCGCGGCGGGTGGCCATCGTCCTCGACGGCAAGGTCATCTCCTCACCTCAGGTCGACCCGTCCGTCGCCTGTCGGACCGGCATCCGCGACGGCGCCACCCAGATCACGGGGTCCTTCAGCGCCGAGGAGGCCCGCGAGCTGTCCCTGCTCATCAACGGCGGGGCTCTGCCCGTACCGGTCGAGACCGTCGAACAGCGCACCGTCGGCCCGACCCTGGGCGCGCAGGCCATCGCGGCCAGCGCCTGGGCGGGGGCCATCGGCACCGCGCTGACCGCGCTGTTCATGATCGTCGTCTACCGGCTGATGGGAGCGCTGGCCGCCGTTGCCCTGGCCTGCTACGGCCTCATCTCCTACGCCGCCCTCGCCGCGCTCGGCGCCACCCTGACCCTGCCGGGCCTCGCCGGTTTCGTCCTGGCGATCGGCATGGCCGTGGACGCCAACGTGCTGGTCTTCGAACGGGCCCGCGAGGAATACGCGGCCCGCCGCCGCCCCAGTACCCGCTCGGCGCTCGCGGCCGGTTTCCGCAACGCCTTCAGCGCGATCGCCGACTCCAACATCACCACGCTGATCGCCGCGGCGCTGCTGTTCTTCCTCGCCTCCGGGCCCGTGCGGGGCTTCGGCGTCACCCTCGGCATCGGCGTGCTCGCCTCCATGTTCAGCGGGCTGGTGATCACCCGCGTGCTCGCCGAGTACGCCACCGGCCGCCCCGGGGTCCGCCGACGCCCCCGTCTCACCGGCATCGCCACCACCGGCGCCGTCCGCGACCGCCTCACCCGCCGCGCTCCCCACCTGATGCGGCATCCCCGCCGCTGGCTGGCCGCGTCCGCCGCCGTACTCGTCCTCGCCGCCTCGGGCATCGCGGTGCGCGGCGTCGACCTCGGTGTGGAGTTCACCGGTGGCCGCCTCATCGAGTACGCCACCACCGGCCCCGTCGACCCGGACAGGGCCCGAACCGCGCTCGCGGAGGCCGGTTTTCCCCGCGCCGTCGTGCAGTCCTCCGGCGCCACCGGCCTGACCGTGCGCACGGATCCGCTGACCAATGCCGAGGAGGCCGAAGTCACGGCCACCGTGCGCGACCTCGCCGACGGGGCGGACAAGGTTCGTGACGAGTTCATCGGGCCCAGCCTCGGCCAGGAGCTGCGGCGCGGCGCGCTGATCGCACTCGCCGTGGCGCTCGGAGCGCAGCTCGTCTATCTCGCGGCGCGCTTCCGCTGGCTGTTCGGCACCGCCGCGGTCGCAGCCCTCGCGCACGACGTGGTGATCCTCGTCGGCGTCTTCGCCTGGCTCGGCAAGCCCGTCGACGGGGTGTTCGTGGCTGCCCTGCTCACCGTCATCGGCTACTCGGTCAACGACTCCGTGGTCCTCTTCGACCGCGTCAGGGAACTGGTCCGCAGGTCCCCCAAGGCGCCGCTGCCCGGCATCGCCGACCAGGCGATCCTGCAGACCCTGCCCCGCACCGTGAACACCGGCATGGGCGCCGCCTTCATCCTCACCGCCCTGACCCTGCTCGGCGGGACCTCACTCACCGACTTCGCGCTGGCGCTCCTCATCGGCCTCGCGATCGGCACGTACTCCTCCGTCTTCACCGCCACTCCCGTGGCCGTGGAACTCCACCGGCGCGGCGACCGGGCCCGCCCACCCCGCCGGCCCTGACCCGACCGACAGATCCGCCCGTCGACACGGCCGCCGGCGGCGTCGGGCAAGAACAGGAGGTAGGTCACCCTCCGACAGCCAATCCCTCCGTCACCGACGTCTGAAGGGCTTCCCGGCCGGGCTCGGAGAGCGATTCACGGCGCTTCTCCGCAACAGCGGCCATCGAGGTGAGGACCCTTCCGGCGGCCAACCACAGCGAAAGGGGCAGGAAGTGAGCGCCGAGCCCGGTGCGGTCGAAGCAGAGGACGTCCCGGATGCCCTCTACGAGCGCCGCGCCGTTCCAGAACGAGTGCAGCGATCCGAAGAAGTCGTTCTGCAGATCAGGTCCCATGAGTCCGCCGGCGCTCGTCAGCCGGCCGGCGCCGCGCCGGTCATCGCCATCGACCCGTTGCCCAGCGCCCGAGAGCGTGCCCTCGCCTTCGGCGCCGACCTCGCCTGGACCCGGCCGACCCGGGCCTGGCCGAGGCGGTGCTCCGGGCCACGGGCGGCCGCGGCCTGGACGTGGCCTTCGACTTCGCCGGTGTACCGGCCGTGCGGGAACAGGCCGTCACGGTCCGCGGCCGAGGCGGAACCATGGTCCTCGTGGGGCTCACCCCGCAACCGCTCACCATCACCGACGGCAAGCGCTTCAGCTGGAACCGCAACCAGATCCGCGGCCACTACGGCTCTTCACCCCAGCACGTCGAGCAGTTGATCCGTCCGGCCTCCGTCGGCCGCCTCGACCTGTCCCCCTCCATCAGCGGGCACGTGCCGCCGGCCGACGCCGCGGAAGCGGTCCAGCGGCTGGAGAACAAGGTCGGGGACCCGATCCGCCTCGTGCTCGTCCCCTGAGAGAAGGGGCCGTCCGCGCGCGAGCAACGGCGGCCCCGTTCCCCGTGGACCAGGCCGAGAGCGCCAACTCACGGTCCGTACCCGGGCTTGCGCCTACGGCACCACCTGCTGCTCGGACCTGCCCGACCGTCCATCGAACTCCAGGCTCCTGCCAGCCGATTCGCTGCGGTCCGCGACGAACCTTGCCACCGAAACCATTGATCGAAACCGGGCTGAATTCGAGCGGCCGGATTGTTGCGCTGCGCCCCGACGCCTCTTTCGGAACCGCAGTCGCTCGCCATGAAACCCGCAGTTCAGACCGCGTCAACGAAACATTCGGCCTGCTCACTCCGTTGATCTTCAAGCAACAGGTCGAACATGCCGGGGTGATCACAAGGAAACGAACCGACTGTTCCGGTCCGCGACCCCACCACCAGATCCCGGGACCGACATCACGCCATTTCATCGGCCCTTGAGGCGGATTCGCTCGCCCCGGACCTGCCGCCGAACACCGACGCGATCAAGACAGCACCCCGTGGTCCGGGTCGACCGCCCCGACCGCATCGGGCACCCACAGCGGCCCGCCGTGGCGCACGAACAGAGAGGGCTTGCTGCCGAACTTGGGGCCGCAGAAGGCCCGTTGCACCTCGTGATCATCGACGTGCGAGGGTCGCACCGGGGCCGGTGGAGCCGCTGGAACGTGCCTGGCGCAAAGGCATCCGTAGGCCATCGGCGATCACCGGACTCGGCTTCAAATCTTGAGCACAATTTCCACACATCCCTCTCTTCATACTGGCCCCGATGGTCTAGATTGACCGTGCTTCAGCAGTTCGGACACGAGGCGACCATTAATGATCTTTAGGTCCGGCGCTATGGAAAGCCTGCAATCGCGGGCCCGGCGCCAGCCGTGGGGGTGATCAATTCCGAGCCCGACAGGGGTCCTTGGGTGCGGGGAGCACCCGGGGTAACGACGGGCTCCGTCGCATCTCGAAAGTCCGACGGAACATGCGAATCCGCTGCCGCCGGGGTGGGTTGACCAACTAGCTCTGAAAACTGTCGGGACGTCATGCGCGGGGAGGCGAAGGCCTCCCGATGGGAGGAACGACGCGGCGCGGGAGGCGGGGGCCTCCCGGGGGGAGAACGGCGCGGCGCGGGAGGCGGGGGCCTCCCGATGCGAGGAACAGGGTTGGGCGAACACGTCGAACCACTGGGGACCTTGGGGGGTTCTGTGCGGCAAGGGGGAGTAGTCAGCCCGTTTCCGTCAGCGCGCGAGCGTCTGACGAACGGCGCGAGCAGACAGCCCGCGATCGAATGGGAGCAGCGGTACCGGCGTGCCGTGATGACCAGCGATACCGCGGCCACCGCCTTCGTGGTGGCCGCGATCGGCAAGTTCTTCGGGGCCAGGGACGCTGCCAACTGGCATGAGAAGTGGGGAATTCTCGCCTTCGGCACCGAGCTGCTGGTACTGGGGGCACTCGCGGTGAGCCGTTCGTGGGCTCCGGCCGTGCTGGGCCAGGGCGCCGAGGAGTTCCGCCGGCTCGGACGCTCGATGTTCGCGGCGACCGTGGTACTGGCCCTCGGCGGTATCGCTCTCACCTCGCGCAACATCAAGCTGTGGATCTTCGTCGCGGTCCCCGCGATCGCGGTCGTCACCATGACGGCGCGGTACCTGCTGCGCCTGTGGCTGCACAAGCAGCGCAAGGAAGGGCGGTGCCTGAGACCGGTACTCGCTGCCGGAAGCCCGGCCACCGTGCACGACCTGATCACCCGGACCCGCAAGTTCCCGCACCTCGGTTGGCGAGTGGACGCGGTGTGCACGACGGACGGACTCGGGGTCGACGGTGACCAGTTGGACGGAGTACCGGTCGTCGGCCGACTGACGGACGTCGCGGGTCACGTCCACCGCGACGGTTACCGCGTCGTCGCGGTCACACCGGACCCGCACTGGTCACCGGACCGGCTGCAGCGGCTGGCCTGGAACCTCGAAGGCAGCGACGCCGAGATGGTCGTGGCCCCCGTGCTGATGGAGGTGGCCGGCCCGCGACTGCACGTCGACGCGGTGCTCGGAATCCCGCTGCTGCGGGTCAGCATGCCGACCTTCACCGGAGGCCGCCGGGCGGTCAAGGTGGTCGTCGACCGGATGGGCGCGGCGGTCCTGCTGCTGCTGTTCGCGCCGCTGATGGTGCTGGTCGGGCTGCTCGTGGTGATGGACAGCCGGGGTGGGGTGTTCTACCGCCAGCGCAGGGTCGGCAAGAACGGCCGCGAGTTCACCATTCTCAAGTTCCGCACCATGGTCGCCGGCGCTCATGGAGCACGTGCCGAGCTGGCCGACCTCAACGAGGGCGCCGGCCTGCTGTTCAAGCTCCGCCGTGATCCGCGGGTGACCCGGGTGGGAGGAGTGCTGCGACGGTACTCGCTCGACGAGCTCCCACAGCTCTTCAACGTGCTCACCGGATCGATGTCGCTGGTCGGTCCGAGGCCTCCGTTACCGGAGGAGTCCGCCGCGTACGGCCCGGACATCCGGCGACGGCTGCTGGTCAAGCCCGGCCTCACCGGCCTGTGGCAGATCAGCGGACGCAGCGACCTGTCGTGGGAGGAGGCGGTCCGGCTGGACCTGCGATATGTGGAGGACTGGTCGCTCGCCCTGGACACGGTGATCTTGTGGAAGACGCTGCGTGCGGTGCTCTACGGGCAGGGGGCGTACTGATGCGCGGGGGTCAGCAGGGGCTTCGTACTGCCGACGCACGGACCGCAGGCCGGGAGGGCCTGCTTGGGGGGAGGAACAGGTCGTGAGAGTCAGCGTTTTCGGGCTCGGCTACGTGGGCTGTGTGTCGGCCGCGTGCCTGGCCAGCATGGGCCACGAGGTCATCGGGGTGGACGTGAACCAGGTCAAGGTCGACCTGGTCAACGACGGCAAGGCCCCGGTGGTCGAGGAGCGTATCGGCGAGCTCATCGCCGACGTCGTACGGACCGGCGCGTTGAGCGCCACCGCCGACGTCCGCGAGGCCGTCATGAACAGCGAGGTGTCGCTGGTCTGCGTGGGCACACCGTCGGAGCCCAACGGCAGCCTGTGCACCACGTACTTGGAGCGGGTCACCGAGCAGATCGGCGCCGCGCTGGCCGAGCGGGGTGGTCGGCACACCGTCGTGTTCCGCAGCACCATGCTGCCGGGCACCTGCCTGAACCTGCTGGTACCGATCCTGGAGAAGTACGTCGGCGGCACCGCCGGCGTGGACGTCGGGGTCGCGGTCAACCCGGAGTTCCTGCGCGAGGGTACGAGCGTGCGGGACTTCTTCGACCCGCCCAAGACCGTCGTCGGCGAGCTCGACCCGGCAAGCGGCGACGCGGTGCTGGCGCTGTACGACGGCTTGCCCGGCGAGGTGTTCCGGGTGCCGATCCCGACGGCCGAGGCGATCAAGTACGCGGACAACGCGTTCCACGGCCTCAAGATCGGCTTCGCGAACGAGCTGGGCGCGGTCTGCCAGGCGCTCGGGGTGGACTCGCACCAGGTGATGGACGTGTTCCTGGCCGACCGCAAGCTGAACATCAGCCCCGCCTACCTGCGGCCCGGCTTCGCCTTCGGTGGCTCCTGCCTGCCCAAGGACCTGCGCAGCCTGGTGCATGCGGCGCAGCGGGCCGACATCTCGGTGCCCATCCTGTCCCATGTGCTGCCCTCCAACTCCGACCATCTGCAGCGCGCGGTGGACCTGGTCGAGCGTGCCGGCAAGCGCCGGGTGGGCATGTTCGGGCTGTCCTTCAAACCCGGCACCGACGACCTCCGCGAGAGCCCGCTCGTCGAGCTGGCGGAGCGGCTCTTCGGCAAGGGGTACGACCTCAAGATCTACGACGCCAATGTGAGCCTGTCCCGGCTGCTCGGCGCGAACCGCGAGTACATCGAGAGCCGGCTGCCGCACCTCGCACAACTGCTCGCCGACTCCGTCGACGAGGTGCTCGAGCACGCCGAGGTGTGCCTGGTCGGAACCCGGGATCCGGCCGTGCTCTCGGCGCTGCCCCATGGCGACAGCCCGGTGATCGTCGATCTCATCCACCTTCCCGACGCCGAGGCGCGCCGGGCCGAACCGGGGTACATGGGCCTTGCTTGGTAACACGACCAGTGGCGACCGGCGGGACCGGCGCGCACTGATCCTGGTGGAGAACCTGTCGGTGCCGTTCGACCGGCGGGTGTGGCAGGAATGCACGACGCTGCGCGACGCCGGCTGGACGGTGCACGTCATCTGTCCTCAGGGAAGCAAGCGGGACACGGAACCGGAGGTCGAGATCGACGGGGTGCGCATCCACCGCTACCCGTTGCGCGCGGCCACCGGAGGGCCGGCCGGCTATCTCCAGGAGTACGGCACGGCGTTGTGGCACACGCTCCGGCTGGCCCGCAAGGTCGGCCCGGTCGACGTGGTCCACGCCTGCAATCCGCCCGACCTGCTGTTCCTGCCGGCGCTGTGGCTGAAGCGGCGCGGCGCACGGTTCGTCTTCGACCAGCACGACCTCGTACCCGAGTTGTACCTCTCCCGGTTCGACCGCGGAAAGGATCTGCTCTACCGCGCCGTGTGCGCACTGGAACGGCGGACCTACCGGGCCGCGGACATCGTGCTCGCCACGAACGAGAGTTACCGGGACGTCGCGCTGCTGCGCGGTGGCAAGCGGCCGGCGGACGTCTTCGTGGTGCGCAGCGCGCCGGACATCGACCGGTTCCACCCGGTGCCGTCCGAGCCGGAGTTGAAGCGCGGCAAGCCTCATCTGCTGTGCTACCTGGGGGTCATGGGTCCGCAGGACGGCGTCGACTACGCCTTGCGGGCCCTGGCGAAGCTGCGTGACGAGGTCGGGCGGACCGACTGGCACGCGGTGTTCGTCGGCGCCGGCGACGCCTTCGACGCGATGGTGGAGCTGTCCCACAAGCTCGGGCTCTCGGAGCAGGTGCAGTTCACCGGGCGCATCCCGGACGCCGACCTGGTGCGCTACCTGTCGACCGCGGACGTGTGCCTCTCCCCCGACCCGCACAATCCGCTCAACGACGTGTCGACCATGAACAAGGTCCTGGAATACATGGTGATGGGCCGGCCCATCGTCTCGTTCGACCTCCGGGAGGCGCGCGTCTCCGCCGGTGACGCCGCCGTCTACGCACCCGCCAACGACGAGGCCGAGTTCGCCCGGCTCATCGCGCTGCTGCTGGACGACCCGGAGAAGCGGGCCCTGATGGGCAAGATCGGCCAGGAGCGGATCAGCGGCCCGCTGTCCTGGCGGAACTCCCAGCGCTCGCTGCTCGCCGCCTACGCAGCCGCCTGCCGTGACGACGCTCCGGCGTCCGCGGACGACCCGACCGCACAGGGCGGAGGCCGCACCGTTGAACGATGACACGATACGCCTGGTCACCATCGGGCGGATTATCCGTCGGCGCTGGCGGCTTCTCACCATCCTCGCCGTGGTGGGTGCGCTCGTCGGATACGGCACCTCCTTGCTGTTTCCTCCGCGATACACGACGTCGGCATCGGTACTGCTGCCGGGGGCGTGGGAGGAGCGCGAGCTCCTGACGCAGACCGAGATCGCGACCAGTTCGGTGGTGCTCGACCACGCGGCCGACACCCTTCACTGGACCGGGATCAGCGGCAGCGATCTGCGGGACGAGGTCGGCGCCAAAGCGGCCGACGGGAACATCATCAAGATCTCGGGCACGGCCGACACCCCGGAGCGCGCACAGCAGCTCTCCGACCAGGTGGCCCAGCAGTTCGTCACATTCGCCGCGCGGCTCGTGGACGACAACACCGACCCCGAAGAGGCGGCGCAGCTCGAGGAACTCCAGCAGATGGTGGTGCAGACCAGCCGCCGCATCACCGATCTGGCCGATTCGGCGGATCCGGGGCAGACCGTCGAGAGCGTGCAGACCCGCACCGAGCTCGAGAAGCTGCGTACCTCGCTGCAGGAGGCCATCACCAAGCTGGACCAGGCCGACCCGGCTTCCAACAAGGCCAACATGGTCGTCATGGGGCCGGCGGCCCGGCCGACCGGCGAGGCACCGCCGACGAGGATGCAGCTCGTCGTCGGCGGGGCGCTGCTGTTCTTCCTTCTCGCGGTCATCGGCCATCTCACCGCCGCACGGATGAGTCGCCGACTGCGCACCCAACCGGAGATCGCCGCCGCGCTGGGCTCGGCGCTGCTCGGTACCGTCGACGTACCCGGTGAACGGACCGCGCACCGGCCGGAGGACCGTGGCCCGTGGGCCCGCATACGCCGACTGATCGGCGTCGACGTCCGGTGGGACATACCGGCCCCGCAGACGTCGGGCGACGAGGCCGGCAGGCAGATCCGCTACCGGCGGGTGTGCGCCCGCCTCCGGGACGAGGTGTCGGCCCCCCGACGGCTGCTGGTGGTCGTCCCGGACGGCGACGAGATCGCCCGCCGAGCCGCCGAACAGCTCGTCGCCGTGGCCGAGAGCGATCCTTCCCCGAGCTCTTCGAGCGAGGGACACCCCATGCTGCGGGTGGTGGGGGTTTCGGTGTCCCGGCCGATGGTGCCGGACCGCGGCGACGAGTCCGGTGCCCTGGTCGTGCTCAGCGCGGGCAGCTGGACCGCAGGGGAACTCGCCGGCATCGCCGAGGCGTGTGCGGACGCCGACCACGAGGTCGTCGGCATCGTCCTCGCCGGCCTGGTCCAGGCCCGTGATACGCGGTCCGCCGGCCGTCCTCGGGAAGCCGCCACGCCGGTGCTCGCGGTTGGGTACGACGCGAAGGGAAGTTCAGGGTGACGACGAGTACGACTTCGGAGTCGTCGGCCGCCGCTCCGCTGCTCGATCTGCAGGCATTGGTGGTGGCGGTGCGCAGGCGCCGCCGCTTCTGGTGCTCCGTGGGGCTGCTGGGGCTGCTCGTGGGCGGGGCGTTGGCGGTCCTGATGCCGCCGTCGCCGACCGCGGTGACCAAGGTGCTGGTCGCGCATCAGGAGGACCAGCCGAACGACCCGGGAACGCTGATCCGCACCGACGTGGCGCTGCTGCAGACCACGCGGATCGCCGACAAGGCCCTGCGGTCCCTCGACTCCCCGGAAAAGCCTGAGGACTTCATGCGGGACTACGGGGCCGTCGGCTTGACCAACAACCTGATGCAGATCACTGTGACGGCCGACAGCGACGCGGAAGCGGTGGCGCGCGCGAAGGCGCTGGCCGACGCGTTCGTCGCGGACCATGTCCGGCGGATACAGGCGGCCGCGGACGCCGAGTCCAAGGCCCTGCTCGACCAGCGTGACCGGATGCGGAACGAACTCGCCAAGGTCAACAAGTCGATCGGAGACGCATCGCCGGACAGCGGGCCGAAGGCGTCGGCGAACCTGGAGTCGCTCTTCGCCCGCCGGGCCGAACTCACCTCGCGTATCACCGACTTCGGCCAGCGCGCCGCGGAGGCACGCATCGGCACGCCCCAACTCGTCGCGGGCACGCAGGTCGTGGACGCGCCGCGCGCGGTGCGGCACTCCCTGCCCAGGACCGCCGCCACCAACGCCGTGATCGGGCTCGTCCTCGGGCTCGTCCTCGGGCTCGCGGTGGCCGCGGTCGGCACGGTGGTGGCGGACCGCCCCGTGCTGCGCCGGGACATCGCGGCGAACCTCGGCGCCTCGGTCATCTCCGAACTGCCCCGCCGGTCGGGCAGGTTGTGGCGGCGTCGGCGGATCCGGGCGGCGCGTGAACGGCTCACCACGTCCCTGGCCCGCACCGTCCGCGGCTCCGCGGATCCGGTGTCGCTGCTGGAACTGGGCTGTGCGCGCAGCACGAGCGTCATCGCCCTGGACCTCGCCAGGGCACTGGCGGCGGACGGGCCGGTGGTCGTCGTCGACGGCCTCCCCGGCCCACAGCTCGCGAGGCGCCGACCGAGGCCGGGAGACCCGACCGTGGTCAGCGGCGAGCGTGCCGCGTCCCTGTCGCATCAGGAACTCCGGGTCGGTGTCGGCTCGGTGGCACCCGGCACGGCGTGGACCGACCTCCAGTACCTCGGCACTCAGACCGTGCTCGTCGTGCGTGCCGGACACGGCAGCGCCGCATGGCTGCACACCGTGGCACGGCAGCTCGCGGACCAGTCCATTCCGGTGATCGGTGTGGTGCTGATCGACCCCGATCCGCGTGACCGGACCGACGGCACGCTGTGGGACGGGCTGCACACCGCGCTGCGGGGCCAGAACGAGCGGCTGGCCCGGCAGAACGGGACCGGCCGACGGCGGGCCGAGCGGCTGCCAATGTGGGCGACACGGGGCCCGGACAGCGACCAGGAGGCGCGCTAGCACATGTGTGGCATCGCAGGCACATATCGATGGCCGGACGGGAAGGTCGTGGCCGACCGGCTCACCGACACCCTCGCCCACCGCGGTCCGGACGGAGCGGGCCGCTACAGCCACCCCGCCGGTGACGGCGAGGTGCACCTCGGGCACCGTCGGCTGGCCATCATCGACCTGTCCGAGACCGGCGCCCAGCCGATGGTCTCGGACGGCCTCGTCCTGACGTACAACGGCGAGCTGTACAACGCGCCCGAGCTGCGTGCCGAGTTGTCGGCCTCCGGGGTGCGCTTCCGCGGCACCTCCGACACCGAGGTGCTGCTCGAGGCCTGGCGGCGCTGGGGCACTGACTGCCTGCCCCGGCTGCGCGGCATGTTCGCGTTCGGGATCTTCGACGAGCGAACCGGTGAACTGGTGCTCGCCCGCGACCAGCTCGGCATCAAGCCGCTGTTCCTGCTCCGGCGCGGCCAGGGCCTGGTGTTCGCCTCCGAACTCAAGGCGCTCGCCGCCGCGACCGGCGGCTCGCTGGAGGTGGACCCCGCGGCGCTGGTCGCCTCGCTGCTCTACTACTGGGTGCCGGACTCCCGTTGCGCGTACCGCGAGGCGGAGAAGCTGCCGCCGGGGAGCTGGATCCAGTTCCGGCCCGACGGCCGGGTGGACCGCGGCCGGTACTGGAACCTGAAGGACGTCGCCGCCGAGGGCAGGGACCGGGCTCGGGCCGGTGAACTGCCGGACCTGGCCGCGATCGTCGAGGAGTCGACCCGGCGCCACCTGCTCTCCGACGTACCCGTGGCGACGTTCCTCTCCGGCGGCCTCGACTCCAGCTGGCTGACCGCCCTCGCGGCCCGCCATCAACCCGGGATCTCCGCCTACACGATCGGATTCCGTGCCGAGGACGCCAGGTTCGAGGCGATGCCGGACGACCTGCGCTACGCCCGGCAGGTGGCCGAGCGGTTCGGCGTCGACCTGCACGAGATCGAGATCGCGCCGAACGTGCTCGACCTGCTGCCGCAGATGACGTACCACCTGGACGAGCCGATCGGCGACCCCGCCGCGATCAACACGTTCCTGATCTGCTCGGCCGCCCGGGAGGCCGGGGTCAAGGTGATGCTCTCGGGGATGGGGGCCGACGAGCTGTTCGCCGGCTACCGCAAGCACCTGGCCAATCTGATCGCGCTGCGCTACCAGCGCATCCCGCGGCCGCTGCGGCGCGGCCTGTCCGCGACAGTGGACCGGTTGCCGGTCGCCTCGGCCCGCCGGGGGTACCGGTCGGTGCGCTTCGCGAAGCGCTTCCTGTCCTTCGCCGATCTGCCGGAGGAGACCGCGTTCCGGCGCAGCTACACCATGTACGACCAGGACGAGCTGCTCGCCCTGGTCGACCCGGACCTGGCCGGGACGGTGGACGACGTGCTCACCGAGCACGCGGACGTCTACGAGGACAACGACCTCGACGACTTCGTCAACCGCATGTGCCTGGGCGACGCCCGGATGTTCCTGCCGGGCCTCAACCTCACGTACACGGACCGTTCCAGCATGGCCGCGTCGACCGAGGTGCGGGTGCCGTACGTGGACGTCGAGGTGGTCAGGGCGGCGTTCGCCGTGCCCGGTGACCGCAAGATCGTCGGACGGCAGGGCAAGGCCGCCCTCAAGAAGGCGGCCACGTCGATCCTGCCCCAGGAGATCGTGTACCGGCCCAAGGGTCTGTTCAGCGCACCGCTGCGCGCCTGGATGAGCCGGGACCTGGCACCGCTGGTGCGCGAGGTGGTCAACGACGGTGTGCTCGTCAACTCCGGGCTCCTGCGCCGCGACGCGCTGGCCCGCATGGTCGCCGAGGACGCCGCCGGGCAGCGGGACTTCTCCAAGCATCTGTGGCATGTGCTGACGCTCGAGTACTGGTATCGCGACGCGACCTCTGGCTCCGGCCAGAGCCAAGCGGCTTGACAGCGTGGAAACAAGAGGAGCTCGGGTGAAACAGGTTGTTCAGAACTACAAGAGCGGCGAGCTGGCGGTGCTCGACGTGCCGGTGCCGGGCTGCAAGCCGGGCGGCGTGCTGGTCCGCACCGCCTTCTCGCTGATCTCCACCGGTACCGAGCTCATGAAGGTGTCCGAGGCCGGCATGTCGATGCTGGGCAAGGCTCGCTCCCGGCCGGACCAGGTGGCCAAGGTCATGCAGAGCGTGGCCACCAACGGGGTGCCCGCCACCTACCGCAAGGTGATGGGCAAGCTGGACTCCTACACGCCGCTGGGCTACTCGCTGTGCGGGGTGGTCGAGCAGGTCGGCGCCGGGATCGACGACGTGAAGGTCGGCGACCTCGTGGCCTGCGCAGGCAACGAGCACGCGCTGCACGCCGAGCTGAACTGGGTACCGAAGAACCTCTACGCCCCGGTGCCGGACGGCCTCGCGCCACGGCACGCGGCCTTCGGCACCGTCGGGTCGATCGCCTTGCAGGGTGTCCGTCAGGGCGAGTCACGGCTCGGCGAAGTGGCGCTGGTCATCGGCCTCGGGCTGATCGGGCAGCTGGTCGTGCAGCTCCTTGCCGCCTCGGGCGTCCGCGTCGTCGGGGTCGACCCCGACCCGGCGCGCTGCGAGCTCGCCGAAAGCCTGGGCGCCGCGGCCTGCGGCGATCCCGCGTCCGCGGCCGTCGAAGCCGCCGTCGCCGAACTCACCGACGGTCACGGCGTGGACCAGGTGTACCTGGCCGCCGGCGGCGGCAGCAACCAGCCCGTCGAGCTGGCCGCCCGGCTCTGCCGGGACCGCGGCCGGGTCGTCGACATCGGCAAGTGCCGCCTGGACCTGCCGTGGAACGCGTACTACGAGAAAGAGCTCGACGTCCGCTTCTCCCGCAGTTACGGCCCCGGGCGCTACGACCCGGAGTACGAGCTGGAGGGACGGGACTACCCGATCGGTTACGTGCGGTGGACCGAGCGCCGCAACCTGGCGTGCTTCCTCGACCTCGTCGCCCGCGGCCGCGTCGACGTGGAGCCTCTGGTCTCCCACATCGCCGACTTCGACGACGCGGTCGAGACGTACCAGCGACTGAAGGACGGCGACCTGAAGGCCGTGGCCGTGCTGTTCCGGTACCCGCAGCACGCTGCCGAGGCGGAGGCCCCGGCGGTGGCCGTGCCCGCGGTGAAGCGCGGCAGCACCGACGTGTCCACCCCGACACGGGCCGCCAGGACGCCGGTGCGCCTCGCGTTCGTCGGCGCGGGCAACTACGCGACGTCGATGCTGCTGCCGCACCTGGCACAGCGCGACGGCGTCGAGCTGTCGACCGTCGTCACCACGACGGCGCTGTCCGCGGCCAACGCGCAGCGCAAGTTCGGCTTCGCCGAGGCGACCACCGATCTCGACGCCGTGCTCGGCGACAAGTCCATCGACGCGGTGTTCGTGGTCACCCGCCACAGCTCGCACGCCGAGCTGACCCGGAAGGCGCTGCTGGCCGGCAAGACGGTCTTCGTGGAGAAGCCGTTGGCGCTCACCGAGGACGAACTGGCCGGCGTGCTCGCCGCGGTGGAGGAGTCCGGCAACGACCGGCTGCAGGTGGGCTTCAACCGCCGGTTCGCGCCGCTGCTGCAGGAGGCCAGGACGCGGTTCGGCGCCCGGACCGGTCCGGCGAGCCTGCGCTACCTCGTCAACGCGGGGCAGCTGACCCACGGCAGCTGGTACCTCCAACAGGGCACCGAGGGCTCGCGGTTCGCCGGCGAGGGCGGACACTTCATCGACACGGCGAGCTGGCTGCTCGACGCCGATCCGGTCTCGGTGTACGCGGTCGCCCCGTCCGGCAACGAGGACCTTCAGGTCGTCCTGCGCTACCCGGACGGGTCCACCGCCACCATCAGCTACGTCACCACGGGCGCGCCCGGCTTCCCCAAGGAGACGCTGGACCTGGTCGCGGACGGCAAGGTGCTGCGGCTCGACGACTTCGTCCGTGCCTCGGTGTACGCCCGCAAGCGGTGGGTCAGTTCGCGGCTGCCCAAGGCCCGGGACAAGGGCCAGTCCGCCGAGCTGGCCGCGTTCGTCAAGGCCGTGCGGACCGGCGGTCCGATGCCGGTGCCGCTGGAGTCTCTGGTCGCCACCACGTCTGCCACCCTCGCCGTACAGGCCGGCCTGGCCGGCGGCGCGCCCGTGACGCTGGCGAGTGCCCGATGACCATGAGCGCGGGCTGGTACCTGCGGCGGCTCTCCCGGATGGGACCGCGAGAGGTCGGCGGCCGGGTGGGCGACGCGGTGCGCAGGCGCCGGTGGCGGTCGGCGCTGCCGGACCGCCCGAGCGTGACCGGCGCCCGCTTCACCGCGGTCCTGCCCGCGGGGGCGGTCGCCGCGGTGCCGCCGGACGCCGCGAAACGCCTCGTCGCCGAGGCGGACCGGCTGATGGACGGGCACGGCGAGTTCTTCGGGGTGGAACGCGAGGACCTGGCCGACCCGGACTGGTCGTACGACCCGAAGACGGGGCGCCGGGCGCCGCAGGGCTATGCCTTCGACGTGCCGTACCGCGACGAGAACACGGTCGGGGACATCAAGCAGATCTGGGAGCCGTCCCGGCACCAGTACCTCACCGTGCTCGCCGCCGCCTACGCGGTCACCGGGGACGAGCGGTACGCCGAGCGGGTGGCCGAGCACCTGCGGTCGTGGTGGGCGGCCAACCCACCGCTGCGCGGTGTGCACTGGGTCAGCGGCATCGAGCTGGGCATCCGGCTGCTGTCCTGGGTGTGGATCCGCCGGCTGCTGGACGGCTGGCCGGGCGCGGCCGGCCTGTTCGAGGCCAACCCGGTGGCGCTGGACCAGATCTGGCACCACCAGCGCTGGCTGGCCGGCTTTCCCAGCCGTGGGTCCTCGGCGAACAACCACGTCATCGCCGAGGCCGCCGGGCAGTTCGCCGCGGCCTGCGCGTTCGGTTGGTTCCCCTCCTCGGCGCGCTGGCGGGCCGACGCGCTGCGGTCGCTGGACCGGCATCTGCGCGGCAACACCTTCGGCTCCGGCCTCAACCGTGAACTGGCCACCGAGTACCACGGACTGGTGCTGGAACTCGGCCTGGCCGCGCTGGCCGAGGCGGACGCCGCGGCCGTGCAGGTGCCCGCGACGGTCCGGCTGGTGCTGCTGCGGAT
Organism: Streptomyces siamensis; assembly: GCF_039543605.1. NCBI lineage: Bacteria > Bacillati > Actinomycetota > Actinomycetes > Kitasatosporales > Streptomycetaceae > Streptomyces > Streptomyces siamensis. The sequence continues at coordinate 457,101 of NZ_BAABKB010000021.1, read as the reverse complement.
GACGGACGCCCTCGCGGCCGTCGTGGACAACCGGCTGCGGCCGCCGCGTCAGGGGGACGCGGACGACGGGCACGGTCTGATCGTGGACGGCGCGGGCACCGACCGCTGGGCCTCGCTGCTGGCCACGGGAGACGCCGTGTTCGGCAGGCTCGACTGGTGGCCGACGGTGACCGGCACCGATGTGCGCACCCCGCTGCTGGCCGCGCTCGTCCGACCGTACCCGGGAAACGGAACCGCACGGGCCGTGTCCCGCCCGGAGAGCCGGCCGACCCGTTTCGCCGACGCCGGCATGACCGTCCTGCGTGGTCCGGAGGAGATCTGGGTCCGTTGCGACGGTGGTCCGCACGGGTTCCTGTCCATCGCCGCGCATGCCCACGCGGACGCGCTGTCCGTGGAGGTCCGGCACGACGGGGTCGACGTGCTCGCCGACCCGGGGACGTTCTGCTACCACGGGCAGCCCGAGTGGCGGCAGTACTTCCGCTCCACGCTCGGCCACAACACCCTGGAGCTGGACGGCACCGACCAGTCCGTGTCCGGCGGCCCGTTCCTGTGGACCCGGCATGCCCGCGCCCGTGTCCTGACCGCGGAGACATCCGGCGAAGGCGTGGCGCGCTGGTGCGCCGAGCACGACGGCTACCGGCCCTCCGTGCACCGCCGCCGGGTGGAGCTGACGGCCGAGACCCAGGAACTGAGGGTGGTCGACGAGGTGCGCGGCCCGCGCCGGGCCGTGCGGCTGGCATTCCACCTCGGCCCGGCGATCTCCGCGGAGCTGGCCGGCAGCCGGGCAGTGCTCACCTGGAATCAGGACGGCGAGGACCGCTCCGCGGTGCTCGACCTGCCCGAGCGGCTGAGCTGGCGGGCGCATCGCGGCGAGACCGACCCTCCGCTGGGCTGGTACTCCGCCGGTTTCGGGCGCAAGGAACCCACCACGACCCTGGTCGGCACCGGCACCACCGACGGCACGGAGGGCTTCACCACCGTGCTCGGGTTCCGCGGCTAGGGGGGGCGCGTGGGGATCAAGAGGCGGCACTGGGCGTGGGCGGCGGCACCGCTGGCGCTGGCCCTGCTGGCGGCGACCGGCTGTGAGAGCACCTCGAGCGCCCGGTCGAAGCCGGCCGCTGCGCCACCCACGCCCGTGGCCCGGGTGTGCGCCAAGCCCGCGGCCGGGCCGACGAGGGCACCGGCGGGCGCGGTGACCGTCGACCCCAAGGTGGTCGGTGACCTGGCGGCGAAGACCAAGAGCAACCCCCCGAACACCACGTTCTGGCTTCGCCCGGGCAAGCACAGGCTCGACCCGGACCGCTACGCCCAGGTCATCCCCAAGAAGGGGAACCGCTACCTCGGTGCGCCGGGCGCGGTGCTCGACGGCCGGAAGAAGAACCAGTACGCGTTCGGCGGTACCGCCCGCGACGTCACCATCGGCTACCTGACCGTGCAGCGCTTCGTGGCGCCGCCCGACGAGGGCGTGGTCAACCACGACTCGGCCGACGGGTGGGTGATCGAACACGCGACGATCCAGCGCAACTCCGGTGCCGGACTGATGGCCGGTGACCGCCAGCAGGTCCGCGCCAGCTGCCTGCGCGACAACGGCCAGTACGGCATGAACGCGTACAAGGCCACCGGCCGCATCAGCGGCCTGGTGGTGGAGGACAACGAGATCGTGGGCAACAACACCGACGACTGGGAGCGGCGGCGGAAGGGCTGCGGCTGCACCGGAGGCATCAAGTTCTGGGCCGTCGACGGCGCCGACGTACGCGGCAACTGGGTGCACGACAACCGCGGACCCGGGTTGTGGGCGGACACCAACAACAACGACTTCCGCATCGAGAAGAACGTGCTCGAAGCCAACGACGGTGCCGCGCTGATCTACGAGACCAGCTACAACGCGGTCATCCGGAACAACACAATCCGGCGGAACAACTGGGTCGAGGGCCGCAGGGAGGCCGACCGCGGCGACACCTTCCCGTACGCGACCGTCTACCTGTCCGAGTCCGGCGGCGAACCACGGATCCGAGCCCGCACCGGCAAGATCGAGATCTACCGGAACGTGCTGGAGAACAACTGGTCCGGGATCACCCTGTGGGAGAACGCCGACCGGTTCTGCAACAGCCCGGCCAACACCTCGTCCGGTGACTGCACCTTGCTGGTACGGGACACCGACCGCTGCGCGAAGCCGGCCATCGCCACCGCACCGCTCTACGCCGACTGCCGGTGGAAGACCCAGCGGGTGGACATCCACGACAACCGCTTCGTGCTGGACAAGTCCGTCCTGCAGTGCACGGTGAAGTGCGACCGCATGGCGGTGCTGGCCAACTACGGCACCTATCCGGACTGGTCGCCGTACCAGGGCAAGCGGGTGGCCGACGCGATCACCACCGAGCAGCACAACCGCTGGCACGACAACGTCTACGTCGGCCCCTGGAAATTCGTCGCCCACGACCCGAGCCGGGTGCTCGACTTCGGGCAGTGGCAGGGCACGCCCTACCGGCAGGACGCGGGAAGCACCCTCGACCCACAGGCCGGTGGTTGAGATGGCCGGGGATCTGCGGCGCGAGGCGCTGCCGGACGGTGCGGGTGCGGCGGGCACGCGACCCGACGCCCGACCGCGCCCTGCCGGCACACCGAAGATCGTCGGGATCGTCTGGGGGCTGCTGATCCTCAACACGCTCGGCTCCGCCGGGGCGAAGACCATCGTCCCGCTCCCCCGCTCCCTCATCCAGATGGTCACCATGGGCGCGCTGGTCGCCGCGTTCGCGCTGGCGCTCGCAGTCAATCTGCGGCTGAGCATCCGGCCCAGCGCCTTCGTGTTCCTGCTCACCCTGCTCCTGGTACCGAGCGTGATCTCCAGCGCGAACCTGGAGTCCGGGTTCGGCGCGCTCTTCCGCTGCGCCCGGCTGGCCCTCTTCGTCGGCACGCTGTGGCTCCTCAGCCGCTGGTGGGACGGCGGCCTGACCTTCGTCCGGCACCACATCCGGATGTACTTGGCCGTACTCGCGTCGGTTGCGGCCGGCCTGATCGCCTCACCGGGCGCGGCCCTGCCCGACCTCTACGGCGGGCGGCTGGTCGGCGCGCTGTGGCCGCTCACCCCGCCGCAGATCGGACAGTACGCGGCGGTGATCATCGGGCTGACGGTACTACTCCTTCTGGGCCGCCGGACCGACAGGACCAGCGCGGCGGTGGTCATCGTGCCGTCACTCGTCCTGCTCGCGCTGACCCATACCCGGACGGCCACGCTCGGCCTGCTCATCGGGCTGGCGTTGGCGATCGGCTCGCTCGTCCTGACCAGCGCCGCCGCGCGCCGGTTCTTCGCCTGGGCGGTGGTGTGCGTCACGGTGGCCGCGGTGGGGTTCGCCTCCGCCCTGCAGGCGTGGTTCCTGCGCGGACAGAGCCAGGAGAACTTCTCCAGCCTCACCGGCCGGGCCAAGGTCTGGCACGCCCTGCTGGCAGCACCCCGGACGACCACGGAGTACCTGTTCGGCGCCGGCCTGGGCGACAAGTCGTTCGGCGGGCTGCCGATCGACAACAGTTGGCTGGCCGTCTACAACGAGCAAGGCATGACCGGAGTCGCTCTGGTGGCGGCGATCGTCGTCGTGCTGGGCGGCGTCGCGTTGCTGCGGCCGCCGTCGCTCGCGAGGGCGTGCGCGATCTTCCTGATCAGCTACTGCGCGATCGCGTCGTACACCGAGGCCGGACTCGGCGACGCCTCGCCGTATCTACTGCATCTGGCGCTGGCCGCCTCGCTGTTGGCGGCGCCTGCCGCGGCCACTCCCCTGTCGACGCCCGAAGTACCTCGCCGACGCAGCCCGCGACGGACCCGACGATCGGAGGTGACCTGAGCATGCACGTCCTCGTGGTGCACAACCGCTACGCCTCGGCGCAGCCGAGCGGGGAGAACAAGGTCGTCGACCAGGAGGTGGCGCTGCTGCGCAGGGCCGGCCACCAGGTCGACGTGTTCGAGCGGCGCAGTGACGACATCGGCGCCCGGTCCCTGCTGGGCAAGGCGGCGTTGCCGCTGCTGGTGCCGTGGAACCCGGCGGTCCGCAGGGAGCTCGCCGCCCGGCTTCGCACCGAGCGGCCCGACGTGGTGCACATCCACAACGTCTTCCCGCTGCTGTCGCCCGCGGTACTGGCAGCCTGCGCCGACGCCGGGGTGCCCGCCGTCGCCACGCTGCACAACTACACCCAGATCTGCCCGCCCGGCACGCTGCAGCGGGACGGTCGGCCCTGCACCGAGTGCGTCGGGTCCACGCCGCTGCCCGCCGTCCGGCACGGCTGCTACCGGGGCTCCCGCCTCGCGACGGTGCCGCTCGCGGTCAGCATGTCGGTCAACCGGCGGCGCTGGTGGTCGGGCGTGGAACGGTTCCTGTGCATCTCCGCGGCGCAGCGCGAGGTCCTGGTGCGGGCCGGCATGCCGGCCGAACGGCTGGCGGTGAAGCACAACTTCGTGCCCGAACCGGGCGCCCTCCGCGAGGGCGACGGCGAGCACCTGCTCTATCTCGGCCGGCTCGCGGAGGCCAAGGGCGTGCGGCTGCTCATGGCGGCGTGGGACGAGATCGCCGCCGCCGGCGGTGTGGGCGTCCCGCTCGTGATCGCCGGCACGGGGCCACTGGAGGGTGAGGTGGCCGGCTGGGCGGCGGGCCGGGACGACGTGCGCTACGTCGGCCTGTACGACACGGTGGAGTGCCGGAAGGCCATCGCGCGGTCGGTCGCCGTGGTGGCTCCCTCGACGTGGCTGGAGGCGTTCGGCCTGGTGGTCGTGGAGGCGATGGCGGCGGGGGTCCCGGTCGTCGCCGCCGGTCACGGTGCCTTCGTCGAACTCGTCCAGGACGGGGTGACCGGGCTGCTGCACCGGCCGGGCGAGCCCGACTCGCTCGTGTCCTGCATACGCCGGATCGCGGGCGACCAGGCCCGCAACCGGGAGATGGGCCAGGCGGCCCGGCGCCGTTACGAGCAGGGTTTCAGCCCGGCCGTCGGCCTGGAGCGCCTGGTGGATGAGTACCGCACCGCGATCGCGGGTCGGTCAGCACTGGCTCACGGCGGGGACACCCGCGCGAGCAGGGGGGATGGGGACAGTAGATGACACGATGCCGACTCTGCGGCTCGGAAGCGATGGCGAGCGTCGTCGACCTCGGGGCGACGCCGCCGTGTGAGAGCTTTCTCGCCGCGGGCCAACTGGACAAGCCGGAACCGGCGTACCCGCTGCACCTGCGGGTCTGCACCGACTGCTGGCTGGCGCAGATACCTCCGCTGATCACGCCGGAGGAGACCTTCAGCGAGTACGCGTACTTCTCCTCCTACTCGACCTCCTGGGTGGAGCACGCGCGCACGTTCGTCACCGACGCCGTACAGCGGCTGGGCCTCGGCACCGACGCCTTCGTGGTCGAGGTCGCGAGCAACGACGGGTACCTGCTGAAGCACGTGGTGGACCGCGGGATCCGCTGCCTGGGCATCGAGCCCTCGGTGAACGTCGGTGCCACGGCACGGGACGCGGGTGTGCCCACGCTCACGGAGTTCCTCTCCCCGGACACCGGCTCGGCGGTCCGTGCCGAACACGGCCCGGCGGACCTGGTCGTGGCGAACAACGTGTACGCGCACATCCCCGACGTGGTCGGGTTCACCCAGGGGCTGCGCGCCCTGGTCGCCGACGACGGCTGGGTCTCCATCGAGGTGCAGCACCTGCTGACCCTGATCGAGGAGAACCAGTACGACACGATCTACCACGAGCACTTCCAGTACTACACGGTCGCCTCGGCGATCCGGGCGCTGGCGAGCGGCGGACTCTCCCTCGTGGACGTCGAGTTGCTGCCCACGCACGGCGGCTCCATCCGGCTGTGGGCCCGCCCGGCCGAGGTGGCCGGCGAGCCGACCGCACGCGTGGCCGAGGTGCTCGACCGGGAGAAGGCCGCCGGGCTGCAGGAGTTGTCCGGGTACACCGAGTTCTCCGCCCGCGTGGCGAAGGTGCGCCGGGACCTGCTGCGGTTCCTCATCGACGCGGCCGAGCGCGGCGAGACGGTCGTCGGCTACGGCGCCCCGGGCAAGGGCAACACCCTGCTCAACCACTGCGGCATCCGGCCCGACCTGCTCGCCTACACGGTCGACCGCAACCCCTACAAGCACGGCAGGTTCACTCCGGGCACCCGCATCCCGATCCTGTCGCCGGACCGGATAGCCGCCGACAAGCCGGACTACGTCCTCGTCCTGCCGTGGAACCTGCGGGCCGAGCTGGTCGAGCAGCTGTCCTTCGTACACGACTGGGGCGGCCGGCTCGTCTTCCCCATTCCGGAACTGAGCATTGTCGAGGTCAAGGCATGAAGGTCGTACTGTTCTGCGGCGGCTACGGCATGCGCATGCGCAACGGAGCCTCCGACGACGTGCCCAAGCCGATGGCGATGGTCGGCCCGCGGCCGCTGATCTGGCACGTCATGCGCTACTACGCGCACTTCGGGCACACGGAGTTCATCCTGTGCCTCGGGTACGGGGCCCACCACATCAAGGACTTCTTCCTCAACTACGAGGAGACCACGTCCAACGACTTCGTGCTGCGCGGCGGGCGGACCGAGCTGCTGTCCACCGACATCGCCGACTGGACGATCACGTTCGCGCAGACCGGCATCGAGTCGCCCATCGGGGAGCGGCTGCGCCGGGTGCGGCACCACCTGGACGGCGACGAGATGTTCCTCGCCAACTACGCCGACGTGCTCACCGACGCCCCGCTGCCGGAGATGATCGACAACTTCACCCGGCGCGACGCCGGTGCGTCGATGATGGTGGTGCCGCCGCAGTCCTCGTTCCACTGCGTGGACCTGGGTGAGGACGGCCTGGTGGGGGGCATCACCGCGGTGAGCGACATGCCGCTGTGGGAGAACGGCGGCTACTTCGTGCTCCGCCAGGAGGTCTTCGACCACATCCCGGAGAACGGGGACCTGGTCGCCGACGGCTGTGCCCAACTGGCCAAGCGCGGACGTCTGGTGGCGCACCAACACCGCGGCTTCTGGAAGCCGACCGACACCGTGAAGGAGCGGGCCGCGCTCGACGACGCCTACACCCGGGGCGAGCGCCCATGGGCCGTGTGGGAGCGGGACGGCGCCGCCGTGGGGTCCGCGTGATCCGGCTCGGGGCCGAGCGCCTGGACCGGATCGTCGCGGTGGGCGCGCACTGCGACGACATCGCCATCGGCGCCGGCGGCACGCTGCTGACGCTGTGCCTCGCGCGGCCGGGCATCCGCGTCGACGTGCTGGTGCTCTCCGGCGGTGGCAGCGAGCGGGAGCAGGAGGAGCAGGCCGCGCTCGCCGCCTTCTGCCCCGGCGCAGACCTGCGACTGACCGTGCACAAGCTTCCCGACGGCCGGCTGCCCGCGCACTGGGACGAGGCCAAGGCCGCGGTCGAGGAGCTGCGCGCGGGGACGGAGCCGGATCTCGTGCTGGCTCCCCGCACCGACGACGCGCACCAGGACCACCGCGGCCTGGCGAAGCTGATGACCACCGCGTTCCGTGACCACCTGGTGCTCGGCTACGAGATCGTCAAGTGGGACGGAGATCTCGGCCGTCCGACGGTGTACCAGCAGCTGTCGCCGGAGATCGCCGAACAGAAGGTGCGGCTGCTCCAAGAGCACTACCCCTCGCAGCAACACCGGCCCTGGTACGACCGCGAGGCCTTCCTCGGGCTGGCCCGGATCCGCGGCATCGAAAGCAACGCGCGCTACGCCGAGGCGTTCGCCGTCACCAAACTCGCTCTCAACCTGGGGGAATGAACCTTGCGCGTACTGCTCACCGGACACCAGGGCTACCTGGGCACCGTGATGGCCCCCGTCCTCGCGGCCGCCGGGCACGAGGTCGTCGGCCTGGACGCCGGACTGTTCGCCGACTGCGTGCTCGGCCCGACGCCCGCGGACCCGCCGGGGCACCGGGTGGACCTGCGCGACGTCACGGCCGAACACGTGGCCGGGGTGGACGCCGTGATCCACCTGGCCGCGCTGTCCAACGACCCGCTCGGATCGCTGGCACCGGAGCTCACCTACGACATCAACCACCACGCGTCCGTACACCTTGCCCAACTGGCCCGCGACGCCGGAGTGCGGCGCTTCCTGTACGCGTCGACCTGCTCGGTCTACGGGGCCGCCGGCGGCAGTGACTCGGCGAACCTGGTGGCCGAGGACGCCCCGCTGCGCCCGGTGACGCCGTACGCGGAGTCCAAGGTGCGGGTGGAGGACGATCTGCACGCGCTGGCCGACGGCGACTTCACCCCGGTGTACATGCGCAACGCCACCGCGTTCGGCTACTCCCCCCGGCTGCGCGCCGACATCGTGCTGAACAATCTGGTGGGACACGCGCTGCTGTCCGGCGAGGTGTTGGTGCTCTCCGACGGCACCCCCTGGCGCCCGTTGGTGCACGCCGCCGACATCGCACGGGCCTTCGCGGCCGCGCTGACCGCGCCACGGGAAGCCGTGCACGACCGGGCGTTCAACATCGGCAGCGAGATCAACAACGTCACGGTCGCCGAGATCGCCGAACAGGTCGCCGAGGCGGTGTCCGGCGCGAAGGTGGTCATCACCGGGGAGAACGGCGCCGATCCGCGGTCGTACCGGGTGGACTTCTCCCGGTTCCGCACAGCCGTTCCCGGCTTCGACTGCGAGTGGACGGTGAAGCAGGGCGCGCTCGAACTCGCCGACGCCTACCGGAATCACGGTCTCACCCAGGAGGACTTCGAGCGACGCTTCACCCGGCTGGCCGTGCTGCGCGCGGCGTCCGACGCGGGCACCGTCGACGACACCCTGCGGTGGCGCCCGTGACCACGCCCGGCGAGGAGATGTACGCCCTGGTGGAGCGGATGTACCCGCTGTGCCGGAGCATCACCGGCGACGGTGTGCGCGCCACGCTGGACATCGTCGGCGAGTACGTCCCGCTCACGGTGCACGAGGTGCCGACCGGGACCCAGGTGCTCGACTGGACGGTGCCACAGGAGTGGAACATCCGGGACGCGTACATCGCCGACCCGTCCGGCCACCGGGTCGTCGACTTCGCCGCGTCCAGTCTGCACGTGCTCGGTTACAGCGTGCCGGTGTCGGCGACCATGTCGCTGGACGAGCTGCGCGGACACCTGTACACCCTGCCGGAGCACCCGAGCTGGGTGCCGTACCGCACCAGCTACTACAAGCCGCAATGGGGCTTCTGCCTCGCCCAGGAGACCCTGGACGCGCTGCCGGACGGCGAGTACGAGGTGCGCATCGACTCCACACTCGCGGACGGCCACCTCACCTACGCCGAGCACGTGGTCCCCGGGCAGGTCGCCGACGAGGTGATCGTCTCCAGCCATGTCTGCCACCCGTCGCTGGCCAACGACAACCTGGCCGGCATCGCCGTGGCGACGTACCTTGCGCGCGCGCTGGCGGAGCAAACCCCCTACTACACCTACCGGTTCGTCTTCGCACCCGGCACCATCGGGGCGATCACCTGGCTGGCCCGCAACACCGAGCGGATCGAACAGGTCAAGCACGGCCTCGTGCTGGCCTGTGCGGGCGACCGCGGCCGGTTGACGTACAAGCGGAGCAGGCGCGGCGACGCGGAGATCGACCGGGTGATGCGGCACGTACTGACCGTCTCCGAACGCCCGCACGAGGTGAAGGAGTTCACCCCCTACGGATACGACGAACGGCAGTACTGCTCGCCCGGGTTCGATCTCGGCGTGGGCTCGCTCAGCCGGACGCCGTACGCCGGGTACCCCGAGTACCACACCTCGGCGGACAACCTCGACTTCGTCTCTCCGGAGGCGATGGCGGACACGCTCGCCGTCTGCCGCGAGGCGTTCGCCGTCCTGGACCGCAACCGGCAGTACGTCAACCTCAGTCCCTACGGCGAACCGCAGCTGGGCCGACGCGGGTTGTACGACTCGCTCGGCGGCCGGAGCGACGCGAAGCAGACCGAGATGGCCATGCTCTGGGTGCTCAACCTCTCCGACGGCGAGCACAGTCTGCTGGATGTCGCCGAGCGGTCCGGGCTGCCGTTCGACACCGTCGCCGCCGCGGCCGGTGCCCTGCGCGACGCCGACCTGATCAAGGCGTGACGCCGATGACCACCGAGGGGGAGAATCCGCCGGCGACGGCGAGACCGGCCGGGTCCGCCAAGCGGGCCCTGGTCGGCCGGCTGTCCTGGGGGTTGGCCGACCAGGCGGCTTCCAGCGTGAGCAACTTCGCGGTGGGCATCTATGTGGCCCGCTCGCTGGGGGTGACCGCGTTCGGCGTGTTCAGCCTCGCCTGGGTGACGTACGGCGTGGTGCTCAACGTCTCCCGCGGGCTGGCCACCGATCCGCTCACGGTGCGCTTCAGCGGCCCACCGGGCGCGGCCTGGCGCGAGGCGGTGGCCCGGTCGACGGGCACCGCACTCGGCGTCGGCGCCGCCCTCGGCGCGGTGTCCCTGGCGGCCGGGCTCGGCCTCGGCGGCCGCGTGGGGCCCGCGTTCGCCGCCCTCGGTGTCATGCTGCCCGGGCTGCTGCTCCAGGACGCCTGGCGGTACTCGTTCTTCGCCGCGGGCTCCGGGCGGAAGGCGTTCCTCAACGATGTCGTGTGGGGTGTCGCGCTCGTCCCGGCCATGGTGGTGGCCGCTCGTGTGGGCAGCGTGGCCGCCTTCGTGCTCGCCTGGGGCGCGTCCGCGACGGTCGCCGCGGGGTACGGCTACGTCCAGTCCGGCATCCGGCCCCGGATGGCGCAGGCGCGCGGGTGGCTGCGCGAGCAGCGCGATCTCGGCTACCGGTACCTGGTGGAGAACGTCAGCCTCAGTGGCGCGAGCCAGTTGCGTGCGTACGGGCTCGGCGTGATCGTCGGGGTCGGCGCGGTGGGCGCGGTGCGGGGCGCCGAGCTGCTGCTCGGCCCGTTCCTGGCCGTGCTCATGGGGCTTTCGCTGGTCACCGTCCCGGAGGCGGCACGCGTACTGCGGCAGGCGCCGCACCAACTGGGCAGGTTCTGCCTGCTCCTCGGCGGAGGGCAGGCCGTCGGCGCGCTGCTCTGGGGCTCGGCGCTGCTGCTGATGCCCGGCCGGCTCGGCGAGATGGTGCTCGGCGACGTCTGGCACTCCGCCTCCCAGCTCATCGTGCCGATCAGCCTCGGCGTCGCCGGCGCCGGCCTCGGCACCGGCGCGGCGGCCGGCCTGCGCGCGCTCGGCGCGGCAAGGCGCAGCCTGCGCTGCCAGTTGTTCGCCTCCGCCGGTTACGTCGGCGGAGGTCTCGGCGGTGCCGCCGCCGCCGGAACGGTCGGCTCGGCCTGGGGCGTCGCCGCCGCGACCGTCAGCGGCTCGGCCGTGTGGTGGCTGCAACTGCGGTCCGCCCTGCGCGAGCACGCTCAAGAACCGATCCCCGAAGTGAGGACGTCATGACCGCGCAACCCAGGCTGAGCATCGGCCTGCCCGTGTACAACGGCGAGGAGTACCTGGCCGAGTCGCTCGACGCCCTGCTCGGCCAGACCTACGAGGACTTCGAACTGGTCATCTCCGACAACGCCTCGGCCGACGGGACCGAGGACATCTGCCGTCGGTACGCCGCGAAGGACTCGCGCATCCGATACATCCGGCTGCCCCGCAACATCGGCGCCACACCGAACCACAACCACGTGCTCGCCGAGTCCCGCGGCGAGCTGTTCAAGTGGGCCTCGCACGACGACCTGTACGGCCGGGACCTGCTGCGGCTGTGCGTGGAGGCGCTGGACGAGCGGCCGGAGATGATCCTCGCGCACACCGGCCAGGCGGTCATCGACGGCGACGGCAAGGTGAAGGTCCCCTACGAGTACACGCTCGCCACCGACTCGCCGCACGCGCCGGACCGCTTCCGCAGTCTGCTGTTCGAGCCCGGCGGCGACGACTTCTACGGGGTCATGCGGACCGACATGCTGCGCCGGGTGAAACCGATGGACAGCTACCACCACGCGGACCGCACGTACGTCGCCGAGATCACCCTGCACGGGCCCTTCCATCAGGTGCCGGAGCTGCTGTACTTCCGCCGCGACCACCCCACCCGCGCCGAGCGGGCGAACCCGTCCAAGCGCTCCCGGTGCGTCAACCTGGACCCGCGCCGGGCGGGCCCGCTGCACCCGACGCCCCGGCTGCTCGCCGAGTACGTGTGGGGCTTCGCCTCGGCGATCCGGCGGGCGCCGCTGTCCGCGGCCGATCGCCGCGCGTGCTACCGCCACCTGACCTCGTGGATGACCAGCCGGGTCCGGCCGGGCGCCGGTGAGCGGGTCGAGGACCGCGCCCCGGTCGACCCGGACCGGCTCACCGTCTCCGTCGACGCCCTCGTCGCCGGCCGCGAGGGGAGGCAGGCATGACGTCCGCGGGCAGAACCCCGGTGCGCGTCGGGGTGTTCGGCCTGCTCGGCTCCGGCAACCTCGGCAACGACGGGTCCCTCGAAGCCGTGCTCGGGTACCTCCGCGCCGCGCACCCGGAGGCGGTCGTGGACGCGTTGTGCGGCGGGCCCGAGGTCGTCGCGGCCCGGTACGGGATCCCCGCGACGCGGCTGCACTGGTACCGCGGGGAGTACCGGACCGCGTCGCGTGCGGGCGCGATCGCCGGGAAGGGTCTGGGCAAGCTCGTCGACGTCTTCCGCACCGCCGCCTGGGTGCGGAAGCACGACGTGGTGATCGTGCCGGGCATGGGCGTCCTGGAGGCCACGCTGCCGCTGCGGCCGTGGGGCTTCCCCTACGCGCTGTTCCTGCTCTGCGCGACCGGCCGGTTGTCCGGCACCCGGGTCGCGCTGGTCGGCGTCGGCGCCGCCCCGATCGGCAACCGGGCGACCCGGACCCTGGTGCGCTGGTCGGCACGGCTGGCCGCCTACCGGTCGTACCGGGACTCCCCCTCCCGCGACGCGATGCGGGCGATGGGCGTGGACACCTCACGCGACGAGGTCCACCCGGACCTCGCGTTCGCCCTGCCGACGCCGCCGTCCCCCGAGCGCTCGGCTTCTCCCCCGGCCGTCGGCCGGGAGGGGTCCCCAGAGCAGGCAGGTACCCCCATCCCGCCCTCGGGCGCGCCTGGCCCGGTCTGCGTCGGTGTCATGGCCTTCCACGGCGGCGACGACGACCGCGCCCGGGCCGAGGAGATCCACCGGCGCTATCTGGACGGGACGACTCGCTTCGTCCGCACGCTGGTCGAGGAGGGCAGGCCGGTCCGGCTGCTCACCGGCGACGAGTGCGATGCGCCCGTGGTCGCCGCGATCCTCGACGCGGTGGACTCTCCGCTGGTCACCGCGGCCGAGGCGACCTCGCTGGCCGACCTGATGAAGGAGACGGCGGCCGCGGACACCGTGGTGGCGACCCGGTACCACAACCTGATCTGCGCGCTGAAGGCCGGCACGCCGACGCTCGCACTCAGCTATGCGGCGAAGAGCGACGCGCTCATGGCTCAGATGGGTCTGGCCGCGTACTGCCACCCGGCTCGCGAGGTCGACGCCGACCGGCTGCTCGAGCAGTTCCGGGCGCTGGAGCGGCGATCGGCGGAGCTGCGGCAGACCCTCGCGGAGAAGAACCTGACCGCCGCCCGGCAACTCGAGCGCCATTTCACCGCCCTGACCGCGGCTCTGTTCCCGGCGACCGACCACGCCCACGCCATGCAGGAGGCCCCGTGAAGGCGACCGAAATCCCGGCGATCGCCGGCGCGTACCTGTTCGAGCCGCAGCCGTACGCCGACGAACGCGGCTTCTTCTGCCGCACCTTCGACGCCGACGTGGTCCGCTCGGTGGGCCTCGACCCGGACGCCTTCATCCAGGACAGCGTGTCCCGCTCGGTCCGGGGCGTGCTGCGCGGCCTGCACCTGCGCTCCGGCGCCGGCGAGGCCAAGCTGGTGCGGTGCTCGTACGGGAGGATCTTCGACGTCGTGGTGGACCTGCGGGCGGACTCGCCGACGTACCGCAACGTGGCCTCCTTCGAACTGTCCGGTGAGACCCAGGTGTCCTTGTACATCCCGGCGGGGTGCGCGCACGGCTTCCAGGCGCTGACCGAAACCGCTGACACCTCGTACCGGATCGACCGCCCGCACGATCCGGCCGAGGACGTGACGATCGCGTTCGACGACCCGGAGCTCGCCATCGCCTGGCCGCTGCCGGCCACATCGATGTCCCCACGGGACCGGGAGGCGCCGAGCCTCGCCGAGGTCCTGAAGCACAGAGAAAGTTGAGGTCCCCGTGGACACCGAAGAGCTTCACCTGCCCCTGTCGCGGACAGCCAACGAGCGGCTGCACGCCATGATCCCCGGGGGCGCGCACACCTACGCCAAGGGCGACGACCAGTATCCCGACAACCTGGCCCCGGTCATCAGCCACGGCAGCGGTGCCCACGTGTGGGACGTCGACGGCAACCGGTACATCGAGTACGGCTCCGGGCTGCGGTCCGTCAGCCTCGGCCACGCGCACCCGCGCGTGATCGAGGCGGTGCGACGCGAGCTCGACCGCGGGAGCAACTTCGTCCGGCCGTCCATCGTGGAGGTCGAAGCCGCGGAACGCTTCCTGGCCACGGTGCCGACCGCCGACATGGTGAAGTTCGCGAAGAACGGCTCCGACGCCACCACCGCCGCGGTGCGCCTGGCCCGCGCCGCCACCGGGCGCCCGCGGGTGGCCCTCTGCGCCGACCATCCGTTCTTCTCCGTCGACGACTGGTTCATCGGTACGACGCCGATGTCCGCCGGCATTCCGGCGGAGACCAACGACCTCACCGTGACATTCCCCTACGGGGATCTGGCCGCCACGGAGGAGGTGCTCACCCGGTACCAGGACGAGGTCGCCTGTCTCATCCTCGAACCCGCCACCCACACCGAGCCGCCGCCCGGGTACCTCGCCGGTCTGCGCGAGCTGGCCGACCGGCACGGCTGCGTCCTGATCTTCGACGAGATGATCACCGGTCTGCGCTGGTCCGAGGCGGGCGCCCAGGGCCTGTACGGCGTGGTGCCCGACCTCTCCACGTTCGGCAAGGCGCTGGGCAACGGATTCGCCGTCTCCGCGCTGGCCGGGCGCCGCGAGCTGATGGAGCGGGGCGGGCTGCGTCACTCCGGCGACCGGGTCTTCCTGCTGTCCACCACGCACGGTGCGGAGACGCACTCGCTGGCGGCCGCGATGGCCGTGCTCACCACCTACGTCCAAGAGGGCGTCACCGCGCGACTGCACGCCCTCGGCGAGCGGCTCGCCGCCGGTGTCCGTGAAGCGGCGGCCACCATGGGCGTCGGTGAGCACGTCGTCGTCCGGGGCCGGGCCAGCAACCTGGTCTTCGCCACTCTCGACGAGAACGGTCAGCCGTCACAGGAGTACCGCACCCTGTTCCTGCGCCGACTCCTCGCGGGCGGGGTACTGGCCCCGTCGTTCGTGGTGAGCAGCGCGCTCGACGACGCCGACATCGACCACACCGTCGACGTGGTGGCCCAGGCGTGTGCGGTGTACCGGAAGGCCCTGGACGCCGCCGACCCCACCCCCTGGCTGGCGGGACGACCGGTGAAACCCGTGTTCCGCCGCTCGGCGTGAGGTGACGTCAGCGATGCTCCCGCCGACCGGCGTCGGCCGTTCCATCGACCATCCGGTCGGCCCGCCGGTCGGCCGTCCGGTCGGCCCGCCGGTCGGCCGTCCGGTCGACGAGCCACGCGGTCGGCGGCATCACCGCCAGCGCGGTGCACCAGCCGCCGAGGACGTCGGTCGGGTAGTGCGCGCCCAGGGCGACCTGCGCCCAGCCCATGGCGGCGCCGGCGACCAGCGCCGCGGCGAGCACGAGTGACGTGCCGGCCGTCCTGCCGAGGCCGAGCCGGTCGGTCGCGAGCAGCGCCACCACGAAGGCGAGCGCGGTGGCGAAGGCGGTGTGTCCGCTCGGATAGGACAGGTTGCCGTCGCCGTGGATGGTGCGTCCCACCAGGGACTTGAGCAGCGTCGCCGTCCCCACGGTCAGGGCGGCGCCCGAGACGACGAGCACCGCCGCGCGCGGACGCCGAAGCAGCAGGCAGCCCGCCACCGCGGCCACGACCAGCATCACCGCGCCCACGGGCTCCCCCAGGAAGTCCAGGGCCAGCGCGACGTACCGCCACGGGGGCCGCACGCTGTCCGCCGTCGGCCGGATGACCCACCTGTCCACCCGGCCGGGCCGGCTGTGGCCGGCATACAGGACCCCGATCACGGCGACGACCGGCGCGGCGAGGGCCGCCACGAGCCCGAGCCGTCCGCGCAGCGGTGCGGGCAGCACCGCTGACGCCGGCCGACCGGTCACACGCTCACCGCGTCCGGTCGGCCCGCGGTGCTCTGCCGTGATCGGCAGACCCTCTTCCGGATCCTGGCTACTGGACGGAGGGTGAGGAAGTGACCCTTCGTCCGACCGGTGGGCACCCATGAATCAGCGGCCTCCTGTTTCCCCTGCTCCAGGCGGCGATCGAGCCGCGCATCCCGCTCATGACCGAGACGGGAAAGGGTCCGCACACCGTCGCGGACCGTCCGCCGGATGCGACGCACCTCCCCCGCCCGTCGGAGCCGGCACCATGTCGCTCGCAGCTGCCGCGATGCCGCGCACCCGCGAACTGCCTGCTGCCGTCCGTCGGCATGGCCCGGATCGTCAGAAGTACGGGCTGCGCACGGCCGAGCCGAGCAAAGTGCCGACACATCAAGCGCGAACCGAGCCGGGCCGACTCCCGGGCCCGCTCCGGCCAGGCGATCCGACGCCACCGACGCTGGTCGACGTCGCCTTCCGCCGGCTCCAACTCCCCACCACCGAGCCCCCCGTCGTGTCCGACTCGGCCCGCCGGGAGCCACCAGCTGATGCAGCCCCGAACTCGCCGTCCTGTCCGTCACCCTGGTCAAGAGCATCGGAATCAGTGTCTTCCTGCCACCCTAACCAACAACGCGGCCGCGGCAAGCCGCCCTTGGAAAGTGCATGGGCCGTCCCGCGCCCGCACACCCGCTTCCCGGCATCTGACGACCACTCAGTAGGAACGTCCTGCACGCCCTCTTGCTTGAAGTGTCATGCACCCGCCATCCTGGCTCCGAGAATCTACTCGCATAGATTCCATGGCTCCCTCGCTCGTCTGACTCTGTCACCGTCAGCACCCGCTCCTTGGGAGGATCCTCAAGTGAGACCTCGTCAGCCGCGGCGCCACAGCGCCGCCGCCATCGTGGCGTCCCTGCTCGCCCTGTCCGCCGGCCAGACCGTCGGCGCGTCACCCGCAGTCTCGGCCCCCTCCGCTCCGGCCCACGCCACCACCGTGGCCACCGCCCAGGACCAGGCCGCTCGCTCCATAGCCCGCTCGCTCTCGGACACCGCCTGGCGCACCCGCGTCCAGCACGCCGCACTCGCCACCGACGAGGTGCCCATCACGGCACTTGCCGGCCGGAGCGACAGCAACTTGCAGTCCGAGCTGGCCCGCTCGGACCGCCGGATCGCCGCGGCCAAGGGCCTTGATGCCGGCATCGGTTCGCTGCTCCGGCTGCGCCTCGGGAACCACACCATGCGCACCGCGCTGTCCGCCGGCAAAGCGCCCTGGGTGGCCCCCGCCGCCAGTGATGACCACGCCACCACGGTCGTCGCGTACGACAGCCGAGGCCATGCGCACACCCTCGATGCCCGTCACGCGCCCGACCGGCCTGTCTATGTCGTCGACATAGACAGCTCCAAGGCGCTGGCCGCCGGCCTCGGTGTTCTCAACCGGCAACTCCACCACTACGGTCTGGCCTCCAGCGCACCGGCATCGGCACCCGAGTCGGACGCGGCCAAGAAGACGCAGGCCCAGGCTGCCGCCGGGGGCTTCTGGACCACTCGCATCACCGCGGTGGAACTCTCGGACGACGAGGAACCCTGGGTCAAGGGCGACGCCGAGATCTACACGCTGGTCACCGGCTTCGGGCAGGACGGCGCCGTACGCGTCGACCCCGTGGACATGCCGTATCTCGACAATGACGGCACCGTCTACCGGCCCGGCCAGATTCTGGTCAACTGGTCGAACTACAAGTACAACCTGGCCGACGCCGTCATGATGGAGGAGGACGGCAGCACCAACTACCGCGACCTCGCCAAGGCCATCGCCACCGTGCTGCTCACCGTCACCGACCAGGGGACCTACATTCCCCTCGTGAACGCGGTCCTGGATGCCATCCCGAACGACTGGTGGACGGACGACCCCGACTACGTCGACTCCTGGTACACCCTCGCCCGCACCGACAACGGCACCCGGTACGGCGCCCGAGGCAACGGCTGGATGACCGTGGAACCGTACTTCGTCCAGGAAAACTGAGCGGAGCGCACGCCGCCGGCAGCGCATCACCCTGACACGCGTGAGGACGGCCCCCTGATCCCCGATCAGGTACGGTCACACGTCAGGGTGATGCGCTGCACGCACCGCCTCCTGGCGACACGTCATGAACCCCTTCGGAACGGGGGCATGTGCAAGTGGGCGACGCCGAACGGTGATCAGCTCGCCGAACTGCCGCGGGTCCGGTCCGACCGAGCCGATGGCCGTACGCCATGCCGATCGGCCCGCCGTCCTCGGCACGGGCCAAGGCCGCGCGAAAGGTGCGGTTGCGAACCTGTACGGGGAAGCGGCGGAAGGCGGCGACGTCGTCCTCGGTCTCGTCGTAAGGAGGTTCGGCGAACGCTTCGGCGTAGACCAGCTTGAACCCGTCCACGGCCCGCAGTGCGGCCGACCCGTCCATGCGCTCTGCCGCGATGATTCCTTGCTGCGCCATGCGGTCCCCCTCGAACGGGCACGCAAAGGCGCTCGCCGCGCACTCACGCCCGCTGACGCTCCCGGATCCCACCCACCAGGTCCGTTCTCGGATCCGCTCCCGCCGGTCGCGGGGCGACGGTGCGGCCCCTTCACGTCGAGTCGTCGACGCCGCGCCCAGCAGGGCCGTTCAGTGCACCGGGTGGGACCGGACGGCCCCTGGTCGGATCATCCCGGCCGGCGACAGGCTGGAAGCGACAAGCCCGCGTCCGCCGGGTCCGGCGGACGCAGCCGGAACGGGCAGGAAGGGTGAGGATCATGCTCACTACGCGCAGGCGGACCGCTGCCGCACTGGCGGCCCTGGCGCTGACCGGCACGCTGGCCGTCGGATCTGCGGCAGGCCAGAACATCACCGACAGCACACCCCTGAGCCCGGTCACCGCCCAGCCCCGCCCCTCGGGCAGCAATTGCCCGGGACCGGGTGCTTCGGACGACGACAGGGACACGTGGGGTCCGGGCATGATGGGCAGGGACTGCTGGTGGGGGCCCGGCATGATGGGCGGGCCGTACTGGGTCCGTGGTGACGGCATGCCGGTGAAGAGTCTGGACCAGGCTCGCCACCACGCCGACGCCTTCGCGGACCGGCTCGGCCTGCGCGTCGGCGAGGTCATGCAGTTCTCGAGGAACTTCTACGCCGAACTGGAGACCCCGGCCGGAAAGCCGGCCACCGAGATCCTCGTCGATCCGGCCGACGGCGACACCGGGATCGAGTACGGGCCGGCGATGATGTGGAACACCGACTACGGCATGCACCCTCGCGGCCAGACCCAGAACCGGATCTCCCCCGACCGGGCCCAGGACCTCGCACAGCGCTGGCTGCGCAACCAGGGCAGCCACCTGACCACCGGCGAGGCCGAGGCATTCCCCGGCTACTACACCCTGCACACCCTGCGATCGGGGAAGATCGACGGCATGCTGTCGATCAACGCCTCCACCGGCGCCGTGTGGGACCACACCTGGCACGGCACCTACATCGCCACCAGCGAGCACTGACAGGCGCCGGATCACCACAGCGTCCTGCCCAGGCCATGCGGAGGCACGCCGTGCGTGGCACGTTGGATACAGCACCGTTCTGGGGAAAGGACGGCGATCATGCGAGCTCACCTCGGCGATCAACTCGTGGTCGAAAGCCCGGGCACGGGCGCAAGCAGGCGCGACGGCGAGATTGTCGGACTCCACCACGAGGACGGCACCCCTCCCTATGACGTGCACTGGTCGGACACGGACGAGGTGACGCTCGTCTTTCCCGGGCCCGACGCCCACATTCGTCACCTCGACCACCTGTCGGAAGGAAGCGCGGAGCGACCTTCCCGGCCGAGTACGGACGAGCCACGTCAGCAGGCTGGGAGCGGACCCGGCATGCCCAGGCCCGAAGCGGCATCCCACGCGGGTGACATCGGACGTCGCATCGCCGCCGAACGCCGCCGCCAGGGACTGACCCAGGCCGAGGCCGCCCGCCGCGCCAGCATGGCGCCGCAGTACCTGGCATACCTCGAAGAGCGATCGGCAGCCCCGAGCCTGGCGGCTCTCATCCGCCTGGCCGCCGCGCTGGGTACGTCCGTCGACGCCCTGCGTGGTGGCGGCATCGATCTGCCGCCCGGTCAGGGCCAGGCACTCCTCAGCCCTCAACTGGAGGACCTGAGCCCGGACGAGTGCCGCGCCCGGCTCTCCACGCATGGCCTGGGACGCGTCGCGGTGTCGACGCCGGACGGCCCAGCAGTCTTTCCGGTGAACTACGACGTGGTCGACGACACCATCGCCTTCCGGACCGCGCCCGACTCGGCCCCCGCGGCGGCCGTGGGAACCGATGTCGCCTTCGAGGTCGATCATGTGGACGAGGCGATGAGCCTGGGCTGGAGCGTGCTCGCCGTAGGCCCCGCCCGAGTGGTCACCGAGCCCGACGAGATACGACGGCTGGTCGACCACGCCCACAGCACTCCGTGGGCGGGAGGCGACCGCGACATGTGGGTGTCGATCAGGCCCACACGCCTCACGGGTCGCCGGATCAGCCCCGCCGTCCAGTGAGGAGAGCGGCACTGCCGCCCCTCACCGCCGATCACCGCGGGGATTCCGCGAGCGGGTCCTTGACGAGGTCCATGGAGATGGGACTGCGGATCCTGGCCGTCACCGCCGCGGCCGGCGTCTCCTGGGAAGGTCAGCCACCACCGCCGCGAGGCCCACGACACGGAACCATCGCAACGGGACACTGAGCATGGTGCAGCGCCGCATGGGCCACGTGCCCCAGTGGCGCGCCGATCGCGTGAGCCGGCCGACGGGCACCGATCACGAGCAGATCAGCGTGCCCTGACGCGTCGATCAGAGCACCAGCCGTGGACGGCGCTCGCACTGCGTCAGCCGTCACCGTCAGGGCGGGGAATGCGTCCCGCAGGAAGCCCAGAAGGCGGGAGGTGGCCCTCACCTGCTCCTCGGGGACCTCCGTGAGGTCGTCGCGCATCGGCACCATGCTCCCGG
This sequence comes from Streptomyces siamensis, assembly GCF_039543605.1. Lineage (NCBI taxonomy): Bacteria > Bacillati > Actinomycetota > Actinomycetes > Kitasatosporales > Streptomycetaceae > Streptomyces > Streptomyces siamensis. The sequence goes on along the minus strand of NZ_BAABKB010000021.1, from coordinate 435,916 downwards.
CGTACTGATGGAAGCGGTAACAGCTCAGCACACGCAGTGACGCCTTGTGGCGGTCGGCGGTCTCCGCCGCGAAGCGCAGCGCGTCGAGGTCTCCCTCGTCCCGTGCGGCGGCCAGGACAACTCCTGTCCGGACAGGTTCGGGAGCGCCACGGACCACGATGAGCGGACCCGTCACCCGCGCAGCGAGCCGAAGTCCGACCGAGCCCAGCAGAAGTGCCGAGAATCCGCCGAGTCCGCGCGAACCCACGACGATGATCCCGTCGGCTCCTGCCGCGCCGAGCAAGGCCCGCACGGCGGAGTCCCGGCTGAGGGTGGAGGTGACACACAGCTGGTGCACCTGTGCGGCCACCTGCGCGATCGCTTCGTCCAGGACGTCCTGGCCGTAGTCGAGCAACAGCTGGTCCGCGGGGTCGGGCCGCTTCCCGCTCCGGCCGTCGAGGGCGGTCGCGTGCACGATGTGCAGGGACACGCCCCTGGTGGCGGCTTCGGCGGCGGCCAGCCGGGCGGCTTCCACAGCCTTCTCGGATCCGTCCACCCCCACGACAACCGGCTCGTGTGCGTCAACCATGATCCCTCCTGAACACCAGGCACCTTCATCCTGGCAGCGCTGCGGGACGACGGGGAGATCCCGACCGGATCATGCTCATGGCCCGAAGGTCCTGAAGGAGCGAGCCATGGTGCGACCTCGGGAGGCATGCGCTTCCCCATACCCCGGGCCGCCCGCTCCCTCGCCACTGGGGAGCACGGGACCAATGGCCCACCCCATTGCTCCCCTCGACCCATGACGGGCGGGGACAGAGAGCCGATCGTGAAGGTGAGGCTCCGAACCGACGAGTTCGAGGACCGCGACCGGTGGCCGCAGGAAGTGGATGACGTCCTGTTCCGCACTTCTGTCGTCGACTCCCCGCTCCACGCACTCGCACCCGACTGCTTCGGCTGCCCGCTCCGGGACCCCGTGGAATAGTGGAAGAGACGCGAGTCGCCCTTCCGCGAACGGCCTGTCGGCCCTAGAAGGGAGGAAGATCCGGTGTCGGTTCAAGCACTTGACCTGCAGACTGTGACGACTCTGGTCGAAGACGCCACAGCAGCGCCTTCCATGCACAATGCGCAGCCGTGGAAGTTCCGCTTCCACCGCGACGACAGCACTTTCCAGGTGCGCTCCGATCTGGAGCGGGCCATGCCTCGCGCCGACCCGTCCAACCGCGCTCTCCACCTGGGCTGTGCGGCAGCCCTGTTCAACCTGCGCGTCGCCGCCGCCCACGCGGGACGGGGGGCGGCCACCGAACTGCTGCCCGACGCAGCCGACCCGCAACTGCTCGCGGTGATGCGGCTGACCGACCCCACGTCCCCCGGGCACGGCGTGGAGAACGACCTCGCCCTGCTCCATCCGGCGATCCATCGCCGCCACACCAGTCGAGACCCGTTCTCGGACGAGGAGATACCCCAGCCGATCAAGGACGCTCTGAGCGCCGCCGCTCTGCTGGAGGGAGCACGGCTGATGTTCCCCGACGCATGGCATGTGCAGACACTCCTGGATCTGGTCAACGATGCCGAAGGGCGCGATGCCGCGGACGCCGCCGCCTCCGAGGAACTGAAGCGCTGGGTCCGCGTCGGTGCCGAATCGGCGGAAACCGCGGGTGACGGCGTACCGGACTACGCCTTTGGCCCTCGCAAGCGACGCGGCAAGGCGCCCGTACGGGACTTCGCCGCTGGACTGTCCGTTCCCGGCCGCGGGACCGCCACGTTCGAGAACGCTCCCCAGGTCGCCCTGCTCGGCACGACCGACGACGGCCCCAGGGACTGGATGGTGGCGGGCCAGGCGATGGAGCGAGTCCTGCTCCAGGCCACCCTCGACGGGCTGGCCACCTCGCTCACCTCCCAGGCCCTCGAGTGGCCCGAACTCCGCTGGACCGCACGCTCCCCGGAGTCGGCCATGAGCTTCGTGCAGATCGTCTTCCGGCTCGGCTACGGATCCTCGGGCCCGAGGACGCCGCGGCGGCCGGTGAACGAGGTCCTCGACATCGAGTGAGGCGGGGCAGGTCGGTCTCAGGGGGAAGCGCCGGTGAGCACGGCGGCCTGTCGGGCGGCGAGGTCCCGGGCGGCGGGCCAGTCCCAGGAAGGATCACCGCTGAGGTTGAGCACGAGTACGTTGCTGTCGACCGCGGCAGCCATGAGGAGGGCGACTCCCCCGCCTCCCGCACCGTCGGCGGATCGGACCTGCTGCTCGCGTGCCCACATGGCGGTGGCACCGACGATTGGCTGAACGTGCACATCGCGCTCGCCGACCACCTCGACTGCAGCGGTCGTGTTGCCCAGCAGGCGCTCCTTCACCGCGTGCAGGGCCGTGTCGGCGTCGTCTCGCGTGGCCAGCGGGACGACCTGGATCCACATCCATCGCCCCTTGCCGTCGTGGAACGATCGCCAGGCGGTGACACTGCCCTGGCGCCTGGCCCGCGTGCCCCACTCGGTCGCCGGGCCCCTTCGACCCGTCCACCAGGTGCGCTCGTCGACCAGCTGCCACCCCTCGGAAAGGTCCGTGACCGCGAGGAGATGTGACAACGCGTCACGGCGCCTTGCTCCCGACATGAACACAGGACGCACAGATCAGTCTCCCGTCATTCCCCAGAAGACCCACTCCACCTGATTCCCCTGCGGGTCGTACACCGGGGCGCAACAGCCGGACCCGCGGAACATGGGAGGAAGATCCGACGCCGACGCCTTGTACACCCGTTCGACGACATCGCGTGTCGGCTTCTCCTCGCCGAAGTACTCGAGCATTTCCTGAGGAACGACCATTCTCACGGTGCCGTCCTCCTCGTAATCGACGTCGTCCGTCTCGATCACGCGGTCCACGTCGATGACCGAATGCGTACCCCCCTCCTCTTCCAGAATTCCGCTCTCCATCAGATCCTCGAGTGTGTCCAGCGACGGCTCCTGATGACGCCAGGACTGCTGGAACACGCGCTCGCGGAGCTGGTCAAGTGCGGCCTGGGCGTTCCCACCCTTGTCGGTGAAATAGATCCACCTGGAAGCTCCCACAAGAAATCCATTCATTGAAGTACAGATGCTGACGAAACCGAGAGCCCGGCCGGGCGCGCCCAGTTGTGACGCGCCCGACCGGAAGTGGTCTGGCTAGAGCACGACCGCGCACACAGGCGCAGCCGGCCCACAAGCCGGCGAAGCCAGCTTACCGAGCCACCAAAGCGTCGTACCAAGCGCTGCGGCGCCGACTCCGACCTTCACCGGTTCCGGTACGGTGACCCGCGGCGGTTCGGGGTACGTGGTGCGTAGATAGAAGGGCTGGTACGTGACAACTCCCGGCCCGCTCTTCTCGAAGAAATCGGAGTTGTCCAGTTCCAGGAACTGGCCACGCTTCGATCCCGGACCGATGAGCGGGTGCGGCAGCTGGAATCCAGGCTTGATGTCGAGCCCCTTGTACCGTGGGTCCTTCTTCATCGCGTTGATGTACCACTGGACGTCGAACTTTCCGTATGCCTCGGCAGGCGGACGGCCCCCGGTCCAGGGCAATTTCGCCTTGTGCTTCAATTCCCAGACATACAGCGTGTTTCCGTCCTGGTAGGTGATGTCGGCACCACCCTCATTGCCGGTGCCTTCCTTGGATCCACCGGCGACAGGCGCCTCCATCTGCGCACGCCACCCGCCGGACGGCCCGTACTTGGCGATCGCCTGCGTCTCGAGCCACTCCCACATGATCAGCTGGGCCATGTAGTGCGTGGTGCTCCAGCTGCCGCCGGAAGCCGCGGCCGCCGTGGCGGGTTGCGCATAGGCAGGGCACGGGCCTATGAAGCCCGCCGAACCGCATCCGCTCTTGGGTGCCGGGAGCTTGTTGACCGGGCACGGGCCGATGAACCCAGGGGTACCGCAGCCGCCGGTCGTCGCGCCGCCTCCGTCGGACGTCGGTACGGGCATGTGCCCGTCGAGTTCGACGACGCTGGTGGGATTGCCACCACCGAAGGCGTACCGGTTCGCTGTGTACGGGTCGTCCCCGAGGTTCATGTCGGCGAGCGCGCCGTTGTACATGTCCCGGCTGGTGAAGCGGTTCAGGCCCGGGTCGTAGTCCCGGAAGCCCATGTCGTACGTACCCGACTGGGCGTCCCACCGCTTGGCGTTGAACCGGTAGGGGTTGTAGGCCTCCTTGGTGGGGTCGGCGGCATCGGGCTTGTCGATGCCGGTGAACTCGGACTTGTCGTCGGAGCCGTAGGCGGTGTACCCGTACGTCGACTTCGTGTCGCCGTTCTTGTCCGTGAGGGTCTCGACGTCGCTGTGGCTGTTGTAGCCGTAGTAGCCGTCCTCGGTCGTGCCGTCGCTGTTGTGCTTGACCTGCGACAGGCGTTCGCCCCACGGGCTGTACTGATACGACTTGGTGAGGGTGCCGGCGACCTTCTCGTCCAGTACCTCGGTCGTCAGACCGAGGTACTCGTAGTCCGTGGTCTTGCCGTCCGCGGTCTTCGACGTGGTGCGGTCGAGCGGGTCGAACGTGAACGTGGTGGACTTCGTCGCGCCCGTCGAGTCCGTCTTCTGGGACTCGACGACGTGGTCGAAGCCGTCGTACACGTTCCGGCTGATCACCCTGCCGCCCGACGTCACCGATTCCTGGCGGCCGAACGGGTCGTAGTTGTAGTTCGCCGCGACGCCGGCGCTGGTGGCGCTCAGCAGGCGGTTGCGGTCGTAGTCGAACGTGGTTGTGGTGCCGCCGACCGTCTGGCTGATGACGTTGGCGTTGTCGTCGTGGACGTAGGTCTCGGTCTCCGCGCCGTTGCCCGTCTTGACCGACTTGGCAAGCCGGTTCGCCGGGTCGTACGTGTAGTCCGTGGTGGACGAGAGATACGCCGAGTGGTTGTCGGCGTTCATCTTCTTCGCCACGTCCTGCGACTTGTTCCCATTGGGGTCGTAGGCGTAGGTGTGCGAAGCGACGAGGGTGCCGTTCGGCTTCTTCTCCGTGGTCGACTTGACGACGCTGTCCAGGAAGTACGCGTAGTCGACGGTGTTTCCGTTGGCCTTGGTCTCCTGGAGCTGCTGGCCCCGGTCGGTGTACGTGTACGACGACACCTTCGGTGAGGCATCCGTGGAGGAAGTGCCGACCGAGACCGTCTTGACCAGCTCACGCAAGTCGTAGGTGTACTTGGAGAACTGGTCGGGGTGGTCGACCGTCTCGACCTTGCCGTCGGCGTCGTACGTGAAGGAAGTCGACTTCTTCGTCGAGCCGTTCAGCAACTCGCTCACCTTCTGGACCTCGTTGAGGCCCGTGTAGGTGATCGCGTAGGCGTCGATCTCTGCGGTCGACGAGGTGTCGTCGATCTGTGCGAGATTGCCGTTGAGGTCGTAGGAGTAGGCGAAGTCGCTCTTCTCCGTGTCCGCGGGGTCGCCGCTGGTGCTCCGGACGAGCTTCACGCTGTCCGCGACGACCGTGCCGCCGCTGTTCTGGAACAGCTGCAGCTTTGCCGCGTTGCCCTGTTGGAACGCGTACGAGCCCAGCGACACCCAAGTGCCCTGGTTCGCGGCGGCGTTCTGGTCGACCGTCTTGTCGACGGTGCCACCGTCGTAGGTCAGGGTGTACTTGGCGGTCGTCGCGGCGCCCGTCACCTTCGGGAACTTCACGTACGCGGCGTACGTGCCGTCCTTGGGGATGTTGAGCGTCCAGGAGTAGGCGTCCGTGCCGGCGCCGGCCGTGTGGGTCTCGTGGTTGTAGCCCTGCTGACCGGTGATGTCTCCCTTCGTCCAGGCACCGGTCCTGGCGGTGTTCTGCGAGTCGGAGTTGTCCACGAGGACGACCGACTTGCCCACCGGAACGCCGTCGTCGGACCGCGTCTTGAGCGACCCGTCGGGGTAGTACGACCAGGACATCGTGCGGTTCGTCGAACCGTCCGCGGCCGAGATGGTCCGCGTGGTCTGCGAACCGAGGTCGTCGTAGTCGTAGTCGGTGACGATCGACCACGGGTCCGTGGACTTCTTCGTCCAGCCGTTGTCGTAGTAGGCGAAGGTGGTGTCGTTGCGAACCGTCTCGCCCTCCGACGGAGGCAGCGACGTCTTCGCCACCCGGCCGACCTTGTCGTAGGCCGTCTCCGTGTAGACGTTCGGGTCGTTGTAGCGGGCGTCGGCCGGGTCGTAGGGCTGGTAGCGCCTGACCGGGCGGTTGAGCTCGTCGTACGTCGTGCGCGAGGTGAAGGCGTCGGTGGAACCGGCCGCCGTCGACCGCGGGGTGAGCACCTTGGTGGTGTTGCCGACCTGGTCGTACTCGTACTTCGTCGTGCGGTACGTGATGCTGGACGTGCCGTCGTGCGGCACCTTGACCTCGGTCTGCTTGCCGCGCTCGTCGTAGGTGATGAGCGTGGTGTTGTTCTCGGCGTCCGTGGTCGAGGTGACCAGCGAGTCCTTGTCGTATCCCTTCTTGGTGCTCTTGCCGGCCGCGTCCGTGACGACCGTGATCCGGTGGTCCAGGTCGTAGTCCGTCTTGGTCGTGTAGTCGGTCGAGTCGGTCGTCGCGTTCTTCTTGGGGTCGATGACCTTGGTGACGTTGCCGACGTTGTCGTACTCGTACGAGACCTTGTCGCCCTTCGCGTTGACCGCGGAGGTGAGCTGGTAGACCTCGTTGTAGTGGTTCGTCGTGACGTAGTCGGTCGTGTCCGCCGCCGTCGCCGTGCCCTTGGGCTCCGTCGTCGTCGCGAGGTTGCCGGCCTTGTCATAGGTGTACGTCGTGGTCCGCGGGTCGGTCTGGTTGTTCGCGGGCTGCGTCGCGGACGTGATCTCGTCCGCGTTGTCGTACACCGCCGAGGAGAACGCGCCGTCCGGCGCGGTCGCCTTGGTGACGTTGTCGTTCTCGTCGTACACCGGTGCCGGGGTGGTGATCAGGACACCGGCGTCCTGGTCCTTCGGCTGCGTCTTGGCCAGCGGGCGCCCGTAGGTGTCGTACGCCTGCGTGATCTTCTTGCCGAGTGCGTCGGTGACCTGGGTGACCTGTCCGCGCTCGTCGTAGACGAAATCAGTGTCTTCGGACTTCGCGTCGGTGATCGTGTTCGGGTAGCCGGTGGGGCCGAAGCCGGTGAACGTCGTCGGGTTGCCGCCGGCGTCGGTCGCCTTGCTCAGTTCACCGAAGGCGTCGTACTCGTACTTCGTGGTGTAGTCGTCCGGCACCGTCGTGGTCGCGACGCCCTTGGGGTCGGTGACCGTCTTCACGTTGCCGAAGTTGTCGTACCCGAACTGCCAGGCCCGGCCCTCCGGGGAGGTCTTGCGGAACAGGTCGGCCGAGAAGCCGTCGGCGCGGGTCTGGTACTCGTACTTCGCGGCGTTGCCCGGCCACTTGGTGGTGTCGGTGACGCAGGTGGCCGTCTGGTCGGGGACGCCGGCCTTGTTGTTCTCCGCGTCGCGCTGCCAGAGCGGGTAGCCCGTCTTCTGGTCGTAGCAGTACGCGGTCTTGGCGCCGTTGGCCTCCTCCAGGTACGTGACGTTGTTGTCCGCGTCCCAGCTCATCTTCGTGGTCTGGGACTTGGCGTTGGTCGTCTGGACACCGCGGCCGAAGTCGTCGGTGACGTACTTCGTGTCGTGGGACTCGGCGTCCGTGACCGTGGTGTCGACGAACTTGGTGTTCGTCGCATCGGCCGCGTAGACGAAGCCGGTGTCACCGCCGAGACGGTCGGTGATCGTCTTCGTCCACCAGTGGTAGGCCGGGTCGTCGCCCGCCTTCGGCTCGTTGTACGCCAGCTTCGTGTCGTGTCCACGAGGGTCGGTGGCCGTGACCAGCTTGACGTTCTTGTTGCCCTGCGTGGCGTCGTAGGTGAACTTGAACACCTTCGGCTGTGCGGAACCTTCACCGTCGGTGATCCGGCCGAGGAGGCCCTTCGACGTGTAGTAGAACGAGACCTTCCGGCCACTGATGTCCGTGACGGACTTGATGTGGTCGTAGATCTTCGAGTTGGTCAGGTTGGTGTCGGTGACCTTGGCGCCCGTGTCGTCGATGTAGTCGTACGACGCGTCGCCCTTCTCGAAGTAGTCGACCGTCAGCGACTGCCGACCGGTCGGGTCCGTGATGTAGGTGAGGAACTTCGTCGGCTTGTTGTTGGACTTACGCTCCTCGTACGTGTACGACTGCGTGTTCCCGTTCTTGTCGACGACCGACGTCAGGTAGCCGTCACAGCCGAACAGGAACCGGCTGCCGTCCGGGCGCAGGAGGGTCCAGGCGTCCGGGACGGGGTCCTTGTCCGGGGTGCAGTCCAGCCCGGCCTTCGCCGTGATGCGGTAGTGGACACCCGCCGGCGCCTTCCAGCTGCCGTCCGGCTGCTTGGAGAAGACGTGTGTCGTGCCGTCACCGTCGGGCAGGCGGATCTCGGTCGGGTTCGGGTTGGGGTGGAAGTCCAGCGGCGCCCCCAGCCGGATCGGCCCGGCCAGCTGCGCGGACCAGCCCGCACCCGACACCGTGTCGCTCGTGTCCAGGGAGTTGTAGGAGAAGCGCGCGAACGTGGTCAAGCCCCGGCCGGGGTTGCTGAACGCGTTGTACGCCCACACCGCGTTGCCCGAGGCCAGGTTGTTCATGACCGTCGAGCCGGCGCCCGTGTTCTTGCCCGTGTACGAGTAGAACTTCTCCAGGCCGAGCGAGTTGGACGTCGGGTCCTCGACCGCCACGTTCTGCTTCAGGGACGGGATGCCGCCGGTGCCCGCGGACAGCCAGCTGCCGTCGGAGACCTTCTTGACGTCCCAGCCGAGCACGTAGTCCGTGCGCTTGCTGCCCGAGTCGGAGTTGATCGGCGTCTTGACCTGCGCGTGGATCGTGGCCGACTGGCCGGGCGACAGCGCCGGTATCGCCGTCGACACCTGGTTGCCGCCGGTCGTCACGTCCGTGCCGTCCGGGAGCTTCCAGGTGTACGACATCACGCGCTCGCCCGCCGCCCAGGCGGCGTTCGTGGTGTTGGTGACCGTCATGTCCACCGTGTAGGTGGAGTTGGGGGTCATCCGGGCCGGGGTCTGCGGCGCGTAGTACGTGTCCTCCGTCGTGGAGTCCACGTAGATCACGCGCAGCAGCGGACCGAGCTGCGGGTCGGGGGCCTCCGAGGACAGGAACAGCGAGCGCTCCTGCGGACCGGTGGCGGACTCGTCCTTCAGCTTGATCAGGGCGCCCTTGTTGGACGTGGGCGTCTTGATCCAGCCCTGGGTGAGCGACGTGGCGTCCCACCAGTGGCGGCCCACCTCCGAGACCTGCGCAATCGTGTCGGAGACGGTGCCGGAGAAGTCGCCACCCGCCGTGGTCCATGGCGTGCTGGTGGTGGCGTTGTTCCAGGTGGCCTGCGTCTCCGTGAAGTCCCGGTTCAGACCGTGGAGTTCATAGATCGCGCCGTTGGTGTCGGTGGTGGTCTCCGCGCCCCACATGAACAGACGCGACTCCAGCACGGTGGCCGTCGTCGGGATGCTCGACGTGGTGAACTTCATCGCCGCACGGGCCTTGCCGTACGTGGTGGAGTTGTTGCCCACCTCCAGCCACTTCTGGCCGACGCCGAAGGAGGCGATGGTGTCCTCGTTCGTGGTGGGCTGCCCGGACGCCAGGGTCGTGTCCGTGACGCCGGACGTGCCCTGGATCAGGCGCATGGTGCGGCCTGCCTTCGGCACGCCGACGATGCGAGTGGGCGAGCCGATCAGCTGGCCGTTCTTGGTCTTCACCGCGATCTGGTAGTAGTACGACCGGCCGATCTCCTCCGATGAGGAGTCCGGTGTCGGGGTCGCGGTGGTGTCCGTGTACGCCGTCGTCGTCTTGCCGACCGGCGCCACCAGGGTCGCGGCGGACGGTGTGAACGCCTGCTGCGTGGAGCGGTGCAGCTGGTACTCGACGATGTCCAGGCCGGTGTCGCCCGTGGTGTTCGCGTAGGCTTTCCAGCTCAGCTCAGGGCCGGTGGAGTGCACGACGGTCGGCGAGTTCAGGGCGGTGCCGACCTTGCCGTAGGTCACCGTCAGGCGGGGAATGGTGGCTGTCTCGCCGCCGTAGTCGCCGTCACCGGACTCGTACCGCGGGCCGCCGGTCGGGGCGGTGGCCGACTCGTCGGTCGCCTTCAGCACGAAGCCGTTGTTGACCGAGGTGCCGTCGAGCCACTGCTGGACGGTGTCGGTCACCGGGAACTTGTGCCACTGGTTGTACTCGCCGACGTTCTTCACGATCGACGCCGGGTTGGTGAACCGGACCGCGTCCGCGATCACCGCCGTGGTCGAGGACGCCGGGCCGTCGCCGAGCACGACCTTGCCGGCGGTCCCCTTGGCGAAGTCGATCTGCGAGCCGCCGTTCAGCGCGGCCCAGACTCCGTTGGTGCCCGACTGCTGGTTCACCGTGTACGTCGCGGTGCCGTCGTTGGAGGTCACCGTGTAGGGCGCGTTGGTCGCCCGGTCGGTGGCCGCCACGTAGTGCGCCTCGACCTTGTAGGTGCCCGCTTCCTTGATATCGGGCTGCCAGGTGTAGGTGTCACCGGCGACCGTGTCCTTGTTGGACCGGTAGTCGGCGCCTATGCCGTACTGCGCCAGCGACGAGGTGGAGGCAGGCCAGTTGCCGACGGCAGCCGTGGTGCCCGCGTCGCCGTCGTCCACCTGGACGCTGGTGCCGGACAGTTCACCGACCAGCGAGCTGGTGTTGGTCCAGTTCGCCGTGGTCTCGTTCCACGCCCCGGTCGCCCGGTACGCGCCGATGGTGACATCGTTGGCATTGGTGGTGTGCGCCTGGTCGAAGTACATCTCCAGGCGGGCCGAGTCGATCTTCGTGCCCGAGGGGATCTCGTCCAGCGGGAACTTGACCAGCGAGCGGGAGATGCCCGTGTCGGTCTTGCCCGCCGAGAGCTTCCAGGTCGTGTTGAAGTTCGTCGACGCCTGGTCCGACAGGACCATCGTGTCCTGGGAGTCGGTCGGCGACGGCGCGATCGTGATCGTCGGATCGATGACGACGGGGTACTGCCGCTCCTTGGCCGCCAGCCACTTGGTGTCCGGAGTGACGGTCAGCTTCCAGGACTTGCCGTCCCGGGTGAGCTTCTGCGTGACCTTGGTGCTGTAGGTCTTGCCGAAGACGGACTTGTCCGCCTTCTTCGCGTCCGTCATGTAGGGCGCGGGGATCACCATGACCGGCGTGTGCGGCAGCTCGCCGTACAGCGCGATCGAGCCGTCCTTGCGGGCCTTCGGCACAAGTCCGTCGGTGTCCAGGGTGAAGATGAACTTCACCGGCCCGGGCGGGCGTTCGGTGAGGGTGACGTTCTCCTTCACCCGGCCCGGTCCGACGCCGTACTCCAGGTCCGCGCCCTTCAGGGCGTCCTTGTAGGTGACCGTGGAGCCCTTGGCGGTCGGCTTGAGCGAACCGCCTGCACCCTGGATTCCGAGGGTGACCGAGCGGCCGTCCGGCGAACGGAACCGGACGAGCCGGTCCGTGTCCGAGCCGAACCAGCTCTGGCCCTCGTTCGAGGTGTTGGCGAACTCGAAGCCCTTGGACTTCGACGTGTGGACGGCGGTGTCGATCGGCTTCCACGACTTCTTCCGACCCTGTACGGATCGATAGGAGGTCGGGACGGCCGACAGTTCCGCCTGGACGCGGCCGTCCGACATCTGCCAGAAGCGCGCGCTGGACGTACGGCGGCCCGTGAGTTCCCGGACCCTCACGGCCTTCGGGGCGGTCCTGCCCTTCGGCAGCTTCTGCCGGTCGGCCACGTCGAGTTCATCGTGGGACGGAGGTTTGTCGAGTTTTCCGCCGTCGTCGTCCCCGAACCATCCCTTGAGGGTGTCGACGATTCCCTTGTCGTCGTCCTTGCCTGATGCGGTTGCGGCATAGGCGAATTGTGGTAGCGCGGTACTCACGACCGCGGACACCACAAGACAGGAGATCACTCTCCCGTATCGGACTTTCACGTCCAATGCCCTCTCTATTGCGGCGCGCTCCCCTTCCGGCTTTTCGCGCGCCCACGGCGCGCAAGCCGAATGAGGACACGCCGAACCGCCAACCGGGGTGGTTCCCGGCCGGTCATGTCGTACGGGCTATCTGTTGCCTCGTCAGCCACCTCTGTGGCAGGCGTGGTTCTAACCGGAAGGGCGAGTTCATGTCAACGGAGGCGACAATGCGGACAGCTGTCCCGATGTCCACCAAGTTCGGCGAACCGGGCGGTCGATTGGTCTGATTTTTCCGGCCGTTGGATCGAGCCGCGCTCCGTGAGGTATAACCAGCCGGTCCGTCAGCCGCCCGCATTCGTTCCGGGAATGCGCGCCGATCCGAAAGCGGGAGCCCATGCCATCGATACAGAGGCCGGACGACGCAGAGGCCATGAATGACAGTGCTGTGCCGGAGAGTTCCGACGAAAATGCGCCGGAACCGCGAAGGGATAAGGGCTCCAGCGGCACGGACCGCCGCGGAATTGCCGTCGGTGCCGTGCTTCTCGCCGCCTGCGCCGGTCTCGTCGCCTACGGCGTGCTGGACACCACCGAGAAGCCGACGCCTCGGACACCGACCGCCGCGGTGACGTACGAGATCGAGGGCAAGGGCACGGCCGACATCACGTACCAGGCGCGGAGCGAGTCCGGGGACGCCGTGGTGGCCCACGACATCACGCTGCCGTGGAAGAAGACCGTGAACGTCCCGCTCGGCAAGGCACCCCTCGTGACCATCACCCTCGGGGAACAAGGTGGGCGGGCCAGCTGCCAACTCGCCGTTCGCGGCCGGCACGTCCAGACCGCCACCGCCTTCGGCAGGTTCGGACGCGCCACCTGCCAGGGAGAACTTCCGTCGCCGGAGCCGTCGGACGCCTCCACGGTCGGTGTGGAGAGCAACTGATGGGTCCGGCGGGGCGTACCGTGGGCCGCGTCACGCTCGCCACTGCCGTGGTGCTCAGCGCGATAGCCCTGTCCACACGCACCGGGACGACCGCCCCACACCCCGCGATCCCGCGGGACGACCCGCGCTCAGTGCCGGTGCCCGCCGGGTCTCCGCCGGGCCACGGCCACGGCCAGGCGCACGCCCAGCTCGGCTAGATCCCGGTCCGGCAGCGGCAAGCGCAGCCCGGCCTTGCGCAGGAGCGGGGCTCGATGCGTGAGCCGGCCTGCGGACACAGCCCGTCACAGGCCGGCGAAAAGGCCTTCCAGCGGAGCCGGTACCTGGCCGGGTCCGAGGGCTTCGACCAACAGGCGGCCGTAACGGATCTTGCGCCCCTTCTTCGTGCCCATGAAGCGCCGCAACTGCTGGTGCCGGGGCCGGCCGTGCTGGGCGGGCTGCTGGACGAATGTCTGCCAGGCGCGCAGCTCCTCCTCGGCCTGGATGATCTGCTCGATACGCGCCGAGCCCAACGCGCGGATGAGCTCGTCCTCCAGATCCGCCGTGCAGACGAAGACACCCGAATGCGGAGCCGAGTTGAGGGCTCGGTCGAAGAACGGCCTCTCGCGCTCGTCGCACAGACCCACCAGGCGCAGGCCCAGACCGGACGGCCCCAGGATCTGCGCGTAGCGGCCGACGCTCATCGCACCGCCCATCGCCACCACGCACACCCCTTCGGCCGCCAGGTCACGACTCCGCCCCACGGCCAGCGCTTCCACGGCCGCGAGGTCGCTCAGCCCCTCCAGCAACACCGCCGTATGCACCCTCAAGAGCTCGGCCAGCTCCCTCGCCGACTGGCCGGGGCCACCGCCCGCCCACCTTGTGACCTCGCTCCGGAACATCCCCATGTCGACCATGCCCGGCAGTCTGCTCCGTCCACCGACCGCGGCGCACGTGAGATTCACTTGAGCAGCCGGGGCCCCGCCCTCGTACGCAGAACGGCGGCGTACTCCGGCGTGGTGCCGGTGTACGCCGCCGTCGGTGCCGGGTACGGAGTGCGGGGTGGGACGAGACGGAGTGCGGGGGTCGCCCGCGTCGTCATGGCGGCTACTTCGGGTCGCGGTCGAACTGTGCCTTGGACCAGCGATACCCGAGGACGGTCAGGACGAGGCACCAGCCGATGGCGATCCATCCGTTGTTGCCGATCTCGGTCCCGAGAAGGAGTCCGCGCAGGGTCTCGATGGCGGGAGTGAAGGGCTGGTACTCGGCGATCGGCTGGAACCAGCCCGGCATCGAGTCGAGAGGGACGAAGGCGCTGGAGATGAGCGGCAGCAGGATCAGCGGCATGGCGTTGTTGCTGGCCGCTTCGGCGTTGGGGCTGGACAGGCCCATGCCGACCGCGATCCAGGTGAACGCGAGGGCGACCAGGGCGAGCAGTCCGAACGCCGCCAGCCACTCCAGGACAGTGGCGTCGGTGGAGCGAAAGCCCATCGCGACACCGACCGCGCCGACCAGGACCACACTGATGATGGCTTGCAGCACGCTGCCGGCGACGTGGCCGAACAGCACGGAGCTGCGGTGGATGGCCATGGTGCGGAAGCGGGCGATGATCCCCTCGTTCATGTCGGTCGAGACCGAGACGGCGGTGCCGATGGTGGTGGAGCCGATGGTCATCAACAGGATGCCGGGGACGAGGTACGCGATGTAGGCGGTCCGGCCCTGCCCGCCGCTCATGGTGTTGCCGAAGATGTAGACGAACAGCAGCAACAGCATGACCGGGGTGAGGAGCAGGTTCAAAGTGAGCGACGGGTAGCGGCGCGCGTGCAGCAGGTTGCGGCGCAGCATCGTGGCCGAGTCACGCACGGCGAGGGACACAGAGCTCATCGGACAGACTCCTTGGACTGGGCGGACTGGGCGGACTGGGCGGACTGGGCGGACTGGGCAGGGATGTTCGTGTCGCCGGTCAGGGCGAAGAAGACGTCGTCGAGGTCGGGGGTGTGCACGGTCAGCTCGTCCGCCTCGATGCCGTCCGCGTCCAGGCGGTCGAGGAGGGAGCGCAGTGCGCGCTGGCTGCCGTCGCTGGGGATCTGCAGCGCAAGAGCGTCGTCGTCGCGGGCAGCGGCGTCGCCGAGCGCGGTAGCGGCGTTCCGGTAGGCGGCGGGGTCGGTGAAGCGGAGTTTCACGTGCCCGCCGGGCACGATCCGCTTCAGCTCCTCGGCACTGCCCTCGGCGGCGATCTTTCCGTTGCTCAACACCGCGATCCGGTCGGCGAGTTCATCGGCCTCCTCCAGGTACTGGGTGGTGAGGAAGACGGTCACGCCGCCGGTGACCAGCTCGCGGATGATCTGCCACATGGTGTGCCGGGAACGCGGGTCCAGGCCGGTGGTCGGCTCGTCGAGGAAGATGATCCGCGGACTGCCCACCAGGGTCATGGCGATGTCCAGACGCCGCTTCATACCGCCGGAATAGGTCGAGGCGGGCTTCTTTGCAGCCTCCACCAGGTCGAAGCGCTCCAGCAGTTCGGCAGTGACCCGCCGTCCCTCCTCCTTGGACAGGTGGTGCAGGTCGGCCATGAGGAGCATGTTCTCCTCCCCCGTGATCAGCCCGTCGACCGCGGAGAACTGCCCGGTGACACCGATCGCCGCGCGGACGGTCTGCGCCTCGGTGGCCACGTCATGCCCACCGACTCGCAGTTCGCCGGAGTCGGGGTCGGGTGTGATGAGAGTGGAGAGGATCTTGACGGCAGTGGTCTTGCCGGCGCCGTTCGGTCCGAGCAGGGCGAACACGGAACCGGCCGGGACGGCCAGGTCGATGCCGTCCAGAACGGTCTTGTCGCCATAGGACTTGCGCAGCGCGTTCGCCGCGATGGCCAAGCTGGTCATGAGCAGTGCTCCTTCAAAGAGGGGGATACGAGCGGCGATACCGCCATGGGGCACAGGCCGCGGTCCGTGATGCCGTTGCAGGGCACGGACCGCGAGGGGCGGCCCCGCCCTTCAGAGGCTGCGGGCGGTGATGTCGCCGTGGGTGGTGGTCGCCTTGATGGTCAGGGCCGGGGTGCCGTCGTTCTTCAGGGTGTTGTCGACCCGGCCGTAACCGGTCCCGGCGTCGAGAGCGGCGGAGACATCGCGGGCGGCGCCGACGGTGATGTCGCCCTTCTGCGTGCGAAGGGTGAGCGTGCCGCGCACGGCTTCGGTGACGGTCACGTCGCCCTTCTGGGTGCTGATCTCTGCGGAACCGTTGAGGCGGCCGATCGTGATGTCGGCGTCCAGGCCGACCAATTCGGCACTGTCGGCCTCGTCCAGCTTGACCGTGCCGCTCGCACCGTCGAAGGACACGTCGCCGAGCCGTCCCACGCCCCGCAGTTCGGCGGCAGCCGTCTTGGCCTCCACCCGGGAACCGGTCGGCAGTTGGACGGTCACCTCGACGGAACCGGAAGTGCCGAGGATCCGGTTGTCGGCCTCCGGGGCCTCGATGCGCAGGACACCGTCGTCGTAGGTGATCCGGATCTGTTCCGCGGCCTTCACGTCACGGCTCTTGGCGGCGTTCGCGGGCAGGACCTCGACGGTGGTGTCGGCGCGGTCGGCCGCGATCAGCTGGATGCGTCCGGCGGGGATGGTGACGACGGCCAGGACGGGGGCGGAGGTGGCGAACTTCTGCATGACGTAGCTCCTTCGTCTGCCGGCGCGGACCCTTGCGGCCCGCCGTTTCCGACTGCGGAAAAGCTACGTTGCATTCACTACTCCGACAACCTTGTTGTTGCGTCAACTCGCCATAATTGCAGGTCGAACCATGAATTTCATTGCAATGGTCTCGCGTCTAACGCAACACTCCGACAGCAAGTCCGTTGCAATGGAATGACGGTGAACGCTATGCTCGACGCAGACGCAGCGAACGAAGGAGAGTGCGCATGCCGGGAGGCAGACTCACCCAGCCCGAACGCCAGCAGATCGCGCTGGGGCTGGCCGACGGCCTCGCCTACGCCGAGATCGCCCGCCGCCTCGAGCGCCCGACCTCGACCATCACCCGCGAAGTCATGCGCAACGGCGGCCCCAACGCCTACCGCGCCGACATCGCCCACCGCGCCACCGAACACCGCGCCCACCGCCGCAAACAGGCCACCCCCCGCAGCCCGAAGACGCCTCAACAGCCGTACGGGCGCGACGCCGAGGCGGTCCGCGAGTACCAGGAGGTGTTCACCACCGTCATAATGGCCTCCGGTGCCCCCACCATGATGGCCCGGGTGATGGCCTGCCTGACCCTCACCGACTCCGGCCGTCTCACTGCCGCCGAACTCGCCGCACACCTCCAGGTGAGTCCCGCCTCCATCTCCAAAGCCATCACATTCCTCGAAAGCCAAGGCCTGGTGCGCCGCGAGACGGGCGAGGGACGCCGCGAACGCTACGTCGTCGACGACGACGTCTGGTACCAGTCCATGATCGCCAGCGCTCGCTCCACGGCCCAACTGGCGGAAACCTCACGCGAAGGCGTCCCCGTCCTGGGCACCGGCACCCCCGCCGCCACTCGTCTCGAGAACATCGCCCGCTTCCTCGACTTCGTCTCCGAAAGCATCACCCGGGCCGCCGAACAAGCCCGCGACGTCCTTCACACCAAAGCCCCGACAACCCACCCCGAGACCGACCCCGACAGCACCACCTGAACGCCCCCCGAACCGCCGGCGTGTCACGCCTGCCGGCCGCGTCGCGGCTCCCACCACGTGAGGGGCCGGCCGAGGAGAGGGGACTTCTCCCCGCGGACCGCGGAAGGCCGGCCCGGGCGATCATGGTGTGCTCCCCTGCCGGGGCCCGGACCTCGGAGGCGACAAGGGGGAACGGGAGCCCGGCAGTTCAGCGAACTCATAATCGGTTGCCTGAGGGCGATGGCGGCGGATGCAATGTCCGGTGTGATCACCGGGTGTGCCCGCCACCGCGAGACGGGATGAACGCGTACAACCGGGCTCTGCCATCCTGTGCCCCGGGCACACCGCAACCGCATCGCCACACGGGAGACGCCCCCGCATGAACACGCCGCCCTCGCCGCTCGGAGCGGAGCAGCCCGACGGATCATCCGTCCGGATCGGCGCTCTCGTCCCGCTGACCCGGCCCGGCTGGGTCGAAGCCGGCCGCCACCTGCTCGCCGGACTCGAACTCGCCGTCGGCGACGTCAATGACACCGGCGGGATCGCCGGGAGACCGCTCGAACTCGTGGTCCGGGACACCGCGGCCGATCCCCAGAAGGCCGAGGCGGCCGTCGACGAACTGGCCCGCCTGGGCGTGGCCGCCGTGGTGGGCGAGTACCACAGCGTCGTCGCCCGAGCCGCTGCCGCCAGGGCCGACGCCCTCGGCCTGCCGTTCCTGTGCTCGTCCGCCGTTCTCGACGCGCTCACCGACCGGCCCACGCCATGGGTCGCGCGCCTCGCCCCGGCGCAGTCCCGCAGCTGGCAGATCTACGCGGACTTCCTCCTCGGCGCGGGCCACAGCCATATCGCCGTAGCGGCCGATCCGAGCGTCTACTGGACCTCCGGGGCCCGCATTCTGCGAGACCGTCTCGCTCCGCGCGGCGGCACCGTCACCGAGTTCGACATGCGCGTTCTCACCCCCACCGTCCTGTGCGACGCGCTCGTCGACCATCGCGCGACAGCCCTCCTTCTGCTGGTCGGCCACCCGGAACCGGCCGTGCCGATCGTCAAGTCCGTCCGCCGCGACAAGCGCGTCGCCGACATCGCGATCGGTGCTCCCGCCGGGCAACCCGAGTTCGCCGAGTGGGCGGCGCTGCTGGGCGACGACAGCACCGCCGTCCCGTTCCTGCGCTACCTGCCGGAGCGACTCAGCCCACTGGGCACACAAGTGGAGGCGGCCTTGCGCACGCGACTGGCAGGAGCACCTTCCTTCGTCGCCTTCGAGGGATACGACACCGTCACCGTCCTCACCGATGTCCTGCGCTCCCACGGCACGGACCGGGCACGGATTGCCGGATCCTGGCCGGACATCAGCGTCGAAGGCACCCGCGGGCGCATCCAGTTCACCCGCACGCCGGGCATCAGCGTCTGGCAATGGGCTTGGCCGCCCGTCCAGGTCGTCGACCGGGATCCGGCACAACCCGACCGCTTCCGGATCCTCCACACCGGCTGAACGGGCAGGGGGGACCTCGCGACGACCGCCGGCACCATCGGGGCCCTCCAGCCTCACCGACCGCCGGTGAGGCTGCGGCCGTGGTGTCGCGCCCGCCGCCTACCGCGCTCCGCCGAAGAAGCCGGACCTCAGGTCAGTGATGACGGCATCCAGCGGATGACCGCTGGCGATGAACGCCCCGCTCCACGGCGCGCTGAGAGCGAAGAGCAACGCCAGGCTCAGCCCGACCACGCTCGCCACACCCACGATGAGCAGCGACGTCCGCAGACTGCTGCGGAAAACCAGCGCGCCGGAGTTCACGATCAAGGCCAGTCCGCTGACCACGAGGGTGACCACGTAGAGCGCGGGAACGTCGCGCGAAGCAGCGGCCACGCGGGCGCGCCGGCTGCTCGTGACACCGTCCAGGGAGACCACCAGCTCCGTTCCTGCCGTGGTTCCCACTTCGGGTCGCGCCGCCTCGGTGCGTACGGTCCGCTCCAGTTGTGCGATCGCGCGAGCGGTGGCCACGTCGTCACCGGACGCCGCGGCTGCACCTTTCCATTCCCTTTCACGCGAGGTCTTCAAGTAGTCCGCCAGGGCCGCATGGATCGGCTCCGACTGGACCCGCGGACTTGTCGCCGCCCAGGCCAGCCGTGACGACGCGGCCGCCTCGTCGCTCACCAGCCCCTCTGCTGTGCGCAAGTAGGTGGCCTCGCTGGCGAGCGACAGGGCCGCGAAGATCGCGAAAGCGGCACCGAGAGTCGGCATCAGAGGCATGACGATCGGCGGCACCCGATCCCGCTCCGCCTCCGGTACCAGTGCCCGCACACCGACTCGCGCCCCGGCCGCGACCATCAGGGCGAGGAAGAGCCCGCCCACCACGAGCACCACCGCCGGCAGCGACGTCAACCAGTTCACCACATCACCCACAGCACGCATTCCACGAGCAGCCCACAGCGGCTGCGGCGACATGTCGGCCCCCGCGCCCCGAAGCGCTCCGCCGGTCGTTTCTGAACGAACACTCCATGATCAGGCCGAACAGCTGCAGTGCTCCCGATGCCGGGCACGACATCCCGCCCCAATGACCGAACAGCCCAATACCGCGCAGCGGAGAGGCTGCACCGACGTCGACTTCCAAGTCGCACGACCACGAGAAAGGGGGTGAAGGCCTTCACAGGCCTTCACCCCTCGCCAGGAGTCTCACGATCCGGTCGTCACCAACCAGTCCGGACCGTCAGCGGGTGGTCGGTCACTCGCCACCACCGCCATCGCCGCCCGAGTCGCCACCGGAGTCGCCGCCGCCGTCATCGCTGCCACCCGAGTCGCCGCCGCCGTCGTCACTGCCACCCATGTCGCCGCCGCCATCATCGGTGCCTGCCGCGTCGGCACTCTCGTCGGTGCCCGTGCCGGTCCCGTCGTCCGTGCTCGGGTCGGTCGCCTCGTCGGTACCCGTGGCGGTCCCGTCGTCCGTGCTCGGGTCGGTCGCCTCGTCCGTGCCCGTGGCGGTCCCGTCCTCCGTGGTCGCGTCGGTCGCCTCGTCCGTGCCCTTCGTGTTCGGATCGTCGGTGTCCTTCTGGTCGCTGGAGTCCTTCGGGCCCTTCGGGTCCTTGTGCTCGTCCTTCCAGGGGTCGTTGTCCTTCCAGTGGTCCTTGTCGTTCCAGTGGTCCTTGTGGTGGTCGCTCCAGTGGTCCTTGTGGTGGTCGCTCCAGTGATCCTTGTGGTGACCGCCCCTCCAGTGGCTCTTGCACTTGTAGCTCTTGTGGTGCTTGTAGCACTTGTAGTGCTTGTCCTTCTGCCCCGTGGCGGGAGCCGCGGCCGGCGCCTCGGACGCCGGGGCTGCCATGGCGGCACCGGCCGGCAGGATGACGCCCCCGGCGATCACGACGGACGACGCCACCACCGTGGCGAGGCTCAGCCGACGCTTGGGACGGATGTTGCCGTGCTTTCGGGTCATGCGATTCATGGCACTTTCCTTCTGATAATCGATAGACGCTTTTACTGGATTCGGTGCCTCGTTTTCTTTCCGGTGTTTCCGGTGAGGCCCGCACTTCCAGTAGGCGGGATTCGTCCGGCTGGGTCACGCTCCGGAAACTCGGGGCTTGACCCAGCCGAGAGAAGCGCCTATGAGCAGCGGCAAAGAGGAACGGACAAATCCCGGTCACCCCGCGAGGAACGGCCCCTCGAGCCGCGTCGAACCCCAGCGGCGGCGCTCGGCTCAACGGCATGTGTCGGCCCGGTCACGGTGCGGATCCACGGGTCGACATCACCGAATTCGACCGAGGATCCAAGACCTCAGGGCGATGTTCTTCCCCGCGTGAGCCACGCATGGACGACAGCGACAGTGCCGCCGCGGGTGGTCAGCCACAGCGGCGCAGGGCGTTGCCGGAGGTGACTCTGCGCGGATACGTCCCTCCGTCCCCTCCTGGCGCAAGGAACCCACGCAGGAGCATCACACAGGCTGCACACAGCGTCTCGAAAGGCCCGTTAGCGTGACTGATCGCTCGATCCCCTGTGCACATGTGACCAGGCCGTGGCCCGCGCGGGCCACCAGCGCAGTCGACCCAGGAAGACCGGAAAACCACATATGGACTACTGCTCCTCGTGCCGTCGGCACCTCAACGGTGCCCTGGTGTGTCCCGGGTGCGGCGCCTACGCCCCGGACATCGCCCCGCGCACCGCCGACGGCCGCATCCGACTGGCCCCGGCGAGGACGGGCGGCGCACCGGCTGCGACGGCCCGCCGGGCCGACACGGGCGCCGGCACGGGCGCCGGCGCCTGGTACGACAGCCCCTCGGACGATGTGGTCCCGTACTCCCCGGCCGCCGAGGCCGACAGCATGCCGCCCCTGCAGCAGGGGCGGGCGGCGCGGCGTCGCCAGTTGGCTCGCTGGAAGAAGAACAAGCGCAGGGCGGCGGTCGCGAGCGCCGTCGCACTCTTCGGAGGCGGTCTGACCGTCGCCGCCATGGACCGGCACTCCACCGACCGGACGCAGGCAGCCACGGCGCCGGACGACCCGACCATGGACGTCGCGCAAGAGCAGCCGCCCGGGCAGAACCGGCCGCCATCCACGGCGGCCCCCGAACAGGACGCTCGCCGCTCGTCCCCCGCGCATTCCCTGCCTCAGCCGGCGACGACCAACGCCCCGCGACAGCAGTCCCTTTCGGCGACGCCCCGAGCGACGCTGCCGATCGTCCGGTCGGACAACACCGCTCCGGCCCGTCCGGCCGCGCCATCGACACCGCAGCCGCAGAGCACCGCTCCCGCGGCCGACAGCACCGCACCGGACCGTCCCGGCACGACGACGGAGCAGTCGTCAGAGCCCACGACCGCCCACGGCACGGACTCGTCCGGCTCGCAGACCAGCAGCCCTGCCCTGATATCCACATCGCCGACCGAGATCTGCCTGCTCGTGGTGTGCCTCGGCTGAGGCTCCCGAGCCGGCCGCGTGCTGCGCGGGCGCGAAGAGGCGGCATCACGGCAACCGCCGTCAGCGGCGAAGGTGAACCAGAAGACCGAGTCGACTCCCTCGTCCTCGACGACGGGCATGAGGGAGTCGGGAGAGCAGACCTGTTCGCCCTCGTCACGCAGGACGTCCGGCGTGGGGGTGACGCCGTCCGGCTGGTCTCCGGCGACGTGAGAGTCAAGCCCGGGTGACACTCGGCCGCAGGGACCCGCTCACCGGTTTGCGCAGCCCAGGCTCCACCGTTCCTCGGGCTGCGCCACCCGTCATGCCTCAGGGTCCCTTCCGGACGGCACCCGCCAGGATCCAGCCTTCGACGGCTTCGTACTGTCGCCTTTGCTCGTCCGCCTTGCGCCGACCGGAGACGACGGTCCCCAGCCACCCGTAGGCGAAGCCCAGCGGGATGGACGCGATCCCTGTCGTGGTGAAGGGGAACCAGTTGAAATCGGCGCCGGGGAAGGAAGCGAAGGGGGAGCCGGAGACCAGATTCGTGCCGATCATGAGGACGACGGTGGTGACGGTGCCTCCGATGAGGGTGGCCATGAGACCAAGGCGTGTGTATCGGCGCCAGAACAGGCTGTAGACCAGGGCGGGTGCCAGTGCGGACGCGCTGATGGAGGCGGCAAGCAGGGCCAGTGGCTGAAGGTTGTGGTGCTGGACGAAGGTGGCCAGCAGGATGGTGGGGATGCCCACGGCCACGGCGGACACCCGGGCGTAGGTCATTTCCCGTTGCGGGGTCGTCGTCCTCCTTCGGCCCGCGAGTACGTCGTGTGCAAGGGAGTTGGCACAGGCCAGGATCATCCCGGCGACCGAGGCGAGGAGGGTGAGGAAGAGCGCGGCCGTGACCGTGGTGAAGAGGAAGGTCTCGACGTTCGACACGTCCGTCCCGAATGCGGCCCGTGAGCCCAGGAGATACGCCGTCCTGCCCGTCGGGTCGGCGCCCGCGATCGCGGCACGGCCGACCAGCGCCGTCGCTCCGAAGCCGATGACCGTGATGATGAGCACGAAGATCGCCACACAGGTCACCGCCCAGGACATCGACCGGCGCACCTGGTGAGCGCTGTTCGCGGTGTACATGCGCATGGTGACGTGCGGAAGGCAGGCTCCGCCGAGGACGACGGTGAGCTGCGAACTGATCATGTCGAGCCGAGGATATTTCCCGTCGGCGAACTCGAACCCCGAGTGCAGGAAGGCGTCTCCCACGCCGCTGCGCCGTGCCGCCACGGAGAACAGCGCGCCCAGGTCCCAGTCGAACCGTCGCAGCAGCAGTACGGCGACGACGGCGCCGGAGCCGAGCAGCATCACGATCTTCATGATCTGGATGAGAGCCGTGCCCTTCATGCCACCGATCGCCGCATAGCTGATCATCATCGCGCCGATTCCGATGATGCAGCCCGTCTTCATCGAGTCGCTGGAGAACCCCAGAATGAACGCCAGCAGGTCGCCCGTGCCGGCGAGCTGGATCAGCATCATCGGCACCAACGCCGTGATCGTCACCGCGCACGCGGCGATGCGCACCGCCCGCCCGGGCATCCGCCGTGCGAGCGCGTCGCCCATGGTGAACCGGCCCGCGTTGCGCAGCGGTTCGGCCAGCAGGAACATCAGCAGCATCAGGGAGAGCGCGGTGCTCAACGCCAGGACGACACCGTCGTACCCGAACAGCGCGATGACGCCACCCGTGGACAGGACCGTCGCCGCGGAGATGTAGTCCCCGGCGATGGCGAGCCCGTTGCGCATCGGCGACAGCGACCCGTACCCCGTGTAGAACTCGTCGAGATCGTCACGGTCGGGTCCCGTCATCACACACAGCAGCAGCGTGATCGTCGCGACCGTGGTGAACGCCACCAGCGACATCGCCTGCGCCGAACTGCTGAATCCCGTCATCGCACGGCCTCCCGCCTGGCTCCCGGTTCCGACTGATGGCGGATCCGGTCGGCGATCGGGTCGACACTCCGCCGCGCCGTGTACTCGTACAGGCCGATCGCCAGGCAGGTCACGGGCACTTGGATCAACCCGAGCAGCAGCCCCGTGGTGAGCCCGCCCGAAACGGTGGCCGTCGTCAGCGACGGCGTGAACGCCGACAGGAACAGGAAGAGCGTGAAGTACCCGAGCGCCGTGAAGGTCGCCACACGACGCTGCCAGCGGTACGCGCCACGCAGGAGGCCGAGATCGCTGTGCCGGCCCTGTGCCTGGTCGCGCCGGACCCGGTGTCTCTCGAACTCCGGACGCGCTTGCGACTCGTACCGGGGATAGGCGGCGTACGAGGGGGATGAAGCGAGTGACGAGTCGTGCGGCGGCGGCCGATGGCCTGGTTGGTACTCGGGGGACGAGAACGTCATCCCGTGCTCCTTGCGTGGCTCAGGGCCCGTGCGGACCGCAGGGAGTGGGGGGGTGGCGACGTACGCTACTCATAGGTATGCGAAACACGGAAGGCTTTCGGCAAACTGAATGGTCGGTATGCCATACCGTGATGAAGAGGGGTGACGAGGGCCCCGCCTCGCCTGCAAAGGGGCAGGTATGTCACCCTCCGCGTGCCCGGAAAGTCAGGCGACCGCCCACTTGTTCACCATGACAGCCGGCGCCGACCGGCTCACACACGTCGCGCCATGGAGCAGGGCGACATCGGGCCCGGGCGCCACCGGCCGCGGCATGCGTTTTCATGGGATGAAGGCTCTCGACCACCGTTGCCGAACGATCCGGAGGGCTGTGTCATGGCCGGACAGATCTTCTATCGCAGAGTGTACGAGTCGCCCACATCCAAGGACGGCAAGCGTGTGCTGGTCGACCGTCTGTGGCCACGCGGTGTGAGCAAGGCAGCCGCCCACCTGGACGAGTGGCTCAAGGAGGTCGCGCCGTCCACCGACCTGCGTCATTGGTACCACCACGACCCCGAACGCTTCGCCGAGTTCCGCCGCCGCTACATCGCCGAACTCGGCGACCCCGAGCACGAGCGGGCCGTACGGGAACTCCGGGATCTGGCGGCCCACGACAAGGTCACACTCCTGACCGCGACCAAGGACGCCGAACACAGCGAAGCAGCCGTCCTCGCCGAGTGGCTCAACGACAACGAGCACCACTGAGCGCAGGTACAGGCAGCACACCGCGGCCGCGCGGGGGGCCGGTCCTGCTACCGGTCCCCCGCGCGGCCTTGCTTGCGGCTGCCCCTGCCTACGAACCCGCCTTGGGCAGAACGGGCTCGATGTGGAAGAGCTGGCCACCGACCTGACCGATGAGACCGTGTGCGTGGACCATCAGCTCCGGAGCGATGCCTGCCGTCACCGGGCTCTTCGGCAGCTTCACCTGGCCGCGCCAGCGCACCGCGCCGCTGTCCAGGTCGAGGCCCACCAGGTGTCCGCTCGGATCGAGGTAGTAGGCCACCCTGCCGCTGAGATCCACCGCGGCGGCGGAGGCCAGTTCCCGCATCGTGGGGTTGCCTGCCTCCTTGCGCAGTGTCAGCCCGAGGTCGCGTGACCACAGTCGCTTGCCGTTGTCGGCCGAGTACGCGACGACGTTGTCGTGCCTGCCGGACGCCAGGATGATGCCGTCCGTGACCACGCCCATCGGCATGCCGTCGACCGAGTACTGCGACACCTTGCCCGAGCCGAGGTCGACGCGGGTCAAAGTAGCGGGCCCGGAAACACTGAAGGACTGCTGCCCGCCGGCTGGGGCGCCCAGCAGCACGGCATCCTTGTCCGTGCCGATGAAGGCCGCCGGGCCCTCGACGGTCGCGACCGTCCGCGGCTTGCCGGTCGCCGGGTCCAACCGTACGACGGTGCTCTGTTGTGGAGCCTTCTCACTGTCCGGCGAGCACACCAGGTAGGGGACGCCGCCGACCGCGGTCCGGTCGCAGTCGGCCTTCTTCCAGGAGTGCGTCCACAGCGTCCGGCCCGTCCTGCCGTCCAATGCGGCCACGCTCTTGAACGTCGGGGAGTTGGCGAGGACCTTGCCGTCGAACAGCACGGCGTCGGACCGGTCACGGCTGTCGTCGGCCAGCTCGTGCTTCCACAGGACCCGCCGGCTGGCGATGTCGAGGGCGACGAGGTCGGTGCCGGCTCTGGGCGCGCCAGGAGCGTGATCGGCGTAGGTGTACAGGATGCCGCCACGGACCCCGGGCAGCGATCCGGCCGGTGCGCTGCCGCCGTGGGCATCCTTGGCCTTCTGCTGCCACTCGACCTTTCCGGTACGCACGTCGACGCCGATGCCGTCGTACGAGGTACCGCGGCAGTAGACGGCACCAGGGCCGGTGGTGCAAGCGTCCCAGGACGCGGCGGGCAAGGTCGTCTGCCACAGCAGGGTGCTCTGCTTGCTCACCCCGGAAGCCGGCCGCTGCGCCCCGTCGTCGCCGGCACCGGTGGCGAAGGCCGCACCGAAGGCGATCCCGGTCAGCGCGAGGGCCGCGCCGGCGGTGCGCACGAGGATGCGTCGTCGACGGCGGCGCACAAGGCGGTCGGCGATGCCCGCGGGAGCGATCGGGTTGTCGGGGGTCCAGCTGTGCAGGACGTCCCGGATCGCGTGGTCCAGCTGATCGGCGTTCATGTGTGGGCTCCCTTCGGCAGAGTGTGGCTCGGGGCTGCGACTGCGGCCTGAGCGGGGGCGGCCAACTCCGGTGCGAGACTGCGCAGCCGGGCCAGCGACCGATGGGTGGTGCTGCGCACGGTGCCCACCGAGCAGCCGAGGACGCCTGCCACCTCCGTCTCGGACAGGTCCTCGAAATAGCGCAGCACCAGCATCGTGCGCTGCCGTGCGGTCAACCGCGCGAGCGCCTGGCCCACGGTGATCCGCAGATCGGCGGCGGCCGTGCCGTCGGCGACACCCTGATCCTCAGGCAGCGCGGCGAACGTCGCCTCGCGGTGCGGGCGACGCAGCCGCCAGCGGCTGATCTGCTGCCGGTACATCACCTTGCGTACATAACCCTCCGGGTCGTCAATGTGTCGCCAGCGGCCCAGCGCCTTCATCAGCGCGATCTGCACCAGATCCTCGGCCTCGTGCCGGTCGCCGCCGGTCAGCAGATTCGCCAGCCGCAGCAGAGCGCTCCACCGGGCATCGACGAAGTCCTCGAATCTCTCGTGGTCCTGCGGGTCCATCAGCCCTCCCGTTGTCCAACGCACACAAGGACGCGCGGACCCTGGACGATCTATGCCTGGCGTCGCCGGCTTCTTCCACGAGATCGACGTCGCCTCGCTCGCCATCCTGTCGTGCGTCCGGCGGGAAGCCGTACGACGGTGGGCACGAGGAGCCGGTCTCCGAGCCCGACGATGCCTGCCGGGGGCCGCGTTCGGACGGGTACACGCCGCCCGCTAGCATCCGTGGCCATGGCGAGACGGGGGTGGCGGCCGGGTGTCGCGGCGGGAGTGGCGGTGCTGGCGGCGATCTGTGCCTCCGGACCGGAGCACGCGGCAGTCGTCCGCACGGCCTCGGACCTCGGCCCGCTGCCGGCCGACCGCTACGACTACACACCGCAGGACTACCAGCGGTCCCAGCAGGCCTCGGCACTGCTGGTCCGGCAGTGCATGGCACACCGCGGCCACCCCGGCTTCCCGCTCGACCCCCGTTACCCCAACGACCCCATCATCGCCACCGCGGTCAGCACCGATTACGGGGTCCTCGACCCCGACATCGCTCGCCGCTGGGGTTACGGCTGGAACCCGGCCGAGCACCCGGGCTCCCGGCCCGAGGGTCGCCGCATGACAGACGAGGAGTATGCCGACTGGCCCGCCTGCAACGCCGAGGCGAACAAACGCCTGATGCGCGGCATCGACCTCAAGCAGGACTGGCTCTACGCCGGCAGACGCGCCATCGAGGTCGACAAGGCCGTGAAGCGCGATCCGCGCCTGCGTGAGGCCTGGGCGGTGTGGTCCCGTTGCGTCGCGGACCAAGGGTTCACCCACTACTCGGATCCCGCCGCCGCGTACACGGACAGCGCCTGGCAGCGGGCGAGCGACGGCAACACCCGGCACACACAGCGGGAGCGGGCCACCGCCGTAGCGGACGTCACCTGCAAGCGCCGCCACCACACCGCCGAACTCTGGCACTCCGTACGCGCACAGAAGCAAGCCGCGGACATCGCCCGCCACCACGCCCGCTACACCGCCTCACTGCGGGCACTGCGCACCTACCGGGCCAACATCAGTGCGGCATTGGCTGGTTGAACGAGCAGCACGGGGCCGATCCTGCTGCTCCCCCGCATACGCCGGCAACCCTCTTCCGAGGTGACCAGCCGGATGAGCAACACATGCCGCCTCGTACGGCGGCATGCCTCGGCCGCAGCCTGCCCGCAACGACCCACGCACAGACGGCAATCCGGATGCGCCTGCCCAGTCCGAAACCGTCACGGCACGCGAGAGCAGATGGCACAGTGCCAGGCGGGCGGTACAAGCGCACGGCCACGGAGGGGACATGGGACGAGCGACCCAGGCAGCAATGGCGGCAAGCGTCAGCTTCCAAGAGCAATTGGAGAGGCTGGCCGAAGCCGTGTACGGCCCCCAGCTGGACAGCCTGGGCCTTGGCCGTCGTGAGCTTCGAGAGCAGAGCATCGAGGAGCTCGAGGCCAGTCTGGAGCGCGTGAACGATGCGATGGCGCATCCCGAATCCTTCGGTGTCTTCCATGCGAAGGTGAGTGCTGAAGCGGGTCTGATCATCACCCAGAGCGGGTCCGAGGGGCACGTGACCCTTGGGATCATGCCGCTCCTGTTGCAGCGCAAGAGGCTGCTCCTTGAACGCATCAAGGAACTGCGCCCCCAAGAGCAGTTGGCATCGGTGCGCAGAGACGTCCTGGAGAACGTCGTGGACAGCGACCTCAAGGAGCAGGTCCTCACCCTGATCGACGATCGCCTCGCCGCCGAGAAGGAGTTGAGCGCGCAACTCGACAAGGAGTCCAAGGCACTGGAGCGGACAGCCGAGGTACGCGCTGCCCAGATGCGCCTGGATGTGGAACTGAAGGAGCGCCGCTCGGAGATCTACAAGTCACTGCTCGAACGCGAAACCGTCGCCGGCCTGATCGGTCCGATCCTCCTGCTCCTCCTCGCCGTCTCGCTCATCATCGCCATGTTCACCCAGACCCAGATCACCACCACGGTGTCGAACAGCTTCCTGCTCGTGCTCGGGTATTTCTTCGGCCAGACGACCAACCGAAAGGGCAAGCGCTCCAAGCGTGGAGCCTCTCAGTAGCCCCCGGCACTCCCCGGCACAACAGAGACCCGAACAGCAGCACCGGCCGACCCCCGACCGTGCTGCTGAACCACCGGCAAACCGCGATTCATCGACTTCTCGACCCATGGATTCTTCGAAGCGCGTGCAGGCCTGGGCGAGGCTACGAACACTCCCGGGGGCTCCGCTCCTACCCCGCCGGCAGCACCGCGCTCTGCAGTCTGGCCGCGTCCTGGCCCGGCGGCGCGCCGAACATGCGCTTGTATTCGCGGCTGAACTGGGAGGGACTGTCATAGCCGACGGCGTGCCCGATCGCGGCGATGTCGTGGGGGTTGGCGATGAGCTGGATGCGGGCTTCCTGGAGGCGGAGCCGCTTCTGGTACTGCAGCGGGCTCATGGCCGTGACGGCCCGGAAGTGCCGATTGAACGAGGAGACGCTCAGCCCCACCTCCGCGGCGAGGTCATCGATCCGAACGATGTCGGCGTAGTGTGCCTGGAGCCGGCGGACGGCGCGGGCGACGAGAGAGAGCCGACTGTCGGCGAGTCCGATCTGCCTGACGACGGCCGACTGGGGGCCGGTCAGCAGTCTCCAGTGGATCTCACGCTCGATCGCGGGTGCGAGGACCCGTTGGTCGACGGGGTTGCCGACAAGACGCAGGCGCCGGACGACCGCGTCGATCAGTTCGTCGCCTGCGTCGCCCGTGGCGATGGCGACGCCCGCGTCCGTGGTCCTCGTTCTCCCCGTGCCGGGAGCGGTGCCGGCGTCGAGCAGGAGTTGTGCGATCACCGCAGGCTTGAGGGGAAGCCCGAAGGCGAGGAAGGGCTCTGCCGTGTCGGCGTGCGTGATCTGTGACGTGAGAGGCAGGTCGAGAGTGACCACCAGGTACTGGCCGGCCCGGTAGTCGAAGATCTTCTCACCGAGGACGGATCGCTTCGCCCCCTGGGCGATCAAGGCCATGCAGGGCTCAGTGACCATGCCCAGTGGCTCGGTCACACGGTCCGTGGCGAACACCTGCACCCCGTCGATCCATTGCGGCGGGGCGTTGCGCCGCGCGAGCCTGCTGATCTGTGCGCCCAGTTCGTCGAGCTTGTCCACCGGCTCATCGAACCACGCGACCATCTCCGGACGGAACACGATTCCGGCGAACCTGAGCGGATCGTGCATCGACGTGAGCGCATTGATCTAGGGCTGCGACGAGGTCGGTGGTCGGATGGAGGCATCCGGCGGCGAGGCAGATCCGCCCCGCCGATTCCTCTGGCACGACACATCGGAGTTCCATCATGTCGCTTGATTCGTACGTCACGCTCGGCCACTCGGGGCTGAGGATCAGTCCGTTCACCCTCGGCACCATGACCTTCGGCGAGGATCACGGCTGGGGAACCAGCCCTGCCGAGTCGAAGGACATCCTCGCGGCCTATCTGGAGCGCGGCGGCAACTCCGTCGACACGGCCAACATCTACACCAACGGGCACTCCGAGAAGATCATCGGCGACTACTTCGCCGGGAAGGGTTCGCTGCGCGACCGTGTCGTGATCGGCACGAAGTTCTTCGGGAACCTGTACGCGAAGGACCCGAATGGCGGCGGGGCCGGGCGCAAGGGGATCGTGCAACAGCTCGAGAACTCGCTGCGCCGCCTGCAGACGGAGTACGTCGACATCTACTGGCTGCACAACTTCGACCCCGCGACGCCCGTCGAGGAGACGATGCGGACGCTGGACGACCTGGTGGCCAGTGGCAAGGTCCGCTACATCGGCTTCTCCGACGTGCCGGCCTGGCGAACCGCCGAGGCGGCCACTCTCGCACAGTTCCGGGGCTGGGCCCCCATCATCGGGCTTCAGTTGGAGTACTCCCTCCTGGAGCGTTCGTCCGAGGGTGAGCTGATTCCGCTGGCCCGGGCCAAGGGTATGGGTGTGCTGCCGTGGAGCCCTCTGAGGAGCGGCTTCCTGTCCGGCAAGTACTCGAGCGCCCGTACGGGGCCGGTCGACTCCGCCCGCTCAGCATTGGTCGGCACTCCGAGCGCCGACGACCACGTCGTCATCGACGCACTCGACGACGTCGCCGCCGAGGTCGGCGCCAGCCCGGCCGCGGTCGCGCTGAGCTGGGTGAACAATCGTCCCGGCATCACATCGACGCTGCTGGGCGCCCGGCGCCTCTCGCAACTGGAGACCAACCTCGACGCTCTCGCGATCACCCTCACCGAAGCCCAGCGCGCGACCCTCGACGAGGTCTCGGCTCCCACCCTCGACTTCCCCGCGGAGAACAACAGGACCCTCGCCGCGATGCTCGCCTTCGCCGGTGCCACCGTCGACGGCCGGGACACCGTCGTCTCCCCCCTCCTTCAGGCCAGCCCCGCTCGCTACTGACCGCCGGGCGAAGCCTCCGAGCGTGCCGACCTGGAGGGCGGGCGCGGGCCAGGTGCCGTTGCGTGTGTGCGCGGCGTCGGGTCAGGACTTCCAGGGGCCGATGCGGTCCAGGCGGCGCAGTTGCTGATGTGCGGCGGGCGCGTCCAGGCCCTGGCTGCGTGCGGTGAGTCGGCCGGCGACGGCGGTGCGGTGTTCGACGGGCTTGTGGTCGTCGTACTTGAACTTGGCCCGTACGTCGGTGACTTCCAGCTTCAGGCCGCGGATGCCGGAGAGCATCCGTCCGTACGGTGGCTGGTCGGGGTCGATGGGGGCGTGGTCGCCGTCGGGCTGGAAGTGCGCCATCTGGCGGCGCAGCAGCTCCGCCTTGGCCTCGGGGTCGTCGTTCGCTGGTCACCACAGCTGGTTGCACGCGGCGAGTGTCGTCGCGCGCGGCCAGACACGCGTACGACTCCGTCCGGACCCGTGGTACTTCCGAAGTGCCGTCGCTCGGCGAGTTGTGCCGGCAGGGCAGGAGCGCCGCTCTCAGGACACCGGGGATAGGGTGTGCCCGTGGGACGGATCTTGGTGGTCGGCGTCACCGGTGCGGGCAAATCCACACTCGCTCGAGCCCTGAGCGGTCAACTGGGTGTGCCGTACCACGAGATGGACGCGCTGTACTTCAACGGCCCGGACTGGACCGTCAACGACAAGCTGGTCGAAGACGTCTCAAGGATCGCCGCCGATTCCTGCTGGATCATCGACTCCCTCGGATATCCGGAAGTTCGTGATCTTCTCTGGGGCAAGGCCGACACCGTGATCTGGCTGGACTACCCCAGACACGTCGTGATGCCTCGTGTCCTGCGCCGCTCCTTGCGGCGAACGGCCACACGAGAGGTCCTCTTCGGCGGCAACAGGGAAACCTGGACGGACTGGCTGAGCCGGGAGCACCCCGTCCGGTGGGCGTGGTCCCAACACAAGCCCCGGCACCGCGAGATCGAGCGCCGTGTCCGCGACCCCCGCTTCGCCCCGCTCGACACGCTGCGCTTCGGCCGTCCCCGCCACACCAGAGCCTGGCTGACGTCCCTCTGACCCGCTGGGCAGAAGCTGCACGCGACCCCATCCCCACACGAGCGGGCCGGGCCTGCTCACCTGCACGGCGCGTCCTCGGGCAGGGCTCCGCCCACCCGCCCGGACACGCAAGTGACAGGCGCTACATTCCAACTGTGTCGAATCAAGAAGCCGGCGCTCCGAAGGCGGCCGGGGCCGGCGAGCGGCTCAAGCGGTCCGCCACGGCCTGCGAGGACTGCGCGGAGCAGGTCTTCGCCGCCCTGCACCGGACCTCACAGGAGTAGTGGTGAGCGCGCAGACGGCCCCGGCCCGGCAGATGTGGCCGCTGTACGCGGCCGGGTTCACCACCGCCTTCGGCGCGCACGGCATCGCCGCCAGCCTCGGCAGCGGCGCCGACGACGCGGTCACCTCCCTGCTCGTCCTCGGCGGCCTGCTCGCCCTCTACGACGGCGCCGAGGTGCTCCTCAAGCCCGTCTTCGGCACCCTCGCCGACAAGATCGGAGCCCGGCCTGTCCTGCTCGGCGGACTGGTCGCCTTCGCCGCCGCCTCCGCGCTGTACGTCGTCGCGGACAGCCCCGGCCTGCTGTGGGCCGCCCGTCTCGGGCAGGGCGCCGCGGCCTCCGCCTTCTCACCGTCCGCCTCCGCCCTCGTCGCCCGGCTCAATCCGGCCGCCGAACACGGTCGCGCCTTCGGCAGTTACGGCTTCTACAAGTCCATCGGCTACACCCTCGGCCCGCTGCTCGGCGGTGTCCTGGTGTGGGCCGGCGGGCTGCGCCTGCTGTTCGCCGTCCTCACCGTCCTCGGTGCGGCGGTCGCCGTCTGGGCCGCGGTCGCCGTTCCCGTCGTCCCACCCCTGCCCAAGGCCCGGCAGACGGTGCTGGACCTGGCCCGGCGGCTGGCCGAGCCGGCCTTCCTCGCCCCTACCGCCGCGCTCGCCGCGGCGACTGCGGCCCTGTCGGTCGGAGTGGGCTTCCTGCCGGTCTCCGGCCGCACCGCCGGCCTGGGCACAGTCGCCACCGGGGCCGCGGTGTCACTGCTCGCCGCCTGCTCGGCAGTCGCCCAGCCACGTGCCGGGCGCGCCCTCGACGACGGGCGTTTCAGCATGCGCGGCGGCCTGGCGGCGGGCCTGCTGGTCACCACCGCGGGGCTGGCCTGTGCGATGCTGCCGGGCCTGACCGGCCTCCTTCTCGGCGCCACTCTCATCGGCATCGGCACGGGACTGATCACCCCGCTCGGTTTCGCCTCCCTGGCCTCGTCCACCCCGCAGGAGCGTCTGGGCCAGACCATGGGCTCCGCCGAACTCGGCCGCGAACTCGGCGACGCGGGCGGGCCCCTGCTCGTCGCCGCAGTCGCCTCGCTCGCCACACTCACGTACGGCTTCGGCGTGCTGGCCGCTCTGACCGGGATGGGCGCGGTGCTCGCGTTCGCACACCGTCGCGCGGCACTGGACGTACCCGAGTCCGAGCCCGACAAGTAGGCAGTCATGCACACCAGTTCAGGCGGCGGCCATTGCGTTGTGCAGTAGGACTCCCGCGCAGCCCTCCTGGCAAAGGCCTCTCGCCGAGGCGCGAGGCCGGGACATGTCGGGGAGAACCCAGAACACCAGGTCCGCGTGTTCATGATCAGCGGTACAGTCCGGGCCGCGGTCGGAGTCTGAGAGCGGAGTTGGCGCTGTGACGGAAGTAGCGAAGGATCTGCGGGATGCCGGGTCGGAGACCGACGCTCCGAGTTTGTGGCGTCAGCGGGACTTCCTGCTGCTGTGGAGCGGTCAGACGGTCAGTGAGATGGGCTCGGCGGTCACCGAGGTCGCTCTGCCGCTGCTCGCCGTCGTCGTGCTCGAGGCGAGCACGTTCCAGGTCGGACTGCTGACCGCGGCCACCACACTGGCGTTCGCGTTGATCGCGCTGCCTGCGGGTGCGCTGGTGGACGGCGCCGCCAAGCGTTCCGTCATGATCGCCTGCAACCTTCTGCGTCTGGTGCTCATCGGCTCGGTTCCGGTGGCGGCCGCGTTCGGCGTCCTGACGATGGCGCAGTTGTACGTGGTCGCGGTGGCGGCGGGTGTGTGCTCGGTGTTCTTCGACGTGTCGTACCAGAGCTATGTGCCGTCACTGATACCCGCCGATCACCTGATGAGCGCCAACGGCAAGCTGGGGACCACCCAGGCGTTCGCGCAGCTCGGGGGTCCGAGTCTGGGCGGCGGGCTGATCGGGTTGTTCGGCGCCGCGGGGGCGATGACGGCCGACGCGGTCTCCTACGCGGTGTCGGCCCTGTCGATCGTCGGGATCAGGAGTCGGGAGGTGCCGCCGCCGGCACGGTCGGCGGACGAGACGCTGCGGCGCCGGATCGCCGAGGGACTCAAGTTCGTGTTCGGGCACGGCATTCTGCGCAAGGTCGTGGCATGCACCGGCACCGCGAACCTGTTCAGCGGCATGAGTTCGGCACTGGCGATGGTCTTCCTCATCCGGGTGCTGCACGTGCGTCCCGCGCTGACCGGGCTGGTCATGGCGGGCGCGGCCATCGGCGGGATCGCCGGAGGAGTGTTCGCCGGCCGGCTCGCCAAGAGGATCGGCTCGGCGCGCATCATCTGGGTGTCGATGCTGGTCTTCAGCGCGCCGCAGGTCATCGCCGCGGCGGCCTGGCAGGGCTGGGGAGTGCTGCTGTTCCCGCTGGGCTGGGGCATCGCGTACTTCGCCGGGATGGTCTACAACGTCGCCCAGCTCAGCTACCGGCAATCGGTGACACCGCCCGAGATGATGGGCCGGATGAACGCGGCGGTCCGCTGGGTCGTGTGGGGCACGCTGCCGATCGGCGGTGTCCTCGGCGGAGTACTCGGCACGCTGATCGGGGTGCGGCCCGCACTCTGGCTGGCGTTCATCGGTTCCTGGGCGGCCGGCTGGTTCGTGTTCTGCTCGCCGCTGCGCCACATGCGCGATGTTCCTTCTCCCGCGCCTGAGGTGCCGTGACGGTGCGCCACGCCCGCACACGGCGGCACAGGTAGGACGACAACAGGGCGTCGTGCCACACGGAGCACGCCACCGACGGCTGCCCCGGCGTGCGCACACGGCCGCTTCCGCGGACGCCCGAGTGTGGGTGGGCGTGGCCGTCATGGTGTCTGCCGACTGGAGTCGTGTTCCACGATCAGCCGGGCGCATTGTCGTGCTTGCTCGGCGATCTCCTCACTCATGGTGGACAGTTCGGCCAGGTAGTGGACGAGGTCGGTGAGGGTGTCCTGGTCCGGTTCCTGGGTGAGGAAGGTGCGCGTCGCCTCCGGCACGTGGTCCTTCGGTTCCAGTAGGAGCGACTTGAACAGGGCGAAGAACCTGGTCGCGTCCGATGTTCGTGTCGCGACGGAGGAGTCGAGGAGCGCTTCCCACCGTTGTTCGCATGAGGTGAAGTCCGTGGTGAGTGTGTCCAGCAGTAGGAGTTCGAAGGTCAGGCCAGGAGAGTCAGGCGTCGGTGAGCACGCCTGGGCGCGTTCGAGGTCTCCCCTGGCTTGCGCGAAGTTCTGCATCTCCCGGTGTGCGACACCCCGTTGGGTGAGGCTCCAGGGGTCTTCGGGATCCAGTCGGATGGCCGCGGAGTAGTCCTCTATGGCCTGATCCATGCTGCCGACCTGACGGTGCGCCTGCCCGCGGCACTCGAACGCCCACGCGAGGGAGGGTTCACGGTCGATCGCCGCCGTGAGGTCGGTGATCGCTTGGTCGAAGTTCCCGATCTGCCGGTGCGTTTCCCCTCGCGAGCCCAG
This sequence comes from Streptomyces siamensis, assembly GCF_039543605.1. Taxonomy (NCBI): domain Bacteria; kingdom Bacillati; phylum Actinomycetota; class Actinomycetes; order Kitasatosporales; family Streptomycetaceae; genus Streptomyces; species Streptomyces siamensis. The sequence continues at coordinate 399,278 of NZ_BAABKB010000021.1, read as the reverse complement.
GGCCCACGCGTCATCGGGCTGGAGCCCGAGGGCCCTGGTGAAGTCGGCGATCGCCTCGTCGTAGTGGCCGATCTCCCGGTGGGCCTCGCCCCGACGGGCCAACGCCCAGGCGTCATCAGGGGCGAGGGAAAGGGCGTCGGTGAAGTCGGTGACGGCCGACGCGTAGCGGCCGGCCTCGCGATGGACCTCGCCTCGCCGTGCCATCGCCCAGGCGTATTCGGGGTTGACGCGGAGCGCGGCCGTGAAATCGCCGACCGCCTCGGTGTGGCTGCTGTACTCGCGGTGGGCCTCTGCGCGATGAGCCAGGCACCAGGCGTTCTTGGGCTCGGCACGAAGAACGCCGGTGAAGTCGGCAATCGCCTCGGAGTAGAGACAGGCTTCCAGCAGGACTCCCCCGCGGCGCATCAGTGCCCACGCGGCCCCGGGCTCCGCATCGAGCGCGGCATTCAGCTTGGTGATGCTCGTGTTCAGGAGGAACGACGCCTGCGGTATGCCTGCCCGCGAAGCCCACACGGCCTGGCGGGCGGCGATGACGAGCGTGTCCCGGTGGTCCTGACCGTTGATGCGGACGCGGTCCATGGCGAGTCGTGCGTACAGGCGGGAGGCTTCTTCGGCATGGTGTGCCTCGCCCGTCCACTCCGCGTGGTTGTGGCGTGCCAGCAGGGTGAACTCGTCGTCGGGACCGAGGATGCGGTCACAGTCCGCGATCAGCTGTTCGCAGGCCTTGCGTGCCTGGTCGACGCGGCTTGCCTGGCCCAGCCAGTAGATGTAGGTGTGCCGGGCCGACAGCGTGTGCTTGTGCTCGGGGCCCAGAATGTAGCTGTAGCCGGCAGCCAGACGTCGGCTCAGGCGGGCACGGTCGCTGGGGCGGTCGGCTTGTTCGATCTCCAGGGCCTGTGCCTGGAGTGTGGCTCGGGCGCCTGGTGTGTCGGTGAGGGGAAGTCGGTCGCCGGTCCAGGAGTCTCCGTCCCAGTAGCAGACGGTCGTGTCCGACGGGTCCTGCAGGTAGTAGCCGACGGGGCGGCTGCTGCCGGCGATGTTCGACACCGGAGCGAACCGGGGGGCGAACGCTTCATGGATGGCCTCGGCTGCGGCTGGGTCCGTGGAACGTTCGGCCACCAGGGCTTCGAGCTCTTCGCGGCTTGCGACCGCGTCGTGTGCCAGAGCGAGCGGCAGGAGCACCGACAGGTCCTCGACGGCATGGTGCGCGAGCGCCTCGCGCAGGAGGAGACGGGCCCGACCGGCGTCCGGGCTCCTCAGTGCTCGCACCATCGCGGCGACGTCGCTGCTGGGGCGCCCTGCCGCAGCTCGGTAGGCCTGCGTCATCTCCTCGGCGTCGGCACGGACGTGCAGGGCGGCGAACAGGGCGTGGCACTGCTGGACAGGCGTGTGGAGTGCGGCCAGTCGGATCACCCGGGGCCGTAACGCCGCCCCGGGCGGGAACCGCTTGAGGTAGGCAGCCAGGGCTTGCGGGCTGTCCGGATGCAGGTGATGGGCGAGATCGCCGCCCTGCACGAGATGATGATCGAGGTAGAAGCCCAGAAGGTCTGCGTCAAGACTGTCCGCGATCTCTTCCGGACCTACCTCGTCGGCGGCGATGGCACGGTCCAGGATGCTGACCGACGCGCCGGGATCGTCGGCGCTGAAGAGTCTGCGGGCGGCGTCCACCGCTTCGGAAAAGGTCTCGGCCGGCGGAAGCTCGGTTCCTGGCCGGCGCATGAGGTTCGATTGTCCGAACAGCCACGTGCTCTGGCGATTCCTGTCCGACTCCGCGAGCAGGGCGGCGAGTTCACGGGAATGAGCGCCCGGCCCGAGGCCGACGCCGTGCAGCAGGGTCAGGATGTGGTGCCCGCAGCCGCGGCGCGCCAGCCAGGAGACGAGCTCAGCGAGGTAGGCGGCCGGCTTCGGCGCGGCCAGAAGCAGGATCTCGTCGGCTGTCGTGGCCGAGGCCAACGCGATCACTGCAGCGAGAACTTCGGGTGACGCCGTGCGCACCAGCCGGTTGCAGAGAGCGGTGGCGTAGTCGGGCATGCCGGATTCCGACAGGTACCGCGCCAGGTCCGGAATCCGTTGCGGCTCTGGTCCGTATTCGAGGGTCAGCCGGGCATAGCCGTCCCAGCCACGGGCGGTAAGGACGCCGATGACGCGATGGAAGTCCTGTGGTGGGAGATCGGTGACACCGGTCAGGAGCGGGGCGAGGGCCCACGTAGCGACCCCTGACTGCAGGACGTCGGCCAGCGCTTCGGGCGTCTGCGCGGCAGACGTGCCCGCCTTCCTCAGCAGATCGGACACGTCATGGAGCCATCCACGCTCTTTGAGGACGTCGGCCAGTTGGACGACGGTGTCCAGACGGCTGACGGATGCGGCTACGGTGGCCAGCACGTCCAGCGAACCGAGCCCGCTTTCCAGGCAGCGCTCCAGCACATCGGCGGCGGCAGGTACGGCAAGGCCGGTCATCACCAGCCGCAGCAGTTGCCGCGCGACATCCGTGTCGCGATAGGCCAGGACAGCGAGCAGAGCCCAGACGTCCTCGGGATGCCGGTGTACCGTCCCGTCCAACACGTCCCGCACCGGCAGGTCCTGCTTCTGGGCGTACTCCGCGACCTCCTCGACCTGAGCAGGGTTTCCTCGCTCCCCCACCTTCCGCATCAGCGTCCGCGCCGCCGCGGTGTTCCCGTGCCGCGGCTCCGTCAGATGCTGCAGCAGCACCAGGGCTTCGTCGGCCCGCTGGTGAAGGTAGGCGTCCAGCAGCCAGTCCCGTTCCACCTCGCTGACGTCTTCGTCGAGCAGAATGACCAGTTCGGTCACGTCCTGAGGGGGACGGCCCGCCGCATGCTCCGCCAGCCTGGCGCCCCAGCGCTGTTCACCTCGGACGGCGAACAGGCTCAGGGCGCCGGCCACGGTGCTCGCAGACCTCGTCGAGAGCTCCTGCACGGCGGTTTCGGCTATGAGCGCCGACAGGCGGGACACCACGGTCACCACATCGCTCGTGCGTCGTTGTGCGACGGTCTCACGCACCAGCCATTCCGCCTCACCGGGCCAGGCCTGCTCGAGGATCTCGATGAGTGCGATGACATCGGCGATCGACCCGCGCGGAACTGCGCTGTCCAGCAGTCTGCGGGCATAGGCGCGCTCCCTGTGCTCAAGAAGCAGCGTGACCACGTCTTTCACGTTGGATGTCGCGGTGCGGGCCGTCTCGTCCAGGAGCCATCCCGCTTCGGACGCCGCGTCGGCGTGATGAAGAGCCAGGAGGAGGGCGACGACCGCGTCCGGGGGCCGGGAAGCGCACGCACGGGTCAGCTGCTCCCGTTCCCGGTAGCAGCCCGCCTCGCCGAGTGCGTCGAGAGCGGCGACCACATCAACCACCGTGCGTTCGGCCACGGCACCCAGGAGGGCGTCGGCCGCGTCCCGGTCCCGCGTCTCCAGCAGGGCCAGCATCCGGGCCGCCACCTCTGCGGGCGTGGCCGAGAGCCCGGCTTCTCGCGCCTGATCTGCTTCCGTCCGGCCCGGCGGGGAAGTTGGTTCCCCCTCCGAATCGCCCTCCGGCCCTGCTGCGCCATGCCTGGCCGGCTCCGGCTGCTGGGCAGCCCGCTTGGCCCGTTCCACCACGGCCTCGGCCTCGGCCAGCACATCCGCACGGGCCAGATCCTGCTCGTGCTCACGCTGGAGTTCAGCCAGCTCGGCCCGCGCCTGGTGCAGAAGGTCCGTCAGTACGGACACCTCTTCTCCCAGGCGCTCCCGCCGGTCGCGGTCCCGCGCCGCGGCCTGCTCCGCCTCCACAGCGCGGGCTCTCTGCGCGTCCAGCGCCTGCCGGGCGTCGGTCAACTCGGCCTGGTAGAGCCGGATCTGACCCCGCAGCTGCTCGGCCTGGTCGGTCAGCCCGGCGATACTCCGTTCCAGGTCCGCGATCACCGCACGCAGGGCCGCGAGCTCAGGCTCGTGCGCCGGCCTGGACAGCTGCAGTTCGCGGGCTCTGGACCGCTGGAGTTCCTTCCGCAGGCTGTCCAGGGTGCGCCGGACCCGCTCGAGGTTCCTCTCGACGACGGCGCCCCTTGCCTGCGCCTCCTCAGCCTGCCGCCGGTACTGGCGCGCCTCCTGCTGGGCAGTCAGCATCCCGAGCACGTCCGACTTCATCGCCTGCATCGCCCGCAGGTTCGCGGCCTCGAACTGCTCGCGCGCGGACGGAGGCAGACGCTGCCCTACCTTCACCTCCACCAGAAGGAGCAGCCTCTCCAACTGCTCCGGCGTCGGAATCTTCGCCGCACAAGCCATCCGGGACAGTTGTGAACTGCTGAAGCCTGCGCCGAGTTCTTCGCCGATCCCGCGCTGGGTCAGGCCCAGGGACGACAGGCGCTCCAGCACCTCCCGCAGCATGAAGGCGAGGACCTTCCCCTCCGCGGTGGCCGCCTCTGCCATCTCCCCGAACCGCCGGCCGACAGCCTTGCCGGGGCTGTCCGCGGCGTCAGCCCAGCCCTCGAGTACCCCCGCCACACCGCACCGCCGCTCGCCCCCGAACTCACCATTCTTTCAGCCCCTGACCTGCATCGATGACTCTTCCGGCGCAACTCCTCCCACCGGAAGCGGCCACATCGAGCCGACCGCCTCACCGCACAGGTGTGGCGGAAGTACGCGATCAGGGAGATACAGAATGCTTCACAAGCAAGGCCTCGTGCAGCGACTTACCAAACTTTCCTCACCAGCCCGCCTTCGACGCCGCCCCCGCCCTTTTGTGGAGCGGCGCGCGTACGCCGAGGAAAGGCCCACGCAGGAACCGGTCGCGAAGGCGGCCGCTCGGGGCCCCGTGGTCCCGAGCGGCCGCCGAACGCCGGACCGACGTCGTCAGGAGATGCGGATGCCCGACCAGTTCGTGGCCTTGCCGACCTGCGACCGGTTGCTGAAGCCGCCCTGGCCGTTGCCCCGGTTCAGCCACGCGTGGCCGTCCTTGTCGAGCGAGATCAGGTCGGCTCGACCGTCGCCGGACAGGTCCAGTCCACCGACCACGTCCTTGTAGGACGTACCCCAGTCCTTGAAGACCAGCGAGCGAGGCTTGAACGTGCCGGTGCCGGTCCCGTTGAACCGCCACAGCTCGTTCGACGCGTCGATGGCCAGCAGGTCGTTCTTGCCGTCGCCATTGAGGTCCCCTGCGGCGATCAGTCTCTTGTAGCCGCCGAAGCCGGACCCGGCGAGCGTCCGGGCCTTGAAGCCGCCCGCGCCGTTGTTCGCGTACACGTACAGCTTGCCGGTGGAGGCGGACCGGGTCATCAGGTCGGCCCGGCCGTCGCCCGTCACGTCGCCGGGCGAGACGACCGCGTCGTAGCTGCTCCAGTCGGAGGAGACCTTGACGTGGGACGACTGCTGGTCGGGCAGCCCGCCGCAGATCGTCTGGTAGACGCGCGCCTCGCCCTGCGGGTACCGGACGAACACGTCGTTGCAGCCGTCGCCGTCGAGGTCACCGAACGGCAGCACCAGCGTGCCCGTCGGCCAGCTGCTCGCACGCTGTCCCGCGGACAGCTTCGTCATGTCGCCGGCGTACACCTTCAGCCCGCTGCTGTCCCGGCCGAACAGGTCGGCCTTGCCGTCGTCCGTGTAGTCGCGCCACTTGGGCAGCGTGCGGCTGGTGGTGGTGGCCTGGTAGACGCCGCTCAGGGCGATCGCGTTCGTCTCGGTCAGCTTGTACTCGTCCCACACCACCACGGGGCGGCCGAGCGCGTCGGCCGCCACCAGGGGCACGCCGGTGGACTGGGCACTCGTCGCGCTCAGCCGACGCGCGGCGGACCAGGTACCGCCCTTGAAGACGGCGGCCATCGTGTATTCCTCGCCCGAGTAGCCCTCCCGCCACGTCACCGTGACGGTGCCGCCCGAGGTGGCGACCGCGTCGATCGCACGCACCTTCTTGTGCGTGGAGAAGGTCTGCGTGTACGACTGCCAGACGCCGGTGGAGGCCGAACGCACCGCGTACCAGGGACCGGTCGAGTAGCCGGGCCCGCCGGCGACGAAGAGGTCGCCGTTGGGCAGGTGGACGGGCGCGGTCATTCCGTATGTGCTGCCGTAGTTGGCGGCGGACCGCGGAGTGCTCCACTGCGTGGCGCCCGCGGACCGGCGCGTGTGCATGAGGTGCGCGAGGTCGTCGTAGAACACGTCGAAGCCGCCCTGCGGCGCGGCGAACACCTTCGGGCGCGCCAGGTCCACACCCGGGACCGGGAAGTTCTGGACCACGGTCCAGGCGGTCGCGCCGGGGGCCTTCTCCAGGGCGACGACGGCCTTGCTCGACTGCCACTGCCACACCAGGAGGGCGCTGCCGTCCTTGGCGACGGCGAGGTCCATGCTGGAGATGTCCCGGCTGCCTGACGGCGGCTGCGCGTTGAGGTCGGCCGGGGCGGTCCATGCGGCTTGGGGGCCGGTCTTCTCGGCAGCCTTCACGACGCCGGAGACCGACCACACGGCGACCAGCCGGCCGTCGGGGGTCGCCGCGAGGTGGTGGTAGCCCTTCTCGGGGACCGCGGCCACGTACTCGGGCTCGGAGAAGGCGGTCGCGCCGCGGGTGAGGGTGGCGACCTTCAGCCAGTAGTTGTTGTGGTCGTCGGCACGCTTGGCCCGCCAGGCCAGGCGCACCGAGCCGTCGCCGAGCGAGACCAGCTCGGTGTTGTATCCGCCGGCGTCCGGCCAGGTCTGCGGGGCGAGCCAGCTGGTGCTGCCGGCGGGCCGGATCCTGGTGGAACGGGACAGCCCGTCGCCGGTGAGGGAGACGAGGGCGCCGTTCCCCGCCGAGACCATGTCGTTCAGGCCGCCCGAGGCGGAGACGGGGTTGGGGTTCGCAGCATGCAAGGTGCGGGTGCCCCACGGGCCCGGTGCACGCGTATCCACGGCGGCCGTGCCGGCGGCGGTCGCGGCCATGCCGGTGGCCGCGACGCTGGTGCCGGTGGTCGCGGCCGTGGCGGCGGTGTGCGCGGCGGCCGGGGCCGCGGCCCCCAGGGCGAGAACGGGAGTGAGCGCGATGCCGAGCACCGCGCGGGACTGCGAAGTCATAGGAATGCCCCCCCGGGCAGAACGTATCCGGTGACACGGAATCGCCGGACTGTTCGAACAAGTCAGGCGAAGCGTATATCAGCCAAGATCGTCCCGCGTGGGAGGTTTCCCTGCCTCCTCGGAGGAGTCCGTCCGACCAGTCGGCACGGACTGCGGAAAGGGCCTGGAATCGGGCTGGGCGAGGTCCGGTGGAGTCGCGCTCTTCGGGCTGCTCGGTTCCCGGAGTCCCAGAGGCGACCGGCGATGAATCTCCGTCCCAAGACTGCTGGTTCCGATGCCGCGATCCACAAGGTGTGGCGGCTTCCCACTGCTGATGCCCTCCGGGCTACGAGCCTTGTGGTGGAGCGTCGGGCCCGCCGGGGAGCTCGCGGTCCTGCTCGTCCACCGGCGACATCTCGATCACACGCGTCGCGTCAAGGGGTGGATCGGATGGAAGCCGCAGGTCCCGTTCCCGGGTGAGTTGGTCACTGTCACAGGGTAGATCGCCTTGACCACCGCGTCTCCCCGTGCGGCCGCCGCGGCATAGAAGTCGGACACGGAGTTCAGTGCGTCGACCGGACGGGCGGCGAATCACCCCGAGATCTCCCCTCCGTGCACGTCGGCGAGTGCCTCGATGCGTGCAACCACGGCCGTCCTGGCAGGACACCCCCGGGCCCACGTCGTCACTGTCGGACCCTGCCCGTATCGTGCACGGAAACTCCGGACGCAGGATCGACGAAGGGGAGTGGGATGGACGAGTGGGTCCCGGTCGACTTGATACATCTGTCCGACGGACAAGGCGTCTCCCTCGTCCTGCGCGCGGTCGAGCCCCACGAACCCCGAAGCGCCCGTGTTCGAGCCGAATGCCTGATCACCACGGATTTCATGAACGCCCGCTTGGAGACCAACATCTGGCTTGATCACCTCGAAGCGTGGGAGGAAGCGCTGAGACACCTCAGCGCGGGTGAAGACGCCGGCTGGCCGCAAGGAACCCGGGGTCTGGAGCTGTACTTTCACCCACACGAAAGCGGCTGGCTCTCCATCTCGGTCCATGATCCCGACAGGCTGACGGTGGCCCTGGGACTTGAGCCGGCACCTGAGTGGATCGATGAGCACGAGGCACACCTTCAGCGTCTGCGTGACGTCTGCAGCGAGTCCTGACGACCCCCAGGGACGGGATCACCAGGTCAGGCCGTACTCTGCCCTCCGCGCAATGTGATGATCCAGGGGTGGGCAGTGAAGAACGCCGTATATCGAAGATGTGCGACTGGTGCAGCGGCTCTGGCCCTGGTCCTCGGCCCGACCGGGTGCGGCAGCGCGGAGCACAAAAGCTCCGCCGCGTCCCAAGTACCGGGCAGGGCAACCAGCGAGGCGAGCGGCACTGCCCAGAAGAAGGCGGCGCCAAGAGTCCTGACGCAGGACCAACTGGAACGGGCCGTCGTGGACGAACGCGATCTCCCGGGGCTCTCCAGCAGCAAGATCGGCGAGGGGACGGACGGCGTCGGCGACGGCGTCATCAAGGCCTTTCCCGACAGCGACACACACCCGGCGACCTGCGCACCGGTCAGCGATGCCGTCGAGGGCGGCAGCCGTTACAGGCCGGTCGGCAGCGTGGTGAGCATCGCGGGGAACAAGGACGGCATGGCTACGCTCTCGATGGCGTCCTATCGCGAACAGGATGCCGTGCGCGTGGTCGACGACCTCCGCGCGGCGCTGAAGACCTGCAAGGCCTTCACTGTCGGACCGATGAGGGTCGCCTCCAACGACGTGCGGGCCACCGATGATCCACCTCAAGGTGACGACGGAGTGGCCTTCCGGCTCACCTCTCTCATGGAAACCCCTGAGGAGGAGACCCCCCTCGAAGTGCCCGCGGCATTCGTCGTCATCCGCTCGGGCACCACAGTGGCGGTCTTCAAGGCCATTGAGGACCGGGATCACACGCTCCCGAAGGTCCCCACAGGTCTCGTGACCGCTCAGTCGAAGGTCCTCAGCACCGGCACGCACGGCGCCCCGTAGAGCACACCTGCCGCCGAGGCCGCGCGGCCACCCGCCGCCGCGGCTCCGGCCCCGAGCTCAGCCCGGCTCCGACCCAGCCCCAACCCCAGCCGCGAAAATCCCATGCCGGTCGGCAGATGTCGGTGATAGGACTCCGACGTGGAAAAGCATCTTGAACTCCCTGTTCTGCTGCGGCTGATCGACGAACGGTCGATCGCGTTCCGCGCCGCGGTCGCCGCCGCGCCCAGCCTCGATGTGCAGGTGCCGACCTGCCCCGAGTGGTCGCTGCTGGATCTGGTGCGACACCTCGGTGGGGTGCAGCGCCGGTGGGCCACGATCGTCAACGCCGGTCCGGCTGCCGCTCCCCCGGCCGGGTCCGAGTCGGAGGTCGCCGCGGCTGCGCCTTCGGAACGCGAGGCTCTGCTGGCCTGGGCGGCCGCCTCGACGCGACAGTTGCTGGACGCGCTGCGCGAGGCCGGCCCGGATCGTGGGTGCTGGACGTGGTGGGGGCCGTCCGAGTCGCCGCAGACCTCCGGTGCCGTGGCCCGGCATCAGGTCCAGGAGGCCGCAGTTCACGCCTACGACGCCCAGATCGCTCGTGGTGCCCCGCAGCCGCTGCCGGACGAGGCGGCGCTCGACGGTGTCCATGAGTTCCTGGCCACCTCCTGCGCATGGTCGACCCCCTGGCCGCACAAGCCCGCTGCGATAGATTTCCACGCCACCGAGGGCCGCTCCTGGCGTCTGTCGCTGTCCGCCGACGGTGCACGGACCACCCCTCTTCCCACGCCCGACACCACTGCCGACGAGGGTCCGGACGGGGCCGTCGCGTCCGTGCGGGGCACGGCCAGTGAGCTCGTCCTCGTCCTGTACGACCGCATCCCGATCGGCTCCCTGCAACTCCACGGCGACCGAGCCCAGTTCGACCTGCTCTACGCCTGGGATCCGGAAGACTAGGCCGCTCGCTGCGACAAGCCACCGTCCACGACGCCCGACTACGGGTGCTGGATGGTCCCGTCCTGCGAGATGCGGGCGGCGTTCGGGCCGAAGTCCTCCTCCGACACGCCGGAGACGAGGTCGATGGCCTCGCCGCCCGGCTCCGGTGTGCCGGGCTCGACGATCTGGGTCGGGCGCAGGCGCCCGGACACGTAGGTGCCGTCGGCGCGGAGGCTGACCTGCAGCACGCCGCTGGTGGAGAGGTTGCCGCCGAGGCCGAGCACCTTGTAGCCGGAGAAGTTGCCGAGGCTGTAGGCGATCAGCCGGTTCTTGTAGAACTCCATTCCCCGCATCACGTGCGGGCCGCTGCCCACGACGAGGTCGGCGCCGGCGTCGATCACCGCACGGCTGAAGCGATAGCTGTCGCCGCGGTCCTCGCCGAGGAAGTACTCGGTGCCGGGCTCCACATGGGTGCGGTCCGAGCCCTCCGCGCCGGCGTGCATCGTGACGACCACGATGTCCGCCATCGTCGCCGCCCGGGCGGTGAGCCGCTTCGCGGCCGGGATGTCCGTGAGGTCGCTCGCCCCGCGGTCGGGAGCGAACCCGACCAGCGCGACCCGGATGCCGTGCACCCGCTGGATGGTGATCTGGCCCAGGCGACCGGTGTACGGCAGGTTCACCGAGCGCAGGGCGGCGAACGTCTGGCGCCGCCCCTCCGCCCCGAAGTCGTCGATGTGATTGTTCGCCGTGTTCATCACCGTGAAGCCGGCCTTCTTGATCCAACGGGCGTAGGACGGCGGGGCGTGGAAGGCGAAGCAGTTCGAGCCGCCGATGTCGTCGCATTTGCTGGTGCCGCCTGTGGTGAGCGTGCTCTCCAGGTTTCCGAGCACGACATCGCCGACGAGCAGGTCGTCGACGGAGTCGAAGAACGAGGCGCCGCCGTCCGGCGGCAGGTCGTCCGGCAGCGTGCCCATCACGATGTCCCCCACGGCAGTGATCCGCACGTTGCCTGTCGGGCGCGGTGCCGCCGGTGCACCGGGCAGCGTGGCCCCGGACGCCCGCAGCGGGGTCGGGACGGAGCTGACGGAGGCCGAGGCCTTGGAGCCGACGGAGGCAGCGCCCACGGAACCTACGGACGCATCGCCCTCGGAGCCGCCGCGGAACACGCAGGCCGCGACGACCGCGACTCCGGTCCCGACCAGACCGAGGGCGAACAGGCGGTGTCGGCGCGCCGCCTTCTCCCGCTCGCGCCGCTGCTGAGACCCCTGACCGCCGGACATGATCATCGGCTCATGCTACGAAGCAGTCACCCACTCTTCACGCAGGGTCATCCACCGGCGTGTTCCCGACGCCGTTCCCTTTCGCGCACGACGCGGTCCGCACCGCCTCACGGAACCGGCGGTGCGAGAACGCCGCGGCCGTGCAGCGGGCGGAGCGGGAGCCGCCGACGGACTGCCCGGCGGCTCCCGTGGTGGGCGGCTCAGCGAACGCGGTCGGCCGGCCCGGCATACAGGTAGGTGTCCCGCTGCGTGATGTGGCCCGCGTCGCCTTCCTCCACGTAGTTCAGCTCGAGGAGCCGCGCGTCGGACGGCCGCACGATCCAGTTCGGACTGTGGGCGCTGTGCGGAAAGTCCTCGGACCACTTCCAGGAGATCTCGGTGCCGGCCCGGCCGGCTCCGTCCTTCACGTGTTCGGTCACCACGGCGCCGGGTGTGCCCGCCAGTACCCGGAAGAGCGCGGCACGCAGTCGTGGTGAGGCGGGCGAGCCGGTCAGAAGTTCACCCGACTGCCGGACGGTCTGCTCCGCGGCGGCCGGCCCCTCGGCGCCGGCGGACAGTACGCGGCGCAGTGCTTCCGGCCGGGTGGGAAGCTTGTCGAGGCCGTCCCAGCCGACCTGTCGGTTGCCGACACGCCAGGTGGTGCCGCCCGGGGGAGCCTTCTTGGTGACGGTCCGACCGTTCTGGGTCTTGATGACGAGTTCGGTCCGGCTCAGATAGGTGTCGTCGGTGTGGGCCTTGTCGCCCTCCACGGCGCTCTTCACGGTGGTCTTCCAGTACGGCGCGGTGCTAGAGCTCCCCGAAGCGGCCCGGTCGGCCAGGGTGTTGAACAGTTCTGCCGCCGAGGCGCCGGCTGCCGGCGGCTCGCTGCCGATGCCGAGAACCGGGAGGGCGGCCGCGCCCACCGCCACGGCAGCGACCGCGGCGGCACCGGCGAGGAGCCGACGCCTGCCGAAGCGGTGCACCACCACGGTGGTGGACGTCGCGGTGGCGGATGCGGCGGTCCCGGCTTCCTCCGCGATCGCCCTCCGGACGACTGCGCGGGCCGACGCCAGCACGGCGGGGTCCGGGGCGTCGACCCGGCCGGCGTCCTTGAGAGCCGTGACACCCGGGAAGTCGAGTATGTCGGTGTGCTGGTCCTTGTGCGTCATGCGAAGTCCCCCGTCAGGTTCGTGAGGGTGGTGTCGGAGAGTCCGTCACGCAGTCGGGCGCGGGCCCGGTGCAGACGGGAACGGGCGGTGCCCGCGGGTATGCCGACGACGGCAGCGGCCTCGGTCGGCGTCAGCTGTTCCCAGGCCACGAGCAGCAGCAACTCGCGCTCCTGGTCGGGGAGTACGGCGAGCGCACTGCGCAGTTCCGTCCCCACCGCGGCGGCGTCCAGGCGCTGGTCGACCGCCTGCCACGGGTCCCCCACCGTGGACTCGTACGGCGGCCGAGGGCCGCCTGCCGCGCGGGACACGGCCTGCCAGTGACGGGCCAGCACGTTCCTGGCGACGCCGAACAGCCAACCTCTGGCGGGGCCGCGCGCGATGTCGTAGGTGTGGCGGGTGGCGTAGGCCTGGAGCCACACCTCGGAGAGCAGGTCGTCCGCGGCCGTCGGCGCACGGCGCACGAGATAGCCGTGCAGGGCAGCGGAATGCCGATCGACCAGGGGTTCGAATGCCGCCGGCTCGCGGACGGCGCGAACCAGCAGATCCTCGTCCGGATCCATGGAATCTCCTGTCCGAGCCCGCCGGGTGGCGGTCTCATCCTGTACTTGCACAGGAGCGCCGCGAGCGTTCGCAACGGCCACACGACGGTACGTCCGGCGACACGGGTAAGGCAGCAGCTCTGCGAGTACGGTCACGACCGGGGCAAGGCAGCGGCTCTGCGAGTACGGTCACGACCGAGGCAAGGCACCAGCTCTGCGAGCAGGTTCGCGGCCGGGGCCAGGAGACGCGATCACCGGAGCATGGGAATGCCGCGCACTCACCGCCGCGCGAAGGCTCAGCGTGGTCCCGCGCGTGTGCCGACTGCTCTCAACGCACGTGATCGCGCACGACATCGAGGAACTTCCGCCGACTGGGACTGATACATGCCCAGACCTTTTCGTCCTGCGGCTGTCCCGGATCGTCGGGGCCCTCTCGGATCACGTTCTGAACGGCGAACGCGAGGTGACGTGCCGCTTCATTGACCTCGGGCGCGCAGAGCATGTGGATCGTCTTCTGGGCCACCCACATCCGGTCCACCGTCTGCCGTGCCCGCGCCTGCCACTGCTCGTCGCCCAGGCGGTGCTGATAGTGGTCGACGGCGACCCGTTCCGCTTCCTGCACCGTCGACAGGAACTCGACGAGGTGGGTCAGGCGTTCGCTCCGGCGAGCTTCGGCGCACTCACGAACGGTTCGCCGTGCCTCGGCCCGCTCGGACGCCCGTCCCAACGAGTATTGAGCCAACCACGACACCAGCCCGCCGAGTACGACCCCGATGAGCGGAGCCAGCGTTGTCCCTGTCATTGCTCGACAATGGCATCGGGATCGCTGATGTCATGGTTCCTGACGAAAATTCAGGACACCGCGCTTCGCACGGTGTAGGGGCTTCGTTCGCCGCGCCGATGTCGAGACTCCTGAAGGCGAGTGACGGCCGAGGGGCCGGGCGACGACCGGCCGTCCCAGGGCATCTCAAATCTTCCCAGTGACCACTCGGATGCGATGGCCCAGCGCCTGCGCGAAGGCGGCTGTGAACTGCGGGTGCAGGGGCGGCCAGTCGTCGAACTCGAAGCCCAGGTGGGCGAAGGCGAAGGAGTCGCCGGTCCACTCCCAGGCCGGAAGCGGCGTGCGCTGGGCGCAGGCCGGGCAGTCGAGGTCGGCGGCTCCCGTGGTGTACCAGGTGTCGATGGCCGCGCCGGGCCAGTCAGCGGTGACGCTGCGGCAGTGCGGGCAGATCGCGGAGGAGGGATCCGCCTGGCCGGCGAAGAAGGCCGTGCGCCCTGTGACGACCCGCACTTCGTCGCCGGGCTCCTCCTCCAACTCCTCGATCCTGGCTCGCCAGTCCCACGAAACCAGGTCGACGGCCCCCCGCCAGCGCGGCCCGGCCAGATGCACCACGCCCTCCCGCCACGGCACCGGGCGGATGAAGCCCTCCGACTCCAACCAGTCCCTGCCTCGGCTGCCCCAGCCAACGGCCTCTTGCGCCGAGGCGTCCAGGTCCACGACGGTCTGCCGATAGGTCCCCACGGCTGCTCCCCCTCATACGGTGCACTCGACCTCGTGGCCTCCGGCGCCAGATGACCCAATGATCACATCGGCGAATGCCGACGGCCGGGGGAACCGCCCGGGACGGTTCGAGCGTTCCGACCTCGACGGTTGCGATCCGCAGGTCCACGAGGGGCTGTTTGCGCCCCCTCAGGAGCGCTTCCATGACGGGTCACGGCCCGCCAGTCCCAGAGCGCGGTCGAACAGCGATGCGGTCGGCGGCACGCCGACCTCGGGGCCGAACACCCCGTACTGTCTGGCCATCTCGGCCTTGCCTGCGATGTCCTCGTACAGCGCCGCCGCGAGTTCGTCGTCCACATTCAGCTTCTGCCCGGTGGCCATCGCCAGGTCCCAGCCGTGCAGCAGCCACTCTCCCAGCACGATCCCGCCGATGAAGCGGGCCGGCATCCGCCCGCTCCCGGTCAGCGCCGTCTCGCCGGCCCACGCCTCCGGAGCGCTCCAGACGGCGGCGGTCGCCGCCGACCGGGCGGCATACGCCTCGGCCCAGTCCGGCTCCGCGGTGAAGTCGTGCCCCTCCGCCACGTCATTCGGAGCCTGCGACTGCTTCAGCCCCGCGGCATGGCCCCGCACCCCGGTGAAGAAGATCAGGTGATTCAGGAGTGCACCGACCTTCAACTCCGGACACGGAGTGTGCCCGTCGAACCCGCCGGGCCCGATCCCTCTGACGATGTCCACCGCCGTTTCGGAGGCTCGGGCCATCACAGATCTCGTCTCCACGTCATCCCTTCCCCGGTTGTCGTCCGGCACGGTAGGCCGGGCGACGACGACGGGTCTTGAACAAACGCGACAGCGGGCCGTCTCGACCCGCGCACCGCCGCTCAGCGGTTCCGAATCGACCGCGAGCCGGCCCGTGTGTCAGCCCTCCTTCGTGGACGGGGACACCACCGCACCCTCGCGTGCCCAACCGCCGGCGAACGGCGGTGATCGTTCCTGGAACACTCACCATGCCGCCGAGCCGACACCCACCCACGTACGCGACCTGCGAAGCCGGAGCTCTTCCGCCACGCGTCGATCCCCTGACAGAATCGTCTGATGGCCGACCGCACCTGGCCCGTTGAGCCCACCGCTGAGCAGATCCGCCGATCGTGGTCGGCAACCGTGTCCGCACTGCCCATAGGCACCCGCATCACCGGTCAGGTCGTCGATCGCCGGCCCTTCGGAGTCTTCCTGCGCATCGACGGTGTGCCCAACGCGCTCGGATTGGCGGACATCGGTTCCATGCCGCATGGTCTGAGCCTTCCAGCGCTGGGGGCCCAGGTCAGTGGCGAGGTCGTCTGGCACACCGATCACAACTACCAGGTCAGGATCAGACTCGGCGAGTGGCTCGCTCACGACTGAGTCGGCCGTCGGTGGACCTGGCCCCGGTCGGGGCCGTACGGCGGCGCCGCAGCGCAACCCGAGACCCCCGGCTCGCCGGCGTCGGAAACACCTGAGAAGCGGTCACGCGCGAGCTCGGCCGGCACCGGCTCACCGACCGGTGGCGGCCGAGCGGCACAGGAGCTATTTGTGCGCGCTGCCGCCCGTGTCGTCGTTCGCCTTGCCGTTTCCGCTGTTCTTCCCGGCACCGACGGGGTTGTCGGCGGAGTTCCCGCTGTTGCCCGCGGTGCCCTGTCCAGGGCTTGTCGCGCCCTCGTCGGTCTTGCCCGCGGTGCCCGGTGCCTTCGACGCCTCCGCACGGGCCAACTGCTCGGCGCAGTATGCGGCGACCGTGTCCGCGCCGCCCGCTGCCGTGACGAGCCGCTGCCAGGCCGTCGAGTTCAACGTATGACCGCGGCCGACGACCTGCTGGTAGGCACGGCAGTGGGCCTCGGTGTCCTGCGCCGTGTCCGGCCTGTCCGCCTGCCCGGAGGTACCGGAGTTCTTGTCGTCCGGCACGGAGGATGCGCCGGTGGGGGGCTTGCCGGCCTGGCTGTCACCGGTCCCGTGCGAAGGCGATCCGACCGAGCCGACGGCCGCGACCGCGACCCCGCCCAGGCTGAGGCCGGCGAGCAGCACGGCGAGCGTCGTTCTGACGGGGCGTCCGGCACGCGGCTCCTCGCCGACGCTCCAGTCGTCACGGCGCCGCGTACGCACCGTATGGGCACCCGCGTCCCGGGCGACGCGGAACGCGGTCACGGCCCGCTGCTCCGCCTCCTGGTCGACGGCGCCGCGCAAGGCCGTGGCCAGTGCCGTCTCCAGCCCGGGACCGACCTCTTCGCCCCCGGGTCCGGTCACGGAGCCGCCAGGGTGCACCCATCGACGGCCCTCGCCCGCCAGCCGTTCACCCATGTCCGCTTCCGTCCTGTCCGATCTGTCCTGCCCGGTCGGTCCGTCCGACCTTCCGAGCCCGTTCGAGTGTGTGTACGACCGCCGCAGCCGCATTCGTTCATTTCGACTCCCCCAGCGTCCGGGAGGCCACATCCGTCACACCTTCATCTGCCGCGCCTTCGAGTCCGAGCCGTCGAGCGAGGCGTTTCAGACCCCGGTACGCGGCCGTCCGCACCGCGCCGGGACGTTTGCCCAGTACGCGCGCGGCCGCGGGACCGTCCAGGCCGAGGACGACACGCAGCAGTACGGCCTCGGCCTGGTCCTGCGGCAGTTCACGGACCAGCTCCAGGGCGCGCGCGGTGGACAGCGACTCCAAGGCCTGGTCATGAGTGGAGTGCTGGCTGGGCAGGTCCAGTACGTTCGCTTCGATCATCCCGGGCCGGGGCCGCACCTTGAGCCGACGCAGATGGTCCAGGGCACGATGTCGGGCGATGGTCGCCGTCCAGCCACGGAAACCCGCCCCGTCGCCCGTGAACCGTCCCAGGTCGCGCGCGATCTCCAGCCAGGCGTCGGACGCCACGTCCTCCGCGTCGTCGCCGACGAATCCGCCCAGATAGCCGAGCAGCCCCGGTTGCACGATCCGGTAGGCGACCGCGAACGCCGTCTCGTCCCCGCCCTGGGCCCGCGCCACCGCCGCGCCCAATTCCCCGTCCTGCGCCTTCGCGCGGCGGGGTTGTCGTGCCTGGCCCAAGACTGTCCTCGTTCGTACCGGGTTCCTGGCGGATCCTGGCCGTCCGACGCACTGCGAGCGCAACGACGGCCTCACGGTGACCAGCGCACGTCGCCACGGAAGTGTCACCACGTACCCGGTGCTCCATCGGCTCGCGGATCGGGTCTTCGACCGGCTCCGCCCCGACCGGGTGACGTTTCACGCCGACCGTGCGCTGTGAGGGTGCCGGGGCCGCACCACACCGCCGGAGCGTTCACCGCCCCGGCGACATGCCACTGCCCAGGCCTCTCTCCTCACTGCTCTTGACTCCCCCCGAGAGCAAGGCGAGGAGGGAGCCCGAGGCGGCCGGGCCTCTCCTCCCTCGGTTCGAGGTCCGGCCGCCTCACCCACGCGCACCCCATCGGCCACGGCCGATCCGTCTGTGACGGTGCGAGACGCCGATGACCGGTGCATGATCCCGCCCCGTGCTCACTGCGGTCGGCTGTCGGCTGTCGGCTGTCGGCTGTCGGCTGTCCCGGAACAGGCCGGGGAGGGACGGAGTGACGCTTCCGGGCTCCCGTGCGCTCCTTGTGCGATGAGTACCTACTTCCACCTTCGAGCGGTGCCGCCTCCGGCACTGCGCAACAGCGCGAGCTGGCTGGAACGACTGTTCGATGACGACTGGGAGGCAGTCCTGCACCGCGTCGGCCGGCGCCGTGAGGAGGTCCTGGACCAGCGCTACCTGGACCAGGAGCTCCTCTACGCCGCTACTCCCCCGCATCCCGCGAAGGACGGGCCCCGGTCCCAGGTGGTGCTCGGCGGCCGTCCGGTGTTCCACCCCGGTCGGCGCAAGCAGCCGTTCCTGGTACTGACGGCCGCCCAGGCGGACCGGGTGGCCAGATACCTGACGGTGTCCGACTTCGACGCGCTGTGGGGCAGCGCCCGCGACGAACTGGTGCCGCGCTACGGCGGGGTGAGCGCCGAGCGCGAGACGCGGCACGCATTCGAGGTGGCCCACCAGGAGTTGACGGCGTTCTACGCGCAGACCGCCGAGCACGGAGAAGCCGTGGTGAAGTGTCTGCCGGTCTGAAGCATCGGGGTACGGCGCGCGCATACGGACTCGGCATCCACGGTGGCTTCCGCGTGATGTCGTGCACTGTCGCAGTCGCCCCGGAGCATGACCGAGACGAGGCCGCCCCGGCAGCGGCAGGCCCGTGAGAGCCCGATCACAAAATGGGAGCAATTGCTCGTAATGTGCCATAATCCCATGACGCGGGCCGCCCACCTGCAGTAATAGGAAATAAAGGACCTTGCGTCCCTCCAAATAGGAGCATATGCTCTCATCTGGCCGGTGAGGGTTCACGGACCGATGTGAGCCCCTTCGGCGACACCCGCGGGTACACCCTGCCGACTTCAGGAATCTCACCGTCCGTGATGCACTGCGCACGGATCGTCGGCCCGTATTCGCAGACCCCTCCCCCCACAGGTCCCGCACCACGCGCAGGACCCGAACGATGAAGGCAATCAACGAAATGACCATGAAACTCGAGCTCTTCGTCCTGCCCGTCTCGGACGTCGACCGCGCCAGGGCCTTCTACGAGAAGGCGGGATTCAGGCTCGACCTCGCCAAGGACGTCACCGAGGACTTCCGGGCCGTCCACCTGACGCCGCCCGGGTCCGAGGCCTCGATCCTCTTCGGCAAGGGCCTCACCACCGCCGCGCCGGGTTCGGCCCAGGGCCTCTACCTCATCGTCACGGACATCGAAGAGGCCCGCGCCGAGCTCGTCGGCCGGGGCATAGCGGTGAGCGAGGTGTTCCACGACGACAAGGGCATCTTCTTCCACGGACACGACGGCGGAGAAGTCGTCCACGACAGCCCGGGCCAGGAACGGCTCGCAGGCCCGCACCCCGAGCGTGCCTCCTACGGTTCCTACGCCACCTTCAGCGACCCCGACGGCAACGGCTGGGTCCTCCAGGAGATCACCCAGCGGTTCCCCGGCCGCTGACGACGTCCACTCCGAGGGGCCCGCGGCTCACCCGCGGGCCCCTCGGGGTCCCGATTCGTCCGGCGGCAGGGCCCATCGATCCGGCGACCGACGCGCTCCGACTGCGACTCCGCGCAGCGGAGGCCTCGCCCGTACTCCCCGGCCGCCCCACGCCTCGTACCGCCTCGCCGCTCCCCTCCCACATACACCCCCCGGCAAAGCCGACAAAGGCGCCGCGCGCCCACGAGCGCGGCACCGGGCTTCGGCCTCGCCGGTGCGGGCGCAGAGACCGGCGAGGCCGAAGCCCAGTAGCACGGTGCCACCGGCACGCGCGGGGGGATCGCCTCAGTGGCCCCGACCGGCCGAAGACAAAGGAGAGTCATGCCATGGATGATCTGGTCACGACGGTCATCGAGGCGCACGGCGGCCTGGACCGCTACAACCAGTTCAGTTCGGCCACGGTGCACTTCCGCCTCGGCGGTTCGCTGTGGCGGTTGAAGGGGCAGGACGGGACCTTGAGTCAGGGGGCCGTTCGACTCGGCCTGCACCGGCAGTACGCCAGCCACCACCCCTTCACCGCTGCCGACCTGTGGACCTCCGTCACCGCCAGGCGGGTGGCCGTGGAGACGGTCGGCTGCGAGGTGAAGGCCGAGCGCTTCGACCCACGTGCCTCGTTCCCCGGCGACGCGCATGCCCCCTGGGACGATCTGCAGGTCGCCTACTTCGCCGGGTATGCCATGTGGACGTATCTCACGTCCCCGTTCACCTTCGGCTCCCCCGGGTTCAGGAGCGTGGAACTGCCTCCGATCATCGAGGAGGGAGAGATCTGGAGGCGCCTGGAGGTCACGTTCCCGGATCACATCGCGACGCATTGCCGCCGGCAGGTGTTCTACTTCGACTCGGACGGCCTGCTGCGCAGACACGACTACACGCCCGAAGTCGTCAACGCGGGTCCCGCCGCGCACTATCCCTCCGCGTACGAGGAGTTCGACGGGATCATGGTCCCTACCCGGCGCCGTGTCTACCGGCTCCGCGAGGACGGGACGGTGTCCCGGGAACAGCCGCTCGTCACCATCGACATCGACGGCGTCCTGTTCACCTGAGCCGGCAGGGGCGGCGCCCGCTCGATGAGATGCCGACACACCGGAGGCCGCGGGACAGGGGGTCGGGCTGCGCGCGATCGGCCCGGCCGATGGCAACCGTCCCGCACACCGGTCCGGGCGGTCCCGCTCGCCGGTGCGGGCGGTCCCGCTCGCCGGTGCAGGCGGTCCCGCTCGCCGGTGCGGGCGGTAGGAGCCCCGTCCCTGCGAAGCGGCGGCGAAGCCGATCATTAGGCTCCACGTCATGACCCGTGATCCCGGATTCACCTGCTCGTGCTGCGGAGCGCACCACCCGGAGCTGCCGATGAACTACACGGCCGAGGCACCGGCCGTGTGGGACCCGGCCTTCGCCGACGCCGACGACTGCCTGCTCTCGTCGGACCAGTGTGTGATCCAAGGGCAGCGCTACTTCGTCAAGGGCCTGATCGAGATACCGGTCATCGACAGCGACGAGGTGTTCTCCTGGGGCGTCTGGGTCTCGCTGAGTCGTGAGAGCTTCTCCCGTGCCGCGGACCTGTGGGACACGCCCGGACGGGAGGACGAGAAGCCGTACTTCGGCTGGCTCACCACCGACCTGCCCGTGTACGCGCCGACCTCGTTCAACTTGAAGACCAACGTCCATACCCGCCCGGCCGGCGAACGCTTCTCCGTCGAGCTCGAACCCACCCACCATCCCCTCGCCGTCGAGCAGCGGACGGGCATCACCCTGGACCGCGTACGTGAGATCGCCGCAGCGGTTCTCCACCCCGCCGGTGACGAGCAGTCGTGAGCGCGGACGCACGGGTTTCGCCGGCGCCCGTCGGACTCAGCCGCAGGGCCCGGCACTTCGTCGAGGTGCACGGGCTGCACGTGCCGGGGCCGGACATCCGGCCGTTTCGGGACGTGTGGCTCGGGCACGGCGTACCCGCCGTGGAGATCGAACGCGCGGTGGCGTTTCAGGATCGCTGGGGTGGTATCGCCCTGCCGCCGGCCCTCGCCTACGAGGGGGGTCCACGTGTTTTGGCGCCTGATGTTCCTGAAGGCTCGTCCGAGGAGGGCTGGTTGATTCCGGCCGGGGACGGGCGGGTGTCCATGGCCTATGGGTTCATGATCGGACCGGGAGGCGAGTTCGGGATCCACGCCGGCCGCTGGACACCGTTGCACGCCGACACGGACGGGTGGGTGGAGTCCTTGGCACTGGCTCACCATGCGAGTCGCTGGGCCAAGACCATCACGAAGGTCACGGGCGATGCCGTCGAAGCCGTTGCGCTCGAAGCGCTCGAAGGGTACGAGCCGGTACCCGAGGTCCAGGGCATCACCGACACCTGGTGGCGCGGCGACGACTCGCTCATCGCCCTCTACCGCGGCGAGGCCGTCTGCCTCGACGCACCTCAGTGCCAAGAGGCCCACATCTACGGTGGACTCGACAACTGGGGCCTTCGCGGTGGCTGACCGATCCGAATGACAGTCCATGTGACCAAGGGGTGGGAGTCCGGGCCTATCAGGTGCGAGAAAGCCGGTCCCGGCTCAGCCCCTTCTGGCCTTTGACCCTTGCCGCTCCGCCCACCTAAGTTCTAGGTAGTCGACCGGTCGTTTGGATCACTGTGCCGGTCACTGCCCCTCTGATCCCGTACGAAGGCAGATCACAGCATGCGCAAGACCACCCTGGGCACCCACGGACCTGAGGTCGGCGTCATCGGCCTGGGCGCCATGGGGATGAGCTTCGCCTACGACATGGCCACCCCACGCGACGAAGCCACCTCAGTCTCCGTCATCCACCAGGCCCTCGACCTGGGCATGACCCTGATCGACACCGCGGACGTCTACGGCCCGTACACCAACGAGGAACTCCTCGGCCGGGCTCTGGCCGACCGCCGCGACCGTGCGGTGATCGCCACCAAGGTCGGCATGGAGTGCATCGACCCGACCGGCGGCCCCGGCGGTGCCCCGCTGGTCAAGCCCAACGGACGACCCGAGCACGTGCGCGCGGCGATCGACGCCAGCCTGCGCCGCCTGAAGACCGACCACGTCGAGCTCTACCAGCTCCACCGCGTCGACCCCGAGGTCCCCATCGAGGAGACCTGGGGCGCACTGGCCGAGGCCGTCACGGCCGGCAAGGCCCGCCACCTGGGCCTGTCCGAGGTCAGCGTCGAGCAGATCCGGCGGGCCCAGGCCATCCACCCGGTCGCCACCGTGCAGTCCGAGTTCTCCCTGTGGACGCGCGACGTCCAGGCCGAAGTCCTGCCCTACTGCACCGAGCACGGCATCGGCCTCTTGCCCTACTCGCCCCTGGGCCGCGGCTTCCTCGTCGGACGCTTCGCCTCCTTCGACGAACTGCCCAAGAACGACCAGCGCCGCCGCCTGCCGCGCTTCCAGCAGGACAACCTGCGCGCCAACCTCGACATCACGACGAAGGTCCGTGAGGTCGCCGACCGGAACGGCGCCACCCCCGCACAAATCGCCCTCGCCTGGCTCACCGCCCAGGGCCCGCACGTCGTCCCCATCCCCGGCACGAAGACCCCGAAGTACCTCGCTGACAACGCGGGCGCCGCCGACGTCCAGCTCTCCGCCGCCGACCTCGCCGACCTCGACGCCCTCCCGACTCCCGTCGGCGCCCGGTACTGACCATCTCACCCCGGCGGCAGGTCGATCCCACCGTCCGCGACCACGCGTCGTGCCTCAGGACACAGTGGTCGGTGTGGCCGCCGCACGGTGGGGGACGCCGGCCGGCCACCCCGAGCATCGTGGTCGGCCGGCCCGACGAACCCGTCGCTGCTCAGCAGTTGACAGGGGGGTTGCCTGAGGCGACTCGGCAGAAGTCCACCCCGAGTCCGCCGTCCACGGTGCCGGCGTTCGGGCCGACGGAGATGAAGTCGACGTCGGCGCCGCCGAGGATCCTGCCGCTCCCCGAGGTACCGACGTTGGCCGTGATGAAGTCGCTCCCGGTGCCGCCGTCGACGGTGCCGGCGACGAGGCCGCTGATGACGATCGAGTCGCTCCCGCCCAAGCCGTCCACCCTGTCACCCACACCAAGGGCACCACAGCTGATGTAGTCGGAGCCGGCCGTACCACTGACGGTCGTACCCGACACGGGACGGCCGTTGACCGTACATGAAGTCAGGGCCTGTGCAGGCGTCGCGGTCAGGACGAGGGGGGCGGCCACGAGGGTGGCGGCGCAGAGCGTGCGCATCGCGTGTCTGATCATGCAATGAGTGGTTCATGGTGACTTCATGATCGCAATCCTGCACTGTCGGTAACTCTTCCGTCCGGGGGCGGTACGCCGCCCGGACGGGCCACCGAGGCTGCCGGATCCCGCCGGGTGCGAACCGCGGGACGTCGGGTGCCGTGGCTGAGCTGCCCCGGGCACTCCAAGAGCCGGACAGGCTTCAGGCCGTCGCACCCACACCTTCTCGCCCCAGCCGTGGGAACGCGGGGACCTTTTGGATGGCGTCGGTCGAGGTCTAGCGTGGACTCATGGGCGGCGGGACCTTGACGCTGTTTCTGTGCGGCGATGTCATGCTCGGGCGCGGCGTCGATCAGATCCTCGCGCATCCGAGCGATCCGCAGCTGCGGGAGGGATACGTCGGGGACGCGCGCTCCTATGTGCGGATGGCGGAGTCGGTGCACGGTCCGATTCCTGCCCCCGTTCCGCCTTCCTGGCCCTGGGGCGAGGCACTCCGACTCCTGGACGA
Organism: Streptomyces siamensis; assembly: GCF_039543605.1. Taxonomy (NCBI): domain Bacteria; kingdom Bacillati; phylum Actinomycetota; class Actinomycetes; order Kitasatosporales; family Streptomycetaceae; genus Streptomyces; species Streptomyces siamensis. The sequence continues at coordinate 375,105 of NZ_BAABKB010000021.1, read as the reverse complement.
GAGCGCTGCGGCGGTCCGGATCGTGAATCTGGAGACGTCCGTCACGCGCAGCGACACCTTCGCCCCCGACAAGGCGATCCACTACCGGATGCACCCGGCGAACCTGCCCGCCCTCGCGGTGGCCCGGCCGGACGTCTGCGTCCTCTCCAACAACCATGTGCTGGACTTCGGCCGCGAGGGCCTGGAGGAGACGCTGGCCGCTTTGGCGCTCGCGAAACTGCGCGCGGCGGGGGCGGGGCGGACCGACGAGGAGGCGTACGCGCCCGTGGCCGTACCGGTCACGGGTGGTGGCCGGGTGCTGGTGTTCGCCCTCGGGGCCTGCTCCAGCGGTGTCCCGTCCGACTGGGCCGCGGCCCCGGATCGTTCCGGAGTGGCTCATCTGCCGGAGCTGTCGGCGGCCGAGGCCGCCGGTGTGGTTCGCCGGGCGCGGTCCGCGAAGCGCGCGGGCGACGTCGTGGTCGTGTCCGTGCACTGGGGCTCGAACTGGGGATACCGCGTTCCCCGGGACCAGGTGCGCTTCGCCCGTGCCCTGGTGGACGGTGGCGTCGACGTCGTCCACGGCCATTCCTCGCACCACCCCCGCGCCATCGAGGTGTACCGGGACCGGCTGATCCTTTACGGCTGCGGTGACTTCGTGGACGACTACGAGGGCATCGACGGCTACGAGGAGTACCGCGACGACCTGCGGATCGCCTACCTCGTCACGGTGGCCGCCGACACCGGACGGCTGACCGGACTGCGCCTGCTGCCCCTGCAGTCCCGCCGCATGCGTCTCGAGCTCCCGTCCGGCGCCGATCGCGCCTGGTTGTGCGCCACGCTCGACCGGATCAGTGACGGCGTACGCATCACCACGGAACCCGACGGCTCCCTCGCGGTCACCCACTCCGCCACGCAACCGGCCTGAACCGACGGACGGACCGGTGGCCGCGGCCGGCGGGGAACCCGGCCGACCGCGGCCCCGATCGGTTTCGTCTGCTGATCAACGAGGGCTGGGGGTGCTGACCCGGGCGGCATCCCCTGTGGGGCTGCTACCGCTCAGGACCAGCGCCTTGGCCTGCTGGAACTCCTCCTGGGTGATGTCGCCGCGGGTGCGCATCTCGGCGAGCTTGGCCAGTTCGTCGGCGCTGCTGGTCCCGCCGCCCGCCGTCTCACGGACGTAGGAGTCGAACATCTGCTTCTGCGCTCTGGCCTGTTCGACGTCACGGCGCCCCATGTCCTTGCCTCGGGCGATGAGGTAGACGAAGACGCCGAGGAACGGCAGCACGATCACGAACACGAGCCAGCCGGCCTTGCCCCATCCGCTCAGGGTGTCGTCACGAAAGATGTCGAAGACGACCTTGAAGAGCAGGAAGAACCACATGATCCACAGGAAGAACCAGAGCATGGTCCAGAAGGCGCTCAGCAGCGGATAGTCGTTCGCCAGGTACATCTGCGTGGTCCCTTCTTCTCCCGCCCGGGCTTCACCCGGATGGCGTTCTGAGCCCACGCTGCACCCGAAGGGAGCGTTCGGCCTCACACGATCCGGGTGATTTTGCAGCCGGTCCCCGGGCCCTCGCCGGGCAGGTGACCACCACGGCGGAAGGACCGCAGGCATCCGGCAGGCCTGAAGGGCAAGCTCGGACACGGAGGGCCATGCACGGGCGAAAAGCGATGGACACAGGTGCTCGTGCCCCCTAGCCTCACCGAGGCTCGTAGGTCCCCCACAGTCGGATGAGGTGCATTTGATGACGGTCCAGGCAACGGCGGCCGGCTTCGACAGGCCGTCCTTCGCGCACGTCATGACCTCATCGGACGTAAGGACCCCATCCAGTGGATCTTCCACGTAGCTTCACCATCCGCGAGCGCAGCCACCGCATCCACAACCCGTTCACCAGCGAGAAGCTGGCTGCTCTGGGGCAGGCCCTGTGCCTGGCCCCCGAGACGCGTGTGCTCGACCTCGCCAGTGGTTCGGGCGAGATGCTGTGTACCTGGGCCCGCGCCCACCGTGTCGTCGGGACCGGAGTGGACATCAGCACCGAGTTCACAGCAAGGGCCCGTGCCCGGGCAACAGAACTCGGCGTCGCAGGCCAGGTGGATTTCGTCCACGGCGACGCGTCCGGCTACGTCGCGGACACACCGGTCGACCTGGCCGCGTGCATCGGCGCCACCTGGATCGGCGATGGACTGGTCGGCACGATCGAGCTGCTGCGTCGCAGCCTGCGCTCCGGCGGCATGTTGCTGATCGGCGAGCCGTACTGGCGTCAGGAGCCGCCGGACCAGGCCACCGTCGAAGCATGCCACGCCGGTGCCAAGGACGACTTCCGACCGCTGCCCGAACTGATCGAGCAGTTCGGTGAACTGGGTTACGACGTCGTAGAAATGGTGCTCGCGGACCAGGACAGCTGGGATCGGTATAGGGCCGCGCAGTGGCTGAACGTCCGGCGCTGGCTCGACCGGAATCCCGGCGACGAGCTGGCCGCCGAGTTGAGAGCCGAGCTCTCCCGAGAGCCGGCCCGCTACGCCAGGTACGAGCGCGAGTACCTGGGTTGGGGAGTTTTCGCCCTCGTGGCCCGCTGACGTCCACGTCGAGGCCGGGTCCGTGAGCGTGCTGCCGGACCCGGCCTTCTCGTCAACTGCTCACCTGTGGCGTCGGCTTGACGAGGAAGCCGCCATGACCCCGGCCTCCGGACGGCGTGGTGCCCGCCTCTCCGCTGGAATGCGTGGTCCCAGGGGAGACGACGTCACGCCGGGATCACCAGGTCTTGCCGGCCTGCTCGCGGATCGTGCGGTTGATCTCGACGGCCGTCCTGGAGTCCTTTCCTGGCGCGAGGACGGCACCCCTCTGTCGGTCCTCGTGTTCACCGTCGTCGACGGCCGGATCACCGAGATCGCGGTCGTGATCGACCCTGCCGCGCTCGCGCTGATGGACCTCCCCGATCCGGCATGACCCGTCTCCGTGGTGCCTGTTCACTGGCGCGTCGAGGGGTGCGGTCGGCTGCCTCGACGCGGCCTTGTCCGACGAGCGGAACAGCATGAATCCCCGGCACCACTGTGATGGCTGAGCAAAGTGGGGTACGCGGCCCCGCATGACAGCAACGGCCGAACTTCCTGAGCGCTCCGCTGCGGTGCGGGGTCTGCGCCGCATTCGCGTCCTCCATGCGGGAGGGACCGTCCTGTGGGGGGCCACTGCCGCATACACGGGGTGGACGCATCCCGGGTCCCGGCAGATGTGGGTGTCCCTTCTCCTTCTGGCGGTCTTCGCCGGCCTCTTGGTCACGACGTCCCTGTGCCTGCGCATACCCCTGCCCTCCCGGCGAGTCGAGGCTCGCGGCCGCTCGGTGCGTCGGCCATCGACCGCAACCGCCCGTCATGCCGGGGCCTAGTACGGCGACCGTGGATGGCGCCCGCACTCAGCATTAGGCGGATGGGCGGGCGTCGACTGCGCTGTCGCGGCAGGCCTGGAGTGGGCCGAGGAGGCCACGCCGGATCGCATCACCCCCGGAAGCCCGCACTGACGGTGCGCCTGGGTTTGCTGGAACGGCGTTCCAGTCGTGACCTGCCGGGTGTCCGCCCAGCGGTTCGCGCCCGGGGAGGAACCACCATGACCACTGTCACGATCATCGGCGCCGGACTCGGCGGCCTCACGCTCGCCCGTGTCCTGCACGTCCACGGAATCCCGTCCACGGTCTACGAGGCGGAGCCCTCTCCCACGGCGCGCACGCAGGGCGGAATGCTCGACATCCACGACCACACCGGTCAGCCGGCTCTTCGGGCGGCGGGTCTGAGCGACGCGTTCCACGGCACCGTCCTGGAGGGCCGCCAGGCGATGCGGGTCCTCGACGGCGACGGGACCGTCCTGCTCGACGAACCGGACGACGGCACGGGTGGCCGCCCCGAGGTGCAGCGCGGCGAGCTGCGACGGATCCTGCTCGACTCGCTTCCGGCCGGCACCGTCCGATGGGGGCACAAGGTCAGCGGTGTCCGCGCCCTTGGTGAGGGGCGCCACGAGGTGATCTTCGCCGATGGCGCCACCACCGAAGCGAGCCTGCTGGTCGGCGCGGACGGCGCGTGGTCCCGGGTCCGGTCGCCGCTCTCCGACGCGGTGCCCGAGTACATCGGCAGGTCGTACGTCGAGACCTACCTGTTCGACGGCGACACCCGGCACCCCGCCGCCGCGAAAGCGGTCGGTGGCGGGTCGATCTTCACGCTCGCGCCGGGCAAGGGGATCCAGGCCCACCGTGAGGGCGGCGGGACGCTCCACACCTATGTGGCGCTCTCCGAGCCGCGGGAGTGGTTCGCCCGTGTCGACTTCACCGATCCCGCCGCGGCAACTGCGCGGATCGCGCGGGAATTCGAGGGATGGGCGCCGGAGATCACCGCGCTGATCACCGAAAGTGACACCGCTCCGGTCCTGCGTGCTCTTCATGCCCTGCCGGTCGAGCCTCGGTGGGAGCGGGTGGCGGGGGTGACCCTGCTCGGCGATGCCGCGCACCTCTCGGCTCCGAACGGCGAGGGCGCCAACCTGGCCATGTACGACGGCGCCGAACTCGGCAAGGCCATCGCCGCACACCCCGACGACGCCGAGGCCGCGCTCACCGCATACGAGCAGGCCCTGTTCCCCCGCAGCGCCGCGGCCGCCGCCGACGGTACCGACCTCCACGAGCTCCTCTTCGGCGACCACGCGCCCCACAGTCTGGTCTCCATGCTCGCGGGGCACGCGCAGCCCCGCTGAGGCATTCGTCCTGGGGACCCGTCCGACATCGGTGAACCGGCCAGGCTCTGAATCCGGAGCCCGGAGACGTCAGAGGTGCCTGTACTCAGAACCGCGACGATCCCTCGTGGCAGCTGGAGGCCCGTTCCACGGCCGTATGCCGCACCCAGCGAGCGTCTATCTCGCGGCCGTCCGGCAGGGTGAAGCGAGGCGGACCGTCGTCCGCCACGAATCCGGCGCTCACCAGGGCCCGCGCGGATGCCGTGTTCGCCGCTTCGTGACCTGCCTGGACGCTCCGCAGCCCCATGTGGGTGTGAGCGAACAGCGCAGCCGCCCGGAACAGCTCGGCTCCGAGCCCCAGGCCTCGGGCATGCGGAGCGAGCGCTCCGCCGATCTCCCCGGTGTCGGTGGCGAGTTGCAGGGTCGCCGCGTATCTGCCGTCGTCCAGGCGCACACCTATGAGCCGCTGCGTCCGGTCCGCGGGAGGCTCGAAGGGTTCGGTCAACAGGCAGCGCGGGAGCACGGACGGGAAGCACGTGTCGGCGTCCCCAGGACGCAGCTCGGTCAGTGCCTCACGGACGTGGTCGTCGGCTATGACCTGGTCGGGACCCCAGCCGAGCCACCGTTGCGCCTCGGGGTCCGAGCACGCGGCCCAGGAAGCGGCGCGATCCAGCATGGTCTGCGGGGTGTAGAACATCAGGTGTTCGGTGTGCAAGGTGTGCCGTCGGCGCCTGCACACACCGGGCCGAGGGAGCTTGGGCCTCGCCCGTCCGCGCCGCTTCGATGACCAGACCATGTGCCCTTCCCGAAGGCCCGCGGCCAGGTCGGCCGGATTGCTTGTGCCGGAGTCCGGTTCCGTGTTTCCGCGTTCAGCGCTCGAGGCTGTCCGCATCACTTCCCGCAGCGGCAGGACGCGCAATGCGCGGCCCGGGCCACCGCGCTGCACACTGACGTGACGGTCACAGGGTCGCGGTGTCGATCACGAACCGGTACCGGACGTCGCTGTTGGCGACCCGCTCGTAGGCCTCGTTGATCTGGCCGGCCTCGATCAGCTCGATCTCGGCGCCCAGTTGGTGATCGGCGCAGAAGTCGAGCATCTCCTGGGTCTCGCGGATTCCGCCGATGTTCGAGCTGGTCAGGCTGCGGCGGTTGCCGAAGATCGAGGCGAGCGAGACCTGCACCTCTTCTTCGGGGATGCCGACGTTCACCAGGGCTCCGCTCGTGCGCAGGAGGGAGAGGAAGGCCGCGTAGTCGAGCGGCACCGAGACCGTGTTGATGATGATGTCGAACGAGCCGGCGAGGTCGGTGAACGTCTTCGCGTCAGCGGTCGCGTAGTAGTGGTCGGCGCCCAGGCGCAGGCCGTCGTCCTTCTTGCGAAGGGACTGCGACAGCACGGTCACCTCCGCGCCGAGGGCATGCGCGATCTTGACTCCCATGTGGCCGAGCCCGCCGAACCCCACGACAGCGACCCTCTTGCCGGGGCCCGCGTTCCAGAACTTCAGCGGCGAGTAGGTGGTGATGCCTGCACACAGCAGCGGGGCGGCCACGTCCAGAGACAGGCCCTCGGGGATGCGCAGGACGTAGTTCTCGTCGACCACGATCTTCTGGGAGTAGCCACCGTACGTCGGCTGTCCGTCCTTGCCGATCGCGTTGTAGGTCCAGGTCGGTTGATCGAGGCAGTACTGCTCCAGTCCCGCCTTGCAGTTCTCGCATCTGCGGCAGGAGTCGACCATGCATCCCACGCCGACACGGTCGCCCACGGTGAACCGGGTCACCTTGGAGCCCGCCTCTGTCACCACACCGGTGATCTCGTGGCCGGGGACCATGGGGAAGATGCCGTCGCCCCAGCCCTCTCGGACCTGGTGGATGTCCGAGTGGCAGATGCCGCAGAATTCGATGTCGATCATGACGTCGGATTCGCCGAGCGGGCGGCGCTCGATGGTGGTGCGCTCCAGGGGAGCCTTGCCTACGGGTGCAGCGTATGCGGTGACGGTGGTCATACCGGGAGCCTTCGCGCGTGGAGTGGGGCCGGCCGTCCGGCCGGCCGATGGGCGATTCTGCGGACTGCACGGCGAGCCGGGGGCAAACAGGAGATCCGCGGCGCTGGGCGCGTCCCGCCTGATGGTCACCCGGCCTTCAGTCAGCCATGGGCTTGATTGACACCATTCGTCATTCTCGCGACATCGGTCGGAAAGCGCTCGCCGAGCCGGCGCTCCCCCGCCGCCTCGCCCCTCCTCGAAGGTGTGTCTCCGCGCAAAGGGCCACCGGACCGGACGGGGGTCTAGCTGTTGACGTCGACGTCGTCGAAGAGTGTGAGCATCCGGCTGAGCACGCGGACACAGGTGTCCACATCGGCAGTGGTGAGATCGTCGGCCGCCTCTCGCAGCAGCGCGTGTTCCCGGGCGACGACGGCCTCGATCGTCGTGCCACCGCTGTCGGTCAGCCGGATCAGCGAGGATCGAGCATGCGCCGGGTTCGGCACGGCCTCGACCAGACCGCTCGCCGCCGCGTCGTTGACCATCCGCTGGACGAACTGGCGGCTGATCGACTGCGCCCGGCCCATTTGGGGAACCGTCATCGGCCCGTGCTCGCGCAGGAGATCGAGCACCGCGCGCACTCCCACCGACAGGTCCTGCCCCGCGGCGTCCTGTTCGATCTTGCGTTGAACACGCCGGTAGAGCGGTCCGATCAGAGCGAAGACCTCCATCAGGCGCGGCCCCGCCTCGTCGTGCGACAGGGGGCGTTCTTCATCACTCACACGCCGATGATAAATGACAATCCAGTTGTCATCCAGCTGGGTCTATGACAACTTAGTTGTCATGACTTCAGCTTCCGACCTCCGCTTCTTCGCATCCTCCGACGGCGACCTCGCCTATCGCGACACCGGCGGCACCGGCCTGCCCGTCGTGCTGCTGCACGCGGGTTTCGTCGACCACACCATGTTCGACGAGCAAGTCCCGGCGCTTTCAAGGGAGTTCCGCGTGATCGCGCCCGACGCCCGCGGCCACGGACGGTCCGCCAACGCGAGCCGCCCGTTCCGGCAGGCCGACGATCTCGCCGAGCTGCTGCGTCACCTGGACACCGGCCCCGCCGTCCTCGTCGGCGTCTCCATGGGCGCGGTGCTCGCCGTGGCGACCGCACTGGAACACCCCGAGCTCGTCCGGGCCCTGGTCGTCTCCGGCGGCGGCACGAACGAATACGAGTTCACCGAGTCGTGGTCCAAGGAGTTCCAGAACGCCCAATTCACGGCCCTGGCCTCCGGTGACATCGCGGCCTGGCACGATGCGAGCGACGCCTGGGCGCACGGCCCCGAGCGCCCGCGGGACGCGGTCCGGCCCGAGGTCTACACACGCCTGCGCGAGATGCGCCAGCGAACCATCGGCAAGCACACGCTCGACGAACCCGATCACCACATCCCGGTCAAGGACCTCCGCACCCGGGCCGGCCGCATCACCGTCCCCGTACTCGCTCTCAACGGCGCACAGGACGCACCCGAGCTCCGCGCCATGGCCGATTCCATAGCCCTCACGGCACCACGAGGCCGGACGGCCGCGATCGACGACGCCGCCCACTTCCCCAACCTCGACCGCCCCGACGAGTACACCCGGATCGTCACCGACTTCCTCAACGGCCTGGAGCGGGAACTGTCCGCCCACCCCTGACCGTCAGGGGCCCGACTGGAGTGTCCGCCGGCGTGGGGCCTCGTCATCGGGGGCCTCCGGGGACGCGAAGTGGAAAGGCACCCCGAGGTGGTCGGCCAGGGCCTGTCCCGCGCCGGCTGCGACGGTGCCCGGCGCGGCAGCGCCGGAACGGTGATACACGGTGGCCAAGTGGCCTTCCCTGGAGGGGCCGTCCAGGACGGCGACCAGGACCACGAACCAGTCGTGGACGGTGTCGCCGTCCCAGACGGCCTCGACGGCGGCCACCCGGCCCGGGAGGGCTTCCGCTCGGGCTGCGAGTGAGGAGACGTCGAGCGCGTCCGGCGGGGTGCGTCGCACTCGGTCGCCCAAAGCCTCGTAGCGCGCGTGGACCACCTGCTCGGCCTCGAACAGGCCCACTCCCAGCGGGCGCAGCGCTTCCAGCACGGCCTTGACCGCCCTGAGTCGGCGGTCGCGCAGCACGTTCGCGTCGACCTCCCCGCGGGTGCGTTCCTCCAGGTAGGGCCACCAACCGCTCACGGGGCCACCGGGGCGGAGTCCGTGAAGTGCGTCATGGGCCGAACGTACCTCAGCGGCGCGGCCGCCGGCCGGGACCGCCTCCCGCGGACACGAGGTACCCAGGCGGGCCTGCTGCCGGCAGCGCTAGCTCTGCGGGACGTCCTTGACGAACACGATCCCGTCGTTGCCGGCCAGATGGGCCGGGTCGAGTGGGGCGTAGCCGAAGTAGGGGGACACACGAGGGGCGGGTCGGCTGTCGCCGAGGACGGTGGCGAGCCGGGGAGCGTCGACGAGGCAGCGGTCCTCGGGGAGCGCGTACAGGAGACCTTCGACGGTGTCCGGCGGCGGGGTGTCCACTCCCTGGTGCCGGATCGTGCCGAGAGCCGTGGCGAGGAAGGCGTACCTCTCGCCCAGGTGGGCGCCGGCGAGCGCGCCGGCGCTCCACCACCGCAGCGGGCGGCCACTCATCCGCATGGTGCTCTTCTCTCGCTGGAGGTGGCCGTTGTGGGCGTGCACCAGTGCCGGGGCCCGTTGGGCAATGGCGAGGAGGTTGTCGGCCATCATCGAATCGCGCAGACCCACCAGCCGCGTCATGCGGCTCGGTGAGGTGTCGGCCATCCAGTAGTGGTAGCGCAGCAGGCCCATGGCGGTGCGCGCGTAGAGGCGTGCCCGCTCATGGTCCTGCGGTGACGAGACCGCCATCAGGTGCGGTGTGTGCTCATCGAGCAGCGCCCCCAAGTCGTCCGCGTACAGGCGCAGTTCCTTGGCCTCGGCCGACTGCCCCACGGACCGGTCCGGTTCCGTCATCGCCGCGGGATCGGTCCACCGGTCGTCGGGGCCGAGGAGGCGGTCGAGCGTGTCCGCGGTGCACGGGAGCAGGTCCGTGTCCACCCGGGACGCAAGGTAGTCGTGGAGTGCGGTGAGCGCCTGTCGGGGGCTGGCGGCCTCGGTCATCTCCAACGGGCCGTCGATACCGGCGAAGTGGACCTGCTCGGATGCGGGCCGGGCGTCGTTGTACGCGCGCATCCAGCGCACCAACTCGCGATTGGGCGCGGAGGTGTTGAACCAGGTGTGGCTGAAGCCGCGCTCCATGACGTCGTCGAGGCTGCCGATTCCCGAGGTGACGTAGTCGTCCACGATCAGGCCCTTGACGCAGTCGCTCTCGATGGCGATCGTCCGATAGCCCTCCTGCTCGACGAGTTGCCGGAACAGTGCGTTGCGCAGTTCGAGGAGTGTGTCCTCGCCGTGGGTGGGCTCGCCGAGGGCGAGCACCTGCGGTCGGGCCGGGAGCAGCTTCATGACGGCGGTGGCCTCGACGGCATGGGCGGTGTCCGTGATGTCGATGTCCATGCCTTCAACGCTATCGTTGAACCTTCGGTTGAAACTTTTCCACGATATCGGCAGGGTCATGGGTCGAAACCCTCAAAACGACAGACACCTCAGGCCGGTCGACCTGGCCCGCGCGCACGGCCTGTCCACGCAGGCCGTCAGGAACTACGAGGTGGCCGGCATCCTGCCGGTCGCCGACCGCACACCCCACGGCTATCGCACCTACACCTCACTGCACGCGGGGGCACTGCGCGCGTTCCTGGCCCTGGTGCCCGGACACGGACACCGGACGGCGACGGCGATCATGCGGGCGGTGAACGAGGGATCGGCCGAGGAGGCCTTCCGCCTCATCGACGAGAGCCACACCCAGCTCCTCGACGACCGCCGGACCCTCCAGGTCGTGGAGAGCGCCCTGCGTGACCTGGCGCCCGTCACGGCGTCCGAAGCCGGCGTGCGCTCCGAACCGGCCGCGGTGTCCGGGTCCGGGGGTACGTTCATCGGGCCGCTGGCCGGGAAGCTCGGCATCCGGCCGGCGACGCTGCGCAAATGGGAGCGGGCAGGACTGGTGAGCCCCCGGCGCGACCCGCAGACCGGGTACCGCGTGTACGACGAGGCGGACGTCAGGGACGCACGACTTGCCCACCAACTCCGCCGGGGCGGCTATCTGTTGGAACAGATTGCCCCGCTGATCACCCAGGTGCGGGCCGCCGGTGGGCTGGAGCCGCTCGGAGCCGCACTGGGCGACTGGCGTGACCGGCTGTCCGCCCGTGGGCGGGCGATGCTGGCAGGGGCCGCCGAGTTGGAGGCGTATCTGCGCGAGCGACCTCCATGAGCGACCTGCATGGCGTCTGCGAGTGCCTCGGCTGTGGGCTCATCCGCCGACAGCGGCTCCGGGATGCGAGCGCAAGAGCTCGTGTCCGGGTCGTTGGTAGTCTCCGCCTCTACGACGACGGGAGACGGAAGATGGCAGCGGGGCCGTCGAGTCCTCGAAGACCCTGGTCCAGAGGGGTTCTGTTCGGCGTCCTTTTCGGGGGTCTGACCTCGGTGGTCTCCGTCGTCGCCGTCGGGCGGGTGTGGGCTGCGTGCGACGTCGGCGTCAACGCCGGTGCCGACAGCATGACTTTGCTTTTCCTCGCCCCTCTCATATGGCTCGCGGCGGGCGTTCCTTGGGTCGTGTTGCACGGCACGCTGGGAAGGCGTCACCGGCGTGCGGCACTGGCCGCGGGGATCGTCTTCACCGTGTGGTTCACCTGGTTCCTGGTGACGTGGCTCGGCATGGCGGACTCGTATCCGGACCCGTCGTGCCCGGGGAACGTGCCTTCCTGGTGGCCCGGTTTCATCCCGGCCTGACCGCGCGCCCTCGCTGTGCGGGTTCAGGGCGCCCGAACCTCCGTCAGCCCGCGGCCTGCCCGCCGCGGAACCGCCCGCCCGTGGGCGGTTCCGCGGTCTCTCCCGGCTTCGCACCCCGGCGCTGCCGGACCCTCGGTCAGAAGTCATGAGGCTCGGCGGTAGACGGCTGCGGGTCCGATGACACGGGGGCCGAACTTGTCGCGGACCCGGTCGATGGCCGTTTCGGCGACCAGGCGGGCCTCGCGCCCGGTGTCGAGACTGATCTGCTCGGCGACCTGGTCGGCGGCGGTCAGATCCTCGGCCTTCAGGGCGAGTCCGGTCAGGCGGCCGCGTTGCAGGCCTGCGGCATCCATCAGCTGGTAGGCGAGATGGCGCAGGTCGTCGTCGTGCGCGGACGGCTCGCGCAGACGCCGGGTCTTCTCCCAGGTGCTTCGACCGGCGAACTCGAGGGTCAAGGTCAGGGCGCGGGCGGCCTGATCGCGACCGCGGAGCCGGGAGCCCAGTCGCACCACCAGATCGAGCAGAGCGGCACGCACCGTGGCGCCGTCCAGGGTGTGCCGGTCGAACGAGCAGCGCACGGCGGCCGTCGGGGGCAGGGCGCGCGGGACGACGGCGCGGGGGTCGACGCCACGGGCCCGGTCGGTGGCGAGGCGGCCCGCCTTGCCGCCGAGCAGGCGCTGCACGGTGGCCGGCGGGATCGCGGCGAGCAGGCCCACCGAGTGGATGCCGTAGTCGATCAGGACGGCCGCCTGCCGGGGGCCGATGCCGTGCAGGGCTTCGACCGGCAGGCGCGTCAGCCAGCCGATGGCCTGTTCGGCGTCGACGGCGAGGACGCCGCCGGGGCCCGGTACCTGGGCGGAGGCGGTCGCGGCGACCGTGACGGTCGGGCCGATGCCGACCCGGACGTCGACGCCGAGGCGGGCGATCGCCCTGACGCGGAGCACCTCTGCCAGGCGGCGTGCGGTAGCGCCGTGATAGCGCAGCGCCCCGTGCAGGTCCACCAGGGCCGCGGTGGGCGGCAGCGCCTGCACCACCGGCGAGAGCTCCGCCAGCAACTCCAGCACCTGACGGTAAGTGTCCTCCGACAGCCGGTCGGGGCCACGCACATGCATCACCACACCCTGCCGGTCCTCCGTCGACCGCATCGCCATCTCGCGCTCACCTCCTTCCGCAGGATATCGAACATAAATTCGAACACGCGAGTGAGGAAGGCGGCGACCACTGCCGTGACGGAGCGTGACGGCTGGCCCGCGGAGCGCGACAGCTCGCGAACATGCGACCGGTGGCTGATCTCTCGCAGAGAAGGTCGAGTGGCCAGATCCTCCGGAGAGCAAGAGCTGCTCCGCCTGCCCCAGTACTGTGGCTTCGCATGACCACCTCCGAGATCGAGATCACCGCGGACCTGGTCCGTGACCTGCTGCAGGAGCAACATCCAGACCTTGCAGGGCTGGCCATCCGCGAGGTTGTGGGCGGCTGGGGCAACCAAATGTGGCGCCTCGGGGACGAGTTGGCCGTGCGCATGCAGCGCATGGACCCCACCCCGGAACTCCAGCTCAAGGAGCGGCGGTGGCTACCGGTGCTGGCCCCGCTCCTGCCGCTCCCGGTGCCGACCCCGGTGCGGTCCGGTGAACCGTCCGCGCGCTTCCCCAAGCACTGGACCGTGATGACATGGGTTCCCGGCGAGCCGCTGGACCACGGCTCGATCAGTCGCGGCGCCCACGCGGCCGACACGCTGGCGGGCTTTCTCCGGGCGCTCCACGTGGAGGCGCCCGCCGAGGCGCCGGTCAGCGCAGACTTCGGCGCTCACCCCAAGGAGTGCACGGACGGCTTCGACCGCTACTTCCACGCCGTCGTTCCTGACGACCTCGCCGACGATGTCCGGGCCGTCTGGGACGACGCCGTCGCGGCGCCCGAGTGGGAGGGCCCGCCGCTCTGGGTGCACGGCGACCTTCATCCCGCGAACGTCGTCGTCTCGGACGGAACGCTCTCGGGCATCGTGGACTTCGGTGCCATGTTCGCCGGCGATCCGGCGTGGGACCTCGCCGCCGCATGGGTGCTGCTCCCCGCGGGCACCGCTTCACGGTTCTTCGACACGTACGCGAACGCGGACGAGGCCGCGATCCGTCGTGCCCGCGGGCTGGCTGCCCTGAAGAGCCTCTTCCTGATGCTGATGGGGCAGAACGGAGATCGGGGCCTTCCCGGCGGCAAGCCGAACTGGGGACCTGCAGGCCGGGCGGCGCTCGATCGTGTTCTCCAGGACCGGTGTTGACGATCAACGCGACTGCAGACTCGCGAACTTCGGCCCGCCGAACTCGCAGACCATCGCGCACCGCCGGGCACGACGGTTCCGGTCGGATCACCCTCCGACCAGAAACCGCTCTGCCGGTCCGGCAACCTGTCAGGAGACCGTCGCCGGGGCCTCCCGCACGGTGACGTTGGCGTGGCTCTCCTGGAAGCTCTGGTCCGAGACGAGGGTCAGCCGGGCCGTGGACTGGAACTCCGGCAGAGTGTCGGAGCCGCAGGACACCATCGTCGCCTTGAGCTTGGCGATGGTCAGGGCGAGCCCTTCGTTGAGGTCGCCCGCATAGGGGACGTGGCCGTCCACGCCCTCCTCGAAGACCAGCCCCTGGCCTCCCTGCCCGTAGCGCTGCCAGTTGCGGGCCCGGTTCGAGCCCTCGCCCCAGTACTCCTTGACGAAGCCGTCGCGCGTGGGCAGCTTCGCGCCGGCGGCCTGGTCGAAGCGGGCGAAGTACCGCCCCATCATGACGAAGTCGGCTCCCATCGCGAGCGCCAGGGAGACGTGGTAGTCGTGGACCAGCCCGCCGTCCGAGCAGATCGGCACGTACTCGCCGGTGCGCTCACTGAAGGCGTCCCGGGCCGCCGCGACGTCCAGTACGGCGCTGGCCTGGCCGCGGCCGATGCCCTTCTGGTCCCGGGTGATGCAGATGGAGCCGCCGCCCACTCCGACCTTGACGAAGTCCGCCCCCGCCTCGGCGAGGAAGGTGAAGGCCTCGCCGTCGACCACGTTGCCGCCACCGACCGGGACCTCGGGATAGTGCTTCTTCACCCAGGTCAGAGCCTTCGCCTGCCAGTCGCTGTAGCCGTCGGACGAGTCGAAGCACAGCACGTCCACACCCGCCTCCAGCAGGGCGGGGACGCGTTCCTGATAGTCGTGGGTGTTGATACCCGCGCCCACGCGCAGCCGCTTGGCACCGTCCACGACCTGGTTCGGGAAGCGCTTGTTGTCCGCGTAGTCGGAACGGAACACCAGATGCTGCAGGTGGCCCTCGGTGTCGAGGACGGGGAGACAGTCCAGCCGCTCGTCCCACAACCTCGCGTTGGCCTCGGACAGCGTGATGTCGGGCCCGGCGGGCGCCAGGTCGGCGACAGCGGTCATGCGTCCACTGACCGGGCCGTCCAGGTCGTGGCGCTGGGGGTGGAAGTCCCGGGAGGTCACCAGGCCGAGCAGGCGACCGGTGGCGGTCCCGTCATGGGTGACCGCGGCGGTGCTGTGGCCGGTGCGGCGCATGACGTCGACCAGGATGCTCAGGCTGTCGCCGGGTCGGACGTTCGTGTCGCTGGTGACGAATCCGGCCTTGAAGTTCTTCACCTGGCGGACCGCCGCGGCCTGGTCCCGGATCGGCTGGTTGTGGTGCAGGAAGCTGAGACCTCCGTTGCGCGCGAGCGCGATCGCCAGCTCGGGTGTGCTGACAGCCTGCATGATCGCGGACGTGAACGGGGACCGCAGCTCGATCGCCGACGCCTCGCCCGCGATGTGCCGTACCAGGGGCGCGCGCAGATCGACCGTCGCGACCGAGCAGTCGGTCCGGGTCCGGTTCGGCAGGAGCAGAAACTCGTTGAACGTCCGTGAGACCTCGGCGATGATCTGTGCCACTCGTTCCTCCTGACCCGTCGGCCGGGGCCCGACTGCCCCCGCCGTGAGGATCGCCCCCGTGTCCCAGGGCCCGGGCGGGCAGAGATCGGCACGGCAGCCGTGGAGGTGCCACCGACTGCGGCAGAGCCCTGACCGGCCCGTGGATCGAACGGGGTGCGGTCGTGACACCGCACCCTATCGATCAACGCGGCTGCCGCACGAATCGTGACCCCTCACCGGTCGCCAACACCCCTGGTCGGGTGCATCAGTTCGTCGACCCGGGCTCCCCGAAGGCTAGGTCGCGCCCAGGTCGGCGTACAGCAGATGGTGGTCCGAGTACGGGCTGGCATGCACACGGTGGGCGAGCGGGGCGATGCCTCGCAGGAAGACGTAGTCGAACTTGCTGTACCAGTCGGTGGTCGGCTCGCAGGCACCCGCGGGCGAGGGACGGCACTGGGGGTCCGCGTCCGCGGCAAGTGGCCACATCCGGCTGAGTTCGGGGGCGTCCGGCACGGAATTGAAGTCACCGAGAACGATCGCGCGGTCGTGCCGGGCGACTTCCGCGGCGAGTACCCCGATCTGGTCCGCCCGGACTGCTTCTTGACGCCGCTGCGCGAGGTGGGTGTTGAAGACGCGGACGGAACGGCCGCTCACCGTGGTGGTGACCGCCATGTACCCGCGGTCCTCGGATCCGCCGTCGGGGTATTCGACGGTCACGCGGTCCGTCATCGGTGCCGCCGAGAGGATCGCCTGTCCGAAGCCCCCCGGGCGCCAGGGCCATCCCCCGCAGCGGCCCCAATTCCGGAGAACCGACCCGTACTCGACGTGGTACACCAGCCCGTAGAAGTTCTGCAGGTACTCCCGGATCTTCTCGACGTCACGCACGCAGGCTTCTTGCAGGCCGACGACCTGCGGCGCATACGTGGCGATCTCCATGGCGCGGCCGAGGTTCTGCCCGCTTCGATTGCAGGGATTGCAGATGTTCCACGTCATGACCCGGTTCGGTACGACGTCCGTGGCGGCGTCGGCCGGCAGCGGCTTGGCGACGGGGGCACCGCTCGGTGCGCTGGGGCCGATGAGCAGCAGGCACAGCGCGGCCATGGCGCCCGCGAGCAACCGCGTGCCCCTTCCGAGCATCATCGCCTCCCCAGAGTTGATGCCCAGGGCATCACACGGCGTCTCCGTCGACGAGGGTATGTCACGGGTGGTCGACGGCACGTGCGCCGCCTGTCGCGCACGACCCATGAGTTCCGCCTCGCCGAGTCGTCTGCAGGTCGGGAACCTCCACCTTCCGCACCTGCGGGGAGCCCGGGACGAGCTGACCGGAAGCGGCGTGACGCACGAGCACGGGACGAGCGAGACCAGCACGGGCAGGAGACGGGGCGCACGCGCGATTCCGCCGTCACCGATCTCGGTGTGAGGCGTCGCGACGGAACGGACGACCAGCTGTCGTCAGGTGCGACTCGGCGCCGACTTCGGCTCCGGCTCCGCCCTTGGCTCCGGCTCCGGCTCCGCCCTTGAGTCCGGCTCCGGCTCCGGCTCCGCCCTAGGATCCGGCTCCGGCTCTGAGTGATGCGCTGACGCGCGTCGCGGGAGCAGCAGCGGGGTTGCCAGCAGGAGCACCCCGGCCAGGCCGATGGCCGTGCGCGAGCCGAGCAGGCCGCCCAGCAGGCCCCAGAGCGCCGTCAGGAGCGCGGTCGAGGCCTTGGTCGTCACCGCCCAGGCGGTCAGGGTGCGGGCGACGCGGTCGGTCGCGGTGCGTTCGAGGCGGTAGGTGGTGTAGACGGGATTGAAGACCCCGCAGCAGAAGATGAGCCCGAGTTCGACGCCCATCACCAGGAGCAGCCCTCCGGTGCCCGGCCCCAGGAAAGCCAGGCCGATGGGCCAGATCGCGCGCAGTGCCCCGGCCAGGACCAGGACCTGACGCCCGCCGAAGCGGGTGACGAGCGGCCGGGCCAGCCGAGAACCGAGCAGCCCGCCGATCGCGGGCGCGGCGAAGGCGAGGCCGTACTGCCACGGCGCGAACCCGAGCCGGCCGAGCATCAGGACGGCCAGCAGCGGCTGGGTGGCCATCACCAGGCCGTTGAACAAGGCGGTGTTGAAGAACAGCGGACGCAGTGTCGTGTCGGCGAGGATGTACCGCCAGCCGTCCAGCAGGTCCCCGGCCCGCATACGCGCGGCCTCCCCGCGCTCGGGCCGCGGCTCGTGCCCGCCCGTCGCGCGGATGCCCAGGGCCGAGAGCAGATAGCTGGCCGCGTCGGCCACCACCGTCGCCACCGGGCCGAGGAGCCCGATCGCCGCGCCCCCCAGCGGCGGTCCGATGATCGTGGTCGTCCAGGCCGTCGACTCGAAGCGGGCGTTGGCGACGAGCAGGTCGTCGGCCGGCAGCAGCGTCTTCAGGTACGCGCCGGAGGCCGCGCGGAAGGCGATGTCGGCCGCGGCGACGACGACCGAGACCAGCAGGAGCTGAAGGAAGGTGAGCACGCCGAGCACGAACGCGGCAGGGACCGTCAGGAGCGCCGCACAGCGGACCAGGTCCGTGGCGATCAGCACCTGCCGCTTGCGGCGGAACTCGACCCACGGGCCGAGCGGCACCGCCACGGCCGCGCCGACCGCCGCCCCCACGGAGGAGAGCGCGGCGACCTCGGCGGGCCCGGAGTGCAGCACCCGGATGGCGATCAGCGGGAACGCGCCGAAGGCCAGCCATGTGCCGAGCGCGCTGGTCCCGTACGCTCCCCAGAGCCACCCGAACGGCCGCCCCAGCCGGTGCCCGCTCCTCATGCCCGACGCCCCTCGCCACTCATCCAGTCATCCCCTCGGCCGATCCGCGATCCGCACAACCGATCCGCGATCGGAAGCATCAAAGCGATCCCCATGACCTGGGGTCAAACAACCACGGAGCAGATCGCCACAACCATTGGTTGTGGCCATAGGGTGTCGGTATGGACCTCGACACCGTCCGGACCTTCGTCACCGCCGCCGACGCGGGACGGTTCCAGGAGGCCGCCGCCGAGCTGGCGGTCAGCCAGCAGGCCGTCTCCAAGCGCATCGCCGCGCTGGAGCGCGACCTCGGTGTGCGGCTGTTCACCCGCACACCGCGCGGCGCCGAGCTCACCATCGACGGGCAGGCGTTCCTGCCCCACGCGCGCGAGCTGCTGCGCGTCGCCGAGCGCGCCGTCGCGTCCGTGCGTACCGGCCGCCGTCCGCTGCGCGTCGACGTGATCGCCTCGCGCGGTGCGGCGTCGGGTCTGATGCGTGGATTCCACCGCGCGTACCCCGAGATCGAGCTCGACGTGGTGATGCTGCTCGACATCGAGACGGCCGTCACCGCCATCAGGTCCGGTGCGATCGACGCGTCCTTCCGCGCCGTCGCCGCGCCCGACCGGCCTCTGCCCGAGGACATCGAGTCCGTCCGGGTGCTCGACGAGCCGCTCCAGCTCCTCACCGGTCCCGCCCACGCGCTGGCGTCCGCACGATCGGTGACCCTCGCCCAGCTCGCCGGACACCGGATCTGGATGCCAGGCATCGTCCCTCGCAGCGAGTGGGCCGCCTACTACGACGATCTCGTCGCCGAGTTCGGCCTCACCATCGAGGCGACCGGCCCGAACTTCGGTTCCGACGCGCTCCTCGACACCATCGCCGACACCCCGGCCCTGGCCACCTTCATGGGCGGGCAGACCCGCCTGGTCTGGCCCGCCGGCCACGGCCTGCGCCGCATCCCGATCACCGACCCGACACCCGTGTACCCGCACTCGCTCCTCTGGCATCGCGACAACCCCCACCCGGCGCTGACCACACTCCGCGCCCACCTCACCGCCACCGCGGGCGACCACGACGAGGCCGGCACCTGGACGCCGAGCTGGGTCTTTCCGCGCTGAGCGTCGCCGCCGCAGCGCGGAAGGCCCGGACAGCAGCCACCTCGGCGGGTTGCAGCCGTTCCCAAGTGCCCGCTGTGTCAACGGAGTTGGTACGATCCGGCGTTCCCGTCGCCGCCCGACGCCTGGGTGCTCCGGTGAAAATGGCGTGCCGTGCGGCGGCCGTTCATCGACAATCCACGCGTGGCCACCATGAATGTCGACAGGACTGAACGCGGCCTGTCGCGCCGTTCCTCTCCGACCGCGCGGGCCGGAAGCTCCTTCGGCACGATCCCGCCGACGGCGCTGGTTCTGCTGGGCATCGTCAGTGTTCAGGTGGGCTCGGCACTGGCCAAGCACCTGTTCACTGAAGTGGGCAGCTTCGGGACAGTCGCGTTGCGGTTGTTCTTCGCGGCGGCGGTGCTGATGCTGTGGTGGCGACCGTCGCTGCGTATGAGCCGTCGCACGTGGACCGTGGTGCTCGGCTACGGCGTGACGCTCGGCTTGATGAACCTCTGCTTCTATCTGGCGCTGGCGCGGATCCCGCTGGGGATCGCGGTGACCGTCGAGTTCCTCGGGCCGCTGGCGGTGGCTCTGGCCGGGTCGAGGCGATGGCTGGACGCCTTCTGGGCCGTGCTCGCGGCGGGCGGTGTGGTGCTGCTGATGGAAGGACGCGGCGACCTCGACCTCGCCGGTCTGCTGTTCGCCCTCGCCGCGGGAACCTGCTGGGGCCTGTACATCCTGGTCGGCGCGGCGTTGGGCCGCCGCACCACGGAAGGCAATGGACTGGCCCTGGGGATGGCCGTGGCGGCGCTGGTGGCTGTGCCGTTCGGGGTGGCCGACAGCGGAACGGCGCTGGCCCAGCCGTGGGTCCTGATCGCGGGACTCGGCGTGGCGCTGTTGTCGTCGGTGATTCCGTACTCGCTGGACCTGGAAGCACTGCGCAAGATCCCACCGCGTGTGTTCGGCATCCTGATGAGCCTCGAACCGGCGACGGCGGCTCTCATCGGACTCGTCGTGCTCCAGGAGTCGCTGCACTGGTCGCAGTGGATCGCGGTGCTGTGCGTGGTGGCCGCGTCGGCAGGCGCCGCACGCGGCAGCCGCCCGGACGCCTGACGCCGTGAACGGAAGACCCGGACGCCTAATGGGAGCTACGGAGCCGGGGAATGCTCGGTTCCGTAGCCGTTAGCAGGTGAGCACTATCGACGCCGGAAGCACTGACTTCTGCGGTCAGACCGTGCCCCTGCTGGTGGCCGGGAGGCCAGACCGCTGATGGGGTGGCGTGCCCGCCCCGTCGGGCGTGAGCACTGGATCCATTAGGCCGCGTGCCGTGCCTTCCGCAGGCTACGCCGCGGTACGAGGAAGGCACTTGGGGAGGGTTTGTTGCTGCTGATCGGTGACGACTGGGCCGAAGACCACCACGATGTCGAGCTCCAGGACGAGAGCGGCCGCAAGCTGGCCACCGCGAACCTGCCCGAAGGCGTGGCAGGCATCGCCAAGCTTCACGAACTCATCGCCCGTCACGGCGGCGAGCTGGAGCCCGCGGAGGTCGTCGTCGGTATCGAGACCGACCGGGGCTCATGGGTGCAGGCTCTGGTGGCCTCCGGCTACCAGGTCTACGCGATCAACCCCCGCCAGGTGGCCCGGTTCAAGGAGCGGTACGCCTCCTCCGGTGCCAAGAGCGACAAGGGTGACGCACATGCACTCGCCGACATGGTCCGCATCGACCGCGACCGGCTGCGGTCGGTGGCCGGGGACAGCGAGGCCGCCCAGGCCGTGAAGGTCGTCGCCCGCGCCCACCAGACACTGATCTGGGAACGTACCCGCACCTTCCAGCGGCTTCGCAGCACGCTGCGCGAGTACTTCCCCGCAGCTCTGGCTGCCTACGCCGATCTCACCTTGACCAGCACCGACGCCCTCGAACTGCTGATCAAAGCACCCACACCGGCTACCGGGGCGAAGCTGACCCGCACCCAGATCACTGCCGTCCTGGCCCGCCACCGCCGACGCAACCGCGACGCGAAAGCGGCCACTGTCCAGACTGCCCTGCGTGAGCGGCAACTCGCTCTGCCCGAGCAGGTCACCGCCGCCTACGCGGCCACCGTGACCGCACACGCCCGGCTGCTCATCGCGCTGAACGAGCAGATCGCCGTGATGGAAGAGCAGGTGAAGGCCCATTTTCTCAAGCACCCGGACGCTGAGATCTACCTCTCGATGCCCGGCATCGCGGAGATCACCGGGGCCCGGGTGCTCGCCGAGTTCGGAGACGACCCCGAGCGGTACGCTTCCGCGAAAGCCCGCAAGAACTATGCCGGCACCAGCCCCGTCACCCGGGCCTCCGGCAAGAGCCACACCGTCCAAGCCCGCTACGTCCGCAACAACCGCCTGGCCGACGCTCTCCAGACCCAAGCCTTCTGCGCGCTGCGGGCCTCACCCGGCGCCCGCCGCTACTACGACAAGCAACGAGCCCGCGAGATCGGCTACAACCCCGCCCTCCGCCAGCTCGGCAACCGTCTCGTCGGCATCCTCCACGGATGCCTCAAAACCCGCACCACCTACGACGAGGCAACCGCGTGGTCACACCACGCCTACCCCCAGCCCGCTTGACACCCCCAACGACATGGGGTGTCTGACCGGCGGGAACGGAACCCGACCACCGGGAAGGAACGGGGCACGCGACTTGGTGGCCGCAGTGGACGCCCGACGTCACCGTCGGCATCCAGTGGCGCGGTGCCGTCACTCGCAGAAGATCTGCACCTTGCCGTCGGGGTCGTCGACGTCGACGGTGAGATCGTCGATCTGCTCGATGAGTTCCTCGAGGTGCTGCGGCTTGAGTTCGGCGAGATCGATCGGTACGCCCGACTGGTTCAACTGCGCGTTGACTTTGGCGCGTGCCTGCGGAGGGATGAGGCTCGTGAGCCGTACCCCGGCGCGCAGCAGTTGGAGCGGGACCCGGATGTTGACCCGGCTCTGCCCGTCGCCGCTCGAGTCGTCCGCCGCGTTCACGACCACGCGCAGATACTTGGGTCGGGCCTTGGCACGGGACTCGGTTCCCTGCGGTGCCTCGGGCTGTTGGCGTTCGAGGGCGTCGATCAGCCGCTCGGCCTCGTCCGCGGTGATCTTGCCCTCGGCCAGCATCTGCAGGACCTGACGGCGCTGCTCGTTCATCGTTGACTCCTTTGTCCTCTGACTCATCTGACGGTTACCAGTACGGCCGTGCGGCCCTGTTCGATCTCGAACCGGGTGCCGGGCAGCGCCCACACCAGGTGTCCGGCGGCGCGCAACGCGCCCACCGGGCTCACCCCGGTGACGCGGCAGACGACCAGTCCGGCCAGGACGGCGTCTCCTTCAGTTTGAGCAAGAAGCGGTGGCGACCTGCAAGAATCGCGGGCGGCCAGGACGATCGGGCGCGGCATCGCATACGCCCCCGCGCCCGATGCGAGCGAGGAGAGAATCAATGACCGGCGCGCACGGAGAAGCGGGCACGGCATCGAGCCCCCTGCCCCTGTCGACGCGCGCTCTCGCTCTGGAGTTCGGGCGAACCCGGCGACTCCTCGCCTCGGGCGAGTGGCACCTCTCCTCAACGGATGCCGAAGCGGTGGCGGCTGTCCTCGCCCGCCTCACCGCCCCGCTTCCGGCCCGACGAGGCGCGGCGGAGCGGACCCGGGCGACGGACGGGGACAGAAGACTTCAACGCATACTCCGGACGACCGTTCACCACCTCGACGCCGGTGCCGTCAGCCCGACCGCCGCGGCTCTCCTGGCCGCCGTCGCCCGTGCGCTGCTGCCTTGGCACGCTGCCCCGAATCCACCGGTCGCGGCCGCGGCCCCCAGGTACGGACCCGTGCCAGGGGCGGCGGAAGGCGCGGCGCCACCGACCGAGGCAGGCGAAGCCCTGCTCCCCGAGCTGACCTCACTGTTCAGCGCCCTCCTCGCGACGAGGGCGCCCGGCACTGCCCCGCTCACACCACCGGTGGAGTCCTGGCAGGCCCGGTACACGGGGAGGTTCCGTCACTACACCAGACCTGCGAGCGGGGTCTGGGCGGCCGACACCGTCGCGTGCCCGGAGTGCGGAGGCAAAGACGGTCCATGGACGGTGACTTGCGACTGGCGTCGGGTCACGCTGGGCTGCCCCTGCGGCACGGTGTACCACCGGCACGGCCTCTCCTTCTCCGAGATGTGGCTCGTGCTGCCGGAGAGCTGACCGACCGAGTACGCCGGTATGGGTCGCGCCTCCGTGCGCGCACCCTTGACGGCCCCCTCGTCGTGGCGACGGATCGAGGCTTCCGCATCGGCTACCGCTTGCCGGCCGTCCCCTCATGACGGTCGAGCTCGGCGAGCAGTCGACGCAGCGATGCCCTGGTGGTGTGGATCTCCTCCTCGGGGATGGCCGCGAAGAGAGTGCGGTGCAGCTGCTCGCTTCTGGCGGTGACCCGGGCGAGCGCATCCGTGCCTGACGGCGTCAGTGTCAGCAGAGGGGAGCCGCGGTGGTCCGGATTCGGGACGTAGGCGGCGAGCCGGAGTTCCACGAGGTCGTTGGCGACGCGCTGGACGTTCTGGCGGCTGACACCGAGGCGCCGGGCGGCCTGGGGCACGGTGAGCGGTTCTTCGGACGCGGCGCTCAGGACCTGCCAGCGAGCTTGGGTGAGCCCCTCCGCACCGGCGGTCCGCTCGCCCAGCCGACGCAGGGCCCCGGCGGCCTCGTACACGTCGGCGATCAGCAGTGCCGCCTCATCGGCCATCGCACACCCCTCCCTTTGACAACACATTGCCAGTCAGACAACATGTTGTCATTGTATCGGATCGGCGCGCCGGGCGAACGGTCGGACGAAGGTCTCCCGGCACCGAGTCCCGGCAGGCATGTCGTCCCGACCGCCGTTCCCCGTCCCGAAAGGCCGAAGAACCATGACCACAGCGATCTCCAACCTCCAATCCGCTCTGGAGCGGGCGGCCGCCGTCCGCCCCGAGGTCGGCGGCTTCCCCTACCTCGCCGAGTCGCTCCGTCAGGCGGGCGTCCTTTGCTGCGCGATGGCGGTGCCGTCCAATGCGATGCTCTACCGGACCGACGCCGGTCCCATCGCCGTCCAGGGCGAACCGCTGATCACCGGGATGGCGGACGTCGCACCGTTCGACCGGCAGGCCCTGGTCGGCGCGCTGCGCGCCGACCAGGCGGGCGAGACCACGTTCCCCGAGTTCCTCCAGGGCTGCTGGCAGGCCGGAGTCGTCCGGTACGACGTCGACCTGGGCGCCCGCACGTGCACCTACTACGGCGCCGACGGGGACAGCTACACCGAGAGCTACCCCTCGGTCGAGATCTGACCGTGCGCCGTCGGGCCCCTGAGTCGGCGCCGCCCGGGGCGAGGGCGGACGTACTCCAGCCGTACTGGCGATCAGGCCGGGGCGGCGAGGTGCCTGCCCTCGGGCAGGTGGTCGGGGAGACCGAAGACCGGGAAGAGCCGTCCGGAGTCGCGGAAGGCCACGATGCCCGTGATGCGGTCGCCGGAGAACTCGAGGACCTGTAGAGCCCACGGCACGTAGCCGGTTCCGTCCGGGTCGGGGCGGTACTGGCCGAAGGCAGGACTGCCGTTCGCGGTCGTGGGGACCATGCGGGAGCCCCGGCAATCTACGGCCGGACCGGTCAGCCACGCCTGGATGTCGGAGACTCCGCGCATCCACTTCGCGTACGGCGGCAGGCACATGGTGGCGTCCACATGGAGGAGCATGCTCAACTCTTCCATGTCGTACCGGGAAAAGGCCGTGGCGTACCGCTGGGCCAGCACCCGGCGAACGGCGTCGGACGGCTCGGGCGCCGGGTCACCCGCGGAGTCCCGGTGCGCGGACAGTGTCGAACGGGCCCGCTGCAGGGCGCTGTTGGCCGAGGCGACGGTGGAGCCGTGCAGATCGGCGACCTCGCGGGCCGAGAAGCCCAGCACATCCCGCAGGATCAGGGTCGCCCGCTGCTTGGGCGGCAGGCACTGGAGCGCCGCGACGAACGCCAGCCGCACCGACTCGCCGACCGCCACGGCCGTCTCCGGATCGCCGGCCGGACAGGGCTCGATCCACAGCGCGGCATCCTCCAGGGTCCCCGGCGGGGTCGCACCGTCCGCCGGACCGGCCAGATCCATCGGCAGGGCCCGCCGGTTGCCGGAGGCCAGGGCGTCCAGGCACACGTTCGTGGCGATCCGGTACACCCACGACCGCAGTGACGACCGCCCCTCGAACCGCTCGATGCCCCGCCACGCCCGTACCAGCGTCTCCTGCACGGCGTCCTCGGCCTCGGCGTACGCGCCCAGCATCCGATAGCAGTAGCCGGTCAGTTCACCCCGGTACGCATCGAGCGCCTCCGCCGTCGCGTCTGCCGCCCCGGTGTCCCCCACGCCCCGCACCTTTCGAAGAGAAGTCCCAGGCCACCGGCCTGGATCATCGTCACTGATACCAGTCGTCCCGTCGACGCGGTCACGGTGCTGCCGACTCATGTCCTCCGGGAGGCACCTACCGCCGGAGCACGCCCCTCGACGCCGAGTGCGCCCCCACCGGAACAAAGTACGTGTCTCTGTCGGCTGCGGCTCTTACGGCTGACGTGGGGCATGGAGGCTTGGCCGCCAGGTCCGGTGTCGACGTGACGACCTGCTGCGCAGGAACGTCTCGAAGAAGATGTGGCGCGATGTCGAGAACGGCCTGGCGGCTCCGTCCCAGGGGCAGATGCGGCCACCATGGCCTTACCCACCGAGGAGACCCACCATGACGATCCAGCGGATGGACAACGTCCTCATCGTTGTCGCCGACCTTGACGCCGTCATCGCCTTCTTCGTCGAACTCGGCATGGAGCTGGAAGGCAGGATGCGGCTCGAGGAGCGTTGGGTGGAGCGCGTCATCGGGGTCGACGACGTCCGGCAGGAGATCGCCATGCTGCGGACCCCGGACGGCCACGGCCGAATCGAGCTGGCGATGTTCCACACCCCGGAGGCGATCAGCGCCGAGCCGAAGGACGCGCCGGCGAACACACTGGGCATCCGTCGCGTCATGTTCGCCGTCGACGACATCGATGACGTCATCGCCCGCCTGCGCACCCACGGTGCCGAACTCGTCGGCGAGGTGGCGCAGTTCGAGGACATCTATCGCCTCTGCTACGTCCGCGGTCCCGAGGGCATCGTCGTCGGACTGGCCGAACAGCTCGACTGACGGCACCCGGCTCTCATCGCCCCGGTGGCCGACGTCGGCGTGCCGAGCGCCCAGGTCGCGCCGGCGACGGACCTCTTCGTCCCGCTCCCTTTCGGTCGGATCGACGTCGATGAGCGGGGCGCACCGCATGGAGCAACAACTCTCGTCCGGAAGGGGGTTGTCGACCGTGCCGGCCGTGTCCGCCATGGATCGGCGCGGTCGGCGCGAACGTTCGGCGCCGTGGCCGCGTCACAGAGGCGGACCACCGCGAAGGAGGACTACATGAGCGTCCACCGTCCCCGACCACGCGCCGCGCTTCCCGTCGTCGTACTCACCGGCGCACTGGTGTGGTCGACCTCGGCCTGCGGCAACGACGCTGTCACGGGCTCGGCCCGACAGGAGACCACGGTGAACACCTGGAAGGAACCCTCCTCCTACAGCTACACACTGGAGTCGAGCGAGGGCGAGCGCTCCCTGATCGGAACGTTCCGGATCACGGTGCGAGGCGGAAAGGTGTCCCAGGCCGTGGGCCTCGACGACAGCGGACGCCGCGTGGTGAAAGGCATGCCCGACGAGGTGCCGACCATCGGCTCCTTGCTCGAGCAGGTGGACCAGGCCCGACGCGACCACGCGGACACGGCCGAGGTGGCGTACGCGGCGGACGGTCATCCCGCGCGGATCTCGCTCGACTGGGACGAGAACGCCATCGACGACGAAGCCCGGTACGTCATCAGCGCGTACCGCGCGGCCTGAGCCGACTCGAGCCCTGCCCGCCACCCGCCGTGCTCCTCGCGGCCGTCGCAGAAGCCGATGTCGGCCCCGTACCCCTGAGACCGGACCCTGCCGGATGCTTCGGCGGTCGGTCTCAAGGGCGGGGCGTCATCAGGGCCGCGGCCTCACGGACAGGGCGTCGTCAGGAGGGCTTGGCGGTCGCGCGGCGACGACGTACGGCCAGGACCAGGCCGCCGCCGAGAGCGACAGTGGCAGCCGCGGCTGCTGCGATGAGCGGAGTGCCGTCGGAGCCGGTGCTGGCCAGGTTGCCGTCGACGGAACCGGTGGTGGAGCTCCCACCCGTCGAGGTGCCGGTCGAGGTCGAGCCGGTACTGCCCGTACCGCCGCCCGATCCGCCGGTGGACTGGCCCTCGTGGTGGTTGCCGCCGCCCGTGGTCGAGCCTGCGTCGGTCGAACCGCCGCCGGTGGAGGAGCCGCCCGTGGTGGGGTCCTCCTCGTTGTCGGTGGGGATGGCGACGCGGATCGTGTCCTTGTCGTTGGCGGGGTTCTTGTCGAAGAACGGGTGGATGTCGTAGGCGGAGGTCGCCTTCACCCAGCCCGTGGTGGTCCGTGCGTCGTCGTCGATGCTCAGCATGAACGTGAACAAGAGCTCCTCGCCGACGTCCATGGTGTAGTCGGCGGGCCAGCAGACGTAGGTGGACTTGCCCGGCGTGCCCCCGGGAGCGTTCGGGCCGTCGATCCCGAACGGAGCGCATTCCTTGGGGACTTCGGTGGCGACGGTGTCCTTGGGGATCCGGACCATGAGCGCCGTCTGGTCGTCGCTCTCCTGGTTCTGGATCCAGCCGGGGCCCTCGTTGCGGAGCCTGACGGTGATGGACTGACGGTTGCCCGCGAGGGCTTCGGTGTCCTCGCCGACGGCGGCGAGGTCGGCCGAGCTGTCGGCGGTCAGGGTCAGCCGTCGGTGACTGTCGCTGAAGCCTTCGCCCGGCTCCTCACCGGTGGCCGAGGTGCCGTACTGGACGGCCTCCATCAACGCGTTGGGCAGCGCCTTGAACCGCACCGGGGTCTCGATGGAAGCGCCAGGTTCTATGACGGTGTCGAGCTCGCACAGGGCCTGCCTGACCTGGTCCTGGACGGTCGAGTAGGTGCAGCCCTCGACCTCCTCGGGGAAGTCGAGCCCTCGCGTCAGCCGGACCCTGAACGTGACGCCGTCCGCTGCCGCGGTGCCCTTGTTGGTGATGGCGACGGACTTGTCGTACACCTCACCGGGCTTGGGCGAGGTGCGAGGCAGGCTCGAGATCACCAGTGAGGGCTCGCCCTCCTCGGCATGCGCCGGGGAAGCGACGACCGCGGGTGCGACCGCGGCGATCGCGGCAGCGGCCACGCAGGCCGCCGACACGCGGAGGTGCGAGGTGCGAATGTGCTGGCGCACGGATGGGTCTCCTCGTCGGAACAGGAAGCAAGGCGACCGGAGGTTCGCCATCCGGTCACGTCTTGGACACCTGGACGGCCTCAAGGGTTGTGCCGCTGTTCGAGGAGAGGGAGAGGAGGGATCCGAAGCGAGGGGAAGAGATCGGAGGGCGTGGCGGGGTCGAGTGGGGAGCCCCGGACGGTCGCGCACGGCGACAAGCGTCCAGGCCTCTGGTCGGCGGCAGCCGGCCGGCTGCCGCCGAGCCCTGGGAGTGTCGGGGTTCCCGCCCCTCCCGGCGACGCCTTCAGGCGGCCGGTCGATCCGCCCAGGCCTGCTCCAGCGCTCGGGTGAACCCCTCCGGCGCCTGGACACCGCTCACCCCGTAGCGCCGGTTCAGTACGAAGAAGGGCACACCGGTGGCGCCCAGTTCGGCCGCCAGTCGCTCGTCGGCCCGGACCTCCGCGGCGAACGCGTCCGGATTCTCGAGCACTTCCCGTGCCTCCGCGGCATCGAGCCCCGCCTCGACGGCCAGACTCTGCTGTGTCCGCCTGTCGTACACCGAACGCTCCTCCGCGAAGTTCGCCCGGAAGGCGACGTCCATCAACTCGGCCTGCCGGCCATGCGTCTTGGCGAAGTGGGCGAGCCGGTGCAGGTCGAAGGTGTTCCCGAAGACACGGCCGCCGATGCGGTACTCCAGTCCCACCTCCCGCGCCATGGCCGCGGCCTGCTCCTCCCGGGCGACCTGCTGCTCACGGGTGCGCCCGTACTGGGCGGCGACCGCGTCGATGATCGGCACGTCACCGTCGGAGGCCTCGGGGTTCAGTTCGAAGGAGCGGTGGACGACCTCCACGTGGTCACGGTGGGCGAACGCTGCGAGCCCTCGATCGAAGCGAGCCCTGCCGACGTAGCACCAGGGGCAGGCGATATCGGTCCATATTTCGACACGCATGTTCAACATCTCCTTGCGTTTACGCGGTAACGCTCTGCGATCAGACGCTTTCACCGCCGGGACGGCCCGGTTGGCCGGTTCCAATATAGACGACCGACCATCTATTTCGAACGTCTCGCACTGCGGCCACACCGCCACTCCCCCCGCGACTCGCGAGGAGCAACGGGGAATAGCGACTCTCCACCCACTGTTGGTGCAGGCATTAGACAGATCTGTCTAATGCCTGGGTGAGAGCCCTTGCACCAGTCTCGAAAGTGACCCATGAGTTCTGCATCCACAGCCCAAGCCGGTGCCCCCGCGAACCGCCCGGCCGCGTCCAGTCCCGCGCACGCCCGCGCAAGGAAGCCGCTGCTGGGGCCGCTGGCCTCCGTCGGCCTGCTGGCCTCGATCCTCGTGTCACTCCTGGCCGCGTCGAGCGCGCCGACACCGCTCTACGCGATCTACCAACAGCACTGGGGCTTCTCCCCCATCACTGTGACGGTCGTCTTCGGCGTCTACGCCGTGGCCGTGCTGGCCTCCCTCCTGGTCTTCGGCAAGATCTCCGACCATGTGGGCCGACGGCCGGTTCTCGTGGCAGCGCTGCTGGGCCAGGTCGTTGCGATGGTCGTGTTCCTCACCGCCACCGGAGTGGGAGGACTGCTGGCCGCCCGTATCGTCCAAGGCCTGAGTACCGGCGCAGCGGTCGGCGCGATCGGCGCCGGGATGCTCGACATCGACCCACGCCGCGGCGGCTTCCTGAATTCCTTCGCACCGGCGATCGGGACCGCCAGTGGCGCCCTGGTGTCCGGTGTGATCGTCCAGTACCTGCCCGCGCCCACGCACCTCGTCTACGTCGTGTTGCTCGCGGTCTTCGTCCTTCAGGCACTGGCCGTGCTCGCTCTGCGCGAGTCGGTGAGCCGGAAGCCGGGCGCGCTGGCCAGCATGGCGCCCGAGATCAAGCTGCCCGCGGCCGCGCGCACCCCGGTGGCCATCGCCGCCCCCGTGCTGTTCGCGGTGTGGGCACTGACCGGCCTGTACGCCGCGCTGGGACCGGCCATCGTCAGGACTCTGGAGCACTCCGACTCCGTCGTGTGGGGCGGGCTGCCGCTGTTCGTGCTCGCCGGCTCCGCGGCGCTGGCCGTGGTGTTCCTGCGCCGGACCGCGACGCAGACGGTCATGCTGATCGGCATCGGCACGCTGGTCGTCGGGGTGACGATCACCTTGGCGTCGATCGCCTCCGGCGCGGGTGGCGTGGTCTCCGTGGCCGGATTCTTCCTGGGTGGCGCGATCTCCGGCTTCGGCTTCGGCAGTGGCTTCCAGGGAGGCATCCGCATGGTGATGCCTCAGGTCGCCCCGCACGAGCGAGCCGGCGTGCTGTCCCTGCTGTATGTCGTGTGCTACCTGGGTCTGGGTGTTCCCGCAGTCATCGGCGGCATACTGGTCGTGCACGGCGGCGGGCTCGTGGAGACCGCCCGGGAGTACGGAGCCGCGGTCATCGCGCTGGCGCTCATAGCCCTGACCGGGCTCGTGGTCAGCGGCCGTCGCGCGGAGCGGGTCTCAGTGGTCCGGTCGCACCCCGAGCCCCGCGCAGTCGTGGCCGCCACGCAGAGCCCGTGTGTGGCGGAAGTCGCCGCACAGGCGGAGTGAACCGGGCCGTACGAAACAGGTGAGACGAGTGGCTACCAGGACCGTGCCAAAGGCGTCCGCACGACAGCGCCTGCTCGACGCAGCCGACGAGCTCTTCTACAGCGAAGGCATACAGACCGTCGGCATCGACCGTGTCATCGAGCACGCCGGCGTCGCCAAGGCATCTCTCTACAACACCTTTCGGAGCAAAGAGGGACTGGTCTGCGCCTATCTCGACCTGCGCAGCACGCGCATTCAGGAGCGGATCACCCGGACGCTGGCCCGCTGCCGGACCCCACGCGAGCGGCTGCTGGGAATCTTCGACGCCCAGGGCGAGGCGTTCGCCGAACCCAGCTACCGGGGCTGTGCCTTCATGCGGGCCACCGCCGAGGCCCCGGACGACGGTTCGGTCAGGCGAGTCGCCGAGGGGCACCGGGCGTGGCTGCGCGGCCTGTTCACCGAACTGGCCACCGAGGCCGGATATGCCGATCCCGAGGCCCTCGCCCGCCAACTGCACTGTCTCTACGACGGTGCCGCCCACTCCGCGCGCATGGACCGTGACCTCTCGGCCGCCGCCACCGCTCGCGCCGCCGCGGCGGTCCTCGTGGACGCGGCGCCTCTCGCCGAGCCCGCCGCGTCCGAAGGACTCCTCACCGGCGGGCCCGCCGAACCAACGGCGTGAGCAGGGCGGTTGCCCACGCACGGGTTGATCGGCAACACCGGGGAGAAGTGGCGTGACGCCCGGCGGCCGGTGTCACTGGCCGCCGGCGGGCGCTCTCCCGCCGCCATCGGATCCCACCGACGGGCAGTTCGGCCACGGCACATACGGCCGCTTCACGGGCCGACTCATGAACCGGCGCACACGCCCGAGGGATGAGCTGATGCGTCTGCCGGGGTCAGCGAATGGACTTCGCCCAGCGTTTCGCCTCTCGGTAGGCTTCGAAGACCCGCCGGTCGGTGCTGCCGAAATGCTTGGCGCAGTCCTCGGCCAACTGGTCGTAGAGCAAGGCGGCGCCGCGGGCGTCACCCGACTCCCCTGTCAGCCTGGCGTGTTCTGATCGGGCATCCAGAACGTGCGGGTCCATGGCACGCGAGCCGGCATGGTCCAGCCGGATCAGCCGTTCGAGCCGTTGGATCTCCGCCACGTGCCGGCGGTCGACGTGCGGCTCCCCGCGGCTGAGTGGAATCGTCTCCAGTTCCTCGACCAGTCGGAGGACGGCACGGGCATCGATCGGGCGGGCTCCTGGTGCCTTTTCCAGCAGGCGGCGGACAAGCACCTCGAGCGCTTCTGGGACACCAGGGCGGGAATCGGCGAGCGGCATGGGTGTACGTGTGCAGTGGGCATTGGTGATCGCCTCCAGGGTGACGCACTGAGCGAACGGCGTGGCACCGGTGAGCATCTCGTACAGCACGCAGCCGAGCGCGTAGAGGTCCGCGGCCGGCGTGACGCGCTCGCCACGGAACTGTTCCGGCGACATGTACTGCAGAGTGCCGCGCACCTTGTAGGAGGCGGTGGCATCGACGAAGCGAGCGATGCCGAAATCGACGATCTTCACTCCCGTTTCGCCGTCGAGCAGCACGTTGGCCGGTTTGATGTCCTGGTGAGTGACCCCTTGGTCATGGATGTCGGAGAGCCCTTTGCAGATCTCCTTGGTCCAACGCGCCGTCTGTTCCAGGGTGAGGTGCCGCCCGCGTCCCACATGAGCCGAGAGTGGTTCACCGTCGACGAGCTCCATGATGATGAATGGCATGTCACCGTGCCGGTCGATGTCGAATACGCGGACCGTCCGACTGGAGGTGCGCAGGTTGGCCAGGATCCGAGCCTCTTTGGCGGCTCTCTCCCGGTCGGCGTGAGAGCTTTTGTCGAACATCTTCAGCGCAACGGGCGCGTTGAGGACGCGGTCGAGTCCCCGCCACACGGATCCTTGGCCGCCGCTGCCGATCAGGCTGATGAGTTCGAAGCGTTTGTTGAGGATCTGACCCGGCTGCATGCTCACCCTGCCATCGGGTTCCAGGCGCGCAATTCCGTCAGTCGTGCGGCGTTGGCGTCCCATTCGGTCAAGAACCGGTGCCATTCATCCAACACGTCAGGGAGTTGCTGCCGAGCCTGTAGGAGTCGGCGCTCCCCTTCCTGCTGGCACGTCTGTCGCGCCGCCGGGACCCTCTTCAGCTCGAACAGGCCCCACACACAGACGCCGAGGCCCACCAGGGCGAGCAGCACCGCCGAGCCGCCGTTGAGGAGGAAGGGGGCCGCAACCATGACGCCCAGGCCTGCGACGCCTCCACCGACGAGCCTGGGCGCGGAGTGACGTATGGCGTTCGCCCGCATCTCCGTGCCGGCGGTGATCTCCTTGGACAGCGTCTCCTCGATGCTGTTCAGGTCAATGCGGTGCGCTCGGCTGGTCGGCAGGGGGACCGGACAGCCTTCGATCTTCACGGTGACGGTCGGCCTTCGGGACTGCAACGAGCTGTCGGTCATTGCCTCCACCGCGAGCTGGAGTCTGGACCACACGAGGGTGAGGGCGAGCCGGCGTGCCCGTTGGCCAAGGCCGACGAGACTCGGTTTGAAGACTGCGTTGTCGAGCAAAGTGGCGAAGTCCATGACCTCGGCGTCCACTTGCTGTCTCCGTTCGTGCTCCTCCCTGGCCGCTGCGTCGTCGGCGTCGTGGGCGATGAGTGTTTTGAGCGACTCCTCCCGCGAGAGCAACCGTGCCTCGTCGGGCTCAGGATGCTGGATCAGGCGTTCGAGAGCGCGGTCGATGTGGTGGGGCGGCGCGGTGGGCTCCGCTTCGCCGTCGAGCGTGAACTCGCCCTGCAAATGGACAAGGACTCGTCCCGGGACAGTGGCCTGCTCCCATCCCGTCTGCAGGGCGGCCCAGTCCGTCGCTCCCACGGCCTGGACCAGGCGGGGGTAACGGCCTGGAGGAAGTGGCTCGACGAGCGCGCGCAGGTGAGGCGCCCATCGCCCCAGACTCGCCCGGACGGCGTCGGGTCCTTCGGTGGCCTCAGCTCCCCAGCGGTCCATGGCCCGTCGGGCGAAGCTCCATGCGCGGTCGCCGAGTTCTCTGCCCGCGACCGCGTCCAGGACCACGAAGAAGTCCCGCCCGAGCCGCTGGGGGTCGAGCTTGGTCAGATACATGTCCATCCAGGTGCCGGCCGCGACATGGTCCTTCGCGCGCGCGGCGGCCAGCGCGAAGAAGAGGCGGGCTTTGGCAGGGCTCAAGGACACCGCCTGTGTCTCGGCTGCATCGCTCCACACGCTGTCCCCGTCGTAGCCCGCCGCGACGGCACGCAGAGCGTGGGACAGCCAGAAGCCCGGGTCGAATACCGCCTGTTGTTCGACGACCTGCGCCAGATACTGGGTACGGGAGACACCGCGTGTGGGCAGATCCGGACTGAGTTCGTGGACGAGGCCCCGTGCGAGGGCGCGGATCTCCTCACGCTTGCCGAACTTCTTGTCCCAGCTGCGCTGCAGCTGAAGGAGTTCGAAGTTCGCCTTGACTGCTTCGTGCCGCCGCTCCGTCAGGGCCTTGTGTTCGGTGAACTCCGCTACATGCTGTCCCAGTTGTGCGCCGATGCGGCCGGTCTCCGCGCTCACTTCGCCGAGGCTGTTCTTCAGACCGTCCGTCGTACGATCGAGGTCATCGAGTCGCGAACCGAGAGTGCCGTAGCGGTCGCGCAGTTCCAGTTCGAGGCGATTGTGCCGCTGCTGCTGGGCGATGCGCCACCGCTCCAACTGCTCGCCGAAATCCTGCGATTCACTCTCACGCTTGGGCTCGTCTTCCATGCCCGTCCCCCGTGACGCTCCGCGGCCGTTGCCCGTACCCTCCGGCATGGCACGCCGGTGCGCAAGAGCGCCCCGTCCGCCTGGCGGGCTGCGGCGTCGACCGCGCCCTGCGCCTGCTTCCGGGCCGCTGCCGGCGTGAATACCGGCTGCTCTGTGCGCGAGTCCGGCGAACTCAGGCGGTGACCGGTGTGAACCGCACCGCCAGCGCCTTGGGACCGCGGGTGAACACTCCTTGCTCGACCGGGTCGAAGCCGTCGGCGAGGCGGACGTCGGGCATGGCATCCAGCAGCTGGTTCACCCCTACCTCGACCTCCGCCTTGGCCAGCAGCGCACCGACGCAGAAGTGCCGGCCGAGCGCGAAGGCGAGGTGATCGGCGGCGGCCGAGAACGCCGAGGTCGTGGTGAGGTCGTCGCGACGGATGTCGAACCGGTCCGGATCACGGTAGCGCTGCTCGTCGCGGTTGGCGGCGCCGATGAGACACGTGACCGTGGCGCCGGCCGGGACCGTGCCGCCGGTGAGCTGGACCTCGGTCGCCGACTGCCGCATGATCATGTGGACCGGCGGCGTGTAACGGAGGGTCTCCGCGAAGGCGGCCGGGATCAGGCTCCGGTCCTCGCGGACCGCCGCCAGTTGCTCGGGATGGAGCAGCAGGTTCGCCATGATGCCGGCGATCGCCTTGTCGGTGGTCTCCCCGCCGGCGGCCAGCAGCAGGCTGCAGAAGGCCTTGATGTCCTCGTCGCTCATGCGCACACCGTCCACCTCGGCGGCGCAGAGCGTGGAGAGCAGGTCCTCACCCAGGTTGTCGCGTCGTTCGCGGATGATCGGGATCATGTACTCGGCGAATTCCACGCGGGTGCGCTCGCCCGCGGCGGTCACTTCGGGGTCGCCGGAGAGGTTGCCGAGGAAGGCGATGACCGCCGTGTACCAGCCGTGGAACCGTGCGTGGTCGGCCTTGTCCAGACCCAGCATGTCCGCGATGACGTTGACGGGCAGGCGGGTCGCGTAGTCGCCGACGATGTCGGCGGATCCGGCGTGCCGGAAGGTGTCGATGAGTTCACGCGAGTTGCGCTCGATGACGGGCAGGAACTTCTCCTGCAGGTCGCTGCCGCGGAACGCGGGGGCGACAAGGGCTCGCCGCACAGCGTGTTCGCGCCCGCTGAGCTGCAGGATCGTCTTGCCGTGGACCGGTTCGAGCTGCCAGTTGTAGTTGTCGGTGGTGAACTCGGCCTGCTTGTCCTTGAAGACGCGTTCGACGTCCTCGTAGCGGGAGACGATGTAGCTCTGGGTGGCCTCGTGCCAGATCAGGGGCTCTTTCTCCCGCATCACCGCGTAGGCCGGGTAGGGATCGGCGGCGAACTCGGACGAGAGGATGTCGGGGAGCTGCTGGGCGGACACGGGACTCCTCGGATAGGTGACTGGCCGTCAGCGACCAGGCTAGTGATCTTCGGTGCCGTCAAACAGGGCTACGTAGGCGCCAGTTGAGCCCCTGCTCGTCAGGAACGGGTGACTGCCGTCGATACCGGCTGCGTCACGGACGGATGGCTGTCCGCCACGTGCCGTCGGCGAAACACCCGCCCTCACCCGGGGCGCCCGTTCTCCGTCCGATCTGCGCCATGAAAAGACCCACGCCGGCTGATCGGGAGTCGTTGCCGTCCACACCCGTCCTGGGTGCAACGGCAGCGGACCAGGTCATGGCCGTCAGTCGCCGGACCTGCCCCAGAAAGCGATCACGGCGTTCGCTCCGTCGGCACCCTTCAACTGCCTGCACCACGCCGACCAGCGCGGCATGTCCCACAGTCCCTCCGAGCCGGGACGCCGTGCTCTTCACGGTTCGGCTTCGTCATCGGTGGGCCTCCACGGCCGGGAGGAAGGCGAGTTCCTCGACCGGCCGGGAGGCACACCGACCTGCCGACGGCCTCTCCTCAGGTCTCGCGCACCGGCGCGTACACCTCGGCCTGCAGTCCGAACGTCCAGGCGACTCCTGCCTTCGCCGTCCGGGTCGACGGCGGTACCCGCAGCCAGTACGTGCGCCGGGTCCCGTCCGGCTCCGGGGTGGAGTTGAGTACCTCCACCATCACGACGGGCTCGTCGTCGGCCAGGTCGATGCGCCACAGCGTGCCCGTCTCGTCCTGGTGCACGGGCCTGGCGCCCGAGTCGGCGAGATAGCGGTCGTAGCCGTAGTACTCCAGCATCACGCGCCGCAGTTCGGCATTTTCCTCGGAGCGGATCCGCTCCGGTGTGAGCGTGGGCAGTTCGGCGAGGAAGTCCGCCGGTACGGGCATGCCGCGCCAGGCGTGCAGGGCGAAGCCGTCGGGGTAGGCGAGCGCCGGACCGTCCCCGTGGTCGAGGCGCCCCGCCTCGTCGCGGTGCAGGGCCACGGGCCGCTCCGACAGGACCGCGACGCGGGCAAACGGCCACCACCAGCCGGCGCTGCGGCAGATCGCGGCAAGTGCGTGGAGCGGGCCGTCTGTGGCGGGGAACGCGGCGAGCCAGGGCGCGTCGTGCTGCCCGAGCACGGCGTCCAGGAGGAGCAGCCGGACCTCCGCGGCCTCCTTGCCCGTGTCCCGGCCGACCAGCTCCTCGATGACGCCGACGCGGATCCGGTCCACGAGAGCCTGGGTGGAGTCCCACAGCAGTCCGCCGGTCGCCGCCCAGTGCGCGGACCAGCCCGCGGCCCCCAACTCGGCGTGCAGCCTGCGCCTCTCCAGCGCCCACGGAACGCTGCGCACCGCGTCCCGCACGCTCGGCCCCCGGTCCTCCGACTCCCGGATCAGGGTGACCGCCTCCCGCGGCGAGTCCACCCACACCACACGCTCCGGCTCCGCGAGTCCCGCCAGACGGTAGGCCCGCCGGACGCCGTCCTCGGCCGCCGCGCGATCGGCGGGCCCCGTCGCGCAGGCCCACGCGCGCCACCGGCCCAGCTCGTCCGGGGAGATGCTCTCCGCCACGGTCTCTTCGATGTCCGTCCTGCTCATGTGCCCCTCCACCGCCCGCTGTTCAGTCCGCCACGATCCGGACGGATCCGGGCACGTACTCCCGTTGCCGGATCACCCGGTACCAGCCCTTGGGCAGGGCGATCACCGCGTGCTCCTCGTGCACCACCCGGCCGCCCTGGGGAAGGTGCAGCAGCAGCGGCCCGAACGGTCCCGGCTCACGCACCAACTCGCCCGGCCCGACAACCGCGTGGGCATGTCCCGTGACCTCGCCCAGCGCCAGGACGAGCCGGCCCCGTCCGTCACGCTGCTCCCTGGGGGCGTGCGCCACGTGCGCCGGCACCGCCCCCTCCGTCACCGGCACGATCAGCACGTCTCCCTGTCGGTACATGGCTGTCCCCTCGCCGCCGGGTGCACCGCGCACCGGCCTCATGACCACGACCGTAGGGCCCACCACTGACAACGCCCCGAACCCCGCCCCGCCGACCGGTGTTGTCAGTGCCTGTTGGTAGAACTGCGGGCATCACAGACCGCACACCCTTTCTCCTCGGGAGCAGCCGCATGACCATCGGTGACCACCTCGACTCCCTGTATCGGCTGCCCTCGCACACCTTCCCGGGGCCCGACGGGCGCACGGACGGCCTCCCCGAGCCGGACGCCGTCGCCTGGCGCATCACCAGTGACGTGTACGACGCCGACGAGGACTGGCCGGACGCGTTCGCCCGTTTCTGCGCCGCCGTCGACACCACCCGGGTGCGCGCGCTGATCGTCGGGGCCTGGCAGGAGGCGTACGACTCCGACCCCTCCCCCGTCATCGAGGCACTGCTCGCCGCCCGGGACCGCTTCCCCGCGCTGCGTGCCCTGTTCCTCGGCGACATGGTGATGGAGGAGTGCGAGATCTCCTGGATCAACCAGGGCGACGTCACCCCGCTCCTCGCCGGGTTCCCCGCTCTGGAGGAGTTCGGTGTGCGCGGCGGGTCGGGGCTGGTGTTCACCGCGGTGAACCACGACGCACTGCGCAGACTGGTCGTGGAGACCGGCGGGTTGCCCGCCGAGGTGGTGCGCGGCATCGGCGCGAGCGATCTTCCCGCCCTGGAGCACCTGGACCTGTGGCTCGGCACGCCGGACTACGGCGGCGACAGCGAGGCCTCCGACCTGGAGCCGATCCTGTCCGGTGCCCGGCTGCCGCGCCTGCGCCATCTGGCCCTGCGCAACAGCGAGATGCAGGACACGGTC
The DNA here is from genome assembly GCF_039543605.1 of Streptomyces siamensis. NCBI lineage: Bacteria > Bacillati > Actinomycetota > Actinomycetes > Kitasatosporales > Streptomycetaceae > Streptomyces > Streptomyces siamensis. The sequence goes on along the minus strand of NZ_BAABKB010000021.1, from coordinate 336,036 downwards.
GCCGCGGCCGTGGCAGCCGCGCCCGTCGTGGACCGCCTGGAGGTGCTGGACCTGTCCATGGGCGTGCTGACCGACGAGGGCGCCGGCGCGCTCCTGGGCGGCCAGCCCCTCACCCACCTGAAGAAGCTCGACCTCCACCACCACTACCTCAGCAAGCCCGTCGAGGAGCGTGTGCGGCTGACTCTGGAGCCTGCGGGCGTCGAGGTCGACCTCGACCGCGACGACGCGGAGGAGGACACGGAGGACGACGGCACGGTCTGGCGCTACGTCGCCGTGGGCGAGTGAGCACCTCTTCCATGGTTCGACCGGTCCGCGGCGGCGGTCCGCGGTTCGCCGTGGTCGGCAATCCCGAGAACCGCCGGGTGTCCCTCTTCGCGGACGCGGTGCGCGCGGCCGGCCTGCCCGGCCCGCGCGTCGTCGCCTGGAGGGACGTCCTGCACGAGGGGGGAGCCGACTTCGCCGTCGACGAGATCGTGCGGATCGACTCCCCCGGCGAGAATCCCGAGGTCGACCGGCTGTTGCGGGGCGCTTCGGATCCCACTCGGGTCGAGGGTTCGGCACGCTGGTACCACGGGTTCATGACCGCGCTGCGCACGCTGCGCGGCGGTGTCCGGCTGGACGACGCCGACGATCTCGCGGTGCTGTTCGACAAGCGGGCCTGCCACGCCGTGCTCGACGCGGCGGGAGTCCCCGTCCCCGCTTCGCCGACGTCGGGCCCGGACGGCGTGCCGGTGCGCGGCTGGGACGATGTGCGGGCGCTGATGCGCGAGCACCGCATGTCCCGGTTGTTCGTCAAGCCCGCTCACGGGTCGTCGGCGTCCGGGGTTCTCGCCCTGGAGACGGGTGGCGGCGGGCGGATCAGAGCCACCACTTCCGTCGAACTGGCCCCGGATGGTGCTCTCCACAACTCCCTCAGGGTGCGCCGCTACGACAGCGAGCGGGACGTCGCCGTCATCGTCGACGCGCTCGCGCCCGACGGGCTGCACCTCGAACGGTGGGTGCCCAAGGCCTCCCAGCAGGGCCGCGCCGCCGACCTGCGCGTGGTCGTCGTGGCCGGGCGAGCCACGCACGCCGTGGTCCGCACCAGCCGCACGCCGCTGACCAATCTGCACCTCGGCGGCAGCCGCGGCGACCTCGACACCGCCCGTCAGTCCGTGGCAACGGCGGGCGCCCGCTGGGCGGACGTACTGGACGTGTGTGAGCGCGCCGCGTCCTGCTTCCCCCGCACCCTGTGTGTCGGCGTGGACCTGCTGCCGGCCGTGGGCTGGCGCAGGACCTTCGTCGGCGAGGTCAATGCCTTCGGCGACCTGCTGCCGCGGCTGACGGGCCTGCCGGGCAGTGGCGCCGAAGGCCTGGACACCTATGCCGCGCAGGTGGCGGCCGCCCTGCGCGGTCCCGCCCGGCCCGGCTCGCTCCACCCGTACAGAACAGGAACACCACATGCCTGAGCCCGACATGAACGAGGTCGTCGGCCACCACGACATCCTCCTCGTCACCCTCGACACGCTGCGCCACGACGTGGCCGTCGAGCTGGCGGCCGAGGGCCGCATCCCCCATCTCGCCCGCCATCTGCCCGGCGGCCACTGGGAGAAGCGTCACGCGCCGGGCAGCTTCACCTACGCCTCGCACCAGGCGATCTTCGCGGGCTTCCTGCCCACTCCGGCCGAACCGGGGCCGCACCCGAGGCTGTTCGCGGCGAGCTTCGCCGGCAGCGAGACGACCGCCGCCGGCACATTCGTGCACGACACCCCCGATTTCGTCTCCGGGCTGGCACAGGCGGGCTACCACACCGTCTGCATCGGAGGCGTCGGCTTCTTCAACAAGCAGGGACCGCTCGGGACCGTACTGCCCGGCCTCTTCCAAGAGTCCCACTGGGAGACGGAGTTCGGTGTCACCTCGCCGCACTGCTTCGAGAACCAGGTCGCCCGCGCCGAGCAGGTCGTCGCCGCACTCCCCGCCGAGCAGCGGCTGTTCCTCTTCGTCAACGTCTCCGCCCTGCACCAGCCGAACTGGTTCCATCTGCCCGGCGCGACCCGCGAGGCCGGTGACAGCCGCGAGACGCACGCCGCCGCGCTGGAGTACGTCGACCGGCACATCGGCCGGCTCTTCGCCGCCGCGAGCTCCCGGCGGCGCTGCTTCGCGATCGTCTGCTCCGACCACGGCACCGCCTACGGCGACGACGGCTACACCGGCCACCGCCTCGGCCACGAGTCCGTGTGGACCGTGCCGTACGCCCACTTCTTCCTCGACCCCGCCGAGGCCGTCCGATGACCACCACCCACCTCACCAGCCCTTACCAGCACTACGTGTACGCCTATCCGCACAAGACCGCCTACCGCAGGCTGCCCGATCGGCCCGCGCTGCGTTCCCTGTGGGCGGCGGAGGACAAGAGCGCCCTCTCCCTCTATCTGCACATACCGTTCTGTGAGGTCCGCTGCGGGTTCTGCAACCTCTTCACCCGCATCGGCGCCCCCGAGGGCCTGACCGGCGCCTACCTGGACGCTCTTGAGCGGCAGGCGGGCGCCGTACGCGAGGCGCTCGGCGACACCGACCCGGTGCGTTTCGCCACCGCCGCCTTCGGCGGGGGCACCCCCACCTTCCTCACCGCGGCCGAGCTGGAACGCCTCTGCGACATCGCGGAGCACCGCATGGGCGCGGACCTGCGCGCGATCCCGCTGTCCGTCGAGGCCTCACCCGCCACGGCCACGGCCGACCGCCTCGCCGTCCTGGCGGAGCGCGGCACCACCCGGCTCAGTCTCGGCGTCCAGAGCTTCGTCGACTCCGAGGCCAGGGCCGCCGTACGCCCGCAGCGCCGCGCCGACGTCGAGGCCGCACTCGCCCGGATCCGGGACGCCCGCATCCCGGTCCTCAACATCGACCTCATCTACGGGATCGACGGCCAGACCGACCAGACCTGGCTCCGTTCCCTGGACGCCGCCCTCGCCTGGCAGCCCGAGGAGCTGTATCTCTACCCCCTCTACGTCCGCCCCCTGACCGGCCTCGACCGCCACCGCGCCGAACCCGGACCCGACCCGGCCTGGGACGCACAGCGGCTGCACCTGTACCGGGCGGGCCGCGACCACCTCCTCGCGCGGGGCTACACCCAGCAGTCGATGCGGATGTTCCGGCGGGTCGACGCCCCGCAGCAGGGTGCTGACGACTACGCGTGCCAGACCGACGGCATGATCGGCCTGGGCTGCGGCGCACGCTCGTACACAGCCGGTCTGCACTACTCCTTCGACTACGCGGTCGGCATGCACGAGATCCGCGGGATCATCGACGACTACGTGGCCACGTCCGACTTCGGCCGTGCGGAAGTCGGGTACCGCATGGACGCGTACGAAGCCCGCCGGCGCCATCTCCTCCAGTGCCTCCTCCAGGCCGAGGGCCTGCCCGTGGACGACTACCGCGCGCGGTTCGGGAACAGCCCCTTCGACGACTTCGGTGCCGAACTCCATCGCCTGATCGACCGCGGGCGGCTGGCCGACACCCACACCACGCACCTGCGGCTCACCCCGGAGGGACTCGCCCACTCCGACGCCATCGGCCCCGAGTTGTTCTCCCCGGCCGTCCGGTCCGCCATGGCCGCCTACGAGAGGAAGTGACCGGCCCGCCATGGATCTGACCGTCCTGTACCGGGGCCCGCTCGCCTCCTGCGACTACGACTGCCCCTACTGCCCGTTCGCCAAGCGCCGCGACTCGACCACCCGACTTCGCGCCGATCGGGCCGCCTTGGAGCGCTTCGCGCAGTGGGCCGCACAGTGCGAGGACCAGTTGTCGTTGCTCTTCACGCCGTGGGGCGAAGGTCTGGTGCGCTCCTGGTACCGGCGCACCCTCGCGGAACTTTCCCGTCTGCCGCACATCCGCCGGGTCGCCATCCAGACCAACCTCAGCTGCCGCACCGACTGGCTCGCGGAGGCCGACCGGGACACCCTCGCCCTGTGGTGCACGTACCATCCGGGCCAGACACCCTACGACCGCTTCCTCGCCAAGTGCCGCGACCTCGTGGAGCGCGGTGTGCGCTTCAGCGTCGGCGTAGTGGGCCTGCCCGAGCACCTGGAGGCGGCCCGCCGGCTGCGTGCCGACCTGCCCGGACACGTCTATTTGTGGATCAACGCGGCCGAAGGACACACCTACCGGGACGCCGAGGCCGACGAATGGACCACGCTCGATCCCCTCTTCCCGTACAGCCGCCACCCGCACACCAGCGCCGGACTGCCGTGCCGCACCGGCGAGTCCGTGATCTCGGTCGACGGTGACGGTACGGTCCGCCGCTGCCACTTCGTCCGCGCCGAACTGGGCAACCTGTACGACGGTTCGTACCGCGCCGCCCTGCGCCCCCGCCCGTGCCCGCTCGCGGTCTGCGACTGCCACATCGGCTACGTCCACCTGGAGACACTGCCGTTGTACGACGTTTTCGCGGGCGGGGTGCTGGAGCGGGTGCCGGCCGGGCTGCCTGGACAGCGTTCCGTGCGCGACGTGACGATCACGGCGGGCCGAACTTCCCGATGACTGTCGCTCAGACACCGAGGTAGGGGGCGATGGTGGCGGCGGTGGTCGAGCACTGCAGGTAGTTGGTGGCATGGTGGAAATGGAACAGGGGGCTGACCACGCTGGTGTGGTCCAGGGCAATTCCCTCGAAGTACCGTCCGAGCTGTGGTGGGACGGCGACGGGGTCTCCGGGGTCGGCGATGACGGGGGCGCTCTCGTCGATGCGCGTGGGGTAGGTCGTGGCGGTTCCTCGGTGTCGGGGCCCGGGCCGTCGCCGGGGAGTCGGCGGTGGCCCGGGACCCCCTGCACGCACGGCCACCGGCATGCGTTCGAGGCCGGACCTGCTGTCCGGACGGAGCCCGGTCGCCGGGCTCCGTCTCGGCTTTTCACCTTGCGCAGGCGCGCTGTGGTCAAGGTGCGCCGAGCCGATTGATGTCGCCGCTGTCGAGTACATGGGGCTCGTCGCCCTTCTGCCCGGCGACCGCGATCATCGCCCGCCCCAGGTGTTCAGTCGTCGTGGTGTGCCTCGGCGCGAGGCGGTGCAGGACGGGATACAGCCAGGACGTGGCCCGGTACAGCGCCCGGTAGCTGCCTGTCTGCGAGACGGCGCCGTGCCGGGGCTGGATGTAGCCGGGGCGGAACATGTACGCGTGGAAGTCCAACGCCAACAGGGCGTTCTCCGTACGGCCCTTGACGCGCGCCCACATCGCGCGGCCCTGCTCCGTGCTGTCGGTGCCCTCGCCCGACACGTATGTGAAGGTCAGGGCGGGATTGCCGGCGCCGACCACGCGGGCGGCGGCGAGCGTGTAGGCGTACGTGATCCGGGTGTACTCCGCTTCCTTCCGCCCGGCCGCCGAGACGCCCAGGCAGTAGAAACAGGCGTCCAGGTCCTTCAGCTGGTCCCGGATCGCGGAGAAGTCCTCGAAGTCCGCGTGCACGACCTCGCGCACCTTCGGGTGGGACGTTCCCAGGGGCTTGCGGACGACCAGCAGGACGTCGGTGACGGTGTCGTCCAAGAGGCAGGCGCGCAGGACACCCTGCCCGACCATGCCGGAGGCGCCGAAGATGACCACGCGCATGACTGCTCCAAAGACTGAGAGGCGGGGCCGCGCGTCAGGACTGCGCGCGGGCGAGGGTCCCGGCGACGAGGGTCGTCAGGGTTTCCTGCAGGGACGGCGCGAAGTCCATCCGGTATACAGCCAGGGAGGGGTCTTCCTCGTAGGCGGCGAGCATGGCGGCTGACGGCCGGGCGTGTGTCCATACCGCCCCGGCGGTCATGATCATCTGTCCGCACAACTGCTCGGCACGCTCGCCCAGTTCAGGCAGGTGGACGCGGGCCAGGGCGGCGAGGTCGGCGACGCTGGAAAGGGCGGCCCTCTTGTAGCGGGCGGCGACCTCGGGCGAGACGTTGTGCTCCAGAACGCCGGCCTGGGCGCTGAGCAGGTCGCACAAGATGCGGCGCTCCGCGAGGGTACGCGTGATGACCGCGGCGAACTGCTCGCCGCGCCGACTCACCGGAGCGCCGGCGTCGACAGCGGCATCAAGCCGCTCGGGCAGATCGGCGTTCCACTGCCTCCACGCCTGATCGAGGAGCTCCAGCAGGACCGCTTCGCGGGACTCGAAGTAGCGCAGCACATTCGACTTGGCGAGACCGACCCGGCGGCTCAGCTCGTTGAGGGCGACCGCACTCACGGGCATCTCGTCGAGCATCGTGGCTGCGGTGTCGAGGATCGCCCGCCGCCGCATCGCGCGCTGCTCCTCGCTGCGCGCGCGCTGGAAAGTCGTCATGCAGCCCACTTTACAGACTCCCGGTCTTTTGACATCAGACCGGCGGTCCCTTACGTTGTGGGCACGTAATAGACCGGCGGTCTGAAATGACTCGCCGGTGCTCCCCACCCTGCCGGCCGCGCCCGCAGCAGGGCATCAGAAAGCGAGATGTGCCATGACGTCCTACGACAAGCTCTTCATCGGTGGGCACTGGGTGACCCCGGCCGGTTCCGAGGTCATCGAGGTCCGCTCCCCGCACGACCAGTCGCTCGTCGGCACGGTTCCGCACGCCACTCCGGCGGACGTGGAAGCGGCGGTGGCCGCCGCCCGCGACGCCTTCGACAACGGCCCGTGGCCGCGGCTGACGCCCGAGGAGCGGCAGGAGACGGTCAAGCGTTTCCAGGAGCTGTACAGCGACCGGTCCGCCGAGATGGCCGCACTGATCACGGCGGAGAACGGCTCGCCGATCGCGATCACCACCGGCCTGAACGTGCACGGCCTGCCCGAGCAGACCGCTGCCTACCTGCGCGCCGCCGAGAACCTGCAGTGGGAGGAGCCGCTCGCGTCCGGGGCGCTGCTGCGCCGCGAGGCGGTCGGCGTGGTGGCCGCCGTCATCCCCTGGAACGCTCCGCACCAGTCGGCCCTCGCCAAGATGGTTCCCGCGCTGCTCGCAGGTGCCACCGTGGTACTGAAGGCGTCGCCGGAGACGGCGGTCGACGCCCTGGCGCTCGCGGAGGTCTTCGCGGAGGCCGGGTTCCCGGAGGGTGTCGTCTCGGTGCTGCCCGCGGGCCGTGAGACGAGCGAGTACCTCGTCGCCCACCCGGACGTCGACAAGATCGCGTTCACCGGGTCGACCGCGGCGGGGCGCAAGATCGCCTCCCTGGCCGGTGAGCAGCTCAAGCGGGTCAGCCTGGAGCTCGGCGGCAAGTCCGCCGTGATCGTCCTGGAGGACGCCGACCCCGCCGCCGTCGCCGAGGGGCTGAGGTTCCACTCGCTGGGCAACAACGCCGAGAACTGCCAGGCCCACACCCGGATCCTGGCCCCACGCAGCCGCTACGAGGAGGTCGTCGAGGCGGTCAGGACGATGATGGAGTCGCTGACCGTCGGTGACCCGTCCGACCCGGCAACGTTCATCGGCCCCATGGTCCGTGCCGACCAGCAGGAGCGCGTGCGCTCCTACATCGAACTCGGCATCGCCGAGGGCGCGCGCCTGGTGACGGGCGGGCCGCAGGTTCCCGAGGGCCTGGAGGGCGGCTTCTATGTCACCCCGACCCTCTTCGCCGACGTCGACAACTCGATGCGGATCGCCCGCGAGGAGATCTTCGGGCCGGTCCTGGTCGTCATCCCCTTCGACGACGAGGACGACGCGGTCCGGATCGCCAACGACTCCGACTACGGCCTGGGCGGCGGCGTCTGGTCCGCCGACCGTGAGCGCGCGCTGGCGGTCGCCCGCCGGGTGCGCACCGGCCTGATGCTCGTCAACGGCGCCATGCCCGCCTTCGACGGCCCGTTCGGCGGCTTCAAGGCCAGCGGTGTGGGGCGCGAGTTCGGGGCCGTCGGCCTCAACCAGTACATCGAGCACAAGACCATCGCCGCCTGATCCGCGCGGCCCTCAGTCGCAGTCCTCGCTGCTCGACGCCCCAACCCGCTTCCTTCGGGCCGAGGGGACACCGTGACCTTGGTGTCCGGGCGCGCGGGCAGGCGCGGACCCGCGCCGTGGCGGTGGTCAACCACAGCCCCCGGTCACAGCGCTCAGCTGTGACCGATCCCCCGGTCGGCACTTGAGCTGTTAGTCGGCACCGTGAGCGCGGTATCTGACAGGTGACCCAGCAGGGGCACGGACGGTGGGGGCAAATCGTGGCAGTGTGCTTCGAATTGGTGATGGACTTCGGCAGCGACGTCCAGGCGGCCCGGGCGGCGGCGTCCATCGAGCCGTGGCCGTACACGCTCCGCGCGGGCGCCTTCCGGATCCCGCTGCATCGGCCCATGCTGTCGACAGCCGGGACCACTGTGCAGCTCAGCGTCCTTCCGGTGGCCGTCGGCCATCGCGTTGCAGCCGACGGCAGTCTGCCGCGGTTCGACCTCACCGAGTCGGAGCTGACGGAACTCGGCTGTGGCCTCTACAGATTGCTCGCACGTTTCGAGGGCTACGTCGCTGCCATGGTGGGCTGGGACCCGGAGTGCCTCCTGGACATCGACGAACTGGAATCCGAATGGTCGGAGGAACTCGCCGACGGCACGCTGCCCGGCCTTGTTCTCGCCGATCACCTCCGTACCCGCCTCGCCCTGGGCCCGGCTTGGGTTCCCTTCCGGCCCGGCTATGTGTGGCTCCCCTGTCCGCAGCAGTGATCCCCGGCCGACGATGTCCGTCGGAACTGGGGCGACACCCTTTACCAGGTAAGCCAGTTGTGAACCAGGTCGGCGAGAGCGTCCGGCCGGCGTCAGTGCCGGGATGTTCCGAGGGTCCGGTCGACCGTCGCGGACCGGCCGCCCGCGCCGTTCCACTCCGTGGTGCTCTTCCGCCGTCTTCCGGTCGTCGCTCGGAGGCCGGCCCTCCTCGCAGGCCGACCCTGGCGTCGGAGCACCACGGCTGATGCTGCGGCCGGCCCTCCGACCGTCAGTCGCTACGGGCCGTTCCGATCCTCCTCACGGGCGTTTTGGCTGCTCGGGCGAATCAGCCGACGGGCTCGCCGAACCAGCGCGAGAGGTGGTCGTCCAGGTCCTGCTGATCGTCGCCGATCCAGGCGACATGGCCGTCGGGGCGCAGCAGGAGACACGGAACGTCCAGTGCCGCAGTGGGATCCGCGAGGTAGTCCACCCGGTCCGACCAGCCGCCGACGGTCAGGCGTTCGGTGCGGTCCAGCAGCAGGCCGCGGCCGCGATGCAGCAGGCCGTAGAGGCGGCCGTGCTTCACGTCGATGTCGCGCAGGCGGCGGCCGACCAGGTCGGGGCCTTCGCCGAAGTCGTAGCGGATGCCGATCGCGGTGATCTTCTCGATGAGATGGCGGTTCACCTCGTCGAAGTCCATCAGTTCGGTGAGCAGCCTGCGCACGGCCTGCGGGCCCGGCTCGGTGGAGTGCAGTTCCATCTGGGCACGGGTGTTGTCCAGCACGTCCTCGGCGACCGGACGGCGTTCGGCCTGGTAGGTGTCCAGCAGTGTTTCCGGCGCCCAGCCGCGGATCTGTGCGGCCAGTTTCCAGCCGAGGTTGAATGCGTCCTGAACGCCCAGGTTGAGGCCCTGACCGCCGGTGGGTGGATGGATGTGTGCCGCATCACCGGCCAGCAGCACCCGCCCTACCCGATAGCGTTCGGCCAGCCGGGTGGCATCCCCGAAGCGGGACAACCAGCGCGGGGAGTGCACGCCGAAATCGGTTCCGGCGATGGCGCGCAGTTGTTCCCTGAAATCCTCGAGGGTGGGCGGCTCGGCGCGATCACTCACTCCCGCGGCGGGGACCACCACGCCATACGCCCCATTGTTGAAGGGCCTGAGACTGAATCGCTTGTCGGTCGCCTGGATTTCGGTCACCTTGGCGGCGATCTCCTCCTTCGGCACACCCACTTCCATCTCGCCCATCAGCGTCTCGGTCCGCGAGGGCTCGCCGGGGAAACCGACGCCGAGCAGTTTGCGCACCGTACTGCGCCCGCCGTCACAGCCGACGAGATAGCGCGTACGCAGCCGTTCGACTCCCCCGCCGGCTACGCCCTCACCGGCAGGGGTGCCCCCGCCGGCCAGCTGGACGGTCACGCCCTCGTCGTCCTGCGTGAAATCGGCCACCGCGCAACCGCGTCGGACCTGCGCACCCAGTTGCGTCGCATGTTCTTCGAGCAGGCGAACGACGACCGGCTGCGGGATGCCCAGCAGATAGGCGTGCGCGGAATCCAGACCCCGGGGCACGGGTTTGTCGATGGCGGCGAAGAATCCGCCGGCCGGACGCTGTCTTCCGTGCTCGCGCATGCGGTCCAGCAGTCCGCGCATGGCCATCAGTTCGAGACTGCGCATGTGCAGCCCGACGATGCGGACGAACGACGCGGGCTCGGTCTCCTTCTCCAGAACGAGTACCCGCACGCCGTGCAGCCGTAGTTCGGCGGCCAGCGTCGCACCGGTCGGCCCGCACCCGACAATGATCACGTCGTAGATGAGGGGCGCGCGATCGGCGCCGGAGCTCGACGACCGGCGTCCGGGGACCTCGCTCACGGCGACGTCGCGCTCGACCGTGTCGTTCGACGACGGCTCGGAGGTGAACTGCGAAGAGTCCATAGGTGTTGCCTTTCGGGAGTGCCTTGTTGTGGAGGCGCTCCCGGCGACACCTACGTCAGTCGCCGGCCGTGACGGGAAGGGGGAGCACCCACGTCGATACTGCGTTCATGGGTCTCACCTCCTCGGGCGGTGTCGCGGTCCACTGCAAGCTACAAGCCCGAGCACCACCCCGTCCAATCTTTTCCCCGGCTCTGAGACCAGGCAGAAGGGCGGTCTCATGGGGAGACGAAGACGGTGACGGCGATGTCGCGGGCGCTCGAGGAAGACGAGCGAGCGCGAGGTGAAGCTCGTCGGCGCCGTAACCCTTCTGAGGGTGCGCCCCCGTCGAGGGAGCGCACCCCACTGTCTACCGGGTGCCGTTGTCGGCGAACGTCCACACGGCACGGCTTCCGGGGCCGACGACGAGCGTCGACCGACCGATCCGCTCCACATGCCGGTCCTTCAAGGGCCGGTTGAGCGACATGTCGACCCGCTGCAACCCAGCCTGTTCGCGCGGCACGGCGTCGAACCGAATCGTGGTGCCGCCACGCTCCGCCACGACGCCACCGCCCGTCACGGTCCGGACGGCGAACCCGCCGGCCCGCAGCAGCGGCACGGTGTCCGCGAGGTCGCCCTCGGTGACCGCGAGGCGGACCGACGTCACGTCACGCATCAGGTGGGTGCGGTAGTCGTCGGACAGGTAGCGCTCCCGGCCGACGTCACCGGGAGAACTCGCCGGCTCGGTGTTGCTGCGAGGATCGGCGAAGTACTCCGGTCGGTATTCCATCGCCCAGGCTCCGAAGGCGTCGTACTCGGTGGCGGTGAGGACGGCGTCGAACCACGGCACGGGCACACCGTCACCGAAGTCCCGGGTCTGGAGGAATTCGACGGGGTCGGTGACGCCTTCGTCCTTCAACCGCTCGGTGACGGTCGCGAGGTCTTGCGCTCGTTCGGTCGACAGGCCCAGCCCGGCGGAGCCGAGGGTGCCGTCCTGGCCGGCGAGGTCGCCGACTCCGAACAGTTCCAGGTAGGTCTCACGGCCCATCAGATAGCGGCCGGTCCAGGTCTGTCCGCCGGTACCGGTCGTGGTGCGGACCTGGAAGTTGGCGAAGTCCCGCAGATAGTCGGAGTGCTCGATGGCGTCGGCGGTCTCCCGGTCGAGGACTCCGTAGGAGTGGTTGTAGAACAACAGCTGCCGGTCGTGGGAGGACCGGCTCCCCTCCGCCTGCGCGGTCCCCACACCACCGCCGATCGCTCCGGTGAGGGCCACAGCGAACACGATGATCATCCGTAATGTCCGGCGAATCAGCATGTGCGAGATCGTAGGACGGGGACGATGCGGTCGCTGTTCTTTTCGATCCAGGCCGAAATGCTTGACACTTGGTGATCGGCGAGGCGCCGCTCCCCCACCAGGGACGACCGCTGATACGCCCGCCTCGGATTCGGACCGAGGCCTTTTCGCACAGGAGGAATGCTTCATGAATGACTGGCCCTTGACGCTCATGGCGGTACACGCCCACCCCGACGACGAGGCCACGGGAACAGGGGGTGTCCTTGCCCGGTACGCGGCGGAGGGCATGCGCACGGTCCTTGTGACGTGTACCGACGGCGGTTGCGGTGACGGACCGGATGGTGTCAAGCCGGGCGATCCCGGGCACGATCCGGCGGCGGTCGCTTTGATGCGGCGTCAGGAACTCGAAGCCAGCTGCGAAGTCCTGAAGGTCACTCATCTGGAGACGCTGGGCTACGCCGACTCCGGGATGATGGGCTGGCCGGCCAATGACGCCCCCGGATCCTTCTGGCAGACGCCCGTGGAGGAGGGTGCTGCCCGACTTGCGGAACTCTTGCGGCTCTACCAGCCCGATGTGGTCGTCACCTACGACGAGAACGGCTTCTACGGCCACCCGGACCACATCCAGGCCAATCGCATCACGATGGCGGCGCTGGCGATGACCGAGGTGACGCCGAAGGTGTACTGGACGACTGCGCCACGCTCGATGATGCAGCGGTTCGGCGAGGTCATGCGCGAGTTCGGTGCGGACGGTCAGGAGCCGGATCCCGCCGAGGCCGCCGCGATCGCCGAGATCGGACTCCCCGACGAGGAGATCACCACCTGGGTGGACACCACCGCGTTCGGTGGCCAGAAGTTCGACGCGCTGGCGGCGCACGCCAGCCAGGGCGAGAACATCTTCTTCCTCAGGATGGGCCAGGAGAGGTTCACCGAGTTGATGGGTGTCGAGACCTTCGTACGTGTCCAGGACACCACCGGCGCGGCCGTGCCCGAACACGACCTCTTCGCCGGACTCCGCTGATCCGCCGGCCCACCGGGGGCCCGGGAGTGCGTCCTTGCCCGGCGGAAGAGCTCGTACAGCTCAGGGCCCCCACCGACGGCTTTTGCGCAGGTCGTCGGGGGCAGCGGGTCATGAGTGCGGCAAAGGCTGCTCCGTCCAGACGGTCTTGCCGTCGTGGCTGTAGCGGGTGCCCCACCGCTCCGTGAGCTGTGCGACCAGGAAGAGCCCGCGTCCGCCCTCGTCCGTGATGAGGGCCCTTCGGAGGTGCGGGGAAGTGTGGCTGGTGTCGGACACCTCGCAGATCAGGCACTGCGCACGGATGAGGCGCAGGGTGACGGGGCCGGCCGCGTACCGATAGGCGTTGGTGACGAGCTCGCTGGCGACCAGTTCGGTGGTGAAGGTCAGCTCCGTCAACCCCCATTCGGTCAGTTTCGCCGTGGTCAGCTCCCTGGCGCGGGCAGCGGCGGTCGCTTCCAGGGGGAGCTGCCACGAGGCGACATTCTCCGGCGGCAGCACCCGGGTACGGGCGATGAGCAGCGCGATGTCGTCGCTGGGGACGTGTCCGACGGGCAGCAGCCCTTCGACCACGGCTTGGCAGGTGCGGTCCAAAGGGTCGGCGGGGCGGGTGAGACGTGCGCGCAGACTCTCCAGCGCGGCGTCGATGTCACCGCTGCGCGCCTCCAGGAGGCCGTTGGTGAAGAGCGTGAGCAGGCTGCCCTCGGGGAGGTCGAGGTCGCACGTCTCGAACGGCAGTCCCCCGAGGCCGAGCGGCGGCCCCGCCGGCAGGTCGAGCATGGTCACCTCGCCCTCCGGAGTGGACACCAGCGGTGCCGGGTGGCCGGCGCGTGCCAGGGAGCAGCGCCGGGAGACAGGGTCGTAGACCGCGTAGAGGCAGGTGGCTCCGAGCACCTGCTCCACCGCCGACCGGCTGCCGTCGGAGTTCGCCTCCAGCTCGGCGGCCAGCAGACCGACCAGATCGTCCAGCCGGGCAACCACCTCGTCCGGTTCCAGGTCGAGGCTGGCCAGGGTGCGCACGGCGGCGCGCAGGCGGCCCATCGAGGCCGCAGCGTGGATCCCATGGCCGACCACGTCTCCCACGACGAGGGCGACCCGGGCCCCTGACAGCGGGATCACGTCGAACCAGTCACCGCCGATGCCCGGTTCACCGCTCGCCGGGAGGTATCGGCAGGCCACCTCGACGGCCGGCAGGTCGGATGCCGCGCTCGGCAGCAGACTGCGCTGCAGCGTCAGAGCCGCGCTCTGCTGCTGGGTGAAGCGGCGCGCGTTGTCGATGCAGACGGCGGCGCGCGAGGAAAACTCCTGGGCCACCGCGGCATCGTCATCCTCGAAAGGCTCCGAATGGCGAGCTCGCCACAGGCTCACCACGCCCAGTGCCAGGCCCCGCGCCACCAGGGGTACGGCGATCAGCGAATGAACGCCGAGACCCAAGGCGACCTCGACCCGTCGCCGGTCCATTGCGTACCACTCGGGGCGAAGGGACAGCAGCCGTTCGAGAATCGTGCGGCGCTCGGCCAGGCACCGCGCCTGCGGAGACTCCGGAAGGAGCGGGACCACCTCGCCCTCCTGGAACGGGACCCGGTGTTCCGGGGGCGCGAGGGCCACCCGGAACAGGGAACCTCTCAAACCCCGAGGCGGTTCGTCACCGACCGTCACCGGCTGCAGAAGGTCCACCGAGCAGTAGTCGGCCAAGCCGTTGACGGCCACCTCGGCCAGTTCCCGAGCCGTCCTCGTCACGTCCAGTGAGGTTCCGATACGGGCGCTCGCCTCGTTCAGCAGCGTGAGTCTGCGTCGGGCCCGGTGGCGCTGAGTGACGTCCTCGATCGTCTCGGCGACACCGAGAACCCGCCCCGAGGAGTCTTCCATCCGAAATCCCGAGACGGACACCATCCGTTCCCGACCCGGATCATGCCGTGTCCGGGCCGACTGCTCCGTGAAGATCCACGGCTGGCCGGTCTCCAGGATCTGTCGCACCCGCTCCTCGGCCGGACCTGCGTCCTCGTCGACCATGAATTCGCGGGGGCGGCGGCCCACCGGCGCCTCGGCAGGGACGCCGCTCGCCTTTTCGATCGCACGGTTGACCCGAATCACTCTCATGTCCGGGCCGTAGGTGACAAGACCGATCGGGGACCGGCGGTACAGGCCGTCCAGCAGCGCACGGTCCCGCTGCCAGGCAATGACCTCCGCGGCCGGGGCACCGACCAGGATCCACTCCTGAGCGTCCCCTTCACGGGTGGTCGCACGGGCCCGAAAGCCCATCTCCACGCGCTGTCCGTCGCGGTGCCGGATGGGCAGGACTCCGAACCAGCCTCCCGCCCTGATGGCGTCCACGACGACGGACCGCGCAGCAGGTAGGTCACGGGCGTCGACCAGAAGGTCCTGCCACGCCCGACCGATCACTTCCTTGGCCGTATAGCCCAGCAGTTCCTGTGCACGTGTGCTCCAGCCGACCACTGTGCCCTGATCGTCGAGCACTGCCGAGGCGCCATGCCCGAGGGCGAACGGATCCTCCGGACTCTCGCTGAACAGCATCGACGGAGTCCCCATAACCACCACCTTGCCTCCGTGACTCCGATGTTCCTCCCCCCTGTCTCAGTCCGCGACTCTCCCGTCCCTTCGGGTCGGCGGTTCTGCGGTTCTGCGGTTCGGCGGGGGCGGCAGGGCGGCGCTGAGCGCGTACAAGGAATCGCGTACAAGAAATGGGGTGCCACCTGCCCGGGACCACACCGTCACGCAGGTCGGTGAGGCGACCACTCCGTCGCCGGCGCACGGTGGGCCGCAGGCGACGGGTCGGTTCAGTCCGTGACGGCGGTCCTGCCCGCCCCGGCTTTGCCCGCGAACAGGATGAGCACGGAGGCGGTGACCGAGAGCGCTGCCAGAACGGCGTTGGTGGTGTTGAACGCGCCCTGGGGTGTCCCGCGGCCGAGGGCGGCGGTTTCGCGGCGGTCGGCCGAGTTCACTGGAGAGTGGCCACGGTCCGCTGCCGATCGAGTCCGGCAGCAACCGGGCTCGCGCTTGACCGCGACCTCTTGACGTTGCATCAGTCCCGACGGGGTGACGACCGTGCCGAGGACACCGGCCGCATCGTCGTCACCGGCTGAGGGACGAGGCGTCCCCCATGACGATCACGGGATGCCGAGCGGGTTCGAGGGCACGCAACAGCGCCCGCATGTCCTTCCTCCGCAGGCTCACACATCCGTGCGTGGGGCCGCCATGGTCGACGTGCAGCCATATGTAGCCGCCCTTTGCCGCGCCTTGCGGGTGGGTCCCGTCGAGGGGTGATGTTCCGGTCCTGCGGTTGTAGTCGATGGCGACGACGTAGTCGAAGGTGCCCGCGAGCGATTCGCCCCGGAAACCCAGACCGCCGGTGGTGAAGGCCGCCGTGTGGTGGTAAGGCAGCCGGGTGCCGGGATCGGCGAGCCGTCCGCCTGCGTCGGTGAGAGAGAACACACCGATGGGAGAGTGGAGATCATCCACATGGTGGTCGTCCGTCCAGCCCCTGAGGGCGTTGTGGGCGGGCCAGGTGGGTCCCGGCTCCCAGCCCGCGCCCGTGCGCTCGTACAGCACCGCTTGCGCGGTGGAGGAGTTCTTGGCCTCGCCGGTGACGAGAACGACCTGACGCGTGTGGGCGGGGATCTTCGCCAGCGTGTGCGGGCCAAGGCCCGGCAGCTGTGCGTGGACGGGAGCGGCGAGGGCATCGCCGCCCCCCGCCGCGCGCGGGGGCGACGGCTGCCTCTTGCCGGGACCGGAGGGGGCGCCGTGCGCTTCGAGCGCCGCGGGCCGGACCGCATCGGTCGTTCCGGCGCCCGAGCATCCGGCGAGGTTGAACGTGAGCGCCAGGACGGTGCCGGGTATGAGCAGACGGTGCGGGCGGCGGCTGCCACGGCCGGTGGCCGAGCGCTCGTCGAGCGGCGCGAGGAGGGCAGCCCGCAGGGACGATCGGTGTGTGGATGACGTCATGGTCCTCAACCTGGATGACACATGTGAGTGGGTGGTCGGTCTGCGGACGCGCTCGTCCGATCTCGCGTGGTCAGTCGGTGAGTTGCCTGAACGTGTGTCGGCGGCTCGGAGCGGCGCGGACCGTGGGAGCGGAGCGAGAACGCCGTCGTCCGGCGGGCCGGGGGCGTGCTCGCCGCGCAGGTCCCCACCGGCGAGAGCACGCCTTCCTTGCCCTTCGACTGCCGTGCGGAGAAGCCAGGTCGGTGACCTGGTGCAGATGTCTTCTCCGGGGCTTCAGCCTTCCTTGGCATTCGCCGGTACGGTGATCTGCCGGTGGGCCCACTCCATCTGGGTGGTCGCCTCGTAGTGCACCGTCGCGCCGGGCTTCAGCCCCGCGTCCCGTGCGACGGCCGACGGTTCCACCAAGACACTCTGATCGGACAGCAGGGCACCGGTGGCGGGGTCCACCACCAGCCGCTGCTCCACTGCCCCCAGTACCGTCGTTGCCCTCACGGGGAGGATGATGGCCATGCCCGAACGGCCCAGGGGGTCGGTGGCGGGGCCCTCGACGCGGATGTCGGGCAGGTCTGCGAGCACTCGGTAGGCGGCGGCCCGGGTCCCCGGTTTCACCGGCATGGTGATGAGGTTGGCGATCTGGCGCAGCATCCAGGCGGTGCGTCCGTCGGCACCAC
The DNA here is from genome assembly GCF_039543605.1 of Streptomyces siamensis. Lineage (NCBI taxonomy): Bacteria > Bacillati > Actinomycetota > Actinomycetes > Kitasatosporales > Streptomycetaceae > Streptomyces > Streptomyces siamensis. The sequence continues at coordinate 318,601 of NZ_BAABKB010000021.1, read as the reverse complement.
CGTCCTGCCGGTACAGCCGGAGCAGTTCCTGGCGCAACGTGCCGGTGTCCGTGGGCAGTGCGCGCAGGTCGTGGTAGGAGACGTTGTTCGGGCCGAGGGCGTAGATCTTGTTGCCCATGTTGGTGTGCATGACCATCGGTCGGCCGGCTCCGACGGTGAAGCGCACCTTGAGCCGGCTGTCGGCCTTCACCTGTCCTTCCACCTGATGCGGTGAACCGGCGTCCCGCCACCGCGCCATGTCCGCAGCAGTGCGCGGTGCGGTCCTCGCGTCCAGACCTGAGACCATCAGGCTTTGGGTTCCCGAGCGCACACCCACCGACCACTTCTCGGTGGAGGTGCTGCGCAGGGTGTAGCGCCGTCCCCGCTCGCCGACGACGTCCACGTTCTCCGAACGTGTGGTCACCTGCCAGTACGTGCCGTCGGCCGCCGCGGTCTCCGCAGCCTGCGCCACACCGAGCAGTTCCATACGGTCGTTCAGCGTGGCGGGTGTGCTGGACGGCGGACGCGTCGCCGCCGGAGTGCTCGTGGTGTCGCCCGTGCCCTGCCCGACGAGAACGCTGAGCACGACCGCGGACGCGGCGATCGTCGCGACCGCTCCGAGCGGCAGGAGTCGGGGGCGCAACCGGACCGGGGACACCGAGGAGGTGCCGACAGGGCGCTCCCGCGATTCGGCCGTGATGTGGGCGAAGTCCTCACGCTGCCGGGGCGAGTCGGCCAACAGGCTCGGGTCCAGCTCGGCGGGCCGGGCTGCCGCGAGCGTCTTCATGACGTCCCCTCGACGTGCGGTTCGCCCGTCGGTCTTCCTTGCCTTCACGTGAGTACTCCCTCGGTGTCGGTGTGGCGCACGGTTCGGGCGGGCGGTGCGGACACGGCCTCCATCGCCCGTTCCAGTCGACGGCGGGCCCGGTGCAGCCGGACGGTGAAGGTCGCGGTGGTGCAGCCCAGGACTCGTGCGGCGTCCTTCGTGGTCAGTCCGTGCCAGGCGATCAGGGTCAGCAGTTCGCGGTCGGCGTCGGAGAGACTCGCCAGAGCCTGGAGTGCCGCCTCGCGATCGGCCAGGTCCGTGGCCACGTCCGTCGTCTCGTCCCGGCCGGTCGCGGCGATGCGCCGTGCCTCCTGCGAGGCGAGGGCGTACTGGTGGCTGTCCCGACGACGCAGCTCGCGCACCAGATTGCGGGCCACGCCCAGCAGCCAGGGCAGCGCGGGGTGCGGGAGTTCCCCCCGTCGTCTCCAGGCCACGGTGAACGTCTCGCTGGTGATGTCCTCACCGACATGACGTCCCACCTGGCTCGTGGCGTAGGCGAGGACGCGCGGGTAGCACTCCTCGTACACGTCCCGGAAGCGTTGAGCTTGGGTCACGCGCCGTCTCCTCGTGTCGGCTCTTTCAACAGGTAATGCGCGTGACGGCCGGGTTATTACAGGCTGAGTGAACGAATTCGTTCGATGCCCTGTTGCTGCTTCGAAAGGTGGGTGTGCTGCGCGCGCCGCCCCCATGCCCGTCGGCGGCCGCGGCCACCGGTGGCCGCGGGCGCCGAAGACGGTGCGCGTTGCCTCAGCTGAAGTCGGGCGCGCTGCTGCGCGTGCGCTTGATCTCGTAAAAGCTCGGCGTGGACGCGACGGCGAGGACACCGTCCCACAGGCGGGCGGCATCCTCGCCCTTGGGGGCGGGGTTCACGACGGGGCCGAAGAAGGCGACGGGATCGCCGCCCGCATCCTGACCCGGAACGGCGATGATCGGGCTGCCGACGTCCTGACCGACCAGGGTGATGCCCCTGTGGTGGGACGCCCGCAACTCCTCGTCGTACTGGTCCGTGTCACCGGCGTCGGCCAGGTCCACCGGCAGTCCGACCTCCCGCAACGCGGCTTCCAGGGTGGCCCGGTCCTTGGGCTGCTCCTGCAGGTGGTAGCGAGTACCCAGTGCGGTGTAGAGGGGTTCCAGTACCTCGGGACCGTGCTTGAGAGCGGCGGCGGTCAGGACACGCACCGGTGACCACGCCTCGCCCATCAGTACCCGGATGCGTTCGGGCAGCTCGTCCAGGCGGTTCTCGTTCAGGACCGACAGGCTCATGACGTGCCAGGACACCTGAACGGGCCGAGTCTCTGCGACCTCCAGCATCCAGCGGGAGGTGAGCCAGGTCCACGGGCACACGGGGTCGAACCAGAAGTCGACGGGCGTAGGGAGATCGGGAGAGGTCGATGTACGCATGGGGAACTCCAATCACCACTGCTGAAGGTGCCGTGTGGGCCAAGGCCGACCGTCGGCCGCCAGGCGGCGGCCAAGTCCGCATCGGCGAGGGCGCGGTCATCGGGACGCCGCTCGCTGGTTGATGCAGGTCTGGCTCATGGGCTCTCCGGCAGAACATGCGGTCGTGGCGGGCACGACGCCCGCGGAATTAGCCGACCGGTCGTCTAATGTATCAAAGGCGCGACACCCACTCAGGCGCTCCCGGCTGCCGAACCCCGAGCGTGACGTCACGGCGCCCGGCCTGCACGCCGAGCGCCGTGTCAGAAGGGAACCGACCTCTCACTTCTCCCGAAGCGCGGACCACCTGTCGCCGTGCTCCGCCCGCACTCCCGAAGCGCGTGCGTTCACTTGAGGAGTTCCAGCAGCCGGTCCCCCAGGATCGCGGCGGAGTGCGGGTTCTGGCCGGTGACGAGGTTCCGGTCCTCGACCATGTACGGCTCCCAGATCGGACCGCGACTGAAGTCGACGCCCACCTTTTCCTTCAGGTCGGTCTCGAGCAGCCACGTCGACCTGGCGGCGAGTCCGACGGCTTCTTCTTCCTCGTTCGTGAAGCATGTGACCCGGTAGCCCTTGAAGGGCGATTCGCCATGGATCCTGGTGGCCAGCATCGAGGCGGGCGCGTGACACACGATCGCCAGCGGCCTGCCCGAGGCGAGCTGGGCCGTCAGCAGCCGTCCCACGTCCGCGTCGAACGCCAGGTCGGCCATCGGACCGTGGCCACCGGGCAGGTACACGGCGTCGTAGTCCTCCAGGCGGACATCCGACAGCTTGAGCGGCCGGCGCATCACTTCCGCGGAACGAATGATGGCCTCCAGCTCCAAGGCCCCTTCCTCGCCACCCGCCATGGAGGGACGCAGGCTCATCATGTCGACGTTCGGGACCACGCCGTTCGGCGTCGCGACCACTACGTCATGGCCGGCTTCCGTGATCTTCTTGTACGGCATCGCGAACTCTTCGGCCCAGTAACCGGTCGCGTACCTGGTGCCGTCCTTGAGCACCCAGTACGTCGCCCCGGTCACGATGAAAAGGACCTTCGCCATCGCACTCCACCTCCTCGCCCCCGCCCTCCCCACCGCGGGGCCCAACTGACTTCCAACGTGTGACCAGAACCGATGCGGTCGCCCCGGCGCGGCTGGGCGACAGGTGAACTCCTCCCGTCCGTCACGCCCGAACGCCGACGTGTGAAGCGCCGGCCGTACACGTCCCGCGGCATGCCCCGGCTCAGGCCGGGATGCCGAACTCGGGCGTAAGAATGGCTCGCGCCGAACCGTGGGCGACGAGCCGGAAGACCGGCCGGGCAGGAGTCGCCCCCGCCGTGACGTCGAGCGTGGGGGCGTCCGTCACGTGGACTGCGACCACGTGACGCTGTGGGGCATCGCCTGACAGGGGTGCTGCGCCGAGGTAGCGACGCCGAGCGACTCCGCGTAGGTGATGTCGACGCCATGCGGCTCAAACGCCGGCACCGGGGGGGCAACGGACTGTAGGGGTCGAGCGGATGGGACGTACCCGTGGCCGCCGGTGGAGACCGGGCACGTCGCGCCCCGACGTTCACGGATCCACATGCAAGAAGCGCGAACTCTTCGGCCGGCCGACCGGTCGCGCACCTGGTGCCACATCGAGCACCCGGAACGTCACGCCGGTCACGATGACGGACACTCCACCATGAGGCATCACCTCCTCACCCCTATTTGACAAATTAGGGATGATTTGAACGGCTACCAGCCTAGGTACGACACCGCCACGGCGCATGTGGACAAACACCCCACAGCCCCTCTGCCCGGCGCCGCAGTGCGACCGTGTGCCCACGCACCCCGCTTCCGCTTCCCGGAACTGCGCTGCACACACGAACTGTTGCGGATCCGGACGCACACTCGGCAAGAACAAGGCGAGACGGAGCCAGGACTCGGCTTTACCGAAAATCCCGTCCGGCGAAGAGGACGTCACCAGCTTGACCGGTGACGAATCGTCCTGCCATCATGATCTCACCGGTTCAACCGGTGACGCTCGCGCATCATCGCGCGTGAAACCCCTGTCTCCCAAAGCGAAGGCGATCATGGATCTGAAGCTCGAGGTTGTGGTGCTGCCCGTCTCCGACGTCGACCGCGCCAAGAACTTCTACGAGAAGGCGGGATTCCGCCTGGATGTCGACTACGTCGCCGACGACGCCTACCGCGTCGTGCACCTGACCCCTCCCGGGTCGCAGTGCTCGATCCTCTTCGGCACCGGAGTCACCACTGCCGCACCCGGTTCGGTGCAGGGCCTGCACCTCATCGTCTCCGACATCGAGGCCGCCCATGCCGAACTCGTCGGCCGCGGCGTCGAGATGGGCGAGATCTTCCACGACGCGGGCGGGGTGTTCCACCGTGGCACGGAAGAAGGACGAGTCAGCGGACCGCAGCCGGAGCGCGCCAGCTACAGCTCGTTCGCAGCCTTCAACGACCCGGACGGCAACGGATGGGTGCTGCAAGAGGTCACCACCCGGCTGCCCGGCAGGTGATGACGAGCCCCTCGCACGCACCCGGCACCCCTGTCGGCTTCGAGCGCCGTCCACCTCCGACTCCCGGTGGCGGATCCCCGCGCATCTCTGTCGGCCGACAGGGACGACAGGCTGTTCGCCGACCCGTCGGCAGTCACGGGACACCACCCCGACCTGCGTGCGAACCGCCGTACGTGTCACTGACAGGGATTCTCAGTCGACCGCCTCGACCCTTACGGCTCCCACACCCCGTGTCACGGAACGCACAAGTATGTCGAAGAGGTATTTCTCGAACGGGTGCAGGCGCAGGATCACGACCCGCCCGGGTGTGAGTTCGGAGGCGGGCGAGAATCTCCGATCCCCCTCCCTCGTCCCGCTCACCATGGTGACCATCACCGGAGTACGGCTGACATTGCGCAGGGTCACGGCGGTCGTCGTCGGGCACTTGCCCGGTCGACCCGACCCGCAGTCGAAACGCACGTCACCGAAAGCCGTCGTACCGCACGACACTTCGTAACGTGGGTCGGGCAGCGACGTGCAGACGGCACCGGCCTCGATCACGGCGGCGACACGATCGCGGTCGGTGCCACCGTTCGCCGCGTGTGTCGCCATCGCCCCGAGGACGACAGCGACCGCGAGAGCGGCGGCCACGGCACCCACCAGCAGTCCACGCGCACGGCAGACGCGCTCGAAGAAGCGCGTGGCCCACGACGTCTCCGTGCAGTGCGCGACCGCCGGGTCAGAACCGTCCTCATCGGGCGTCGATGCGGTTTCGGTCGACTGCTCGGTCATGCGGAAGGATTCCTCCTCGCCGAATTCGGGAGCCGGATTCGGCAGTGGGGTGGGCGGCCGCCTGAGCGCGCACCACACGCGGGCGGCCACCCCCGTCCCGCCGCGAGGGGTGGTGCAGCGGGGGCTTGTCAGCGAGAACAAGGGCCTGCAGCTGCCTATCGTCCACGCAGCCGGTGAGGGTGCGCGTGATAGACGCCGAGGATGCGCACCTCGGACGAGAAGAAGCGCAACTCCTGCAGGGCGAGGTCGACTCGGGAGTCGTCGGGGTGTCCCTCGATCTCTGCGTAGAACCGGCTGGCGTTCAGCCCGGCACCGATCTGATAGCTCTCGATCTTGGTGAGGTTGACGCCACTGCTGGCGAAGCCACCCAGCGCCTTGTACAGCGCGCTGGGAATGTTCCGCACGGAGAAGAACAGACTCGTCATCGTCGGCTGCTCCGAGACGGGGGCCAGTTCGGCTTCCCGCGAGAGGACGACGAAGCGCGTGGTGTTGTCGGGATCGTCCTCGACTCCGGACCGCAGCACGTCGAGGCCGAACAGCCTTGCCGCGGCGGGCGGAGCGAGCGCCGCGTGCCGGTGGTCGCCCAGCTCCGCCACTTCACGTGCCGCCCCTGCCGTGTCGTCGCTGACCCGAGTGCGCCAGCCGCCCTCTCGCAGCACCTTGCGGCACTGGCCCAGCGCGTGCACGTGGCTGCGTACACACTCCACCTGATCGAGCGACGTGCCGGGGACACCCATCAGGTCGAAGCGGATGGGGAGGAAGTACTCGGCCACGATGAACAGCCCCGACTCCGGGAGCAGATGATGCACGTCGGCGACGCGTCCGGCCGCGGAGTTGTCGACCGGAATCACCGCGACGTCGGCGGAGCCGAGGGTGACCGCGTCGAGGGCCTGCTCGAAAGCGGTGCAGGGCAGTTCCCCGCCTTCGGGATACAACGCCCTGGCGGCGGTGGACGAGTTGGAGCCGGGTTCACCCTGATACGCGACGGTGGTCACCGTGTTGAGCCTTCCGTGTGGCGGACGTTGCTGTGGGGCGGCAGGAACTCCACCGCGAACCGCATGCACAGGAGTATCGGTGCTGAGTCCTCGATGAGACGCGCGGCATGTCGAGCCGCGCGTACTGCCGCAAGGCTCCGACTGCCGCAAGACTCCGAGAAGACGCACCGCCGCCGGACGGAGTCACGGACCGGCCGGACTTCCGGGCACGGCGGACTCCCGGACCGGAGACCGGATCGCTCCACCCGGTCCGGGACGCCACGTCAGCGGTGGCCACCGCCCGACGGCTGGGCAGTGACATCGTTCGAGTACACCAGGGCCGTCCGGTGGTTGTACTGGATGGTGTACATGGTCTTGCCGCCCTTGACGACCGTGCCGCCAATCACGAAGTAGTCGTCCGTGGCGGCGGGTGCGGCGGTCGCCACGTACGACTGCCCGGCGGGGATGGTGTACATGCTCAGCGGGCCCTGCGTGGACGGCTTCAGGCCGGCCGGGTACTCGGCGGCGTCGGGGTAGCTGGAGCCGTACACGGCGACCGGCCGGCTCCCGTCGGCCGCGCCGGACGAGACGACGGTCACGTCGTGCGCGCGCACCGTGTTGACACCGTGCGGGTTGTGGAACCAGACCTTCGACCCGCTGAACCAGATCGCGGTCCAGTCGCCCTTCTTGCCGGCGACCACGAACTGCTCGCCGGCCTGTGCCGTGCTCCCCCAGTCGGAGATCCGGTGCGTGCCCTCGGCACCACCGTGGATCGCCTGGTCCCCGAAGAGCGGCGCGTCCTTGGCGGGCGAGGTGCGCAGGTAGACGAAGTTCGACGGCTGATCCACGTAGGTGCAGGCCCCGACGGCACCCGTGGGGTCGTCGGAGGGGCAGATCTGAACCGTCTGCTTGTTGTGCGCGAGGTCAGGTGCCACCGTCACGACCGACCCGACATCGCCCACGCCGTGCCGCCCCTCCACCTGCGCGCCCAGGAGGGCCATGAAGTGCTCCCAGTCCCAGGCCGGACCCGGGTCCCAGTGCATACCGGCGACGGACGTCGAGTTGGGGCCGGGAACGTTGTCGTGGCCGATGATGTGCTGCCGGTCCAGCGGTATCTGGAACCGGGCGGCAAGGTACTTCACCAGTTCGGCGGTGGCCTCGTACTGCGCCTCCGTGTACCAGGCGGCACCGTGCGCCGCATACCCCTCGTGCTCGATACCGATCGAGTGCATGTTGGTCGAGTAGTTCCCGGCGTGGAACGCGAGGTCCTTCGTGGGCACCATCTGCGTCACCGCACCGTCGGAGGAACGCATCACATAGTGCGCGGCACTGGTCTTCGGCTGCTGGAAGGTGGTGACGGCGGCCTCGTACGACGACTCGGTGTCGTGGATGACGATGGTGTCGATCCTGATGCCGTTGGCCGGGCGGTCGGAGACCTGACCGTTGGAGGGGTCGGCGGCCACATAGGTGCAGTCCACCGTGTCCGGGCACTCGGTCGCCGCTGTCTTCGCCGTCGCCAGATGCAGCTCGGCCAACTGCCCCGTGTCGGGGGCGATCTCGGGTGTGTCCTTCAGGCGCAGATGCTGGCCGTCGGCCGTGGTCCGAGTGGCGCCGTGCTCGACGGTGGCGAAGACCCGGTTGGCGAAGGCCTTGGCGCCCTGCTGCGTGGTCGCCTGACTGAAGCGCGCGACAGCCCCGTACCAATCGCCCGGATCGGCGGAGGCCTTGACGTGCAGGCCCCTCTGGTACGAGGCGAGCAGTGCCGCGCCGCCACGGATGTTGGAGGCGGCGTCGGTACGCAGCTTCTCGGATGACAGGCCGGTGAGCTTCGCGGCCTGCTGCAGAGTGTGCAGAGCCGGGTTCGCGGCCAGCTTTGCGGCGTCGGCGCGTCCGGCGGCTCCGGCGTCGCTCTCGGCGATCATCGCCGGGGTGACGTCGGTCAAGTGCATCGGACCGTAACCGCCCTCGGCACTCTGCTGTCCGGCGTGCCCCTCCCATGCCGACTCCTGATAGGCCACGCCGAGCAGCACCTCCTGCGGTACGTGGAATTCGGCGGCCGCGTCCGCGAAGGAACGCTGCCGCGCGGCGTCGGCCGCGTCGCTGCCACCGGTGGCCTGCGCCACCCGCGGCACGGCGACCGAGCCTGCGACGGCGAGTACTCCTGTCGCGGTGATCAGGGCACGGCGACGCCGTGGCACAAGACGGTGGGCACGTTGGCTTTTTGCCATGGAAGACACCAAATCCACTACAAGAGAAGGTCAGTGACGCTCAGGCTGCCCTCACCGGCGGGACCGGAGCCCCTGCTCGACGCCGAACACACCCCGTGAGGCGCCGAGTCGGTGAGAGCGGACAGCAGCCCCCGGGGTTCCCGGTGCACCGTCGACCAGGTCGTCGGCCGCGGTGCAGCGCCAAGTCGGGCTCTGTCCTTGTCGGCGTCATCACACGCGGGTTCGTGCGGAACGCCCCGCCGCTGCCGGATCGCGCGCGGAGCAGTTTCGCGGCACAGAGCCGTCGGAGGTGACGGAATTCCACGTGTACTTGCCGACGCAAGTAAGTACAGCAGAAATCCGGTGCATGACGCAAACAGCTGACGCGATATCCGGCGCCGGGAAATGGGACAAATGTCACGCTGCGCATAATGCGACCGCCGGCCCGAGCGAATGCGCCATCAGGAACGTCTCGCACGACTCCCCGTCCAGCCGCCTCGCCGCCCCGCTCCCCCGGCAACCGGTGAGCCCAGTCGGGTCAGTTGCCGGCGGACATGCCCCCGGCATCGAGGCGCCGGAGCACCGCACCGACGTTCACCGCGCGGGTAGGCCGGCAGGCGCAGCGCTCCGGCATTCCGTACCGGATTCGAAGGTTCCTCAGCTCATGGGGATCACGCCGCGGCGCCGCTCAGGAACGGCCGGACCGCGAAGGGCCGCTCAACCGACGCGGCCCGGATCGTTGGGGTGCGCCTGCAGCGGGGTGACCACCGCGGTCATCCAGGGCCACAACGGCAGGCTGCCGAGCACCCTCTCGCGCAGTTCGGTTTCGTCGTCGGCGCTCCACACCCCGATGCTGCGAAGCTCTCCGACCGGACGCCACAGCCGGAACAGGTGCCCCTGGGCGGCAAGTTCCTCGGCCCGTACGGCTTCGGCGGCGCGGCGCCTGTCGACCTCCGCCGGGTCGGTGCCCTCGGGCACCGTCGTGGTCAGTTCGACCAGGAACTCTTTCATGATCTCTTCCTCTCTCGGTCCGACGCGCGAACGAAGGTTCCGCCGCCGGCATGCGCCGGAGGCGAGGTACGGACGCCCGGCGGAGGGGGCGCAGTCGAGGCCCCCTCCGCGCGAACGCCTGTCGGTACCGCGTTCGTCAGGCGGCCGCGGCCTTGAGGGACCCGGCGACCTTGATCACGCGCTCGACCTGGATACGGGCGGCGGCACGCGCGACGTCGTCCACCGGGTTGGCGCCCTGTCCGTCGACGTGGGAGGTGCCGTACGGGTTGCCGTCGACGAACTTGTGCGGGTCGGTGAAACCGGGCGTGACGGTGAGCCCGCCGAAGTGGTGGATCGAGGTGTAGAGGGACAGGAGGGTCGCCTCCTGGCCGGCATGCGCCGTGGCGCTGGAGACGAAGCCGCTGTAGACCTTGTCGGCCAGCTTGCCCTCGGCCCACAGGCCGCCCAACGTGTCGATGAACTGCTTCAGCTGGGCGGAGACGTTGCCGAAGCGGGTCGGCGTACCGAACAGCACGGCGTCGGCCCACTCGATGTCCTCGGGGGTGGCCTCGAGTACGTCGGCGGTGGCCGCGTGATGGGCGGCCCAGGCGGGGTTGGAGTCGATGGCCGCCTGAGGCGCCAGCTCGGCGACCTTCAGGAGGCGAACCTCGGCGCCGGCCTTAACGCCCGCGTCGTGGAGTTCCTTCGCGATCTCCCCGATCGTGCCGGTGGAGGAGTAGTAGACGATGGCGAGCTTGACGGGAGTGGCCACGAGAGCGCTCCGTTCTGAGAAGGGAAGTGACGGGACGACTGACTAGCCGACCGGTCGCCAAAACTAGACGACCGGTCTAGTACCGTCAAACCCGATCGACTGTGGAGCGCGACACAAGCCTCATGGCGGGACTTCTCGAAGTCGATCCGACCGTCCATGACAAGGAAGAGCGCTCCGTTACACCCCTCGACCGCCCCATTCCCCCGCGCGTCGCCGCGCGCCCCCGCAGCCCTATCTTCGCTGGAGTTGTTAGTCTAGTTAAGACGACCGGTCATTTTGCCGATGCTTGGTCAACGCCCACCCGGCTCGCCACACATGGGCCGTCACTCACGGGACCACCCCTCGCACACGGACAGAGCAACACTCAGGAGCAGGAGCAGTCATGTCCACATACCGCGCCTTCGAGGCCACCGGAGTCCACAACCTGCAGTTGGTCGAGCGCGAACTCACCGCGCCCGCACCGGGGCAGGTACGCCTGCGGGTGGAGACCTGCGGCATCTGTCACACCGACGTCCTGGCCGTGGAGGGCCTGCGCAGCGACCCCTCGCGCCCCATCGTTCCGGGGCATGAGATCGTCGGTGTCATCGATGCCGTCGGCACCGGCGTCACCGCGTGGCAGCCCGGCGACCGAGTCGGCGTCGGCTTCCTCAACGGGCAGTGCTGGGAGTGCGAGCCGTGCCGCCGCGGTGACTTCGTGAACTGTCTGAACCAGCAGCAGACCGGAACCACGACCGACGGCGGATACGCGGAAGTGGCCTACGCCCGGGCCAGTGGGCTGGTGCGCATCCCCGAGGGCATCTCGGCGATCGACGCCGCTCCGCTGCTGTGCGCCGGCCTGACCACCTTCATCGCCCTTCAGCAGAGCCCGACCAGGGCCGGCGCCCTGGTGGCCGTGCAGGGCATCGGCGGCCTGGGGCACCTGGCCCTCCAGTACGCGCGCAGCCTCGGCCACCGTGTCGCCGCCGTGGCCCGGGGCACGGAGAAGGAGGCGTACGCCCGTCAGTTGGGCGCCGATGAGTACATCGACAGCAGCAGCACCGACCCCGGAGCGGCCCTGAGCGCCCTCGGCGGCGCCTCCGTCATCGTCGCCACGGCGTCCAGCGGTGCCTCCATGAACCCTCTGGTCCGCGGCCTCGCACCGAACGGCAGGCTCGTCGTGGTCGGTGCCGCGCCCGACCCGCTGACCGTCTCCACCCCCGACCTGATCTTCGGCACGCATTCCATCGTCGGCAGCCTGACCGGTTCGTCCATCGAGAACGAGGACAACCTGGCGTTCAGCCTCGCCCACGACATCCGTCCCAGCGTCGAGGTCATGCCGTTCACCCAGGCACGGGAGGCATACGAGCGCATGCTGTCGGGACAGGCGCGATTCCGGGTCGTCCTCGACATGGCGGCCTGAGACATCGGCGGTGCGGGGTGGGATCCGTCCCTCCCCGCACCGCCGTGCGGGCACGTCGTGCTCACAGCTGACCGGCGAGCCGCTGCAATGTCTGTGCGGTGCGTTCCTCTCTCGCCTGGCGGTATCCCGTGCCGGCCCACAGATGGATGAGCCGGGTGTCGCCCGCCGCGGAGGCGGCCTTGCGCAGTGGCGCGGTGAGGTGGTGCACGGCCGGGTAGCCGGCCGGAGCCACGGAGTCGTAGCGGTCCGTGAAGTGGTTGCGCAGGGCACGGGCCGGTCGGCCGGTGAAGGCGCGGGTCAGGACAGTGGTGTCGAAGGCAGGGTCGGCCAAGGCCTGCTTGTGGGGAACGGACGCGCCGCTCTCGTCCGTGCGCAGGAGGAGGGTGCCGACCATCGTGGCGTCCGCGCCCGCGCGCAGGGCCGCCGTCACGTCTGCGGGGGTGGCGATGCCTCCGGCCGCGAGGAGCGGGAGCGCGGTGCTGTGCCGGACGCTCGCGACCAGCTCGGGCAGTGGGACGTCGTCGAGCGGGCGGCCGGGGGTGAGCGTGGCCGAATGCCCGCCGGCGGCGGCGCCCTGCACGATCAGCGCGTCGACTCCCGCCTCCGCCGCCCGACGTGCCTCGTCCGCCGATGTGACGCTCTGCAGCACGGTGGTGCCGGACCGCCGCACCGCCTCGATGACGTCGGGGTCCGGAATGCCGAACGTGAAGGAGACCCACGGGACGGTGCTCCCGATGACCAGGTCCACCTTCTCCTCCCAGGCGTCGTCGTCCTCCACGGGAGTGCCGTGATTCAGATTCAGCCCGTATCGGTCGGCTTCCGGCTGCAACGTCTGCGCGTACGTGCGATGGCTCCCGGGCGACACGGGAACCGGACTGGGAGTGAACAGGTTGACCCCGAAGGGGACGCCGTCCGCCCGGACGGCGCGCATCTGGTCGGCGAGCGCCTGTGCCGTCTTGTAGCCGCCGGCCAGGAAACCGAGACTGCCCGCACGCGCGGCCGCCGCGACCATGTCGGGAGTGCTCGGTCCGCCGGCCATCGGCGCGGCCAGCACCGGCAGCTCGACGCCGATGTCCGAAAGCAATGAGCTCATCGCCGGCTTCTCCTCTGCTCCATCTGGACGGAACGGGCCGTCCCCGGCTCACGTGTCGCCGCAGGTGCCGCAGCCGTCCGCCACCGGCGCCGGGTCGTCCGTGTATCGCACACATGTGACGTTAGACAGCGCGAGAGGCCTTGTGAAATGCCGATTAGGCTGGGTCCATGCGCGACAGGCATCGATCCACCGAGGGGTGACCGACGTCGTGGATGTCGAACTGCGCCACCTACGGGCATTCGCCGCCGTGGCACGCGCCCACTCCTTCTCCGGCGCCGCCCAGCAGTTGTTGATCACGCAGCCGGCCCTGAGTCGCACGATCGCCCAGCTGGAGGGTGCGCTGAGCGTCCGGCTGCTCGACCGCACCTCACGGCAGGTCGAACTGACCGACGCCGGGGCCGAGTTCCTCGTGCATGTGGAGCGTGTCCTCGCCACCTTCGAGCAGGCCCTGGACGCCGCACGCCGCATGGTCACTCTGCGGCTCGGCTTCAGCTGGTTGCTGCCGGATCCCTGGGCTCAGCGGACCGTGGACAGCTTCGAGGCGGCCACCGGCGCGTCCGTCACCCTCGCCCGCACCGACGATCCCGTGCAGGCCCTGCGCCAGAGTGCCGTCGATGTCGCGGTGGTACGTGGCGACATGCCCCTGCCCCGACCCATAAAAGTCGTTCATCTGTACGACGAACCGCGCATCGCCGTATGTGCCAGGCAGTGCGCACTCGCCGAACGCGGCCGGCTGGACTGGACCGAGGTCCAGCAATGGCCCCTGGTCGTCAACACGGTGAGCGGTACGACCGGCCCCGGATCCTGGCCGGCGGAACAGCGCCCGAAGCAGATCGTGAAGACCGCCAATTACGACGAGTGGGTGGAGACGGTGGCCGCGAACCGAGGCATAGGCATCGTTCCCGAGGTGGCGCGGCGTCGCACCAGGCACCCTGCTCTCCGCTTCGTGACCCTGACCAATGCGCCTCCGGTGGCGGTCGGCCTCGCCCATCTGTCGAACGGCCCCCGTACGCTCATCCGCCGCTTCCTCGAAGCCGGTGTCGCGGCGGCCCGCACCGGGACGACCGCCACACACGAGTGACCAGCGCCGATGCCCGCACGGCATGGATGCCTCACGGAAGGCATTTCCCCGGCTCCGCACGGATCATTAGCTTGAACGTGTCCGCAGTGATGGAACGCTCAGCGAGGGTGGCAATGACGAACAGAGAGCTGTCCCGGCAGGACTGCGCCGTCACCGTGCTCGGCGGCCCCACTGCCGTGATCGACATGGGCGGCCTGCGCCTCGTCAGCGATCCGACGTTCGACGATCCCGGTCCGCACGGGTACCTGACCAAGACGGCAGGGCCGGCTGTCGACGAGAACGCCCTGGGCTCCGTCGACGTGGTGCTGGTCAGCCATGACCAGCACCCGGACAATCTCGACGAGCGTGGGCGGGCGTTCGCCGTAGCGGCCCCTCTGGTCCTGGCGGGCCCGCTCTCCGCTGCGCGGCTCGGCGAACGGGCCGTCGGTCTGGCCCCCTGGACGAGCCATCACGTCCCCCGCCCGGACGGCCGCGGCGACCTCACCGTCCTCGCGGTCCCGGCGGTACATGGACCGGAAGACGGAGAGCGTGACGCCGACGGCAACGTCAACTGCGAGGTCACCGGGTTCGTCCTGTCCGGCCAGGGGCTTCCCACGCTCTACATCAGCGGCGACAACGCCTCCGTCCGTACGGTGGCGGAGGTCTCCCGCCGCGTCCCGGACATCAGTGCCGCGCTGCTCCACGCCGGAGCGGCCCGTGTGCCGGCGAAGTTCGACGGACGGCCGCTGTCCATGGACAGCCGTCGTGCCGCCGCGGCGGCAGCCGTGCTGGATGCGGACGTCGTGGTCCCCGCCCACTACGACGGCTGGACCCACTTCTCCGAAGGGCTCGCCGATCTGGAGCTCGCCTTTCAGGAAGCCGGACTGAGGTCGCTCCTGCACAGCGCCCCACACGGTTCCTGGGTGGCTCTGCGCCCCTGACTCGGAACTGTGGAAGACCGCGGGGGCGCATTCCGCCACTCTCCTCATTGACGAGGAAACCAACGCAGAATCTACTTGACTCGGCAATTAGTATGATGCTTGCGCTGAGATGTCCCGGGAAGGCGACCACGCGCCGGCACCCACTGCTGCTCCTTTCTCCGCCGCATCGACGCACATCGGCGTGCGCCGGTCGTGCGGCGCCGAAAGCCGGCCCGTCGTGACGCCCGCACGCGGCATCGGGGCCCTCCGACGGGCCGTGGCTGCGGCGGTCTCCGACGGACGGTGACTGCACCGGTCACGGCCTCGCGCGCCTGGTCGTTCGCTCCACGGAGCCGCTCTTCCCGGTCGTGACCACGGCGGTCCACGCACAAGACAGCACAGTGATACGTGAGGAATGACAGCGGAACATGGATGCGACAGTCCGGTACTCCATCCTCGGCACCGTGCGCGCGCTTCGCGGTGACACCGAGGTCGACTTCGGCCCTCCGAAGCGGCTTGCCCTGCTCTCCCTGCTGTTGCTGCGCGCGCCCGGTCCCGTCTCACTGAGCGACGCCGTGGACGTCCTGTGGGACGACGAACCACCGGCCAGTGCCGTCAACGTGGTGCACCGGCACATCGGAGCGCTCCGTAAGATCCTCGAACCGGGCCTGCAGAGCAGGACCGACGCCGCACACCTGTCCCGCGCGGCCGACGGCTACCGCCTCCAGGTCGACCCGACGACCTCCGACCTCCTGCGCTTTCGTGACCTCCGCACTCAGGCACAAGTCGCCCTCAAGGACGGCGACGCCGTGCGGGCCGCCCAGATTCTCGCCGAGGCCCTTGCCCTCTGGCGCAGCCCGGTGGTCGCCGAAGGCACCTCTGTCGCCCGGCACCCGGTGTTCACTTCCGTCGGGCACGAATATGTGGCGACGGTCAAAGAGGCCGCCGACGTCGTACTGACCTCGGCTCCGACGCTCACGGAGGACGTACTCGCAGCCCTGCGACGTGCCGTGGAGCGCCACCCGTTCGACGAGGCCCTCCATGCGCGGATCATCTCCGTCCTGGCCGCCACCGGTCGACGGGCCGAAGCCCTGGGGCAGTTCGAGGCCGTGCGTCGCAGTCTGGCCGACGAACTCGGCGTCGAACCCGGTCCCGGCCTGAGAGCCGCCCGGCAGCACCTCGAACATCGCAGGTTCCCCGGGGACACGGACCGGCCGACGGCGCCGGCCGACGCGGTCGGGGCACCGGCTCACCTGCCGCCCGCATCCGTGCCCTTCGCCGGCCGCCAGGAGGCGTTGAAGCAGTGCCTGGAGCTTCTGCCGCGGGAGAGCGAGAACGAGTCCGCCGCTTCCACCGTCGTCCTGTGCGGTATGGCGGGCGTCGGGAAGACGACCCTGTCCCTGCACTGGGCCCACACGGCCGCCGACCGCTTCCCCGACGGACAGGTCCATGTCGACCTCCAGGGATACCACTCCTCGCAGCCACCCCTCGACCCGGCCCAGGTCATGAGGACGGTGCTCGACGCACTGGGCGTCGGCCTGAGCGGGGCGGTCCCCGACGACACGGCACTCGACTCCGTCTACCGACGGGCACTGGCCGGACGACGACTGCTGATCGTCCTGGACGACGCCCGTGACTGCGAACAGGTCCGCCCACTGCTGCCTACGACTCCGGGCTGTCTCGTGATCGTCACCAGCCGTCGGCGACTGGAGGGTCTGGCCGTCACCCACGACGCGCACATCCTCACGCTCGAACCGATGACGGTGCCGGAGGGACTCCAACTCCTCGAACGACGCCTGGGCCCGGAGAGGATCAAGGCCGAACACGGCTCGGCCGAGGAGATCGTCGAACTGTGCGGAGGGCTGCCGCTGGCACTGGCCGTGGCCGCCACACGAGCCTTGTCACGACCGGGGTTCTCTCTCGCCTCGCTCGCGGCCCAACTGCAGGGCAGCCTGGTCGCCTTGTCGAGCCAGGACGCCTCCACGGACGTCCGCAGCGCATTCCGGCGTTCCTACGAAGGCCTCACCGCCCGTGCGGCAACGCTCCTGCGCCTGCTCAGTCTTCACCCCTCACGTGACGTCACACTCAATGCCGCCGCCAGCCTGGCCGGAACGGACCTCCGTACGACGATGGAGGGCATGGCCGAGTTGGTCGATCACCATCTGCTCGTCGAGACGGCCCCGGAGCGGTACACCTGCCACGATCTGCTCCGCGCCTGGGCAACGGAGCTGAGTTCGACGCTGGACGGGACCGGTGTGCGGTCCCAGGCGCGTGCGCGGATGTTCGAGCACTATCTGTACAGTGCCGATGCCGCGAACGCCTTCCTCGCACCGGAACGCCGTACGGTGATCCTGCCGCCGCCGCGGCCGGGAGTCCGGCCGGAGACGTTCTACGGACGCGCCGACGCCGCCGAGTGGATCACTGCCGAACGGAATCTCCTGCCCGCCCTCGTCCAGGAGACGGGCCATTCCCACCAGCGCGAGACGCTCCGGCAGCAACTCACCTGCCCACTCGGCATGTCACCGCGCTCGGAGGCCGTTGAGGCGTAGCACCGCGCGGCGCGGACGGTCGAGGGGCGCCGCCGCCTGTTCCGTGGTGCGGGTGCCATGGAACCCATGGCCGGGCGATGTCCCGCGGGCGGTTCAGGCGACCGCGTCCACGTGGAGTGCCTCACGAAGTTTGCGCAGGGCGTTGTGCTGACGGGATTTCACGGTTCCCGCAGGTATGCCGAGGATGGCGGCCGTCTCCTTGATGGTGCGGTCGCACAGATAGAGGTGGACCAGGACCGCCCGGTGTTCCGGGGACAGCCGCCGCAGCGTGGGACGGGCCACCATGGCGTGGTGCACCGCCTCGACGTCGTCGGTGCCCGACGAGGGTTCGTTGTAGGTACCTCCCACAACCTCCCTGCGTGCGTGCGGCTTTCGCACCCAGTCCACGACGAGGTGACGGGTCACGGTGAACAGCCACCCTTTCACCGAGCCTTCCGTCCCGAGCAGTCGGTCCATGTTCCGCCAGGCCCGGATCATCGTCTCCTGCACGACGTCCTCGGCGAGCCCACGGTCGCCCAGCATCCTCTCCGCGTACGCGACAAGCCCGTGCCGGTGCTCTCTCATGATGAGCCCGAGCAGCTCCGAACCAGTCGCTTCCGTGGGGGGCGTAGCCATCGTCTTCTGAGCCGTCCTGGTTCTCTGACACAACCGTCGGAGGCCGGATGCAGCCTCTGCACGCGCACTGTAGGCAACGACAGGTGTCCGAAAACTGCCGCATTTGTGACGCCTACGAGGTGCCGTCGAGTCCCGGGTGTGTCGCCGCACGCAGCCACGCTCGGGATCAGGACCTGCGAAGGGCCAGGACCATACCCCTCGGACCGCTCGGCGGAAGCCCCTGCACACAGCGGGCGACAAGCCCAGCGCGGCGGAGCGAGCATGTGAACCCCGGCGACCGCAGATACGTGTCTCTTGCGAGGGAAGCGTCGGCGCCGCGGCGCTCATACGCTGGACATGCCCACCGGCGACGGAGCCTTCGGCCGCACTGACCCGGCCGCCGCGGTGAGCACAGTGCGTCACTCCGCGCGAAGGCCACGGATGTCGGCTGCACTGTGCTCGTGTCGCACACCCTTGGTCCGCTCGGGCACCGCCACATCATGGGAGTCGGAAGAGAATGCACAAGGTCCTGCGAGGAGAAGACGTGGTGCGCATCGACCGCGACGTCCACCTGGTCTCCGGCAGCAACACGAACTGGGTGATCGTCAAGGACGGCGACAGTTGCACGCTGATCGACACCGGTTACCCGGCCGACCACGACACCTTGCTGGCGTCCCTGGACGCCGTCGGGCTGGCTCCGGACGCAGTGACCGCCATCCTGGTCACGCACGCCCACAACGACCACATCGGGTCGGCGGAGCGCCTTCGCCTCGCTCACGGCGTGCCTGTCGTCATGCATCACGAGGAGGTCCCGCATGCCCGCCGGGACTATCTCGACCAGGTGTCCGTGGCCCAGGTGCTGGCCCAGGCATGGCGACCGGGAGTGATCCCCTGGGCGGTGCACGCGCTGCGCGCCGGAGGCACGGCACACGTCCCCGTCCGCGTCGCCCGGACCTTTCCCGACACCGGGCCACTGGACCTGCCCGGGGCACCCGTCCCCATCCACACGCCCGGTCACACCCAGGGCCACTGCGCCTACCACCTGCCGGGCAGCGGCATCCTCGTCACGGGCGACGCCCTGGTGACGGCGCACCCCACGTCTCGCCTCTCCGGTCCTCAGTTGCTGCCCGACATGTTCCACACCGACCGCAGCCGTGCACTGGACGCACTCGACGCGGTCGAGTCCGTGGACGCCGACGTCATAGCCCCCGGCCACGGCCCCGTCCACCACGGGTCCCCCAGGGAAGCCGTCGCGCAGGCCCGCGCCCACGCCGGGACGTAGTCCGGGGAGCCGGGGCCGAGCCGTGTCAGGTCCGGTTCCGGTCCGACAGCATCAACACTCTTGTCCGGCGCGGCGACCAGCACGTCGACGTCGAGCGTGCCCAACGAGTCTAGCGCCGCGTCGAGTTCGAGCGATGTCTCGGCCTCCGGGCCGCAGTCCGCGATCGACGTACCGTGGGCGAACCGTCGCCGCCAGGGCGTCGCGCTCATCGGCTCCCGGCGCAGGACCGTTGACCACCACGGCGCAGGGCAGTTCGAGTGCGCTCGCGACCAGTGGACCCACGAAGTCGTAGTGCTCGGAGACGATCAGGTCGGGTGCCCGGCGTTCGGCCCGGTCCGGGGCTTCGTCCGCCATGAGGTCGCGGCGAGAAGCTTCCCGACTCACGTCGCAAGAGGCCGCTCCGGTCGGCGCCCGGCCCGCGGTGGAGGCGACAACGTACCGCCGAATCCAGACCGGAGAGGCGGCATACGTGTGAACACACCCACCGATATTTGCACAGTCAACCATCTCGTCGACATGTCGGTCCGCTTCAGAAACCAAGTCGTTACCGTGCGCGTGACACCTACTCATGCTCCGCGTACGTGTGAGAAGTGACTGCCTCAACCACACGCCGGGGCACCGCACATGGCGCAGTGCTCACCCGCACAGGTCGAGGCAGAGACACCCCGGGCTCCCTCAGGACGTGCGGCGCGGCGGTACCGCTACCGCTCGACCGCCGCTCCTCGGCCGCCGGGGAGCCCGACCATGAGAGGACACACTTTGCGAAGACTGTTCCCCACGTCCGGTGCCGCACGCGTCATGACCGTGGGCACCGCGCTGCTCTCCGCAGGAGCAGCGCTTGCCACGTCCGTGGCGGCCTCGGCCGACGCCGCCACGGACAGCAGGCACCGGGTCGACTACGTCGCCCTCGGCGACTCGTACGCCTCCGCCCCTCTGGTCCCGAACCAGTCCGACCCGACCTGCCTCCGTTCCGACCACAACTACCCCTCTCTGGTCGCCCGTTCGACGGGGGCGACACTGACGGATGTCAGCTGCGCCGGAGCCACCACCGCCCACATGGCGTCCGCCCAGGGCGCGGTGCCGGCCCAGTTCGACGCCCTCGATCGGGGTACCGACCTGGTCACGGTCACCATCGGCGGCAACGACATCGGCTTCTCGACCGTCCTGGGAACCTGTGCGCAGCTCTCCGCCACCGATCCCGCCGGTGCTCCGTGCCGTACTCACTACATGGGCACGGGGCCGGACACGATCACGGAGTCCATCGAGCAGACCGCGCCGAAGATCGCTCAGGTGATTCGAGGCATCCGTCACCGCGCCCCGCACGCCCGCGTCGTGGTGGTGGGATATCCCGACCTCTTCCCCGAGGACGGAGTCGGCTGCACCAGCGCGAAGGTGCCCTTGGCGGCCGGGGACTTCGCCTATCTGCGGGACAAGGAGAAGGAGCTCAACGGAATGCTCGCCCGTCAGGCGCGCCGGGGCGGGGCGGAGTACGTGAACACCTACGCGCCCACCGTCGGACACGATCTGTGTCAGCCGACAGGCAACCGGTGGATCGAGACGTTCGCTCCGGAGACTCCGGCTGCGCCCGTGCATCCCAACGCCGCGGGCGAGAGCGCGATGGCCGGTGCGGTCGAGCGGGGCCTGTCCCGTCACGCGTCGCATCGGTAGCAGTCCGCCGGCGGGCCTGGTGACACCCGCGCACGCGGGCTGACCGCCGGCAGCTCACCGAGGACGCGCCCGTGTTCGGGCAGACCGTGAACATCTTGGCCCTGTCCACTCGTGTTGTCGGTGTCGGGACTGTTCGGCCGGCGGAGCGACTGCGGAGTTTCCACAGCCGCTCCGCCGGAGGGGCCTTCTCGGCGCCACACCATGTGATCGGTGCCCAGGGCTCCATTGCAGGGCAGGGCAGATCGCCCACCCTCATGAGGTGCTCTGACTCCGTGCATGCACATGCACCCAGACAGGAATCGCCCATGTTCGGAAAACTCGGAGCACCCGAGATCGTGCTGCTCCTCGTCGTGATCGTCCTCCTCCTCGGCGCCAAACGACTTCCCGACATCGCCCGTTCCCTCGGACAGTCGTTGCGGATCATCAAGAGTGAGACCTCGAGCCTGCGCGAGACGGAACCGACCGACACGACAAGCTCCGCGCAGACCGCTCCCGGTCTTCGGCTCGTGCCCGACGACGCACGACCCGGCACCGACACGGGCGACCGCTGACCGACACATGTGCGGACGGAGGGGAACGGGGGGTGTCGCCCTGATGCGCCCCGCCGCCCGGTGCGGTGTGCGAGTGGAGCGATGTGACTGCTCAGGTGGCCGACGTATGAACGGACAGCCGCCACCGAGTGGACGACCGCCGACCGCGTCGTCGGAACACTCGTACGACCCACACGACTTCCGCACGATATTTGCACAGTCAAGTTTCTTATGATCTACTTCACTGGCCAGAGTGAAGCACGGGGGATGTCACACAAACCCGAGGTCACGACTGTCGACGCCGGTCCGATGGACCTGTCCAGCCGGATCCGGTCACCCCTCTTCACCACCTCCCAGTCATCCGGCCTGCATCGCATGACGGGGTGCAGGCATGAACCGGTGGCTCCAGTCGATCCTGTGAGATCCGGTCATGCCCACACCCGGCAACGGCCTCGGGAGGGCCCACCTGTCCCTTCCGCCGTCGCCACGAGCCACAACGGCGGGTCGGGACGACAGGCGAGGACGGAAACCCTGTGGGCGGGTCGACCACCTCGCGGATCTCTTTGTCCACGCAAGGCGCCTCTTCCGCGTCACGTGCGTCGCCGAACCAACCCTCGAGGCCTCGACGGCCTCGGTGGGGTGCGTTCGTGCGCCTCAACCACCGAGTTAGGACGAACAATCACATGACAGGCACGACCAGGCGGTCCCTTTTGGGCATGGCAGGCTTCACCACAGCCGCCGTCGCCGTGGCCGGTACCGGAATCCTCAAGGCGAACGGCGCCGAGGACGACAAGGTGCTCACCGCCGGCGTCATCGACGGTGTGAGCAAGCCGGCGTTCTCGACGCTGACTCCCTTCAAGGATCCACTGCGCATACCTCCGACCCTGCGCCCTGCGGGCAAGGGCGTCACCGAGATCGATCTCGTCGAGGCAACGCTGCGCCTGCACTCCCAGATGCCCGCCACCCGCCTGTGGACGTACGAGGGACACTTCCCCGGCCCGACGATCGAGGCACGCCGCGGGCACACGTTCCGGGTCGCGTGGAGCAACAAGCTGACGGGCACCACCCCCGTCAAGGCGGTCTGGGTCCATCCCGAAGGCCCTGGACCAGGCCTGCTGCCCTACAACCGCCCGGGATCCGAGGGCTCGTTCCCGCGAGCGGAGGTCGACAAGCTCACCGCCTGGACGACGGTGCACCTGCACGGCGGACACCAGAACGCCCTCAACGACGGTGCGGCCGAGTACGGAGTCGGGCCCGGCAGCGCGCAGTTGGCCGAGTACGCGAACGACCAGGCGGCCACGCACCTCTTCTACCACGACCACGCCATGGCGGTCACCGCACTCAACGTGACGGCCGGTCTGATCGGCAACTACCTCGTCCGCGACAAGGAAGAGTCCCGGCTCGACCTGCCGCACGGCGACTACGAGATTCCCCTGACCATCCAGGACGCCAATTTCGACACCGACGACCAGGGGCGCCTGAACGGGCAGATCCTCTACAAGAGGATCATCGGCGGACACGACGCTCCCGAGCCCGGCACCTTGCCGCCGGCGCTGGCCACCCTCAGCCCGTTCACCATGGTCAACGGCGTGGTCTGGCCCTTCCTCGACGTGGAGGCGCGGGCCTACCGCTTCCGCGTGGTGAACGTCTCGGACGCCCGTGTGTACCGGCTCGTCGTGGTCGACGAGGAGACCGGCAAGGCCGTACCCGGCGCGATGAAGCTGATCGGCACGGACCTCGGCCTGCTGGGCAAGCCGCACACCGTCGACGAGGCCGTGACGCTCTCCCCCGCGGAACGCGCCGACATCGTGATCGACTTCGCCGCGTTCCCCGGCAAGCGGCTGAAGCTCGTCAACTCCATCCCTGGTCAGCAGCCCGGAGCCGCTCTTCCCGACTTCGCGATCCCCTTCCCCGAGGTCATCCAGTTCCGTGTCGGCAAGAAGCGCCACCCGCGCCAGACCCTTCCGACAACGTTGTCGAGCTCTTTCCGCAACCTCAAGGCCGAGGACGTCCCCTCGGACGCCACCGAGCGCTTCGTCCTGCTGACGTTCGACAAGTCCGGAGCGATGCCTCAACTCTGGGAGATGCAGGAGGTGTCGGGGGACACGAAGTCCGAGGACGGCATCGTGCAGGTCGAGATGTCGGGCAAGACCCGGACCCTGCGCCGTACCGGTGCCATGTTCGAGGACACGACCACCTTCTTCGCTGCGTCCGGCACATGGGAGAAGTGGCACTTCATCAGCGTCGGACCGCCGGAGGTGCCCATCTACCATCCGATGCACATCCACCTGATGAACTTCCAGGTGATCGACCGCCGTTCCGTGGACGGGTCGGGGATGGACCCCGCCGCGGGACGGACGACGAAGCCGATCACCCTCGGCGGGACGGTGCCCGTCGCTCCCGAGGAGTCCGGCTGGAAGGACACCATCACCGTGCACGCCAACACCATCGTCACGGTGGCCGGACGTCTCGCGGAGCAGACCGGCAAGGTGATGTACCACTGCCACATCCTGTCCCACGAGGACGAGGGGATGATGCGACCCTTCGTGATCATGCCCGCGGCCGTCCACGAGATCCATGCCATGTCGATGGACATGAACGAATCCATGGGCATGCGGCACAAGAAGGGCAGTCACTCCGGCATGAAGATGTGACGCCGGTCCGGCACTGCCGCATGCACGGCGTGCATCGCGGCCGAACCTCCGCCCGCGGCCACGGTCGCGGGCGCGGGGCCGGCTGGTTCGTCCCCGCACTCGTCTCCGGACCGGTGCGGGGCCGGGCCGGCATCGCCGGTTTCCCGCCTCCTGCGTGTCGGGGACCGCGTCGCCGCAGCGCACCCCGACACCTTCGACCCGACTTCCGCTCGGCAGCACGCCGAAGAGGCCGGCGCTCGGCGCCCTTCCCGGCCCCTTCCCGGCTCGTTCTCGGCCGTCCGTGGTACGCGACCGCCGCGGACCCTTTCGTTCACCCGCTCAGGCGCCGTCGCACGGCGCAAGGAGATGCCCAAGCATGTCGGACTCGCACCCGAACGACATCGAAACCGGACGTGAGATCCCGGGCGGTGGCCGTCCGACCCGGGCCGAAGTACGGCGCCGCAGACGGGTCAAGAGGCGTCGTGTGACAGGGGCGGTGGCCGCCGGTGCCGTCCTGGCAGGCGCTGCCGCCTCGTGCACGGCACGCTGGCTGAGACCCTCGGACGGAGGCACACCGACGGCCCCCACCCGGCAGGCGACCGCGTCCGCTCCCGCCCCGCGCGGGTCCGTGGACCTCGCGTCCGCGCTGGCTCCTGTCACGTCCGTTCTCGGCACCGGCAAGATGTCGGTCGCGCTGCTGGACCCGCAGAGCAACAGATGGGCCGGCTACGGCAGGGGCATCTTCGACACGGCCAGCATCGTCAAGGTGGACATACTCTCCACACTCCTGCTCCAGGCCCAGGACGCGGGGCGTGACTTGACCGCCCGGCAGCGCAGCCTCGCGACCGCCATGATCGAGAACAGTGACAACGAAGCGACCAGCGCGCTCTGGGCGACCATCGGCAAGGCATCGGCACTCGACAAGGCCAACGCACGTCTTGGCCTACGAGAGACCACGGGGGGCGACGGCACCGTCTGGGGCCTCACCCAGACCACCGCACTCGATCAGGTCCGCTTGCTGACCGCCGTGTTCGGTGACAGGTCGCCGCTCCATTCCGCGGCACGGTCCTACATCCAGCACTTGATGTACCACATCGCACCGGACCAGGACTGGGGCGTCTCCGTGGCAGCGGATCCGGGACGGCCCACCGCCCTCAAGAACGGCTGGTTGCAGAGGAGTCAGAGCAGCAAGTGGGACATCAACAGCATCGGCCGGATAGAGAAGGACGGCAGGGTCTTCTACCTGGCCGTCCTGCTGAACGGCAGCAGCACCCAGGAGATGGGCATCAAGCTCGTCGAAAAGGCGGCGCGCTCCGCGACCGAGGCTCTCGCCAGAACGCCGACCGCAAGAGTCACCTCGTGATCGGCGCTCGGCCCGAGGCGGCCGGCCCGCCCCGTCCCGGCGGCGCGGGCCGGCGAGCGGAGGAGGCCATTCATGGTCTCCGTCAGCCGGTGGCCTTCGGGACGTCGGCGAGGCGATTGAGCAGCTCCAGAAGGAGCAGCTTCTCCCCCGGGCTGAGGGGCAGCTCCCCCGCTTCGGCCAGCACGGCACGCAGCCCCATGGCCGCGGTGGCCGGACCGGCGCCCTTCCCCGCGGGCGGGGAATCCGCCGCGAGGGGCGCGGTGATGGCGTCGAAGACGAGGTCGCGCGTCACGACGGCCGTGTCCAGGTCGCGGGTGTCGGGGGGTGTGCTGTTCATCGTGGAGACCACGCCCACGCCCGCGGCGTGCATGATGGCCGTGGCCCGTTCGACGCTCATGCGGAGCCGGCCGGCCGCGGCGACGCGGGTCATCATGCGCTGCAGTTCCGCCACGGCCTTGCGGCCGGCGCGCGACAGGTGACCGGAGCGTGCCTGCCCGAAGACCAGGACGTAGTAAGCCGGTCGTGTCAGCCCGAACTCGATGTGCAGGTCCCAGGCGAGACGCAGGTCCGCAACCGGGTCGTCGCTCCGCGGAATTCGGCTCTTGGCCTGGAGATACGTTTCGAAGCCGTGCTCGCCCACGGCCTCCAGCAGGCCGTCCTTGTCCCCGAAGAGCCGGAAGATCGTCGGCGGGAACACACCGGCACGCGTCGCCACGGTGCGCGTGGACATGGCGTCCAGCCCGTCCTGTTCCAGCACATCGGCAGCGGCAAGAACGATCTTGCGCTGAAGCGTCTCCGCCGTCCGGCCGTCCACCACGTCAGCAGTCATGAATCAATGGTATCAAAACCGGCGAATCATTGGTTCGAACCAGTGTTACGCTCGAATCGCTTCCACCGATTCAGACAGGGATGGAATCGCCATGTCATCACAGCCTGTGTACGACTACATACTCGTAGGCGCCGGAACCGCAGGGTGCGTGCTCGCCGCCCGGCTGTCGCAGGACGAGAACGTCCGCGTCCTCCTCCTGGAGGCCGGTTCGTCCACGCTCCCCGACGCTGTCGCACAGCCGCCGGCGTGGCCCTCGCTGGCCGCCTCGGAGGCCGGATGGGGCGACATGACCGTGGCGCAGCGCGCCTCCGGCGCCCCGGTGGCGCTTCCGCGGGGCAAGGGCCTGGGCGGCTCCACCGCGATCAACGCCATGGTGTTCGCGCGCGGCCACCACACCGGCTACGACAGCTGGAGCGAGCACGGCGCCAAAGGCTGGACGTACGGCGATCTGCTGCCCTACTTCCAGCGCAGCGAGACCGCCGTCTGCGGCGGCGTCGGCCGCGGAACGAACGGACCGCTGTTCGTCGGCCCGGCCGCCGAGCCGAACGAGGTCCTGCTCGCCTGCCTCGACGCGGCGGTCGAATCCGGGCACCGCCGCGCCTTCGACATCAGCGGCGGCCTCGAAGAGGGCTTCGCCCCGGTGGACCTCAACATCGTCGCGGGACGCCGCCAGAGTGCCGCCGACGCCTATCTCACTCCGATACGGCACCGCCCCAACCTGGACGTCGTCACCGACGCGGTCGTGCACCGTCTGCTCTTCGACGGCACTCGCTGCACCGGCGTGGAGTACGGCACGCGGGGCCGCGTCCGCACCGCGACAACGGCCGGTGAAGTGGTGCTCACCGCCGGGACGATCGGATCGGCGCAACTGCTGCTGCGCTCCGGCATCGGCCCCGAGAAGGACATCCGGCAGGCACAGGTGGACGTCCTTCACCCACTTCCCGGCGTCGGGCAGAACCTGCACGACCACCCGCGGGCCAACCTCGTCTTCCGCGCACAACGCCCGGTGCCCATGGCGCGCAACAACCACGGCGAGATCCTCGGTCTGCTGCGCAGCACACCGGAGGCGGACGGACCGGACCTGCAGATCATCTTCATCGACATACCGGTTCCCAACCCCATAGCCCCGGTGACGAACGGCTTCACCATCGGTGTCTCCCCCATGCGCCCGGCCAGCCGCGGCACCCTCCGCATCACCTCGGCCGACCCCTACGCAGCACCCGTGATCGACCCCAACTACTTCTCCGCGGAACAGGACGTCCGGACCATGCTGTCCGGCATCACGACGGCGCGCAGGATCGCCTGGTCCTCCGCCCTCACCGCATGGGGGATCGAGGAGGTCAGCCCGGGACTCAACGCCGTGGACGCGGAGTCGATCAGCGACTACGCCCGCAGACACTTCGGGTCGTACTGCCACCCGGTGGGCACCTGCATGATGGGCGAGGACGAGATGTCCGTCGTCGACTCGGCGCTGCGCGTCCGCGGACTCGACGGCCTGCGCGTCGCCGACGCCTCCGTCATCCCCTCCATCCCGTCCAACAACACGAACGCCACCGTGTACGCCATCGCCGAGCGAGCGGCCGATCTCCTGCGCAACTCCTGACACCGCGCCCCGGAGCGGTGGCCGTCAGCGGCCCGACCGCCCGGCCCACGCCTTCACAGCTGGACGGGCAGGTGGCGGGGCCCGCGCAGCATGGCGTTCTGGCGGTAGGGCGGCGGGTCCTGGACCAGGCCGGCGGTGCCGAGGTGAGGGAGCAACGCGCCGAGCGCCGCCTGCGCTTCGAGACGGGCCAAGGGCGCTCCGTAACAGAAGTGGATGCCGCTGCTGAAGCCGAGGTGCTGGTTGTCGGGGCGTGTGGGGTCGAACCTGTCGGGCTCGTAAAACCGTTTGGGGTCGCGACTGCCGGAGGCAAGGACCAGGATGACGGAGGTTCCTCGGGGGATGACGGTGCCGGCCACCTCGATGTCGGCGATCGGGATGCGTTCGCGCATGTGGACCGGTGGTTCAAAACGCAGCAGTTCCTCGACCGCTCGCGGCAACAGATCGGGTTCGCGCCGCAGGTGGTCCAGCTGCTCGGGCCTGCGCAACAGAGTGAGCACCCCGTTGGTGATCAGGTTGACGGTGGTCTCGTGCCCGGCGATGAGGAGCAGTACGGCGGTTATGGCGAGCTCCTCCTGGGTGAGCCGGAGGGCCGGGTCGGGCTCGTTGACGAAGGCGGACAGCAGGTCGTCGCTCGGATGGCCACGACGCTGCTCGGCCAGATTCAGCAGGTACCCGCCCATCTCCATGCGTGCCTGCGCACCGGCCTTGTCGGTCTCGTCGGATTCCTGGTCCGGTCGCACGTCGGCCGATGCCACCAGGGCGTCGGACCAGGCCCTGAAGAGCGGCTCGTCCTCGTGCGGCACGCCGAGCAGACGGCAGATCACGGTGACGGGCAGCGGGTAGGCGAAGTCGTCGACGATGTCGATCTGCCGGCCCGGCTCGAAGGAAGCCATCAGCTCCTCGGTGATCCGGTCTATCTCCCCGCGCATGCCCTCGATACGGCGAGGGCTGTGCGGGGGACCGAAGGGCCGCATGGCAAGGGTGCGCAGTCGGTGGTGCTCGGGGTCGTCCACCCGCAGGAACGGCTGTCGAGGCGCTTCACCATGGGCATGGGGGGCGGCGCTCATCCGCGGGTCGTGGAGCAGCGCGGCGATCTGATGGTAGGTGCCGATCACGCAATCGCCGCCCGTCTGCCACACGACGGGACCGGCTTGACGGAGTTCCTCGTAGAGCGGGTAGGGGTTGGGGCGGCTGGCGTAGTCGGTGATCCGTGCCAGCAACGTCTCGGAGTCCATGACGGCTCCTCGGGGTGGGCAGAGCGTGGGCCGGTCGGTGGCTCACACCACCGCCAGTCGGCGGTCGGGGAGATGGCCGGTGAGCGCGACGGTCGGGCCGTGCGACAGGACGGAAGGGTCCGGAACCTCGGAGGGGATCGTGATGTCGGCCGCGATGGCCCGGTCCTGCGCGCCGGGCGGCGGCGGGAACGGAGCGGCGGTCTCGATCAAGTGCCGGTAGTAGTCGAGGGCCTTGGCCATGTCGACGGTGACCGCGGCCGTGACCCGGCCCTGGTAGCCGTAGACCATCGCCAGACGGCGGGCCTCCAGCGACCCCTGGGCGATGACGACGTGGTCGGAGTAGGTGGGAACGCCCACCGACTTGATGTTGAGTCCGAACTGGGTCGACCAGAAAGTCGGGATGGACAGGTGCGGGCGCTGCAGCGGCCCCGGGTTGACCATGTTGTGGGCCGCCACTTCTGCCTGTTCCACGGCGTTACCCCAGTGCTCCAGCGAGAGCATCTGGTAGCCGAACAGCGGGTGGGGGAAGCGGGAGACGTCGCCGGCCACGAAGACGTCGTCGGTGACGATCCCGTACATGTTGAAGGCGCGGCACCCGGCGTCGCAGGCGACCCCGCGCGGGCCCGCCGCCAGTCCGGAGTCGGCCAGCCATTCGACGTTGCGGACGGCTCCCAACGCCACGACGCACACGTCCGCGTCGACGCGGCTGCCGTCGGACAACTCCGCCCCGGTGAAGCTGCCGTTGCCCTTCAGAGCGGTGACCGTCACCCCGGTGCGCAGATCCACACCGTGATTGCGCTGCATGACAGCAGCGAGCTTCGACAGGGTGCCACCCAGGGCACCCACCAGAGGTGCCGGGCCCCGTTCAGCGACCGTGACGTCCACTCCGAGTTCCCGGCAGGCGGATGCGATCTCCGAACCGGTGAAACCGGCGCCGATCACCAGCACCCGCTCCGGCTGCGCGGCCAGCCGCTCCGCCAGCCCCGCGCCGTCCTCTCGCGTCCGCAGGGTGAACACACCCTCCAGGGCGGCCTCGTCCGGGTCGGGCCAGGGCCGTGCCCGGGTCCCGGTGGTGATCAACAGCCGGTCGTACGGCAGTGACTCCCCGTCCTCCAAGAGCACCTGTTTCGCCAGCAGGTCCACACCGGTGGCGCGTACGCCCAGCCGCCACTCGGCGTCCGGATTCATGCGCATCGGCAGATCGGTGGTGTCCGCTGTGGCCTGCCCGAGCAGCACCTGCTTCGACAGCGGCGGTCGATCGTAGGGCGCGTAGGGTTCATCCCCGACGACCGTCAGTGAGCCGGTGAAGCCTTCCTCGCGCAGTGCCTCCGCGGCCCTGAGCCCGGCCAGCGACGCACCGACGATGACGATGCGGCCGTCCTTCAAGTCACCGGGCACCGCTGCTCACCGCTTCTCCGAGGAGGATCGCCTGCACCGGGCAAGCCGCCGCAGCCTGGCGCACTCGCTCGATCTGGTCGTCGGGCACGGCCGTGGCGTACAGCAGTCCCTCCTGGCCGTGCAGCTCGAACACGTCGGGGGCGTGGAACACGCACTGTGCGTAGCCCTGGCAGCGTGTGAGGTCGACAACGGTCCGCATCTCCACCACTTCCTCCGTTGTCTCACCCCCCTCACTTCCAGCATGAGCCGGGAGCCGACGGCTCGCACGGCGACTGCTCGCAGAGGGCCGCAGTCCGGCTCGGCCGAGCGCCGCGTGGAAGAGAGCCTGGTCCGTTCGTCACTCTCCGCTGCCGTGGGGAGAATGGGATTCCCCACCAGAGCGAGGTGGTGACGATGCCCGTATGGCATCTGCGCGACTACCACGACGACGACCTCGATCAGGCCATCCAGATCTGGGACCAGAGCCGCCGGGCCGACGAGAACCGGGTGTTTCCGGTCTCCGAGGTCATGGCGGCGGCCAAGGCGGGGCAGACGGCGGTGGTCGCGGTGGTCGGCGACGAACTGGTGGGCATGGCCGTTGCGCAGGCCTACGGCAAACGTGGATGGATCCTCCTCGTGGCGCTGGCCTCGCGCTGGCGCGAACGCGGCATCGGCAGTGCCCTGCTCGCCGAGGTGGAACGACGTCTGCGGGCGATGGGGGTGCGGCACATCAGCGCGCTGCTGCCCGCCCACGCCGCTGGGACAAGGGCGTTGGAGAACTGCGGATACCAGTCGCGTGACGGCCTCACCTACTACGAGAAGCTCGAACCACCCGGCACCGTCAACGCCGGTGTCCTCGATGCGCTGGGCGGCCGCATGCTGCCCGACGGACTCTGGGACACCATGGCCGGCATGGAGCGGGAGAAGCAGGTCGTCGAACGACGTGTGGTGCTCCCGCTGACCGAACCGGCACTGGCGGACCGTTACGGTGTCGTCCCGCCCAAGGCGATCATCCTGTTCGGACCACCCGGTACCGGAAAGACCAGCTTCGCCAAGGCAGTTGCTTCACGGCTGGGCTGGCCGTTCGTGGAACTGTTCCCCTCCCGTCTGGCGGCCGACACCAACGAGGGACTCGCCGCGGCACTGCGTGAGGCGTTCGCGGACCTGGCGGAACTGGACTCGGTGGTGCTCTTCATCGACGAGGTGGAAGAGATCGCCGGCGTGCGGTCGGGCAAGGCGGTGGACCCCGGTCACGGCGTCACCAATGAACTGCTCAAACTCATCCCCGTCTTCCGCGAGCAGGACGCGCGGCTGCTGGCCTGTGCCACCAACTCCGTACGCTCGCTGGACGCGGCGTTCCTGCGCCCGGGCCGGTTCGACTACGTCATCCCGATCGGTCCCCCGGACCAGGCCGCGCGTGAGGCGATCTGGGGCCGCTATCTGATGTCCTCGTCCGATGAGGTCGACCTCGGCCAACTCGTCGAGGCCAGTGAGATGTTCACGCCTGCCGACATCGAGTTCGCTTCCCGCAAGGGAGCTCAGGCGGCGTTCGAGCGTGAGGTCGCACATCGCCAGGGCCGACCGGCCACCACCGAGGACTACATGACCGCCATCGCCGACACACGGCCGACACTCACGGCACAGGCGATCCAGGAGTTCACCGAAGACATCGAGAAGTACAGCCGGTTGTGAACGTCTGGAGACTCCCCCAGGCCTCCTCCGACCTCCCGTCCGCCCCGCGCGTGGGGACCCGGGGGCAGAGCGAACGCCCCCAGCACTGAAGCTGGTCGGAAGCGATGAGCTTGCGGTCAGTGGGGGTGCGTGTGGTCGTGGCCCGGCGGGCGTCGCGCCAGGGCTCGGGCGCGCGCCGTGACCTCGTCCGCGGTCACGGCGCGCAGCTCGACGAGTACGTCCTCGAGGGCGGCCAGCCAGAGCCGGTAGTAGCTGTAGGGCTCCTCCGGTGCCGCCGCAGCCTCCCGGTCCGCGATCCGGGCGATCAAGGCGGCCCGGAAGTCCGGCCAGGTGAATGCGCCCGCCTCGTACAGGCTGACGGCCATACCGAAGGCGCGGCCCTCCCAGGGCTCGGCGAAGACCAGCTCTCCGTTGGACCTCGGAGGTGCGGTGGCCCCGTCGATGTCCAGTGGCGCGCTCATGGTGCCGCCACCTTGGCCACGCCCACCATGGTGTCCCGTGTCACCAGCGGCACGAGCTCTTCCTCGGACAGGTGCTCGGTGCCGGCCGGGCGCTCGGGCAGTACGAGCCAGCGCACCTCACTGGTCGAGTCGTGGACGGTGATCCGCACGTCGTCGTCGAGGTCGAGTCCCATCTCGGACAGCACCGTGCGGGGCTCCTTGACCACGCGCGACCGGTACGCCGGGTCCTTGTACCAGCTGGGTGGCAGGCCGAGCACCGGCCACGGATAGCACGAGCACAGCGTGCACACCACCACGTGGTGTGTCGTCGCCGTGTTCTCCACCACGACGATGTGCTCGCCCTGCGCACCCGAGAAGCCCAGCTCCTTGATGGCCGCGGTGCCGTCCTCGAGCAGTCGCCGTCGGTACTCCGGGTCGGTCCAGGCCTTGGCGACCACCTTGGCGCCGTTGAGCGGGCCCACGTTGGTCTCGTACGTCGTGATGATTCCGTCCATCGCCTCGGGGTCGATCAGGCCCCGTTCGGTGAGCAGTTGCTCGAGCGCCTCGGTGCGCAGGGACGGGGACGGACGGTCGCCCGCTCCGCTGGTGTTCATGAGGCCGTCTCCAGGTAACTTTCGTACATCTCCACGGTGAGCGCGAAGGGTGCCGCGTCGGCTCCCCACAGCTCCGCCGAGTCGAACCGCACCGAGTAGACATGCTCGGGGTTCTCGCCCAGGAAGTGCGCGTTGGTGTCCGGCAGCACGGAAGCGGGCTGGATGCGCTCGACGACACCGATGTGTCCCCGCACGTAGCCCGGCAGCCGGGTGTGCCCGGGCACCGACCTGGCCCTGGCCCGTACACGCTCGCCGGGGACGAAGACCGGGGCGGTGTCCACGGATCGCAGCGAGCCCGCACCGACCGGCGCGGCGGTCGGCGCGTAATCGGGGCGAGGCACGGGTGGCGGCGGCTCCTGAAGATGTTCGCCGCGCAGGTTCCGGGCGCGGGCGTCGATCGCCCCGACAGCGAGGGTGGCGCTTTCGGTGAGCATCAGCTCCGCGCCATGGAGCCAGCGCCCGAAGTAGCCGTCGTCAAGATAGAGGGCAGGGTCGAGGCGTTCCAGCGCGTGCCGGAAGGCATCGGGGTTGTAGCCGCCGCACGCGATACGGCTGGAGAGGAGTGCCAGAGCGAACGCCCGGCCCTGCCAGGGTTCCTCGAAGACCGGTTCATCGGGCCTCCGCGGGAGCACGGCGCCCCATCCCGGGGCTCCCCCCATATCGGCGATACCGTCCATGACGTGACCTCTCACGTATCCGTATCGCGGATGTCCTCAACCAGTTCCGGACAGTCCATGCGGTCGGCATCACGGGTCCGACTGCGCTCGAATGCGCCCGTGGCATTGCCGGCGGCACCACTCGATGTCCGCGAATGGTCGTCCGAGGGAGGGATTCCGACGCCGGAAGCCATGACTCGCTGTTCAAGAGCCTATGAGCCCGTACGCGGAACGGCAATGGCGACGGGTGTCACGAGCCCGTCGGGCAGACCTCGACACGGTGGTCCGCCACCTTTCCGGAATCGGTGCTCTGGCCTTACGGAGCCGGTACTCGCCCTCTGCCGTCGACGGAACCGGCGCCCTCCCGGTGCCGGATCCGGCCGATGACCCGGTCCCCGGACACATCCGGTGGCGCCTCGTCCTCCGCCCGTGCTCACGACGCTCAGCCGGCGACCGCCGTAGCCGTGACGGAGGAGGTCTCGACCCGGGAGAAGTGCAGCTCGGGATCGACGACGCTGTCGGCGCGGAGCAGTTTGACGTCCGAGTGGTAGTCCATCGAGGTCAGCCACGGCATGCGGTCGCCCTGCCGGGGCAGTTGGTCGACCGCGCGCTGGATGTAGCCGGCGGCGAAGTCGAGGAACGGCCGGGTCTGCATCGCCGGGTCGGCCACTTCGGGGCGGCAGATGTCGTGGCCGGCCGCGTCCATGTGAGCCAGCAGTCGGCAGAAGTGCTCGCACAGCAGACCGACCTTCAGCGTCCAGGAACTGTTGGTGTAGCCGATCGAGAAGGCCAGGTTGGGAATCCCCGAGAGCATCATGCCCTTGTAGGCGACGGTGTCGGACAGGCGGATGTCCTCGCCGTCGACGGTGACCGCGATGCCGCCGAACGCCTGCACGTTCAGGCCGGTCGCGGTGACGACGACATCGACCTCGAGTTCACGGCCGGATTCGAGCCGCACTCCGTCCTCGGTGAACGTGGTGATCCGGTCGGTGACGACGGAGGCCTTTCCGGCGGCGATGGCCTTGAACAGATCCCCGTCGGGGACGGCACACAGTCGCTGGTCCCACGGGTCGTACGGCGGGTTGAAGTGTTCGTCGAGCGGATAACCGTCGGGCAACTGCTTCGCGTTGGCCCACCGGATGAGCCGGCGTGCCGTCCTCGGGTATCGCTTGCAGAAGGACCAGACGAAGCGCTGCTGGGCGATGTTCTTGCGCCGGGTCAACGCGTAGCCCCGTTCGGGCCCGAGGTACTTCTTCAAGGCGTTGCCGATCGCGTCCTTCTTCGGTACCGGCAGGATGTACGACGGGGTCCGCTGCAGCATCGTCACGTGCGCGGCGGTGTCGGCCATAGCGGGCAGCAGTGTGACCGCGGTGGCGCCGCTGCCGATCACCACGACCCGCTTGCCGGCGTAGTCCAGGTCCTCGGGCCACTGCTGCGGATGCACGATCGTGCCCCGGAAGCGTTCCCGGCCTTCGAAGTGCGGGGTGAACCCCTCGTCGTAGCGGTAGTACCCGCCGGCGCAGAACAGCCAGGCGCACGTCAGGGTCGTCCGCTCGCCGGTGTCGGCGCGCTCGATGTGCACCGTCCACCGTGCCTGGCCTGTCGACCAGGACACGGAGAGCACCTTGTGGTGGTAACGGATGTGGCTGTCCAGGCCGTTCTCGGTGGCGGTCTCGCGCAGGTACGACAGAATCCGCGGCGCGGAGGCGATGGACTCCTCGTCCCGCCACGGTTTGAACTCGTAGCCGAAGGTGTGCAGATCCGAGTCGGACCGGATGCCCGGATAGCGGAACAGGTCCCAGGTCCCGCCGGAGGCGGCCCGCGCCTCCAGGATCGCGAACGTCTTCGACGGCAGTTCGGTCTTCAGATAGCGACCGGCCCCGATGCCGGAGATCCCGGCACCGACGATCAGGACGTCGACATGCTCGACGGCGGACGAGGCTGAGGCAGCAGACATGGGCGGCGACTCCAGACGACGAGGTACGGCTCGACCATGGTGAGGCCCGGCCGACCCAGCGGCCAGTCGCGATCTGCACCAATTCAACTCTCGTTCGGTGCACAGTGCACCACTAGTGTCGTCGCATGCCGCTGTGGAATCCGCCGTCGCCCCGCGTACGGGAACTGATGCGCCAGGGCGCCGAGACAGCGCTGAGGCCCAGGCCGGAATGGCTCGCCGAACTCGACGCTGCCACCCTGTCCGGCCAGGCGCAGCAGGTCGCCGCCGACCCGGTGCTCGCCGCCGGGACACGGCGGACCAACCGGTCCAACCTGCTGTTCTGGGCGGCCTGCAACGTCCGCGCCCCCGGCGAACCGGTACCCGCGAACGACGGCGACGCACCCTTGGCCATCGCCCGCGACCTGGTGCGGCGGGGCCTCGACGAATCCGCGCTCGACTCCTACCGGGTCGGTCAGAGTGTCGCCGTGCGGGTGTGGACGCAGATCGCCTGCTCGCTCACCACCGACGCCGAGGAACTGCGCGAGCTGCTGGACGTGTCACTGCGATCCATCTCCGCCTTCGTCGACGAGACCGTCGCCGCCATCGCCGCACGTATGCACGTCGAGCGCGGCGAGCTCACCCGTGGCACCCACGCCGAGCGCCGCGAGATCGTGGCCCTGCTGCTGGACGGCGCGCCGATCACCCGGCAGCGCGCCCAGGCACGACTGGGTTACGCATTGGAGCCGACGCACACCGCAGCCGTCGTCTGGGCCGACGATCCCGGGGCCGACCTTCATCAACTCGACCGCGCCGCGGACGCCCTCGCCGCCGCGGCCGGTCGGGTACCGCCGTTGAGCGTCCTCGCCAGTGCCGCGACCCGCTGGGTGTGGGTCCACGGCCTTCCCGACGCGGACCATGTGCAGGACGCCCTGGACGGACTGCCCGCCGTACGCATCGCGCTCGGCTCGCCCGCGCCCGGCGTCGACGGCTTCCGCCGCAGTCACCTCGACGCGCTCACCACGCAGCGGATGCTGGCCCGTCTGTCGTCCGCTCAGCGCCTGGCCTCGTACGACGAGGTCGAACTCGTCGCGCTCCTCACCCAGGACCCCGAACACGCCGACCGCTTCGTCAAACGCGTCCTCGGCGACCTGGCGACGGCACCGGCCGACATCACCGACGCGGTACGGGTCTTCATCGCCGAACAGTGCAACGCCTCCCGGGCCGCCACCCGCCTCTTCACCCACCGCAACACCCTGCTCCGGCGTCTCGCCCGCGCCGACCGGTTGCTGCCACGCCCCCTCACCGGGCACACCCTCGAAGTGGCGGCCGCGCTCGAAGTCCTCCAGTGGCGCGGACACGGAGCGCGCGACCAG
This sequence comes from Streptomyces siamensis, assembly GCF_039543605.1. Lineage (NCBI taxonomy): Bacteria > Bacillati > Actinomycetota > Actinomycetes > Kitasatosporales > Streptomycetaceae > Streptomyces > Streptomyces siamensis. Next base: position 281,299 of record NZ_BAABKB010000021.1, on the reverse strand, counting down.
TCATGAGCGCCTGGCCGAGCCGCTGCCCTTCCGAGGGTCGCGCGAAGACACGCTTGCGGTGGCACGACCCAGGTCGTGATGCGAGCCGACCTGTTCCGGCACCTGCGTCACCGCCCAGCAGGTGTGTCGGCCCGATGCCTCTGCGTAGCTTCGTGCTCCCCGTGGAACCGCGGCGCAGCCTGCATTACACTTAGGAGCACATACTCCTATATGGCCGTCGATACAGGACGGACGCCCCGGTCCAGACCTCCCGGTTCGCAACCTCGGGCGGCCGGTCCGATGTCACACCCCGGTGCGCGCGACCACGCCCGGCCACCCCGAAGGGCCCTTGAGGGCTTGCCCTCACCGTCGGGCACGAGGCTTCACGAATCGCATCGACTCTCGTTCCCGTCGTGCGACCTGGAGGTTCGCGCCTCAATTCGTCACCTGTTTGACAGGTGACGCATTCATATGAAACTGTCCAAACATCCACCCGAACAAGGGCCGTATCGCGAGTCGATCGAATCCGACTCTATTCATCGACAGCCCTGCCCATCGGGACCGGTAGCCCTTTCTTTCGCTATCGCATCGATTCACCACCGAACGGAGCCACATGATGCAGAAGATTTTCAAGACCAAGAAGGCGCGTTACCTGAGTGCGGCCGCGGGCCTGGCCACGGCGGTCGCCGGGGGTATCACTCTCGCGCCATGGGCCTCGGCGGACACGCCGACTTCTTCCATCAGCGCTCCCGCGGCGAAGCACCGGGCCCAAACCTTCGAGCTGGTCGGCAAGCAGACCTCAAGCGCAGAGATAGATCTGGGCCAGAAGGGCGCCGGCATAGGTGACGAGAACGTCGTCCACGAAGACCTCTACCGCGACGGAAAGAAGGTCGGTGATCACAGCGCGATCTGCACCGTCACCCACGTCAATCCGACGGCGCTCCAGTGCCTGGGGACCTTCTCCCTGCCGGAGGGACAATTCTCCGGACAGGCACTGCTGCACCTGCCCGCCCCGTCCTACGTCGACGTCGGCATCACCGGCGGATCGGGTGCGTACAGCAATGCCTCGGGCTTCATTCGCACCATTCCCGCGGGAGTCACCGAAAGGCACTTCACCGTCCACTTGAACGGTTGATTGCGGAATATCCAGCAACAAAATCTGGGCCTCGGTCCGGCTGTGGTCGCCACCCGCAGCCGGACCGCCGTCTCCCGTCGCCACCGCGCGAACTGGCGGGCCGGTAAGCCGGGACGAATGTCTTGCGCGGACGCGTGGACGCAGCCAGCCCTCGAAGGCGAGGGCTGGCATCTTATTGACGGACGCCAGAAATCACCCTTTGAACGGGTGATGACGAGTGTCGCGAGTGTGCCCCCGAGACGTCGGCCCGCGCCATGCCGGGCCGACTGCCGTCGACGGCCTCCCACGTCCGGCAGGCAGGACCGGGCATGGGCAAGTCCTGGACCGGCTCGGACGAGCCGAGGTGTTGAGCGTGGAGCACCGGTGAGTATCGACGCCGAGGCTGCCGCAAATGACCTTCCAGCGCCTCGCCCGGCGTGAGGTCTCACACGTGCGCGAGCTTGTCCGGGTTGACGACCCTGCGATAGGCGGCGATCAGTCCGTCCTTGATCTCCACCGTGTCCACGGAGACCACCCGCCCGTCCCGACGCAGCAGGAGCGCTGGTTCGCCTCCGACCTCGATGACCTCGATACTGTCCGGGCGCCACCGGCGGCCCACGCGTACCAGCACCATCGCGATGCGCGCGCCGCCGTGGATGGACTTGCGCGCCGCGGGGAGTTTGCCGCCACCGTCACTGACGAAGACGGCATCGGGGTGCAGGAGGCGTACCAGCCCGGCCATGTCCCCCGCTTCGTACGCGTTGCGGAACGTGGTGACCAGTCGCTCGTGCTCCACCCGGGAAGCATGTGGGGTGGATCGCTTCGCCGTGGCCACCTTGCGCCGTGCTCGTGAGGCGAGTTGGCGGGCTGCCGCCGCGGAGGCGCCCAGCACGTCGGCGATCTGGCTGAACTCGAGACCGAATACGTCGTGGAGGATGAAGGCCACACGCTCCGACGGCTTCAGTTCCTCCATCACCAGCAGCATCGCCGATCCGACGGATTCGTCGACCAGCACCGGCTCCGAAGCGTCCGGCCCCGTCAGCAACGGCGCCGGCAACCACGGCCCGACATAGGTTTCCCTGCGGACGCGGGCGGACTTGAGGATGTCGTACGACCGTCGCGCGGCCACCGTGAGAAGCCAGGCCCGGAGGTCACGGACGTCGCGCAGGTCCGCTGCGGCCGCCCGCAGCCACACGTCCTGGACCACGTCCTCGGCATCGGCCACGCTGCCGAGCAAGCGGTACGCCGCCCCGAAGACGGCGGGCCGAAGGTCTTCCCACTCGCTCTCGAGCTCCCCAGGCGGCCCGGGCATACGTATCACGTCCATTGACGCAGCCTCCTTCGCTCTCGCCGGCGCTCGGGTGAGCCCTCCTGCGCCGGGAGTGCAAATCGAGATATTTCTTATCCAGAATCTTGCGAACAAAAATGCGCGTGACTCACACCCCTCGGCGAACCGCGCGAATTCTTCCCGCTGCACCCGGCACCCGGCACGGCGAATCGTGGGGGACGATCCCGGCGCCCGCGGGCGAGAGGGCTGCCTGTCGTGCGAAGAAAGTCTCCAAGTCTGACGTTCTGCACCTTACCAGGTTAGGAGTACATGCCCCTAACGGCAGGACGGCAAGGGCATCACCGTCCGGAACTCGGCCCCGACTCCCGATGGTCAATGGTGGCCGCAGCGGTCTCAGCGCCGACCCGCGCGGCGGGATCACGATCTACGACTGGACCGCTACCGGCCCAAAGTTCGCAGGTCGGGGCTGTCACACCCGGGTGGGCCGTCTCGTCTACCTGACGCAGGTCGAACCCCGCTGACGGGCCCGCGACCGGACCTTCGACGTGGGTGTCCATGCCCCGGGTCCTTACGGAGCAGAGGCACATGTCGGCGGGGCGGCCGGACCGGTGCAGCCGCGGATCTCCACCGCCCGGTACCGGCCGGAGCACCGCGTGACACACGCTTTCCGATGGGAGACATACCGATGAATTCCTATGCCATACACGCCGGTTCGATGTTCGACGGATTCAGTCTGTCGGGCCCCGCCACCGTGTATGTCTCGGGGGACCGCATTGTGCGCGTGGACCGCACCGGGGCGCTGCCCTCCGACGGCAGCGAGGTCATCGACCTCGGTCCCTCGGCCTGCCTGCTGCCCGGCCTCATCGACACCCACGTCCACCTTGCCTTCGACGCCGGCCCGGACCCCGTGACGTCCTTGGGCTCCACCTCCGACAGCGAGCTGCTGGCGCAGATGCGGGCCGCGGCCCGGTCCGCCCTGCTGGCCGGCGTGACCACCGTGCGCGACCTCGGTGATCGCCGCTACCTCTCGCTGACCCTCGTGGAAGAGATGGCCGGGCGCCCGGAGCTGGGCCCGGAAATTCTTGCCGCCGGGCCTCCGCTGACCACGCCGGGCGGCCACTGCCACTTCTTCGGCGGTGAGGTCGAGGGCGCCGAAGCCCTTCGTGGGACCGTCCGCGAGCATCACGCCCGCGGCTGTTCCGTCATCAAGATCATGGCGAGCGGCGGCCATATGACACCCGATTCGGTGGCGCCGCACGCGTCGCAGTACGGCTTGGACGACCTGCGTGTGGTCGTGGACGAAGCACACCGCCTCGGGCTGCCGGTGGCCGCGCACGCTCACGGCGTTCAGGCCATCAGGGACGCCGTCGAAGCGGGTGTCGACAGCTTGGAGCACGTCTCCTTCCTCTCCGCCGACGGCATCGCTCCCGACCTCGACCTCATCGACACCATCGTGAGGAAGGGAACCTTCGTCAGCCTGACGCTGGGTCAGGACCCCGGCGCAGTCCAGCAGATGCCCGAGGCCGTGGCCGCGTTCGTCAATGCCCTGTTGGACGTCTACAGCAGCCTGCACAAGCATGGCGCCAACGTCGTCATCGGCTCGGACGCCGGCATCGGGCCCATGAAGCCTCACAACGTTCTCCCCCACGGCGTGGCCGACTTGGCCGCGCTGGGCGTTGCACCGCTGGACGCGCTCATCTCCATGACCAGCTCGGCGGCCCGCCTGTGCCGTGTGGAGGGCCGCAAGGGCAGGATCACCCCCGGTGCCGACGCCGACATTCTGGTCGTCACCGGTAACCCCGCTGACGACCCTGCCGCCATTCTTGACGTACAGGCAGTCTTCCGCGCCGGTGTCCGCGTGCGGTGAGCCGGCGACGACGACGCCCGCGCCCAGGTGGAGATGAACCGGTCCTTTCGTGACCCGCAACCCGACCCGGAGGTCGGCACGGACTTCGACTCCGGCCTGTGGACTTCCGACGGCCGTGGCGACCCGATCGAGCGCGCCGGCGTGTCCGTGCGGCTTTCCACCACCAACACTTAGACGAAGGACAGGAATTCAGCATGACAGATCTTCCTGATGAGCCCATCGCGGTCCTCGAGACCCGGCTTGCCCACGACGTCCACCGAGTCGCCACCACCTTGCTGGCAGAGGCGGCTGTTCGCCCTTCGGTGCCGCTGAGCGCGCTGGAACAGCTGCGCGACTTCCTGGTCGTGAACCTGCGCCATCACCACGAGAGCGAGGATGAGGATCTGTGGCCGCGCATCGTCGCGGCGGCGCCGGCTGCCGCGCTCGCGCTCGATGAGCTGAGCGGGGAACATGAGCGACTGGACGAGGCGCTCGACCGGCTTGCCGCCGTCGCGGTGAGCGATGGCGGGACCGTCGAAAGCCCCGGCGAGTCCGCCGGTTCGGAAGCCGGTGGGGGCGAAGGCAGCACTGGCGACGCAGTCCGTGATGCGCTTCACCAAGCCGCCGTCGCGGTACGCGACACGGTGCACACCCACCTGGCCCGTGAAGAGCCGATCCTCTTCCCTGCGCTGCGCGACCACATCAGTTCGGCGGAATGGGCGGAGTTCTCGCAGCAGGTGATCGCCACCACGCCGCCCGTGGCCGGGCATCTCATGATCGGATTCCTCCACGAGGTGGGCGCGCCCGCGGAGGTCGAACTCCTGCTCGCGGCCCTGCCGGAGCCGGTCCGTCCGCTCCTGTCCGCGATGCGCCACCAGGCAGCGGAAGACCTGCAGATCCTGCGCGGGACAGGCTCATGACCCCGGCCCCCGTCAGATGGCCGGACGCAGCGGATCCCGCCATCAGGGGCGACCTCACCGTCGCGGCCGCGTATGTCACCCCGGCCGGGGGCGCGGTGGTCACCAGCGTCTCTCCGGTGGGCCTCGGAGACCGGGAGGCAGGCCGCGTCGGCTTCACCACCTCGCTCGGCTTCCCGAAGAAGCTGGAGCACATCCTGCGGAACCCGCATGTGTCGCTCGCCTATCACACGCGGGAGCACGGCTTCGCCACGACCGAGTCGTACGTACTCGCGCAGGGCACCGCGTCGGTCGACCTGCGGCCGTCACCGCAGCGCCTCGCGGAACTGCAGCTGGCCTCGGAGCCGTTCTTCGGGAAGACCAAGCGCGGGCCGATCTGGGACTGGCTGCTGCGCGAGTACCACCAAGAGCGCGTCTTCGTCGACGTCGGCATCCAGCGTGTGGCTGTCTGGCCCGATCTGGCGGCCCGCGGCACGGTGACGGTCACGGGCGCCGACCGGCCGGAGATGCCGACCGAGCAGAAGCCGCCGAAAAACGGTACGGATCCGCGCGTGGACGTCTCCGCGGTCGCCCGCCGGATCGGCGAACTGCCACACCGGCTTCTGGCCTACCAGGGCGCGGACGGCCTTCCTGTCATCGTCCCGGTAGCGGTCACTGGGCACGACGACACAGGGCTGCACCTCGACGTGCCGCCGGGACTGCTGCCGTCGGGCGGGCGAAGGGCCGGTTTCCTCGCCCACGCCTTCCGACCGCAGTGCATCGGACTCGGCATGCGAACCCTCACCGGCTGGCTGACCGTCACCGATGAAGGCGCCCTCTACGCTCCCCACACGTCCAAGGGCCTGGCCGCGCCTCCGTACAAGACCCTTCTGACAGTTTCGAACGGCCTGCTGGCCAAGCACGGGCTACGGCGCGCCCGTCGCGACGGCACCGCCGAACACCTGCGGCAGCTCGCCGCAGGTGCCGCTGGTGCCCGCTCCGAGCCGCCCGACGCCAGGTACAGGTGACACGTTCGATACGGCTCCCGGCGGGTGAACACCTGCCGGGAGCCCCGGGCCAGGAACGACGTCGACAGCGTCGCCCGCCCCGGAGTCCATCTGCTGAAGATGCGGTGGCGTGCCCTGCCGAAGGATGTCGGGCTTCGCCGCGTGCCACATGGATGTCTACCATCCAGGTATGCGGACCGGTAAGGGCGTCGAATGGGCGGTGCACACGCTGCTCAACCTGGCGTGGCTGGGCGACGGGGAGCCGGTTTCGACCGCACAGCTGGCCGCCGGCCATGACTTGTCGGCGTCCTACCTGAACAAGCAGTTGCAACACCTGGTCAAGGCCGGGCTGCTCGAGTCGGTGCCGGGCGCACGAGGCGGCTTTCGGCTGGCCTTGCCGCTCGAGGCGGTGTCCATGCTGGACGTGGTGCTCGCCATCGAGGGAGACGAGCCCTTGTTCCACTGTGCCGAGATCCGCCGGTGCGGCAGCATCGGGGAGCAGGTACCGGAGAGCGGCTTCAGTCGGCCGTGCGCGGTGAACAGCGCCATGGCGCAGGCCGAGACGGCCTGGCGGAGGGCGCTGGCCGAGCAGTGTCTCGCCGATGTGCAGGCGACGGCTGTGGCACACACACCGGCCTTGACGTCGTACGTGAAGCGAGGCATGGGGCACGACTGACCCCACCTCCGCGCTGCGCGACAGCTCGGCCCGACCGGCGCCCGAGTCCGGGCGCGGATGCGGTCGGTGCGCGGTCGTCAGCAGGTCGCGCGTAGCTTCCGGACGTTGTCCGGGCCTTTCCCAGCCCGCGGCTCAGCAGCTGGTCGTGCTGCGGGATGCGCGGTAGAGGGCCGGATCCCAGGCCTGTCACACAGGCCCGCGCCACCTCGTCTCCCTCATGGGAACGCGAACAGCATCGGAACGAGCCCGGCTCGTCGGTTCGTGGTCTCCGGCCCTGACGAACGACAACACCCTGCGCGGAAAGGGTCCGTCCCGCAGCGACGCGAGCCCATCCCCAGCGGCACCACTGCAAACCTGGACATGTGAAGCGAGCGGAGTGCAAGCATGACGACAGCGCTTGACCGGTATTTCGAGGTCGTGGACTCGGCCGACAGCAGCCATTCCGGCTTGGACGACCTTCGTGAAGTCTTCGCCGAGCACGTGCTGCTGATGCACAGTGGGGAGATGGTGCAGGGCCGGGATCTGGCCGTGGACCTCCATCGGGCACGGGCGGCCAAGTGGAAGGAGTCCCGGCACCATTGGACGACCACCGAGGAAGCCGACGGATCCATCACCGGCAGCTGGAGCCAGGCCGGCCTGGACCTGCGGGGCAACGGAAGCTCAGGAAGCGGGCACGTCGCCGCCTCTCTGGACTCGGACGGGCGGATCTCACGGCTCCACCTCAGCCTGACCGGTGGATCGGATCACGCCCGGGTGCTCATAGCCAAGCACCTGGACATCTGGATGATCCCGGACCCCGTCGAGCGCGCCAAGGCGATGGAGGAGATCTACGCGGAGAACATCACGTTCATGGAGCCCGATGACGTCTTCGTGGGTCGTGACGCCCTCAACGACTACATCGACGTCGTGCAGCGCAAGGCTCCGCCCCTGTACGGCCGACTCGTGAGTCACTTTCAGAACAAGGAATTCATCCACTGGACCTGGGACTTCGGTTTCCCGGGCGACAAGTCGGCACTCGGATCGGAGACCCTCCAGCTCAACGGGAACCTGATCGAGAAGGTCATCATCTTCAGCGCGGACATGGACATCGTCATCGAAGGCACACGGCAAGCACACGACGGTGTGTCGTGAGAAGCGTCGTCGCTCAGGTCAGCGCCGTCGCCGAACCTGGATGATCCCCAGCACGGTGCACTCGCTGCCGGGCGGCAGAGGCGGTGGCCGGTCCGATGGAGTGATACCCGCCGCAACTCTCAGGCCCGAACACCGGCGGCATCCGAAAGCTGCCTTCCGGTCCGGGGGCCATCCGCAGCGATGAGGGTCTGATCGCGAGTCATCTCGGCGGAGCCGCGTATCTCGAGCGTTCCGTGACGTGCTGGAGCGGCGGACGCGTCGACCCTCATCGGGCCCAGGCGCCGGCCCTGCCTGCGACTGCGCTCGCAGGCTTCACCCACGCTCGACGTGGCTCCGCTCCGGACCGCCGTCGCCGACGAGTCCGTGCCGAGCAGATGTACTGACCCTCACGGAGAATGAGTGCCCACCATCGATGCAGACCGCTCGCGCGGCATCCTGGACCTTCAGCCGTCACCGGCGATCCACGCACCCCTGAAGCATGGACTGCACCAGTTCGCCGGCCCTACTGGGCCCGCCCTGCTCTATGTGCCCGACCGGCTCCCGACCCGGCCCCGGCCCTTGCTGGTGGCCTTCCACCACGCCGGTGGCGCGCCCACCGACGTGGTCGCCCTCCTCCGCCGCGAGGCCGAGCGGCGCGGGGTCCTGCTCCTGGCCCCCGCCGCTGCCCGGCAGACCTGGGATGCCGTCAGAAGCGGGGTGTACGGCCGGGACGTCGCCGCCCTGCGACACGCCCTGACCACCGTGCGCATCCACTTCCCCATCGACCCCGACCGAATCGCCGTCGCCGGGTACCGTGACGGCGCCTCCTACGCACTCGGTCTGGGGCTGGCCAACGGCAACCTGTTCACCCGCATCCTCGCCTATTCCCCCGACCGCATACCGCCCGGCTGCAGGACCGGACGACCCACCGTGTTCATCTCCTACGAGCAGCACAACGCACCTTCCAGCGCGACAACAGCCGGCCGGCGCATCGTGGCCGCACTCGAGAACGACGGCTACCACGTCGACCACATCGAACATCCCGGGGGCCGGAGCACGCCCGCCGACGTGGTCAGGACATCGGCCGAACTCCTCGACTGACCGACCGTTTCGGAGCACCGGGTCAGCTCAGGGCCGGCGGCTGTTCAGCTCATTCGTCGATCGCCGTGCCGAAGCGCGCGTCGGTGCCGGGCGCGGCCAGTGAGGCGCCGCCGTAGGACCACGACCCGTGGGTCACGATGCCGCCGGCGGATGCGGGCAGGAGCCAGACGACCCCGTCGGCGGTGTTCTCCCCGGGCGCCGCGGCCAGCAGTTCGCTGCGGCCGTCGCCGTTCGTGTCCACGAACCTGACCTGCCCGCCGAAGCGGTCGCCCTTCTCCACCGTGCCCGGAACTCCCGCGGAATTCTGGTGGATGGACGCCGCACCGGTCGCGGTCAGTCCGCGAGCCGAGCCCCGGAGCACCACCACGGCGCCCGCGTCCCGCACGGTGCCGATGTCCTCGCCGGGTGTGCCGACGGCCAGGTCGGCGTGGCCGTCGCCGTCGACGTCGGCCAGGGACACATCGGCGCCGAAGCCGTCGCCGAGTTCGGCGGTGCCCGGCACACCGGCGGTGTACTGGGCCCACACCTGCGCCGGGGTGCCGAGTTCGTCGACGTCCTCGAACCCTCGGGCGCTGCCCAGGTAGACGAGGACGGTTCCACCGGTGAGCGGCTCGTAGACGTCCTCGGGACGGTCGGGCCTGCCGAACACGAGATCGTCGTACCCGTCGTTGTTGATGTCCCCGGAGGCGGTGGCCGGACCGCCGGGCAGGTCACGTGTGTAGGTCAAGCCCGTGGCCCCGCCGGCGTACACGGCCGAGCGTCCCGTCCCGTCCTCCTCCAGACTGCGGCCGGACACGACCAGTTCGGCATAGCCGTCGTCGTCGTAGTCGCCCGTGGTCAGCGACGCCGGCTGGATCTTGTCGCCTCCCGGGGCGCCGGTGGTGTCGAGGCGGCCCGTCGCCTTCAGGGTTCCGGCGCCATGGGTGAACAGGGTCGCGCCGTGCCGGTCGGCGACGGCGAGCACGTCGCCGGGCGTGGCCGCGGTGAGCCGTGCCGCTGCGACGGCCAGCCCGAACGCGGCGCCCGTCTCCGGTACGGCTGTCCCGAAGGTGACACTGCGGGTCGCGCTCAGTCCGTTCCGGGAGCCGAACAGGACGGTCACCCGGCCCGCGTCCTTCACCGTACCGACGTCCTCGCCCGGTGCGGCCACGATCGCGTCGTCGTAGCCGTCGGCGTCGAGGTCGCCGGTCGCCACGGCGGTGCCGAAGCCGTCTCCGGCCTCAGCGGTGCCGGGGACACCGGGGGTGTTCTGGCCGAAGACGGCGGTACGTGCCCTGCGTGTGCCGGTGGCGGTCCCTGCGCCGCGCGCGGACCCGTACTGGACGGTGACGTAGCCGGCGTTCTTGTGGGTGCCGTCGGTGCCGGTGGGCGCCCCGATCAGGACGTCGTCGTAGCCGTCGCCGTCGAAGTCGCTGTTGCGGTCGACGGCGTGCGTGCCGCCCGGTGTTCCCGCGACTGCACCGGGGGCCGCGCTGATGGCCGAGCCGGTCAATATCACGAAGGAAGCGGCGGCGACGACCGCGGAGTGCCTCTGCGTCATGGTGTGTTGTCCCTGAGGTCGCTCATGTGTTGCCTGCGACGGGTTGGACCTGCGAGAGCCGACAACAGTTGTACCCCCGTGCGTCCGGCGCAGTTCGAGTGCAGCGCAGGAGCCCAGGGCGCGTTGTGCGGCAGAATCCTGCCCTGTGACGATCAGCGCGCGCGAACTCAACCGAGCGACCCTCAGCCGCCAACTGCTGCTCGAACGTGAGCCGTTGCCCGTCCTCGACGGTGTACGGCGCGTGGTCGCGCTTCAGGCTCAGCATCCGGCCTCGCCCTACCTCGCCCTGTGGAACCGGCTCACCGGGTTCGCTGCCGCCGACCTCGATGCCGCCTTCACCGGGCGTTCGGTGGTCAAAGCGACCCTGATGCGGATCACCCTGCACGCCGTGCACGCCGAGGACTACCCGGCCTTCCGTGCGGCGATGCAGCCCACGCTGTACGCCTCCCGGCTCGGCTTCCGCTTCGCCGCCGCGGGGCTGACCCCGGCGGACGCCGACGAGTTGGTGCCCGAGCTGCTGTCCTTTGTCGACAGGCCACGCACCTCGGCCGAGATGCAGGCGTGGGTAGAGAGGCGGCTCGGTGCCGAGAAGGCCGAGAAGAAGGAGGGGGCGTGGTGGGGGCTGAAGGCGTACGCGCCGATGCATCACGCCCCGACGGACGCCTTGTGGTCGTTCGGCCACCGGCCGTCCTTCGTCTCGGCGGGTACGGGGCCCGCCCTCACCGGACGGGCGATGCCGCCACAAGCCCTGGAGACCCTGATCCTGCGCTACCTGGCGGGGTTCGGGCCCGCGTCGGTGGCGGACGTCGCGCAGTTCGCCATGGTCCAGCGGGCAGTCGTCCGCAAGGCGCTGCACACCCTGGACGAAGCTGTCGAGCAGCTCCAAGGACCGGACGGCACCGCTCTGTTCGACCTCCCCGGAGCCTCCCGGCCGCCCGCGGAGACTCCCGCCCCGCCCCGGCTCATGGCGATGTGGGACAGCGTTCTGCTGGCCTACGCCGACCGCAGCCGGGTGATACCCCCTGCGTACCGCCCCTTGGTGATCCGCCGGAACGGCGACGTACTGCCCACCGTGCTGGTGGACGGCCACGTCGCGGGTGTGTGGCGTCCGTTGGACGGTGGCGTCGAGGCCACCGCCTTCCACCCCCTGTCCCCCGCCGTCTGGGACGGGCTCGCCGCGGAGGCCGAGTCCTTGACGAAATTCCTCGGCGAACGCGAAACCACGGTCTACAGCCGCTATCACCACTGGTGGTCGAAACTCCCCGAGGCCGAGACGCGGCTGCTGTGAACAACGTTTCTGGGGAGGGGAGTTCGTCGGCACGCGGTCCACAGGACCCGAGCAGGATCAGCACACGACCGGCCCGGTAGTCGGTCACGGCCCAGTGACCGATCCACCCATTCCCCCCACACCGGGAGACCCGGCGCACTACCGTCATCCCACTCGAACCACCTGGGGGGACCATGACCAACCCGTACACCACGCCCCAACCGCCCGACGCACCGCCTGCCGGCAGGGCCGCCCCACGCTGGGCGCGGAAGCGCTACGTAGTGCCGGCCCTCGCCCTCGCCTTCTTCATCGGCATCGCCGCCGGAACCGGCGACCCCGAGAAGGACGACGCCAAACCCGCCTCGGCCAGACCCCGACCCACCGTCACCGTCACGGCGACCGCCACCGAGACCGCCGCCCCTGAGCCGGCGCCCACGGTCACGGAGACCCGCAAGGTGAAGGTCAAGGTCACCGTCACCGCGCAGGCCCGGGCCGATGGCGCGACGACGGGCGGGGGTGGCGGCGGGAGCAGCGACGACAGCAGCGTGTACTACGCCAACTGCACCGAGGCCCGTGCGGCCGGAGCCGCGCCCGTCCACCGCGGCGAACCCGGCTACGCCCCGCACCTCGACCGGGACGGCGACGGCATCGGCTGCGACAGCTGACCCCGCCCGCCGGTGACGTCAGGGCGGAGGTGCCCCGGCGAACCCGGGACAGCTCCTCGCCCCGGCCGGGTGAGCCCGTGGGCGCCCGCCGTCAGCAGGACGACGGGTCGCGTCGACAGACAGCACGGCCGGCCCTGCATCGTCATGCACAAGCGACTGACCTGAACGCCGAGCCACGGCAGACAGGCGGTGCGGTGGCGGGGGCGGTGGCCTGTCGGCCGGATGCGGGGCGGGCACCCGGCGTCAGGCCGGTCTGATCCAGGTGAGTTCGGCCGTGCGCTCCGCGCCCCACAGTCGGGTGGGAGTGGCGAGGCCCAGCCGGAGGAGGGGTCCGTCGAACCTCACCGTGCGCGCCTGGGTCCGTCCGATCCAGTTCGGGAAGAGGCTGGTGGTGACGTGGTGCTCCACGGTGCCGGGGCCGGTGACTTCGAACGGTCCGCCGTAGGCGACGTATCCGATCGCCGCCCGGGCCAGTTCATCGGTCGCCGCGTCCTCGAGACGTGCCGACTCCAAGCGCGGGCGTTCGCCACGGCCCAGTTGGGCGGACATGTATCCCTCGAGTGTGTAGACGATCAGCCCGTACGGAGTGGGCCCCAAGGGCTGTACGACATCGCCGTCGGTGCTCCTGGCGGTGTAGGAGACGAGTTGCCATGTGCCGAGCAGCTTGCCGCGCACCTCGTCCCGGGCCTCGCGTTCGCTCTCCGCGGCAGCCTGGTCGTCGACGGTCATGAGAAGGCTCCTTTCCTCTGAGTGGCCGGGCTCCGCTCGCAGGAGTGGGCGGGGCCATGACGACGGGTCAGTTCCGGGTGAGTTCGCCGTCGACGACTCGCCACAGTTGCCGCGGGTTGGCCGCGCGCAGCGGCTCGGGGAGCAGGTCGTCGGGGAAGTTCTGGTAGGTGACCGGACGGACGAACCTCTCGATCGCACCCATGCCCACCGAGGTGAAACGGCTGTCGGAGGTGGCCGGGAACGGGCCGCCGTGGGTGGAGGCGTAGGAGACCTCCTGCGGCATCGAGAAGACGTTGAACACGATCCGGCCGGTGCGGCGCTCCAGGATCGGCAGGAGTTGCTCGGTGGCGGCACGGTCGGCGGCCTCGGCGTGCAGCGTGGCCGAGAGCTGTCCGCGGAACGCACGGGCCACTTCGAGGAGTTGATCCGCACCGGTCAGCTTCACGAGCAGGACGGCCGGGCCGAAGACCTCCTCTCGCAGGGCGGGCTCGGCCAGCAGCTGCTCCCCGGTGACCTCGTACAGAAGGGACTGGCCGTCCCACGTGTCGTCCGGGGCCGGGGCGCCCGCGGCGATCCGGGTTGCGCCGTGTTCGTCCATGCGCTGCACGTTGCGGACGTAGGCGTCGTGGATGCCGGGCGTCAGCATGGTGCGTGCGGCGGCCTTCTCCACCTCGGCGCGCGCCGCGTCCCGCAGTTCCTCGAAGCCTGGGCCGTCGACGGCGAGGAGGACGGCCGGCTTCAGACAGGCCTGTCCGACGTTGTACATGGCGCGCTGCGCCAGGCCGCCGCCGATCTCGGCGGCGCGGGCCGCCAGGGCTGCGGGCAGGACGAAGGTCGGGTTGACGCTGGTCATCTCGGTGAACACGGGGATGGGGTCGGGGCGTTGCTGGGCGCGCCGGTAGAGGGCCATGCCGCCGGCCTCGGAGCCGGTGAAGGTGACCGCCCGGACCAGCGGGTGGTCCACGAGCGCCTCTCCGATCTCGTTGCCGGCGCCGCGGACGAGAGAGAAGACACCCTCGTGCAGTCCCGCCTCGGCGACGGCCTGCTGGATGACGCGGCCCTCGATCTCCGAGGCACCGGGGTGTGCGTTGTGCGCCTTGACGACGACGGGGCAGCCCGCGGCGAGGGCGGAGGCGGTGTCTCCGCCGGCGACCGAGTAGGAGATCGGGAAGTTGCTCGCGCCGAAGACCACCACGGGTCCTAGGGCCACCTTCTGCAGCCGGTGGTCCTGACGCGGTGTGGGCTGCCGGTCCGGTTGTGCGGGGTCGATGGTCGCCTGGAGGTAACGGCCCTGGCGGACGACGATGGCGAACTTGCGGAAGACGCCGGCCGTCCGTACGGCCTCGCCCTCGAACTGCGCGGCGGGCAGGCCGGTCTCCAGGGCGAGGCGTGCGGCGAGATCGTCCTTGGCCGCCTCGAGCTTGTCCGCGATCAGGTCGAGGAACGCCGCCCGCTCGGCCGGACCGGTGTGGCTGTAGCTGTCGAAGGCCTCGTCGGCCAGGCGGACCGCGTGGTCGACCTCGGCCGGACCCCCGAAGGCGAACTCGGGTTGGACGAGTTCGCCGGTGGCGGGGTTGAGCGCCTTCATGGTCCCCGTGGTCGCGGGCACCTGGGCCGCTCCGATCAGCAGGTCTCCGGTCAGTGTCATGCGCGCGCTCCCTCGAATGCGGTGGTGAGTTCGTCCGTGGTGGTGATGGCGTGGGCATAGGTGGGGCCGTTGAGCTCGTGCGCGGCGTGCATCATCGCGGGGAGGAATGCCGCGGTGGCGTCGCGCACGAGGGTCACGTGGTAGCCGAGTTCCATGGCGAAACGGCCGGTGGACTCGATGCAGGTGTTCGCCAGCAGGCCGACGACCACGACATGGGTGATCCCGTGCTGCTTGAGCTGGAAGTCGAGGTCGGTGTTGGCGAAGCCGCTCTGTGCCCAGTGTTCCTGGATCACGACGTCGCCCGGCTGCGGCTGGAAGTCGGCGTGGAACTCCCCGCCCCAGGTCCCGCGGGCGAAGCTGTGGCGCTCCATGATCGCGAGCTGGGTGGGGTTGGGGTGATCCCACGTCTCGTAGTCACCCGGCTCCCAGCGGCGGTGCGGGACGAACATCACGCGTATGCCGGTCTCGCGTGCGGTGGCGATCACTGAGCGCAGGTGCGCGAGCAGTCCCACCTCCTCGGCGACGGGTTCCAGGCGCGGCCAGATCTTGCCGCCCTCGGACAGGAAGTCGTTGAAGGGGTCGACCAGAAGGACGGCCGTACGGTCGGGATCGTAGGTCTGAGACACGGTTTCCGTTCCAATCTGGATGTTTCTCGTCATCCAGAAAGAAGATTACGTCCGTCATCCAGAAAGTCAAAGGTGTATGATTTTCATCATCCAGACGCGCGGCGATCCGACCCCGCCGCCCCACGGAAGGCAGGACGGACATGGGCCACTCCCAGGCGGAGAAGGCGGCGACACGCGCACGGGTCCTCCGCCTCGCGTCACGCAAGATCCGCGCCGAAGGCGTCACCCGTCCCGGCGTCGCGGACCTCATGAACGAGGCCGGGCTGACGCACGGCGGTTTCTACAAGCACTTCGACTCTCGCGACGATCTCATCGCCCAGGCGGCCGCCGTGGCCCTGACCGAGGGCACCTCGAAGATGGAGCGCGCCGCACGCAGGAACGAGCAGGACGCGCGAGCGGGTCTCATCGACGCCTACCTCGCGAAGCAGCACCGCGACGCGCCCGGCACCGGCTGTGCGCTGGTCTCCCTCGGTGCCTCCGCGGGCCGCGGCGACCAGCACTTCAAGGAGGCCTACGAGCAGCAGGTGGGCACGTACCTGGACCTCATCGCCGGCTTGGACGACGACGCCGATGACGCCCGGGCCGAGGCGATGCTCACCCTCAGCGCCCTGGTCGGCGCCGTGCTCATGTCCCGGGCCGTGGCCGACAAGGGCTTCTCAGACGAACTGCTGGAGACGGTCGCGGAGCGACTGAAGCAGCAGGGGTCACAGACCTCGTCCGGCCGCGCCTGACGCACGCCCGCGGAGACGCTCGGTCGGGCTCGGCCGTCAGCGCAGGAAGCCCTCGTACCTGTGCTGCTCGACCTGGCTGTTGATCTGCTTGACCGTCTCCAGGCCGACGCTCACGATGATCAGGAGGCTCGTGCCGGTGAGCTGATTGGCGCCGCCGAAACTGGCGAACGCCACGGTCGGCACGAGCGCGATGAGTCCCAGATACAGCGACCCGGGCCAGGTCAGTCGGTTGAGCACATAGCTGAGGTACTGGGCCGTGGGCCGGCCGGCCCTGATGCCAGGGATGAACCCGCCGGCCTGTTTGATGTTTCCCGACACTTCCTCGGGATTGAAAGTGATCGCCACATAGAAGAAGGCGAAGAACACGATCAACAGGAAGTACGCGGCCACGTAGTACGGATGGTCTCCCTTGACGAAGTTGCGTGTGATCCACGTCGCCCAGCCCGAGGTCGAGTGCGAGAACTGGGCGATCAGCGCGGGGACGTACAGGATGGACGAGGCGAAGATGACGGGCACCACGCCGGCCTGGTTCACCTTCAGCGGGATGTAGGTCGCCGTTCCGCCGTAGGACTTGCGGCCCACCATCCGCTTCGCGTACTGGACCGGGATACGCCGCTGGGCCTGTTCCACGAAGACGACCAGACCGACCATGGCGAGACCCACGAGGACGACCGCGCCGAACCCGAGCCATCCGTCGGCGATCTCGCCCTGCTGTTTCACGGCCCACAGGGCACCCGGGAGAGTGGAGGCGATCGAGATGAAGATGAGCAGCGACATGCCGTTGCCGACCCCCCGCTCGGAGACCAGCTCGCCCATCCACATCACACAGGCCGTGCCCGCTGTGATCGTGAGGACCATGACCACGGTCGTGAGGATGGAGGTGTCCGGCACGATACTCCCCGCCGCCGGGCAGCCGGGGAACAACGCGCCACTACGGGCGGTGGCGACGAGACCGGTGCCCTGCAGCACGGCCAGGGCCACCGTCAGATAACGGGTGTACTGCGTGATCTTCCCCTGCCCGGCCGCGCCTTCCTTCTTCAGCGACTCCAGCCTCGGAATGACCGCGGTCAGCAGCTGCAGGATGATGCTGGCGGTGATGTAGGGCAGGATCCCCAGGGCGAAGACCGTGATCTGCAGAAGCGCCCCACCGCTGAACATGTTCACCAGGCCCAGCAGGCCGCCGTTGCCCGCGGCTGCCGCGTCCACACAGCTCTGTACGTTCTTGTAGGAGATCCCCGGCACGGGAACGTGGGAGCCGACGCGGTACAGCACGATGACACCCAGCGTGAAGGCCAGCTTTTTCCGCAGGTCGGGTGTTCTGAACACCTGGATCAACGCGCTGGACAACGGTTCCTCCTTCGCCCCGCGCAGGTAGGCGGAGGCGCGGAAACGCTCTTGAGAAGGGCGTGCGGAAGCGGCGTGCGGGCTAGGGCGACATGGGGTCGCAGAAGCGCTGCGACGAGCACCATTTTTGAATGACCCGATCAACTCAGCAACCGGACGAGGTGCGGCCGAGTCGTCCTGCGCCGCCGGGGTGCGCGGAAGACCTCCGGACGGCCGCCCGGAGCCAGTGCTCGCCGGAACCCGCGGCGACGCCCGGATGTACCGCCGCCCGTGTGTGGGAGGCAGGAACCTGGTCGGTGTGCGCGTGGGCCGGATCCGCGCCGAAGCGCTCCCCCGCCCCGTGTGAGGATGTGGCCATGGTGTGGCTGAGGAAACGCGGACAGTGGTCGGTCGGGCTCGCCGCCGCGACGAGTGCGGCACTGGCGCTGAGCGCGTGCGGCCCGAGCGGCTCCGACGACGGCGCCCCCGGGGACCGTGAGGCGAGGTACCAGCGCGTCATCGAAGATCCTCACCCACGCCCCGCCGACGTCATCGAGGCGGCCGGCGCACCCACCGGCGTGGTCCGCGCCGACGACGGCTCGCTGCTCCTGACGTACGACGCCGGCAACGTCGAGGACGACGAGGGACCGGCCGCCACCGCCTGGCGCATCGTCGACCCCGACGGCCGCACGGTCGCCGAGCACGCGGAACACGGGGACGCGGAGGCGGTCCCGGCCGCGTTCAAGGGGGTGCCCGGTGGCTTCGTGCGGGTGCCGCGGGAGGGGACCGAGGGTGCGTACGCCCTCGACGTACACGGCAAGCGGCACAAGGTCACGGTGAGCGAGACTCCGTTGCGCACCCGCCCCGGCGACATCCTGATCGCCGAGCGGGAACCGGCTCTCGTCTACCGGCCCGCCACACACACCGTGGCGCCCCCGGCCCGACTGCCGAACGACGCCGCCCGCCTCGCCGTGGACGAGCGGGGCACGGCCTGGAGTCTGGACCAGCCCCTGACCGGCGGCCCGGACCGTGTCGTACGGCAGCGCGACGGCCGCACCCTTGGTTCCACGGCTGTCCCTGAGCCGTACGCGGGAGGCGTCCTCGCCGCACGCGGTGGCACCGCCGCACTGTCCCTCACCCGGGACGACGGTGTGCGCGGCCTGTTGGTGACGACGGACGGCGGCGGGCACTGGCGGACGGTCCTCGGCGGCGGCGTTCCCTGGAGGGAGCTGAAGCGCGGCCAGGAGTCGCTGATCCTGGAGGTGCTCGCGGACGGGCGGCTGCTCGTCGGTGAGGAAGGCGGCCGCTACTGGCTCGCCGACGACCGCACCGACCGCGGCTTCCACGAGCTGAGGACACCGGCGGCATTCACCTCGCTCACCGTCGACGGCACGACGCTCTACGGCATCACGGACGCCACGACGGCGACGTACGACCTGGTGCGCGGCGAAGGGCTCTGGACGTCTCACGACGGCGGACGGGAATGGCGGCGCTACGAGCCACGCGGTTAGCTGCGCGACGGGGGCATTCCGTCGATGACGCCTTCGCCGACCCATGCGCGCGGGCGGGCTGTCGATCAGGTCAGATCGAGGCCACCGTCGATCGTCAGCACCTGCCCCGTGACCTGGGATGCCCGAGGATCAGCAAGGCGCAGGATCCAGGTGGCGACGTCCGCCGGGTCGCCCAGGCGGCCCGTGGGGATCTGTCCACGCTCAGCGGCACGCAGCTCCCTGATGGCCCCCTCGGACAGTCCCGCCGCCGCCAGGACGTCCGTCTCGGTGGGCCCAGGGGCGATGGCGTTCACCCTGACCCCCTCACCGGCGAGTTCGAGCGCCCAGCTTCGGGTCAGCTGTTCCAGGGCGCTCTTCGTGGCGGCGTAGTGCGCCGCGCCCGCAAGGGGGCGGTGCCCGTAGGTGCTGGACACGTTCACGATGGAGCCGGAGGTCTCACGCAGGTACGGCAGGGCCGCGTAGGCGAGCAGGCTGGGCGCCGTCACGTTCAGCTCGAACAGGTTGCTGATCACTGCTCGGTCGGTCTCTGCCAGGGGCATGATGGCGGCGGCACCGGCGTTGTTCACCAGCAGGTCCAGTCGGCCCCACCGCTCCACGGCGGTGCTGACCACTGTGTCGGCGGCGCCGTCCCCGCAGATGTCGAGGGGAAGGGTCTCGATACCGGGATGCTTTCCGGCGGTCTCTTCGAGGGCGTCCTTGCGGCGGCCCACGCCCAGAACGTGCGCCCCCGCTTCGGCCAGGGCCACCGCCGTCGCCCGGCCGATTCCGGATCCTGCGCCGGTGACGACGGCGACACGGTCTGCGAAGGACAGGGGGGAGGAGCTGAGGTCGGGCATGTTCTTCCTTCCGTTCGTGAGGCGGAGCCGACCCGGCCGTCGACGCACAAGGCGTGCGTCCACGCGGTCCGCCGGCCGACGGCCTGGAACTGACCTCGCTCTCGGCACTCGTCCAGGCCGTGCCGGTCGGCTCACGCACCACTGACAGGGCAGGCCGGCCGCATGTGACAGCCGCAAGCCGTGGGTACGGTGAGCCGTCCCGTCGACGACGGGTTCGTCGCGACCACCACCAGAGACGATGTCGGCTCCTACGCCCGTGTGCCGGCTCCTACGCCCGTGTCTCCTCGCCGAACAGCAGGGCCTCCGGCGCCCAGCGCCACAGCGCCCGCTCGCAGGCGTGGTGGCAGAGGCTGATGTCGATGAGCTCGCGGCCCCCGCCGCGGGGGCGCAGCTCCAGGACGAAGGCCTTGCCCCACCTGCCCGGAGGCGATCGGAAGGCGCCCCCGAACGCCATCATCCGTCTACGGATGCCGACCCCGTCCAGCGTGCCCCACGGGAGCACTTCGGTCGCGTCGCCCCGCAGCCACCAGAACCCGGTGCGGTCGAAGGCGATGGCCCATTTCCGCTGCAGCCAGGCCCGGCGGAACATCCACACACCGGCGGCGCCCGACGCCGCGAGCAGGAGCGCAAGGACGATGGGGGCTCCCGGCACGAACAGCAGGTCCAGCCCGAACACGCACAGGACGCTCGCCGGCACGGTGGCCAGCATCCCCGCCACGAACTGCCGCCGTCCGTACCGCAGGACGGTCGCGTTCTCGTCGGGTCCTCTGTCAGAGATCACGGCCGCGCAATCTATCCCCGAGCCGGCTCGGTCCGCCAGATGTCCGACGACGGCATCCGCGAGCGGCCGCCCCGCACGGTTGGCACGGGGCACTCCGGTGTCGGCGCGACTCGGCGCGCCGACACCGGTAGTGCCACATCACTTCTCGTCGCGCAGCCGGGCCGCCAAGGAGGTCAGCGGCTCGGTCGCCTCGGTGTGGCCCAGGCCGGTCAGCCGGGCGACGGCCGCGTCGAGGCGGGTGAGGGCCGGAGCGGGCCGCTTCAGGTAGAGGCCCTCCACGGCACCCGTGAGGCGGACGCACTCGGCCCACTCCTCGGCGTGGTCCTGGTCCGGTCCCGGTTCACCGAGCAGGGCGAAGGTCTTCTCCAGGGCGGCCAGGGAGTCCTCGTACTCGCCGGCGTAGGCGTGGACCCGCCCGTGTTCGTACGCCAGGGCCGTGTCCAGGGAGCGGCCGTGGGCCTCGTACCCGGCGGTGCGGGCCTCGTCGGCGATCCGGCCGGCGTCGGCGAGGTGGGCGAGGGCCTCGGCGAGGCCGTCGGGGCCCTGCTGCTGGGCCTGGAGACGGGCGAGTTCGCGCAGGCAGTTGCTGAGCGGCTCGTACCGCGGGGCCTTGGCGTGAGCGGCGAGTGCCTGGCCGGCGGCCTCCCGGGCCCGGTCGAACTCGCCGGACCTGCCGAGGAGTACGGCCGTCTCCGCGGCGATCATGGCGTGGCTCCCGGGGTCGTCGTCCCAGCCGGCCGACTCGGCGGCGAGGGCGACGAGTTCCGCCGTGGCGGCCTTGAGGTCGTCTCCCGCGTTCAGTGCGCGGGCGCGCGTCAGGCGCAGCTGGGCGACGAGCCGGTCGTCCAGTTCGCCGGCGGCGACGTCCGGTTCGACCAGGACGGAGTCGAGCAGGGCGATGCAGTCCTCGACGCGGCCCAGGTCCAGGCTGAGCTGGGCCGCGTTGCTGTAGGTGCAGAACGCGTCCGTCCGGCTGCCCCGGCGGAGGTCCAGTTCCGCCGAGCGCGTCAGGTACCGCAGTGCCTCGTCGGGGCGGCCCAGATGCATGCAGGCCTCGGCGAGATCGCCGTGGAGGCGGGCGGTGTCGACCGCGTCGGCCGGCCAGTCGGCGGCCAGCCGAACGGCCTCGGCGAGGTCCGCGTGAGCGGCCTGCGCGTCCTGGAGACCGAGCCGGAACCGGCCACGCAGTCCCAGCGTGCGGGGCAGGTGCCAGGCGGGTCCGTGCGCCTTCAGATCGTCGATGAGGCTGTCGATCTCGGTGACCGCGGTGGGCAGTTCGCCGGAGAGGGCGTGCGTGCTGGCCCGCAGCAGTCGCGCGCCGGAGATCTGCGGGACGACGTCGTGCCGGGTGGCGAAGTCGTGCAGCAGGTCCACCTCGGCGAAGACCGGCGCGATGTGCTCCTCGCTCCGCGACGCCTGAAGGCGCAGGCCGAGGACGGTCGCCCGCAGCCGCAGCAGGCGGGCCTCCTGGTACGGGGTGAGACCGGGTGTCTCCTCGTGCAGGCGGACCATGGACGCGTGGGCGGCGCTCAGCGCGGCGGCCTTCGTCTCGGCTTCGTCGCCGTCCTCCGCGGGAATACCGGCGGCGGCGAGCAGGGCGCCGCCCCGGGCCAGCGCGGCGCGTCCGGGCGTTCCGGCGTCGTCGTACAGGCCCGCGGCCTCCTCGTAAAGGGCGGCGGCGTCGGCGAACTCGTCCTTCTCGCCCGCTCTTCCCGCCTCGTCGGCCAGCAGATCCGCGCGCAGTCGTACGAGCGGACCCACGGCCGGGTCGTCGGGGTGGGTGTAGTCGCGGGCCGTGACGAGCGTGTGCAGCCGCGCCCAGCAGGCCTGTGCGTCCGGGTGTCCCTGCTCGTCCAACGCCCTTGCCCGCAGAATCAGTTCGGGCAGCGACTCGGGGACCGTGACGGTCCGGCGAGCGGCCGGCACGGCGACCGGGGCGGCGGCCGGGCCCACCTCGTCGAGGCTGCGGGTGCGCAGGGTCAGTTCCAGGGCGTCCAGGAGCGGGGCGCGGTCGAGGCGCGCCCGGCGGCGTTCGGTGTGGGCCGTGGTTCCGTTGCGGGCGTCGAAGCGGCCGGCGAGGTCGTCGGCACGGCCGCGTACCTCGACGCACAGGCTCGCCACCGTCCACGTGCGGCCCGCGTAACCGGCGGCGGGCAGTTCACCGTGGCCGAGAAGTTCCACACGCCGGAGGAGAACCTCCACCCCGGTGAGGAAGTCGAACTGGCCCTGCGGAGAGTCCACTTCGTCGAACAGGTTGCGGTTCTCGGAGAGCAGTTCCAGGCCACGTGCCTCGTTGCCGGTCAGCGCGCAGAACTCCAGGTGCCGGCCGACCTCTCCGGCCATGGAGGGGTTACGGCGGCAGGCGCGATACCCGGCGAGATGCAGTTCGCGGGCCGCGTCGGCGCCGCCCGTGCGCAGCAACGGAAACAGCGCGTACGAGATGGAGCGGGCGGGCTCCTCCTGGCAGGAGTCCTTCCCGGCGAGGACGGGCTCCCATGTGCGCAGCGCCCGTTCGTCGTCGCCCGCGGCGAGGTGGTGCAGGGCGCGCTCGCAGATCTCGCAGGCCTCGCAGTCGCTGAGCCGGCTTCGGCTGCGGCCGGCCCACAATTCGTAGGCCAGAGAGGTGTCCTCACCGACATGGGCGGCCAGTTGGTATGCCTGGCCGTAGTACGGCTGGAGGTCGAGGCCGGCCTTCACGTACCGGTCGCGCATCTCCGTCTGCCACTGCCGCAGGCTGGCCAGCGGCACCTCCGGCAGGGCGCGCAGGGCGTTGGCCACCCACTTGAACCGCCAGAACAGCATGTGCCGCAGGCGCTCGTCGAAGACGTCGGGCTGCTCGTCGAAGAGATTCAGCAGCCGTGCGAAGACGACGGGCGACTTCCGGGGTTCGGCGCCGTAGGTGTAGGCCTCCTGGAGTTCCAGGAGCGCGTACGCGAGCGGCTCCGGCTCCCCGAACTGCTCGGCGGCGTCGACGAGTTCCTCGGCCGTGACGGTACGGGTACGCCCGTAGGGACGCCTGTCGTTCTCGCTCAGGGCCTGGAAGAGCTCGTCGGTGGTCTGGGGTGCGGTCGGCATCGTCAGATGTCCTTGCGGAGGGCGTGGGCGAGGAGGTCGAGGAAGGAGCGGTTGATGAGGCTCGATTCGGCGGGCCGCAGCGGGCGCCGGGACAGCATCGCGGCCTGCCCGTAGAGGGCTTCGGCGCTGGTGCGGGCCAGTTCGGGCTCGTCGATGGTGACGGCGGTGCGGACCAGCGGGTTGAGCTGGTTGAGGATCAGCTGGGCGCGCGGGGCTTCCTGGCGCAGGGCGCCGAGGATGTCGCCCCACAGGCCGCCCTCCTGCTCGCGGGCGAGCTGGGAGCGGGTGCGCTCGTGCCGGGCCTCGCGGCTGTCGACGAGGAGCGCGGGCGCGGACGCGGGCTGGAAGGAGCGCAGCGCGACGTCGCAGTCGAAGACGGCGAGTGCGTCACGGGCCAGGGAGAGGTAGGCCGTGGCGGCCAGTTCCGTCTCCCGGTCGACCGGGTCGAGATGGGCGGTGAGGGTCGCCGGGTCGAGGTCGGCGACGTTGTTCTCGGGCCTGATCTCGGGGAGCCGGTGGACCAGTTCGCGGTCGTAGGTGTAGCCGCCGTTGACGACGCCGAGACCGGCCGCCGAGGCGATCGCGGCGACCTGCCGGAACTCCTCGACGCTCGACGTCACGAGCACCGTGCGGTGGGTGCGTGCGAACTCGTCGAGCGTGGCGTGCCCGTCGGTGGTCTCGAACGGCAGCCAGGGCAGCAGCATCCGCAGGATCTCGTCGTCGTGCACGGCGAGCGACTTCACGGCCAGGTGGTGGACCTGGAGGAAGCGGGCGAGCAGGTCCGGGTCACTGGCGGCGGCCCGGGCGATCCACGCGCGCAGCCGCTCGGCGAGGGCATCGCGGACCGCGGCGAGGGTGTCGTCCTCGTACAGGGACTCGCGGGACGCCGTCGGGCGCAGGCTCTCGGCGTCGACGACGCAGCGGACGAAGAACGCCCACTCGGGCAGGATCTCCTCGGCCTGTTCGGACAGCAGCATGCCCTTGACGTGCACGCGGTGGCCGTGGCGGCGCCCGGCCGGCACGGCCTCGGGCAGCACGCACGCGATGCCCTTCAGGCCGACGGCCGGGAGGTCCAGTTCGATGGTGTCGAGCGGTGCGAACCCGAAGACGTCCTCGCCGTACGCGGCCAGGGCCCGGGAGCGGGCTCCCGGCGTGGCGTACGTACGGGTCCAGGGCGCCGGCTCGGGGTTGACGGGCGCGCCAGTGCCGCTCGTGCCGTCGTCGAAGGTGACCGGGTGGCGCAGCAGGGAACCGAAGTGCCGGGCCAGCGCGTGCACCTGCGTCGGCCGGGTCCACTCCCCCGCGTCTGCCCGCGGGGTGAGTGTGACGGTGGTGCCCGGCCTGGGGCGGGCGGAGGCGGGCAGGGTGCGGACGGTGTAGCTGCCGTCGCCGCGTCCACGCCACTCCACGGCGGGTGCGTCGGGGGTGCGGGCGGAGCGGCTCAGGACGTGGATCTCGTCCGCGACCAGGAAGCAGGAGAGCAGACCGATTCCGAACTGGCCGATGAAGTCGCCGCGTTGTTCGGCGATCTTCCCCCAGCCTCGGATGGGCTCGTCCGCGGGGACGCCCGTGGCGCGCTTGCTGCTGCGGCCGATCGTGGCGAGGAAGGTGTGGACGTCGGCCTCGGTGAGACCGACGCCGTCGTCCTCGACACGTACCACCGAACCGTCGGCGTAGAGGCGGATGCCGTAGGTGTCGGTGGGGGCGGCCGGTTCGAGGCCGTGCCGGGCGGTCAGCGCGTCGACCGCGTTCTGCAGGAGTTCGCGCAGGTAGACGCGGGGGCTGGAGTAGAGGTGGTGGGAGAGGAGATCGACGAGGCCGCGCAGATCCACTTGGAAGGTGCGGTCGGCGCCGACCGGGTTCGCGGCGGTGTCGGGCAGAGTCATCGGACAGTCCTGGGAGGGCGACGGGGACGGGTGGGACCGAGGCGGCGTGCGCCAGGGGCGGCGGTGGTGGTGACGGGCGGAACCGGCGCGGCAAAGGCTCGAGCGCGGCAGTGGTGGTGACGGGCGGGATCGAGGACGCGCGCTCGGGCACGCCGCCGGTGGCGGGCGGAACCGGGGAGCGAACGCTCAGGCGCGCCGGTGGTGACGGGCGAACTGCTTCTCGGGCTCAGCGAAATACGTCCAAGGCCACTTGGTGTAGGCGCCGTCGAGGGTGAGGAAGACACGCCGGATGGTGTGACGCTCGGCGGCCAGCGCAAGGGCCATGGCGAACATGTTGAAGTCGTGCTGCCAGCCCGGCCGACGTACGTAGGCGGGGTGGAGGATGCTGCGGTCGGCCGCGTCGCGCAACTCGGCCTGGATCTCCGGGGTTTCCAGGCAGTCCCCGCGGTCCGACTCGACCCAGTCCTCGATGTGCGCCATGGCGACGACGCAGCCGAGGCGATGCCCCAGCGGGGCTCGGGCGAACGCGTCGCGGGCGAACGCCAGGGCCTGGCCGGGCTCGCCGCTCCAACGGGGCTGCAACTGCGACACCCACTCGACATGGGTCTCCAGGTCCAGCGGGTCGCGGCGCAGAGCGGCGTCGAGCCGGGTCTCGTTGACGACCGGGCCCAGCGACATACCCCGCCCGGAGGTCAGCAGGCGGCGCCATGGTGTGACCCAGTCCGGCTGCAGCTCGGCGGCCTCGAGGAGCTGTTCCTCGGCGATCCGGAGCCGCTCGCGGAAGACCCGCCACTGCTCCTGCGAGACGTTCACGGCGCGTGCGGAGGTGCGTGCCTCCCAGCCCCAGCTGATGTGGCGTGTCCCGGATATCAGCAGGGCCGTCGCACGGTGTTCCTTGTCCTCCTCGACGGCCCGGCCGATCCAGTCCTGGACGCCGTCCAAGTCGGCCAGCTCACCCAGGACTTGGTGGTCACGTCCGAGGTCGAAGGGGACCAGCGCCGCCTTGACCGCCTCCCAGTCACCGGCGTCCGCCGCCTCCACCAGCGTCAGCACCCGCCTGTCGCCGAGCGCGCGCAGCGCGTACATGCCGCCTTTCTGCCTGCGCGGGACGGGAAGGGCGTGCGGATCCGCCTCCGGTCTCTCCCCACCCTTGCCGAACAGCTTGCCCAACATGCAGCGCCCTCCCCAGGTCCCGCGTGATCTTCGGGTGCAGCATAAGCGGTCCCACCGACACCGCTTCCACAGGGTTTTCACCGACGCTTCATGAGCTCCGCTCCCCCGTCGCCTCGCTTCCTCGCCCCCTCCACGTCGCTCCTTCGCGCCCCGTCGGTACAAGTACATCCTTGGAGGCACGAACCGCGCGCCGCACCGAGGATCAAGACGTGCGTCCACCTCCACGGCGCACACTTCCGCCACGGCGGACCGAGGAGATCACCGATGACCGTGAGCAACCGCTGGAGTTCTGCCGACCGTCCCGAGGCGGTGGTGGTGTGAGCGCCCTCGTGGTCCAAGCCATCGGCACCGAGCGGCTGGACCTGCTGCCGCTGCGGGTGGAGCACGCCGAGGAGATGGCCGCGGTGCTGTCCGATCCGGCCCTGCACCAGTTCATCGGCGGAACCCCGGACACCCCGATCGCGCTTCACTCCCGCTACCGGCGCATGACCGCGGGCTCCCCCGATCCGGCCGTGTCCTGGCTGAACTGGGTGATCCGGCTCCGTGACGAGCGCTGCCTGACGGGCACGGTCCAGGCGACGGTCGGCCCCGGCGGCGACGGGCTCGTCGCCGAGATCGCCTGGGTGGTGGGGACTCCGTGGCAGAGAAGAGGCATCGCCACCGAAGCCGTACGAGGACTCGTCGACTGGCTCGCCGGTCGGCCCGTCCACGGCGTCATCGCCCACATCCATCCCGACCACCGGGCCTCGGCCGCCGTCGCCGCTGCCGCGGGGCTCACGCCCACGGACGAGTGGCACGACGGTGAGATCCGCTGGCACCGGACCATCGGGCGATGACGACGCCATGACGTCACGGCGCAGGGGGCACGGTGCCGCGACGTCACAGCGCAGGGGCGTCACGGCGCCTCGGCATCACGGCGCCTCGGCATCACGGCGCCCCGGCATCACGGCGTCGGGGTGAGGCTATTGCGGCCCAGCCAGCCACTCGTCGAAAGTGGTGGGCGCGATGCGGGCGCCGTCGCCCGGCAGGAGCACGTCGCCGGCCATCTCCGTACCGAAGATCGACGACCACGTCGGCACGAGCTCGACCGTGTGCCCGCGCGCGTCGTTGGTCCGCCGGGCCATGTCCACCAGGTCCTGCGGCTCCGGGCCGGCGACATCGCGGTAGTGCCCCTGCGGTGTGCCGGTGGCGATCTCGGCGAGGACGTCGGCCACGTCCGAGGGGGCGATCGGCTGCACGAGCAACGGTGCGATCGTGGCGACGCCGCCCTGTTCGGTCCAACTCACCACCGTCGCGGCGAAGTCGTGGAACTGCGTGAAGGGAACGACGGTCCACGGCACCGGGCCGTCGGCCACGAGGCGCTCCTGCTCCCGCTTGCCCGCGTAGTGTGCGTTGCCTTCGATGCGATGGACGCCGACGATCGTGAGCAGCACGTGGTGACGGACACCGGCCCGCGCCTCGGCGGTGAGCAGGTTCCGGGTGGTGACGGCGAAGAACGCCACGGTCTCGTCCCGGTCGGTCGCCTCGTGGCTCGTGGCGTCCACGACGGCGTCGACGCCGGTCAGAGCGGCGTCGAGACCGTCACCCGTCGTCAGGTCCACACCGAGCGAGCGGCTGATGCGCACGACGTCGTGTCCGGCCCGTTCCAGGGCTGTGGCGGTGCGGGCGCCGATGTTCCCCGTCGCTCCGGCGACGGCGACGCGCAGGGCGGGCATGGTGGTCCCTTCTGTGCCGCTCGTTCTGCCGTCCCGCTTCGCTCCCCCGCTGTCGGAGTCAGCAGAGGTGAGCGGCCGCGGGGTGCGCCCTTTCAGCGTCACCCTCGGCGCCCACGACCGCATCCCGGCAGCCGACGTCACCGCAGCCACTTCGTCCGGCCCGGTCGAGTGGGCGCTGCTTCGGTCGGCCGCCCTGACCGATCGATCGGGCGTACGCTCGAAGAGCGCCGGAGTCATGAAAAGTGCGGCAACCCGGCCGCCGCAGGCGCACGCATCACGTCTCGCACGGTCGCTGTCATCCCTCGCGGGTGCGCTTCCTGGCCCTCCCGCGGCACCTGCGACGCACCCGCCGCCCGCGACGCACGCCCGTCCCGTGCGAGGAGGCGGACGCGACGCGGACGCAGGCAAGAAGGCGCGTGCGAAGGCGCATCCGTATGCGGTGCAGTCCGGTACCGGAGAAGGAGGCAGACTCATGGCTGCCAGACACCTCGCCCTCATCACCGGCGCGGGCGACGTGGGGCGAGAGGTCGTCGAGAGCCTGCGCTCGCAGGACGTGCCCGTGCGGGTCATGGTCCGCCGGGACGACGAACGTGCCGCGCGGCTGCGTGCGCTCGGTGCGGAGGTCGTCCTCGGCGACCTCACACGACCGGACACCGTCGCGGCCGCCTTGGAGGGCGCCCGGAGCATGTACTTCGCCATGCCGGTGTCACCCGACCATCTTCTCGCGGCGACCGTCGTGGCGAGTGTCGCGCGGGAGTCCGACAAGCTGGACGCCCTCGTCGACATGTCACAGATGACCGTGTCGCAGATGACCGCCACCAGCACCACGGAGTCCCGCCAGCAGCGGCTGCACTGGCTGGCGGAGCAGGTGTTCAACTGGTCGGGTCTGCCGGTGGTGCACATCCGCCCCACGGCTTTCCTGGACAACCCGCTGTTCACCACGCTCACAGCCCGGACGATCCAGAGGAGCGGCACCATCGAGCTGCCCTTCGGAAACGGACGCACCTCGCCGATCGCCGTGGACGACGTCGCCAGGGTGATCGCGACTGTGCTGAGTGACCCCGGCCCCCACGTGGGGCACGTCTACGAACTGACCGGACCACGAACGGTCGACATGACGGAGATGGCCGACGCCTTCTCGAAGGCACTGGGCCGGCCGGTGTCCTACGTGGATGTCCCTCTCGACCGGTGGCGCGAGGAGGTCCTCTCCACGATCGGACTGCCGCCGCATGTCGAGGAGCACATCGTCACCATGTGCCGCCTCCATCACGAGAACCGGTACGACCGGGCGTCCGACGACGTCGAACGCCTCACCGGGGCCCCAGCCCAGTCGATCGAAGAGTTCGTGGCGGCACGCAAGGACTTCTACCTGGGCTGACGGCCTCGCCGCCGCGAAGGTCGCGGTCGTCCCCGGTGCGGCAGACGGAGGCCCCTCAGCGCAGTACGGCCGCCGGCAGGTCGGACCCCAGCGCCGTCCTGCTGTCCCGGTTCGCACGGCAGACCGTGCTGGCTCTCGCCGGAGTGGTGCTGTCCGCGTCCTACCTGGGCTTCCT
Organism: Streptomyces siamensis; assembly: GCF_039543605.1. Taxonomy (NCBI): domain Bacteria; kingdom Bacillati; phylum Actinomycetota; class Actinomycetes; order Kitasatosporales; family Streptomycetaceae; genus Streptomyces; species Streptomyces siamensis. Next base: position 251,223 of record NZ_BAABKB010000021.1, on the reverse strand, counting down.
CACGGCAACCTCGCTGGGACACGGCTGGGCCGCCCCGGCCGTCGCCGCGGTGTCCGTGCTCTGCACCGTCGGCGAGATCATCTACGCCGGCGGCGCCACCGCGCTCGTCACCGCCCTCGCCCCGCCCCACGTCCTGGGACGCACCCTCGCCCGCTTCGAGCTCTCCACGGGCTTCGGCCTCGCCGTCTCCCCGACGGTCATCACCACTCTCGCGCCTCACGGCTCGGCCGCCCTCTGGGGCAGCCTCGCCGCCGCGACGCTTCTGTCCGCCTCCGCACTTGCCGCCGAGCAGGCCCGTGGCGGGCCTGCCCGCGGTGCGGTCTCAGTCGAACAAGTCGGGTGAGGAGGCGGTGATCTGGTCCCACAGCGGACGGAACTGGAACCAGCCCGCGAGCGGTCCGCCGATCTGCTTGCGGACCAGCGCGGCGGTGTCGTGGTCGATCTCGATCGGTGAGCCGGCCGCCATCGCCAGCAGCTGGGCCTGGCACGAGCGTTCCATGGTGATGAACCACCACGCCGCGGCGGCGACCGAGTGTCCCACGGTCAACAGGCCGTGGTTCTGCAGGATCACGGCCTTCGCCGAGCCCAGCGCCTCGCCGATGCGACGCCCTTCCTCGGAGTCGTTCACGACTCCGCGGTAGTCGCTGTAGATGCCCTGGTCCTCGTGGAAGGCGCAGGCGTCCTGCGTGAGGGGCGCCAGCGGTATTCCGAGCGCCGAGAAGGCCTTGCCGTGGAGGGAGTGCGCGTGTGCGGCCGCGACGGCGTCGGGGCGGGCCTTGTGGACCTCGGCATGAATGCAGAACGCGGCGCGGTTCACCGGGCGCCTGCCGTGCAGCAGGTTGCCCTCGTGGTCGACGCGGATCAGGTCGGAGACCTTGATCTGGTTGAAGCTCATGCCGAAGGGGTTCACCCAGAACGTGTCGGGGAATTCGGGGTCGCGGGCCGTGATGTGACCGGCGACGCCCTCGGAGAATCCCAGCTTTCCGAACACCCGGAAGGCGGCGGCGAGTTCCTGCTTGCGCACCTCCCGCTCCTCCTCGACCGAGAGGTTCATGGGCGGGAGCGGGAGATCGAAGTCGTCGGGGATCGGGCCGACATTGGCGCGGATCAGGTCCAGGATCTCGGGTGCGTAGGGCTGGGCGGTTGCCATGAGGTTCGTTCCTCTCGGTGTGCGGAGTCGCGATGGGATCGTGAGCGCGCCTGCGTCGACGCCTGCGTGACCTACTCGCCCTCTCCCGTGGCGAGGATCAGGGACGCGACGCGTTGTGGCGCTTCCAGCGGGGGCCAGTGTCCGACGTCCGTCAGAGCGTGGAGCGCCGCGTCCGGCATCCGTTCGGCGATCCGCTCTGCCATGTGGGCACCCGAAATGGGGTCGCGCAGGCCCCAGATGAACGTCTTGGGCAGATCGCTGGTCTCCATGGCGTCCACCCATCGGTCACGGTGGGTGATGCGGTCGGTGATGTAGCGGATCAGCAGGTGGGAGTTGAGGTGGCCGTCGCCGCGGCTGACGCTCCTCCATATGTCCGCCACGTCGGTGGTGGAGTCGTAGCCCTCGGCGAAGGTCGGCGCGAGGGCGGCTGCCATCAGCTCGGCATTGAGCGACGCGCTGATCTGCGGGCCGAGTTCGGGGTCGAGCAGGGCCGACTGGGCCGGCTCCGGGCGGTGGAGCTCCGGATAGATGCCGCCGTTGAGCAAGGTGAGGCTGGTGATCTCGGTCGTCGACGAGCGGTCGGCTACGCGCGCGAGCAGTTCCTGGGCGACGGTGGTGCCGAAGTCGTGCGCCACGAGTCGTGTCGAGGTCACTGCCTCGCGTCGCCACAACGCGGCCACCAGGTCGGCCTGTTCGTGGATCGAGTAGTCGTGCCCCGACGGCTTCTCGCTCGCGCCGAAGCCCAGGAAGTCCGGTACGAGGAGCGTGTGGTGCTCGGCGAGTGACGGCACGACCCGGGCCCAGTCGTACGACGAACTCGGGTAGCCATGGAGCAGGGTCATCACGGGGCCACGGCCGATCCGGCGGACGAACACCTCGCGCCGCACTCCCGCGACGGTGAGCGGTACCAGATCGCCGTCGGTCCACCACTTCTCGATGTCGCTCGTCATCGGAGACCTCCGAACAGTGCGGGGAGGAAGCGGCGTTCCAGCGCGCCGTGCGGGAGAGCGGTCGGTTCCACCAGGCTCTGGGCCAGTCCGCCCTCCCGGACGGCGACGACGAAGCGCAGCACCATGTCGAGGTCCGTCGAGTCCACCCCGTTCGGATCGCTCGCGAGGAGTGGCGCGACCAGTTCCTTGATCTCCGCCCGCATCGCCGCGTCGTGGCGAGCGAGCGCTTCGGCCGCCTCGGGGTTCCGGATGGCGTAGAGGGTGAACTCGGTGGAGATGAGGAACCAGGTGCGCGTCTCCTCGTCCACGACGCTCGCCAGCTCGATGAACGTGGTGACCGGGTGCTCGGATACGACGGCCTGGTCCATCGCCTCGCCGAGCTGCTTGAGGACGGCCTCGGAGCGCCGCGTGAACAGTGCGAGGAAGAGCTCGTCCTTGGAGCCGTAGTTCGAGTAGAACGCGCCTGACGTGTATCCGGCCCTCGCACAGAGCTCCGAGATCGACACCCCGTGGAAGCCGTGCTCCGCGAAGGCCTGTTCCGCCGCGTCGAGCAGCCGTTCGTTCGTCTCCAGCCGTCTCTTGGTCACGCGCTTCGCCATGCGTCCCAACCTGTTCTCGTCACGCCGATCGCCTCTGCCGGATAGAGAGTCCTATCCGATAGAGACCTCTATCCGATAGGGGAACCTATCGAGTGCGATGGTGCGCCACAAGACCCTCGACAGATGTCCGTGCGCCCAGCACACCCGACAACAGCAGCACTGGAGCGAGGCCGAAGCCATGGCGCGGCTGCCGGGACGGCGGTCGGTCAGAGCCATGCGGATGCATTTCGTCCGACTGACTGGCCTCGGCGCTTCGTGCCGTGGCCGGCCTGCGGCAGGCTGTCGGCGGAGCTGACGCCGAGGAGGATGGTGACCGTCGTGCCCGAGCAGGCGATCGACCGCAAGCCACACAGCAGAGACGTGACCGACGGCATCGAGCGGACTGCCGCACGGGCGATGCTGCGTGCCGTGGGCATGACGGACGAGGACTTCACCAAACCGCAGATCGGTATCGCCTCGTCGTGGAACGAGATCACACCCTGCAACCTGTCCCTGGCGCGTCTGGCCCGAGCGGCCAAGGCGGGCGTGCGCGATGCCGCGGGCTTCCCGCTCGAGTTCGGCACCATCTCGGTCTCGGACGGGATCTCGATGGGGCACGAAGGTATGCGCGCCTCGCTGGTCAGCAGGGAGGTCATCGCGGATTCGGTGGAGACGGTGATGTTCGCCGAGCGACTGGACGGCGCGGTGCTGCTGGCCGGGTGCGACAAGTCGCTGCCGGGGATGCTCATGGCCGCCGCCCGCCTGGACGTCGCAGCCGTCTTCGTCTACGCGGGCTCCACCCTGCCCGGCCACTGGCAAGGCCGGGACCTGACGATCATCGACGCCTTCGAGGGAGTCGGTGCCTGCGCGCGCGGAAAGATCAGCCGTGAGGACCTCGACGCGATCGAACGGCACGCGTGCCCCGGCGAGGGAGCCTGCGGCGGGATGTTCACCGCCAACACCATGGCCAGCGCGGCCGAGGCCCTGGGGATGTCGATTCCGGGCAGCGCGTCGCCGCCCGCCCCTGATCCCCGCCGCGACGAACTGGCCCACGCCTCGGGCCAGGCCGTCGTGAAACTGATCGACGCAGGCATCACCACACGCCGGATCCTGACGCGCGAGGCCTTCGAGAACGCCGTCACCGTGCTCATGGCGCTCGGCGGATCGACCAACGCCGTGCTCCATCTCCTGGCCATCGCCCACGAGGCAGGTGTCGATCTGTCCCTCGACGACTTCAACCGGATCGCCGACCGCACTCCGCTCGTGGCGGACATGAAGCCCTTCGGCCGGTACGTGATGGCCGACCTCGACCGCATCGGCGGCATTCCGGTCGTCATGAAGGCCCTGCTCGACGCCGGCTTGCTGCACGGCGACTGCCTGACCGTCACCGGCAGCACCCTCGCCCAGAACCTGGTGGCCCTCGCCCCACCGGCCCCCGACGGAAAGGTCATTCACCCGCTGGACGATCCGCTGCACGCGACCGGCGGACTCACCATCCTGCACGGCTCACTTGCTCCCGAGGGAGCGGTCGTCAAGAGCGCCGGTTTCGACGCGCACGCCTTCGAGGGCACCGCCCGGGTCTTCGACGGCGAACAAGGCGCGATGGACGCGCTGACCGCCGGAGAACTGCGCCCCGGTGACGTCGTCGTCATCCGCTACGAGGGCCCCAAGGGTGGTCCAGGTATGCGGGAGATGCTCGCCGTCACCGGCGCGATCAAGGGAGCCGGCCTCGGCAAGGACGTCCTCCTGCTGACCGACGGCCGCTTCTCCGGCGGCACCACGGGCCTGTGCGTGGGACACGTGGCACCGGAGGCCGCCGCCACGGGACCGATCGCACTCGTCCACGACGGCGACCGCATCCGCCTCGACATGCCCGCCCGTCGTCTCGACCTCCTTGTCGACGACGAGGAACTGGAGCGACGCCGCAGCCTCTGGCAACCGCCGGCGCCGCGCTACACCACCGGTGTCCTCGGCAAGTACGCCAGGCTCGTCGGCTCCCCCGCCCGTGGCGCCATCTGCCACTAGGTGCTTCTCGATCAGAGGGAACCGTGGCGATTGCGCATGGGCGCCCTATCCAGCACCTCGACGTACATGATCCTGCCGTCCACGACGTCCAGGATCAGCATGCCTTCTGAGGGCAGCAGCGGCACGCACCGATGGCCGTCGCCGTACAGCTGCCCCTTCGGATGGACCGCCGTGCGGATGCTCTGGCAGAAGTCATCGCCGCAGTCGCACAGGGCGACCAGACGAAGATCCCATGCGCAGATCGCCAGATCGCCTTCCCCTTCACCTTCCAGGAGGGTGATCAACTCGGCGATGAGGTCGGGGAACACGTCGCGGACGAGGGGGTGGTCGAGTTCCATGTCGGCCTGGTCGGCCGGAAGACCGCTCAGCGCGTCGGCCGCTCTGCGCGGATGTTCGTGTGGGCCTGGGCGATCCACCCCAGCACGGCCTTGGCGCCGCACGCCTCGGCGACCGACTGGGCCTCGTCGAGGTGGTGCAGCGCCGCCGATCGGTCGCCGGTCTCGGCCGAGAGGTAGGCCAACGCCACCAGGCCGGCGGCCTCTCCGGGCTTGAAGCCGATCTCCCGGCGCAGTGCGACCGATTCGGTCAACCGGTCACGGGCCTGGTCGAACCGGCCCGCGTCCTTGTCGGCGAAGCCGAGATGGCGTATCGCGTACGACATCGTCATCCGGTCGTCGACGGATTTCGCCAGCGCGTACGACCGCTCGAAGTACGGACTGCCGGCCGCGCCGTCACCTTTGACGACTTGATGCCAGCAACCGATCCAGAACAACGCGTCCGCCTCCCCCGACGCGTTCGCGAGACGCCGGTACAACTCCGCCGCGCGCTCGAACAGCGTCAGTTCCTGGCTGTTCTCTTCGCGGTCGTTCAGGAAGCGGACGTGCAGTATCTTTCCCCGTGCCATGGAAAGCGGTGCCTCGATCGCGTCCAGAGCGTCGTCGGACCGGTCCAGCACGGACGTGTCCCCGCCGAACATCGCAGCCTCGAAGTCCTCTTGCGCACGTTCGATCCAGTCCTGTTCCCGCATGCGGTACCCCTCCCCGTCGGACGACTCGTGTGCCGAGGCTATGCCGCACCGCCCACGGAAGCTCGCTGTTTTCCGGCTCGACGCTCTCCTGCGCGGCGCCCTCCGACTCGGTTTTGTCCGGGGAGCGTTGCCGGCGGCGAGCGGTCATGAAGGCCGACCGGCGCTCGATCCGCCGGACGTCACGACCCGAGCGCACTGCACGGCGCCCAGGGCCTGTCCGGCGGATCCTGCCGGACAGGCCCGTGGTCCCGACGAGGGTTCAGCGCTTGAGCGTGAAGGTGAAGTCGCCGGAGAGTCTGCCGCTCAGCCGGACCGCCGAGACGAGTTTGCCTTCCTTGATCAGTCTCTCGACCTCGGCCCGCGAAAGACCGCAGCCTTCGGCGATCAGTCGCACCGGCCGCACGGGGATCGGCGCCGCGAAGCGGACCGAGACGTCGATCACCTCGCGGTCCAGGTGATCCGATCCGCCCGTGTCGAGGCGCCAGGCGTCGTCCCAGTCGAGGGCGATGCGGTTGCGGCGCCGCACGACCGGGTCCTGGAGCAACTCGGCCGCCAGGGCGGGGTCGTTCCCGTGCAGTCGGTCCAGCAGTTCGGGCCGTACGGAGCGCACGGTCATCCGCTCCAGGACAGTGAGCTTCGCCGTTTCCCCGCAAGCCGTACAGAGCACGAGGAGCCAGGCGTCGATGAGCTTGTGATGGGCGTTGACGCGAAATTTCCCGTCGGCCCGGAAGCGCTCGGACGCGCAGCCGTGACAACGACGGAGAACGAGCGGCAGGCAGGTGGGCATGACCACCCAGCTATTGAGCACAGAAGTACACCGGTTTCAGTGAGAAGTCCGCAGCAAGAAGCAGCGCGGCGCACAGCGGCGACGCGCGACGAATCAGCGCTTGAGAGGTCTCACAGGGTGTACAACGGCAGGCCCTTCACCAGACGACGTGGTCGGGCAGCACGGTAGTGGCGCACAGCGGCCCTGCTCCACTGGTTTTTGCCGCGCCGACGGAAAAGGCCGAGCTGGTCGTCAGTCGTCGCACAGATCCGGATGCGGGCGCGGCTCCAGTGGTTCGTACGGGCGGTCGGACCACGTCCACCGGACGTGCTGGTTCGAGCAACCCCAGATCAGGCGACGGGTGCGTCGGCCGTCGTCCTCACGTCGACACAGGACGAAGGGGCCGGCCTACAACTGCCCTTGTATACAAGGCAGTTGGCTATCCCGTCGGTTTCCGCGCTGCGTCCCGGGGTCAGATGTTGCCTTTGGCGTCACGTCGTGCGGACTCTTCGGACGTGGCCCGGACGTCTCGGCGGTGTCGCAACCAGTCGGTCACCGAGCCCGTCTCGCGGCGCCGGTGAGGCGGTACGAGGATCTTCGGCCGGTTGAACCAGGCGATCGTGGCGTGCAGCGCCAGCAACGGGAGCGAGCCCAGAGCGAAGCATGTGCCGATCACGTCGACCACGGGGCCCGCGCCGGCGGCAGCGGCGCCGGCGGCGACCAGGCCGAGCGTCATGAACACCAGCCAGCCCGCGAGGGCGACGATGCCGCGTTCGTGCCCTTCGATGACCGACGGGTTCGTCGAGTACCGGTACATGGCCACATCGGGCGCCCGGTCCGAGTCGATCCAGTGAAGCCACGCCACCCGTACGGAGAACGCGCTCACCGCAACCATGAAGACGATGACGAAGATCCCGAAACTGACGTCTGCCACGGCCCCTCCCCCGCGTCAGCACTGCCCAGAGCTCCAGTATCCGCGCGGAATCGCCAGGGTTCCCCGGTCGGGACCACCAGGAGATCGGCGGGTCCCCTTTCGAGTGTGGCCATCCGATTCCGCCCTGTGATCGAGAGGTGTCGCGAACCCGGCCCGGCGACGTACCCCATCACCTGGCCAGGGCCACGTCCGGTATCGGCAACCGGGTCCGATCGGCCAGCCACATGGCCACAGCACCCCCGCCGGTCGGCGGGGGTGCTGCAGACACCTGGCGGGTGGTTGAAGCGGCGATCTTTTCCGCAATCTTGAATCATGGGACAGGGCTCAGCTCGGGGCCACGTCGTCCGAGTCGCCGGCCTCGGACGACCTTCTTTCCCGTACGTGGAGGGCCGGCCCGGTTCTCGCACACGCCACCCTGGACCTCCGCGGAGGGGACCCGTGCCTGCCACCCGCGCCGACCGGCCGACCAGCGATCAGACGGCTCCGTCCCGGTCGAGCGCCCGTGGCAGCTCCCGGACGCGGTCCGTCACCACTCGAACTCTCGCTGTGCAGAGTCCGGGAACGTCCGTATTCAGCTCCCACAGGACACCGACCTGATCAGGAGGCGATGGGCAGATGCGCTCCGAAACCCCAGCCGCGGAGACACGTGATCCAGCGGCCGGTACCGAAGGGCGGTTGGCCGACGTCCTGGCCGGGGTCCTGGGTACCGAGCGGGTACCGGTGGACGGCGACTTCTTCCGCGAACTGGGCGCCGACTCCATGGTGATGGCCCAATTCTGCGCCCGCGTACGCAAACGCGACGACCTGCCCACCGTCTCGATGAAGGACATCTACCAACACCCCTCGATACGAGGCCTGGCCGCCGCCTTCACGGACAACAACCCGACGCAGGCGCCCACCGCCCCCGGCAGGACGGCCGGGTCCGCGACGGACGCGCCCACCGTCGACACCGAAGGCCGGTTGGCGGACATCCTCGCCGGGGTCCTCGGCACCGATCACGTACCCGTGGACGGCGACTTCTTCCGCGAACTGGGCGCCGACTCCATGGTGATGGCCCAATTCTGCGCCCGCGTACGCAAACGCGACGACCTGCCCACCGTCTCGATGAAGGACATCTACCGGCACTCGACGATCCGAGACCTGGCCGCCGCGTTCCCCGGCTCCGCGGCGACCGTCCGGTCACCGGCGGCCGCGCGGGCAACGGCGGAGGCTTCCTCGCCCGCCCTGGCGGAGCCCAAAGTCGCATCCGAGGAGGAACCCCGACCACCGGCGCGCCCGCGGCAGCACGCGTTGTGCGGGACCGCGCAGCTCCTGGCCTTCCTGGTGTTCACCTCCCTCGGCGCCACGATCACCGTCATCGGCTACGAGTGGACCGTGGAAGGCGTGGGCACGGTCGACGTCTACCTGCGGGCGGTCCTGTGCAGTGCGGTGCTCTTCCTCGGTGTCTGCGCGCTGCCCATCGCCGCCAAGTGGATGCTCGTCGGCCGCTTCACGCCGCAGCGGATCCCCATATGGAGCGCCGCCTACTTCCGCTTCTGGTGCGTCAAGTCCCTCATCCGCACCAGTCCGGTGCGTCTGTTCACCGGGACACCGCTCTATGTCCTGTACCTCAGGGCGCTCGGCGCGCACATCGGGAAGGGCGTCACGATACTGACCCGTACCGCGCCTGTGTGCACCGATCTGCTGTCCATCGGTGACGACACGGTCATCCGCAAGGACGCGCTGCTGTCCTGCTACCGGGCGGACGACGGCTGGATCGAGACGGGTCACGTCACGCTCGGCAGGAATGTGACGGTCAGCGAGCAGACGGTCATCGACATCAGGACGTCAATGGGCGACGACTCCCAACTGGGCCACGCCTCCTCCCTGCACTCCGGGCAGTCGATCCCGGCCGGTCAGTCGTGGCACGGCACGCCGGCGCAGCCGACGACGACCGACTTCCGGGCCGTCGAGCCCACCGCGTGCGGCACCCGCCGCAGGGTGCTCTACAGCCTGTCCCAGTTGCTCGCCATCCTGCTGGTGTATCTGCCCCTGACGCTGGCCGGTGTGAGCGTCGCGCTCCTGGCGGTGCCCCAGCTGAACGCGGTGTTCAACCCGGGCCCGCTGGCCTTCACCCACCCCGCGTTCTACGTCGAGGCATTCGTCGCGTCCCTGGTGGCCTTCTTCGGCGGCATCGTGGTGGGCCTGCTGGTGGTGAGCACGGTCCCCCGATTGCTGAGCCTCGCGATCGAACCCGGCAGAACCTATCCGCTCTACGGTTTCCACCACACCCTCCAGCGCGCGATCACCCGGCTGACGAACGTCAGGTTCTTCACCACGCTGTTCGGTGACAGTTCGGCGATCGTGCACTACCTGCGACACGTCGGATACGACCTGTGCCAGGTCCAGCAGACCGGGTCGAACTTCGGCTCGCTCGTCAAGCACGACATCCCCCACCTGAGCACGGTCGGCAGAGGCACGATGATCGCCGACGGGCTGTCCATCATCAACGTCGACTTCTCCAGCTCGTCCTTCCGCCTCTCCCCCACCTTCATCGGGCCGAGGAACTTCCTCGGCAACCGCATCGTCTATCCCACACGCGGCCGGACCGGTGAGAACTGCCTGCTGGCGACGAAGGTCATGGTGCCCATCGACGGGCCGCGGCGCGAAGGCCTGGGACTGCTCGGGTCCCCCAGTTTCGAGATCCCCCGCTCGGTGATGCGGGATTCCCGCTTCGACCATCTGGCCCAGGGTGAAGAGCTGCGCCGTGGCCTCGCCGCCAAGAACAGGCACAACACGCTGACCGCGAGCATGCACCTGGTGGTGCGCTGGTTCCACTTCTTCGTCCTCACCCTGATCACGATGTGCGCGGTCGAGCTCTACCACAGCATCGGTGTGGCGTCGTTCGTGCTCGCCTCGCTGCTCACCTGGGCGTACACCATCGTCTACTTCACGCTCGTCGAGCGGACGGTGATACGCGTCCAGCCGGTGAAGCCGCTGTACTGCTCGATCTACGACCCCGACTTCTGGAGGCACGAACGCTTCTGGAAGCTCTCGTCGCACCAGTACATGCACGTGTTCAACGGCACCCCGTTCAAACCCCTGGTGTGGCGACTGCTCGGTGTGCGGATGGGCCACCGGGTCTTCGACGACGGCTGCACCATCACCGAACGCATCCTCGTCCGCATCGGGGACGACTGCACCCTCAACGCCGGCTCCGTCGTTCAGTGCCACTCCCAGGAGGACGGTGCCTTCAAGTGCGATCACGTCTCGATCGGTGCGGGCGTGACCCTGGGCGTGAACACCTTGGTCCACTACGGCACCACGATCGGCGACCGGGCACGTCTCGACGCCGACACCTTCCTGATGAAGGGTGAGGAAGTCCCGCCGCTGGCGCGGTGGGAGGGAAATCCGGCGCGAGAAGCGGCTGCGGCGGGCAAGGGGTAGGACCTTGCCCCCCGAGGACGTGGTGGCTCCTGCGCCGACCCGAGGCCGCAACCGCAGCGACACCCCTTGCCGGTGCCGTCGCGACGGCACCGCTCGCGAGCCTCGCCGAGGCTGCGCAAAAATGGAAATACCCTCTGCTTTCGGGTGCCGTGCGTCCCGACGACGGACCGGACCGGAAGGAGCGGTATGAGAGGCAGCAGCTGGGTCACTCTGGGCACGACGCTGTGCACAGCCGCAGCACTCGGGCTGGCCCTCCCGCATGGTGCCGTGGCCGCCCCCGCCGACTGCTCGTACACACCGTCGACGTATCGGCCCACGCTCACGTACGGAGACACCGGTCCGGCCGTGGAACAGGCGCAATGCCTGAGCAATGTGTGGGGTGGCGAGCCGCCGAAGCTGGCCCTCGACGGGGTCTTCGACTCCGCCATGGTGAAGAAGATCGAATGGATCCAGGGCTGCCACGGCCTGCCGCCGAGCGGCGTGATCGAGGGCCGCACCTGGCATGTGCTCTACCGTCCCGCCCTGGACTGTTACGACCCCTACAAGGGAGAAGTTCCCTCCGCCGCGATCGACAGCCACAACACACCCTCGCACTGATGCGCCGTCCCGAAGTGCCGGCACCTCCGCGGTGATCGGGGTTCAGTCGCGGCGGGCGGCCCAGACGGCACGTTCGGTGCGCACCGCGAGGTCGTCGCGGCGCAGGATGCTCCGCGCACTGTCGGTGTCGAGCAACCGGTCGAGTGCGGCGAGGTCCTCGGCGTCGAGGACCTCGGCGACGCTGCCGCGGATCCGTCGCAGGCCGGCGAGGGCGTACGCGCCGACCGCCTCGTTGTGGGAGCCGTCGATGCTGACAGTGAGGGTCCGCTCGGCTTCCAGCGCGAATCCGGCGGCGGCGAGCATCGCTCCCCAGTCGGCACCGCGGTGGGTCACATGCTCGGCGTGCTGCTGGTCGCTCGCGGCGTGGCAGCGTTCTTCCAGGCCGGGCCGGTCCTCCGGAGCGCTCGCGGGCAGGAAGCGCGGGAAGCCGGCGAGTTCGACGACGGTGAAGAGGCCGCCGGGCGCGAGGGTGTCGTGGACCTTGCGCAGTGCGCGGTCGGGGTGAGCCATGTGGTGCATCGAGGCCGAGGCCCACACCAGGTCCGGCGTGCCGAGGTCGGGCCAGTCGGCGCCGTCGAGGTCGGCCCGTAGCGTGCGCACGTGTTCCTCCAGACCGAGGGCGCGTGCCTTGTCGCGCAGCCGTTGAAGGTGTTCCGCCGAGGAGTCGACGGCGGTGACGTGTGCGGTGGGGAAACGGTCGAGCAGGGCGAAGGTGCCGGCTCCTGTCCCGCAGCCCAGATCCACTATCCGGCCGGGGGGTGTCTGAAGGGGCAGCCAGTCGGTGATGGCGGCGATGTGCTCGGAGAGGACTTCGGCGTCCAGGTCGAGCATGTCCGCCTGGCCCTCGGCGTCGTGCCGGTGTCGAGGGTCGTGCTGCGAGCCGTGGTGAGGGGCGTGCTGCGTGCCGTGGTGGGGGACGTGTGCGTGTGGCTGAGGCATGTCGTCACGCTAGGACCCGCCCACGCCTTCGGCACGGTTGCTTCCCGCTTCCGCAAGCAGGTGGCCGCCTGGGGTGCCGAACGCGCAAGTCTTCGAGTCGTGTGACGTCACGTGCGGGAGCGGTCGGTGTCTGTGTCGCGGTCGGCGCGCTGGTGGCCGCGGCGGGCGTCACGGTCGAAGATCCCCAGGATCTCGCAGGGTCCGCCCTCGGCACCGATGGCGTGCGGAAGCATCGTCGGGAACTCCGCGGCCTGGTTGGTCTCGACGCGGATGCGGCGGTGCCCCAGCAGGAGGATCGCGGTGCCCGACAGGACGACGAGCCATTCCCGGCCCGGATGGGCGCGCATGCGTGCGGGATTGTCGGGGGGCGGCTCGGTCATCCGCTGACGTACGACGGTGATGCCGGGGTCGCCTTTGACGGGCCAGCGCATCAGCCCGTGAGCGGCGTCGATCATCGGGCTGACGACGACGTCGTCGGAGGCCGTCTCGACGAGCTGGTCCAAGGTGGTGTCCAGGGCGCGGGCGAGCGTGACGAGGCTGTCCAGTGCGAGCCGGCGCCGACCGTTCTCGATACGGCTGAGGGTGGACGGGCTGAGCTTGGCGCGGTTGGCCAGCTCATCCAGGGACCAGCCCTGAGCCACGCGCAGGGCGCGGATGCGTTTGCGTACCAGGCTGTCCAGCTCGCCGTCGTCTTGCGTCATGGGCAACATCGTATGCCTCTTCCGCAAGGTGCGGTTAGCGTCGATCTCGGACGGACCCGGGTCGACTCGGGTCACGCCGCATACGCCGCGGCCGCGCGCTCCACCACCGTTCGACGTCCCACGTACGCGACCAGGTACCCCACGGTGCGCGCCGCCCGCCCGCAACCCGACTCCCGCCGCTCTCGGCGACCGGATGTGCTCCGGCGCCGCGTCCGGCATGCCCTCGAAAGGAAGTCATGACCACGAACAGGCCCCCACAGGAGGCGACCGGCGCGAGCGGTGGCCTCGACGCCGACGGCGCACCGAGTGCGCGTCAGCTGCGCTCCGTCCTGATCGCCGTGTGCGTCGCCTTGATGGCCGTCATCGCCTCAGTGTCCGGGCTGAACGTCGCCCAGCCCGACCTGGCCATCGCGTTCGACGCCTCGCAGAGCACCATCCTGTGGATCATCAACATCTACACCCTCACCCTGGCCGCGCTGCTGCTCCCGCTCGGTGCCCTCGGCGACCGGCTGGGCCGCAAACCCATGCTGATCGCGGGCCTGACCGTCTTCGGCCTGGCAAGCGTGGCCGGGGGCCTGGCCCAGTCCGCCGAGGTGATGCTCGGCGCACGCCTGCTCAGCGGCTTGGGCGCGGCGATGATCATGCCCATCACGCTTGCCGTGATCACTTCCACGTTTCCCGCACAGGAGCGCGGCCGGGCGATCGGCGTATGGACCGGCGTCGCCGGAGGCGGCGGCATCCTCGGCATGTTCCTCTCCGCGGCGCTCGTGGACGTGGCGAGCTGGCGGTGGCTCTTCGTCCTGCCCGTCGTACTGGTCGTCGTGGCGCTCGTCATGACGCTGCGCTCGGTCCCCGACTCCCGCGAGGCATCGGGCCACTCCTTCGACACGGTCGGCGCGCTGGCCTCCGTCGTCGCCGTGGTCGGCCTCATTTTCTCCCTGCAGGCGGGCCCCGAGCGCGGCTGGAGTGCCCCCGCCACCGTGACCGGCCTCGTCGTCGGCCTCTTCGCCGCCGTCTGCTTCGTGGCCTGGGAATTGCGCCGCCGGGACGCCGCCCTGCTGGACGTGCGTCTGTTCCGCGAGCGCGGCCTGGCCGGGGGCTCGATCACGTTGCTGGCGGTCTTCGGAGTGCAGGCCGGGATCTTCGTGGTCCTCTTCCCGTTCCTTCAGGCCGTCCTCGGCTGGTCGGGGCTGCTGTCCACACTCGCGCTGATGCCGATGGCCGTCCTCATGATGGCGTCGTCCGGCCTCGCCCCGAAGCTGGCGGAGCGCATGGGTCCTCGTACGACCATGGCCACGGGCGTCCTGCTCGCGGGCACCGGGCTGGCACTCATGGCCTCCGTCGTCTCCGTCGACGGCGGCTACCTGTCCGTGCTTCCGGGCATGCTCGCCATGGGTGCCGGCATGGGCCTGTCGATGACACCGTCGACCGAGGCCATCACCACGTCCCTGCCCGGTGACCGCCAGGGCGTCGCGTCCGCACTCAACGACGTCACGCGCGAGTTCGGCACCGCACTGGGTGTCGCCCTCCTCGGCGCGCTCCTGTCGGCCGGGTACCGCGGCGCCATCGACGACAAGCTCGATGGCCTCCCTCAGGAAACCGCCGACACCGCGCGCGAAGGGGTCGCCAACGCCGTGCAGGCCACGGACGGCGCGGGCCCGCAGGCTCAGCAACTGGTCCACGCCGCGCAGCAATCGTTCGTCGACGGCTGGCAACAGGCCATGTGGGCAGGCGCCGCCGTCATGGGCGCCCTGTTCCTCCACGTCCTCGCTCGCGGACCGCGGAGGAGCGCACGCACGCCCGGCGCGCACACGGAACCCGTCGACACCGTCGCTGTCTGAGTCGGCTGCGGGGAAGGTGGCGGGCCGTGTACGTGCCCGCCACCGGGGGGGGCGCCGTCAGTCGGCTTCGGAGATGTTGGTGCGCAACTTCTCCACAAGGGCCTTCGCGTCCTTGGTCTCCTGCAAGGTGAGACCCGCGGCCTCACCGATGGCGGCCGGAACCACGCGGACGCGTTCACGCAGTTCACTTCCCTGCTCGGTGAGGGAGATCTGCACGGAACGCTCGTCGTCCACCTGGCGCTCACGGCGGATCAGGCCGTGGGCCTGGAGACGCTTCAGCAGCGGTGTCAGAGTGCCGTAGTCGAGGTCCAGGAGCGTGCCCAGCCGCTTGATCGGGAGAGCGCCGTGCTGCCACAGCACCAGCATGACCAGGTACTGGGGGTATGTGAGGCCGAACTGCTCCAGCAACGGGCGGTAGCGATTTGTGAGCGCCCGCTGCGCCGCGTAGAGCGCGAAGCACAACTGGTCCTCGAGAAGGAGACTGACTTCGTCCGTCTGGTCAGCTGGACGCTGAGCAGTATCGGTGTCGTTCATCACGACTCCTCTCTGGTGCCGGTTGTCGTGACAAAGGATCCTACCCCACGAGCTCAATTGGCGCAATTCAATTGTGCACTCTTTAAATGGGGTCGAGCTGCTCAAGACCCCCGTTCCGAGCAGGCGCCGGCCACGGACTCAAGCCGCCTTCGCGATGCCGGTCGGCTGCTCCGCCCAAACGGTCTTGCCTTGAGGGGCGTATCGGGTGCCCCATTGTTCGGCGAGGCTCGCGACGATGAAGAGCCCTCGTCCCGACTCGTCGACGGTGCGGGCATGCTTGACGTGCGGAGCGCTCAGCGCGGAGTCACCGACCTCGCAGGTCAGCATCTGGTCCAGGATCAGGCGGAGTTGCAAGGGGGGAGCGCCGTAGCGGGTCGCATTGCCGACGAGTTCGCTGACGATGAGTTCGTTGGTGTACGCCGTTTCGTCGTCCAGGCCCCAGGCCTCGAGCTGTCGGCGTGCGGCTCTGCGGGCGATCGGTGCGGCTTCGGGGCCCGTCGGCAGGCCGCAGGTCATCACCCGCTCACCGGGCAGCATCTTGGTACGGGCGAGCAGCAGCAGGGTCTCCCCGGCGCGGCCGTGCCGCGTGTACGCCTGCTCGATGCCGTCGCGCACGCCTGACAGGGGGCCGCCGAAGGCGTCGTCGAGAAGGGGCCGCAGCGCACCTGTGGGCGCCATGACCTCCTCCGCCAGGGCGGTCGTCCCCATGACCAGCGTGCTTCCCGTGGGCAGGGAGACGGTGGTCGCGGGGAAGGGAGCGGCGTCCACGGCGGCCAGTGGTGGGCCCGGAGGGACGGGGAGGGTGGACGAGGTGCCGTCGGGGAGGATCACGACGGGTTGGGGCAGGCCGGCACGGGCGATGGTGCAGGTGAGATCGACCGGGTCGTAGATCGCGATGGCGCAGTCGGCGGTGAGCGGCTCATGCACGAGGGGGTCCATGGGCGGCAGCGCGGCGCGTGCGGCGACGAGGCGGGCCGTGGTGTCGCTGAGTCGGGCCAGGAGTTCGTCGGGCTGCAGGTCCAGGGCAGCGAGCGTGTGAATGGCCGTCCTGAGCAGTCCCATCGTGATGGCTGCCGGGACGCCTTCTCCCGCCACGTCGCCGACGACGAGGGCGGTCCGCGCGCCGGGGAGCGCGATCGCGTCGGACCATGCGCCACCGCCTTCTTCGCCGGGAACGTGCAGGGAGGCGAGCTCCACGGTGGGCCGGTCGGGAAGTTCTCCGGGAAGGATCTTGCGCTGAACGCTGGACGTGATGATCCATTCGCGCATGTACAGGCGTGCCCTGTCGATGCAGGGTGCCGCATGGGCGCACACAGCGGACGCCACGGCGAGGTCGTCGTGCGCGAAGCGGTCTTCAGGATCGTCGCGGCAGAAGGTGACCATGCCGAGAATCCGGTCGTCCATCACCAGCGGCGCGACGATGAGCGATCGCGCCTCGGTCTTCTCGATGAGGGAGGCCCGCACCGGGTCACCGGCAAGCCACGCGCAGTCGGTGTCGACCTGCAGGAGGCGGGGCTGAAGGTCCGAGAGAACGTGTGAGAACGGAGTATCGGCCGGCAGCGGGTGCACTGCTCCGACCTGGGACACAGGCCGGAGCCCGTGCATGGCCGCCTGGCGCAGCAGCACGCCGGGTCCGACCGGCACCTTGGGAGGGGCTTCGCCGCGGACCGCACTGTCCACCATCTCGACGACTGCGGTGTCCGCGAAGCCGGGCACCACGGCCTCGGCGAGTTCCTGGCAGACATCGCCCACATTCAACCGGTGCCCCATGGCGGTGCGCACATTTTCCAGGAGCGCCTGGGATCGGAGTGCTCGTTCCCGTTCGGTGACGTCGACAGCCAGTGTCACCAGTCCGAGAACCGTGTCGCCCGAGTCTTCGAGGCGCAGGAAGGAGACGGAGAGGACGCGGCGGCCGAGTCGGGCTGACCTTTCGGCACCGCGCACGAGCCGGTTCACCACCGGCACACCGGTTTCGAGGACTCCGCGCGCCACCGCGGCCTCCTCCTCAGGCGCGGCGAAACCGCACACCTCACTGAAGGGCACCCCCAGCGGCTGCCCGGCGGGCGGATCACGTCGCAGTCCTGCCCCGCGGCCGGCGCGCACCATGCGCAACTGATCGTCGAAAACCCGGAGCTCCGCGGGGGGATGCGCGAAGAGCGCCCGCATCACTGCCGCGTCCAGTGTCGTCGCACCGTCCCCTGCCGCGAGCACCCGCCACACCATGGAATCGCCCTGGAGAGTCGGCTGGACCAGCAGGGCCTCCGCGTCGGGGCGTCCTTCGCGAGGCCGTCCGTCTTCGGCGCGGAGCTTGCGCATGAGTGCTTTCGCGGACTGGCCGACCGCTTCAGCGGCGGACCAACCGAACAGTTCTTCCGCGGGCTGCTCCCACGCGGCCACCCGACCATCCTCATCGATGAGCAGAAGCACGTTGTCGCGGGTCATGTGAAAGCACCTCCGTACCGATCGCGAGTCCACCCGCCCGACACTCGCGAGATCGGCCGAGTCCGCCTCTACCAGGGCTTTCACCCAGCACTCTAGTTGCTGAGCCGCCCTCACGAAGGGGCGAGAGACCTCGGCGGGAGCCGACTGGAGGCGGTGCGGCCCGGTTATGCCGGATGATCTGGATGCCTTCGTCACACTTTCCTTTGCCACGATTACCTTGTGCACGAGCAAAACGCGACGTAGGTTTCCTGTCATGGATCGACCCCAGGGCCGACCAACCCCCACCCCGGACAAGTGCCATCTCGGCCTCCGGGACTGCGAACGCCGCTCAGCCGGCCACGGCCGCAGACAACCAAGCCGACCCGGTCGGCGCCCCCCACACCAGAAATCAAGGACACCCCCCATGAACCTGAAGCTGGAAATGATCGTGCTGCCCGTCTCCGACGTGGACCGGGCCAAGGCCTTCTACGAGCAGCTCGGCTTCCGCCTGGACGTCGACTACACCGCCACCGACGACTTCCGCGCCGTCCACTTCACGCCGCCCGGCTCCGAGTGCTCGATCCTCCTCGGCGAGGGAATGACCACCGCCACCCCCGGCACGACCCAGGGCCTGTACCTGATCGTGTCCGACATCGCCGAGGCCCACGCCGAGCTCACCGCCCGGGGCATCGAGGTCAGCGACGTCTTCCACGACGCCGGCGGACTCCTCCACCACGGCCACGATGCCGGTGACGTCACCCACGACGGTGAGGGCCAGCAGCGCCTGTCCGGCCTGCACCCCGAACGCGCCTCCTACGGCTGCTACCTGACCTTCAGCGACCCCGACGGCAACGGCTGGGTCCTCCAGGAGGTCAAGACCCGCCTCCCCGGACGCTGACCACCCGACCGGCAGCTCGACAGCACACCCCAGGCAACAAGCACTGACGAACGGAACCATGATGAACGAGACCACCCGTACCTACGATGTGATCGTCATCGGCGCAGGGCCGGTCGGCGAGAACGTGGCCGAACGCACCCGTGCGGCGGGGCTCAGCACCGTGATCGTGGAGCGTGAACTCCTCGGCGGCGAATGCTCGTTCTGGGCCTGCGACCCCAGCAAGGCTCTGCTGCGTCCCGTCGTCGCGCGTGCCGACGCCCGCCGCGTACCCGGGCTGAGCCATGCCGTCGCCGGACCGCTGGACGTGGAGGCCGTCCTCGCCCACCGCGACAAGATGTCCTCCTACTGGAAGGACGACGACCAGGTCGACTGGCTGGACTCGGTGTCGGTCGATCTCGTGCGCGGCCACGGCCGGTTGGACGGGCCGCGCAAGGTCAGCGTGCAGACACCCGAAGGCGACACGGTCAGGCTCACGGCGCGGTACGCGGTGGCCGTCTCCACGGGGACCAGCGCGGCCCTTCCCGGCATTCCCGGGCTCGAGAACGTGCGGCCCTGGACGAGCCGGGAAGCGACCAGTTCCGACCGTGTGCCCGCCCGTCTGGTCGTGGTCGGCGGCGGTGTGGTGGCCGTGGAGATGGCCACCGTCTGGCAGGCGCTCGGTTCCCAGGTGACCATGCTGGTTCTCGAGGACGGGCTGCTGCAGCGGATGGAGCCGTTCGCCGGTGAACTCGTCACCGACGGGCTGCGTGAAGCCGGCGTCGACATCCGGTTCGGGACGTCCGCCGCTTCGGTAGGACGTGAGAACGGCGAGGTGCGCGTCTCCCTCACGGACGGCGGCGAACTGGTCGCCGACGAGATCCTCTTGGCGACCGGACGAGCACCACGGACCTGGGACCTGGGTCTGGAGACCATCGGCCTCACCCCGGGCGACTGGCTGAAGGTGGACGACACCTTCCGAGTGACCGACGTCGCCGACGGCTGGTTCTACGCCGTCGGCGACGTCAACCAACGAGCCCTGCTGACCCATCAGGGCAAGTACCAGGCCCGCATCGCCGGCACCGTCATCGGCGCCCGGGCCAAGGGGGAACAGGTCGACGACGCCCCCTGGGGCACCCATGTCGCGACAGCCGACAGGACCGCTGTGCCCCAGGTCGTCTTCACCCACCCCGAAGTCGCCTCCGTCGGCCTCACCACACGTGAGGCCGAACAGAGCGGCCGCCGGATCAAGGTCGTGGACTACGACCTCTCCCACGTCGCGGGCGCGCATCAGTACGCCGACGGCTACCGCGGCCAGGCGCGCATGCTCATCGACCTCGACCGCGACACCGTCGCCGGCGTCACCTTCGCCGGGCCCGGAGTCGGAGAGCTCCTGCACTCGGCCACCATCGCCGTCGCGGGCGAAGTTCCGATCGACCGGCTCTGGCACGCCGTCCCGGCCTTCCCCACGATCAGCGAGGTCTGGCTGAGGCTGCTGGAGACCCACCGCGGCTGACAGAGGGTACGTCGACGTCGCGACACTCGCCCCATCCCCACGAGCAAGAATCCAAGGAAGATCAAGATGCCTGTCACCCCTGACAACACATCGATCCGGCCGTTCACCTTCGAGGTCACCGACGCGGAGCTGGAGGACCTGCGTTCGCGCATCAAGGCGGCGCGATATCCGGAGAAGGAGACCGTTGCGGATCAGTCCCAGGGCACACAGCTGGCGACCATCCAGGAACTGGCCCGGTACTGGGCCGAGGAGTACGACTGGCGCAAGGTCGAGGCGAAGCTGAAGTCGGTGCCGAACTTCATCACCGAGATCGACGGCCTGGACATCCACTTCCTCCACGTCCGCTCCAAGCACGAGAACGCCATACCCGTGATCATCACGCACGGCTGGCCCGGCTCGGTCGTCGAGCAACTCAAGCTCATCGAACCGCTCACCGACCCCACCGCCCACGGCGGCAGGGCCGAGGACGCCTTCCACGTCGTCATCCCGTCCATGCCCGGCTACGGATTCTCCGGCAAGCCGACCTCCAAGGGCTGGAGCCCGGAGCGCATCGCCCGCGCCTGGGCCGAGCTGATGAGGCGTCTGGGCTACACCAAGTACGTCGCCCAGGGCGGCGACTGGGGTGCCGTCGTGACCGACCTGCTGGGCGTGCACGAGCCCGAGGGACTGCTCGGCATCCACACCAACATGCCCGGCATCTTCCCCCCGGCCATCGAGCAGGCCATCGCCGTCGGCAACCCGCTGCCCGCCGGGACCGTCCTCGCCGACGACGAGGAGAAGGCGGCCGTCGAGCAGCTCGACTTCGTCTACCGGCACGTCTACTACGCCTACATGATGGCCTCGCGTCCGCAGTCGCTGACCGGCCTGGCGGACTCCCCCGTCGGCCTGGCGGCCTTCCTCCTGGACCACGACGCGGCCAGCCTGGCCATGATCACGCGTGCCTTCGACGGCGTGCCCGAGGGCCTGTCCCGCGACGACGTCCTGGACAACATCACCCTGTTCTGGCTGACCAACACGGCGATCTCCGCCGCCCGCCTCTACGCCGAGAACACCACCCCGTTCTTCGGCGCCAAGGGCGTCAAGCTCCCCGTCGCCGTCAGCGTCTTCCCCGACGAGCTCTACGCGACCCCCAAGAGCTGGGCGGAGCAGGCCTACCCGAACCTCGTCCACTACAACAAGCTCCCCAAGGGCGGCCACTTCGCCGCCTGGGAGCAGCCGGAACTCCTCGTGCAGGAGATCCGCGACGGGTTCCGCAGCCTGCGGTGACCCCATCGATCGAGGGCCGACACAGGGCCTGACGCGGACAGGGCGGCTGCATGGCTCCGGCGTGAACCGTTCAGCCGCCCCTCTCCTTGCACCCGTCCGCCACACCTGTGTATCGGGGGTCTGCCACTACCGCCGACGCGGTCTGGCTGCCTCGCGGAGCCGGACTCGTGGCGTGTCGCTCAAGAAATGTGACACCTCGCGCGCCTCGATCGCCGACGCCGGGGTTGTGTCTATCGTTGCGCTGCCGGGCCTTCGCGAGGGTCGGCGAAGACACAGGAGCAGCCATGAACGACACCTCTCGCACCTACGACGTCGTCGTGATCGGGGCAGGCCCCGTCGGCGAGAACGTCGCCGACAGGACCCGGGCCGCAGGGCTCAGTACGGTCATCGTCGAGAAGGAGTTGCTCGGCGGCGAGTGTTCGTTCTGGGCATGCGAGCCGAGCAAGGCGCTGCTCCGGCCGGTACTGGCACGCGCGGATGCCCGCCGTGTGCCGGGGCTGAAGAACGCGGTCGGCGGACCACTGGACGTGCCCGCCGTCTTCGCACACCGCGACGACATGGTCAACCACTGGCATGACGAAGACCAGGTCGAGTGGCTGAACTCCGTCTCCGTCGACCTCGTGCGGGGCCACGGCCGCCTCGACGGGCCGCGTCAGGTGGTGGTGACCACCCCTGAGGGCGGGACGGTCCGGCTCGACGCCCGTCACGCGGTTGCCGTGTGCACGGGTACGCGTACCGCGCTGCCGGACCTTCCCCATCTGGACGACATCCGTCACTGGACCAACCGCGAGGCGACGGGCGCCGATGCCGTCCCCCGTCGTCTGGCCGTCGTCGGCGGAGGGGTCGTGGCCGTCGAAATGGCCACCGCCTGGCGTGCGCTCGGTTCCGAGGTGACGATGCTGGTCCGTGGCGACTGCCTGCTGACGCGGATGGAACCCTTCGCCGGCGAGATGGTCGCGGAGACCTTGCGCGAGGACGGCGTCGACCTGCGTTTCGGGGTCTCCGTCACGTCCGTCGCACGCGAGGAAGGACCCGACGGCGCGGTGCGCATCGGGCTGTCGGACGGCGGGCAACTGGACGTGGACGAGATCCTGTTCGCCACCGGCCGGACACCGCAGACCGACGACATCGGCCTGGAGACCGTCGGACTGACTCCCGGCGGATGGCTGAGCGTCGACGACACCTTCCGCGTCACCGCCCTCGAGGACGGCTGGCTCTATGCGGTCGGCGATGTCAACCATCGAGCCCTGATGACCCATCAAGGCAAGTACCAGGCGCGCATCGCCGGACCCGTGATCGGCGCGCGCGCCCACGGCGAACCGGTCGACACCCAAAGGTGGGGTCCGCACATCGCGACCGCGGACAGCGCCGCCGTACCCCAAGTGGTCTTCACCGACCCGGAGGTCGCGTCCGTCGGCCTGACCGCACGCGAGGCGGAGAACGCCGGAACGCGCGTCAAGGTGGTGGACCACGACTTCCGCGGCGTGGCCGGGGCACACCAGTACGCGGAGGGGTATCGGGGCAAGGCCCGCATGGTGATCGACCTGGACCGGGGCACGGTCGTCGGGGTCACTTTCGTCGGTCCGGGCATCGCCGAACTGCTGTATTCGGCAACCGTCGTGGTGGCCGGCGAGGTCCCCGTCGAGCGGCTGTGGCACGCCGTCCCCGCATTTCCGACGATCAGCGAGGTGTGGCTGAGGCTGCTCGAAGCCCATCGGGGCTGAACTGCGAGTTCTGTCAGCGGCCGGGGAGCCGCTCCTTGACCTCCTGCAACAGCCACCCGTTGCCGTCCGGGTCGCTGAACGAGGCGTAGGTGGCGTAGCTCCGCCCGTCCGGTGCGGGACCGTCCACACGTACCTGCGCACCCGTGTCGTAGGTGTTGTGGTAGGCCTCGCTCACGTCCACACCTCTTCCGAGGAGGTCGGCGCGGGCCTGCTCGATGTCCTGGACCACCAGGTAGAGACCGTGGGCGGAGCCCGGTGCCGCCGGGGTGACACCCCTGCCGAAGTGGATCGAGCATTCCGATCCGGGCGGCGTCAGCTGCACGATCCTGAACTCCGGCCCGGCTTCGTAGTCCGCGTCGAGTCGCCAGCCCAGCCCTTGATAGAAGCGCAGGGCTCGGTCGACGTCAGCGACCGGGAGGGCCGCGACCTCGAACTTCATCGTCGTCGCGGGCGTTTCGGCATCGCTCGCCGCGGCTTCCTGCCCGGCCTGTGAGGTACTCATCCCCGCCTCCTCGCCACGTGTCCGCTCAGGGCGTGGCCCGCGGGCGGCCGTGCTGAGGCAGCACACCCGAATCCTGTCCGGGCCGCCCGCACTGCCTGTATGACAATTCTGACTTAGCCGCCATGAAAGTTCAGCCGGAGACGTCCGGCCCCCGCCGTCGGAATCAGCCCGCCTATCGATCGAGGGCGGACACCCAGGCGATGCGTTCCGTGACAGTCCGTGACGTCACATCGCAGAACATCCGGTCGGCAGTGCGAGCCAGGTCGCGCCGGCAAGCCGATCTGGTGGTGGGAACAGGGCCATACATCCAGAATTGAGATCAAAGAGGCAATGAGCTCATGACCCTGCGCCGCAAGGTCACTGTCTCGTCGACGGAAGGTGGGCGGGCATGCGGCACTACGATCTCGTCATCCTGGGGACGGGCAGCGGCAACATGCTGCTGAACGAAGAATTCGATCACCTTCGCACCGCGATCGTGGAGCCGGACCGCTTCGGCGGCACCTGTCTCAACCGCGGCTGCATACCCAGCAAGATGTTCGTCATCACCGCCGACGCGGTCGAGGACGCACACGCCGCGACACGTCTGGGAGTCCACGCGAGTGTCGAGCCGGTCAATTGGAAAGCCATCCGCGACCGGGTCTTCGACCACATCGACCCACTGCACGAAAGCGCCGTCGACTACCGCAGGAAGAAGGGAATCGACGTCTACACCGAGCCGGGACGCTTCGTCGCGCCGAAGGTGCTGCAGGTGGGAGACGAGCAGATGACCGCGGACACCTTCGTCGTCGCAGTCGGGTCGCGTCCCGTCATACCCGATACCCCCGGCCTCGACACCGTGGCCTACCACACCTCCGACACCATCATGCGGATCGACGAGGTGCCGCCGTCCATGGTGGTGCTCGGCGGTGGTTTCATCGCAGCGGAGTTCAGCCACGTGTTCAGCGCTTTCGGGACGGACGTCACGATCCTGCAGCGCGGGCCACGCCTGCTGATGGCGGAGGACGAACAGGTGTCGACCCGCTTCACCGAGCTGGCGTCCCGGCGTCACCGTGTGCTGGTGAACGCGAAGGCCACGTCCGTCGCACCGTCCGAGAGCGGGGTGCAGGTGACAGCGACATGCCCTGACGGCACGCATACCATCGAGGCCGCCATGCTGCTGGTCTGCGTCGGCCGAAGGCCGAACACCGATCGACTGGACGCCGCTGCCGGCGGGCTCGAACTCGACGAGCACGGTCACATCGTCACGGACAGCACCTACCGCACCTCGGTGGAAGGGGTCTGGGGACTCGGCGACGCGGTGAACCACTTTCAGCTCAAACACATGGCGAATGCAGAGTCGCGAGTCGTGCAACACAACATCCTCCATCCCGAGGACCTCCGCACGCTCTCCAACGAGCTCGCTCCGCACGCGGTGTTCACCAACCCGCAGATCGCGAGTGTCGGTCTGACAGAGCAGGAAGCGCGTCGCCGCCAGCAGGACTATCGGGTGAGCGTCCGCGACTACTCGGCGACCGCATACGGCTGGGCGCTGGAGGACACCACCAGCTTCGCCAAAGTCCTGGCGAATCCTGTCGATCGCACGATCCTCGGTGCACACATCATCGGCCCTCAGGCCGCCACGCTCATCCAGCCGCTGCTCCAGGCGATGATGCTGGGATCGACGGTGGACCAGGTCGCCCGGGACGTGCTCTACATCCACCCCGCTCTGACCGAAGTGGTCGAACAGGCCTTGCTGGACCTGTAGTCGACCACACACCGGCAGCCGGCGAGCCGTCCGCGAGCGACGACCGGGCCGTCGTGGCCGCAGGACTGCGCCGGGGCGACACACATGCCTGCGGCCACCGCCGGCGGTGCCGATCACTTCGATGCCGGCAGCGGTGCGGAGGGGATAGCCTCTGGCCATGCCGAGCTTCGAGATCACACCGATAGGTACGGTCCGGAACGACAGGACGGACGTCCAGCACACCGACCACTGGGGTGCCGTCCGCAGCACGATCACCATCGACGAGCGCTTCGGCGACGCCTGCCTCCAGGGACTGGAGGGCTTCTCCCACGTGGAAGTCCTCTTCGTCTTCGACCAGTTCGAGGAACGCGACGACTACCGCGAACCCCGCCCCTACCGAGGTCGCTCCGACCTCCCGCCCGTCGGCGTCTTCGCCGGCCGCGGCCCCCGCAGGCCGAACCGCATCGGCGTGACGTCCTGCGCCATCGAATCCGTCCGCGGCCGCGAACTGACGGTGGTGGGCCTCGACGCGGTCTCGGGCACTCCGGTCATCGACCTGAAGCCGACGATGGAGGAGTTCCGCCCCGTGGACATCAAGCAGCCGGAATGGGTCAGCGACCTGATGTCGGAGTACTTCCAGCCGTAGGACGTGCCGACGAAGTGGTACGTGTCGCCCGGCCACCCGGGAAGCATGTGCGCACCGGGCGGCAGGTCTGGCGCGAGCCCCGGCACGCGATGACGGACGCCTTCACCGCCGCCGGTTCGTCTTTCCGTCATCAGTGAGCCGCAGCCCGACCCGGCGGCCCGTGAACTGTTCCCCGACGGCTTCCACGGCCTCTCGGCGAGGACCACGTTCCTGTTCTTCGCCGTCGAGGTACCGCCGTCGGCCGACGGCACGGACGGCCGGCCGGTCGCCGACCGCGACGGTGCCGTGGTGCGATGCGCCGGAGATTTCTACTTGCAAATCGCAAGTAACACTGTCAAGGTGGACGCCGCCACTTGCGCATCACAAGTGTCGAGTGAGAGAGCCATGACTGCCCGCACAGCGCGGTCGCCCGGCGGGCTGCCGCAAGGGGCCGGCCCACGGGGAGGAGTGCCTGTCACTGAGCGGGAGTGCCCCCGCAAGCGATCAGGTCTGTCGGCGGTCATAGAGTCCAACATGGGACGCCGGTCTTCCATGCCGCACGTCCGGCCAAGGATGGGAGAAAGACGCGATGTTGAAGGCGGTGGGCATCTCGGCCCACGAAGCCGACGTGTACCGCACCCTTGTCACCACCGTCACGGCATCGGCGGAGGAGATATCGGCGACGACGGGCGCCGACTGCGCCGTGGTGCAACGGCTTCTCGCGGCACTGGCCGAGAAGGGGCTCGCGCGGGCGGTGGAGGGCCGGCCGGGCCGGTTCGCGGCCAACCCTCCCGAACCCGCCCTGCTGCCGCGGCTCGAGCGCCGCACCAACGACCTCGAAAAGGCACGCCTCGCCGTCACCGACCTGACGGAGACCTACCGCCGCCACGCCTGGGCCCGAGGCCCGGTCGAGATGATCGAGACGATCACCGGTGCCGAAGCGCTGCGCCAGCGGCTGCGCCAGCTCCAGGAAGGCGCCCGCGACGAGCTGCTGTGGTTCTGCAAGGCGCAGTACGTGGCGATGCCGTCGGGGACGAACCAGGCCGAGTTCGAGGCCCTGGCCCGCGGCATCAGGTACCAAGTCCTGTACGAGCAGGCATTCTTCAACGATCCCGACGCCGTTGACAACGTAGTCAGAGCCGTCCGTGTCGGAGAGGAGGCACGTGCCGTTCCTGCGCTGCCGCTCCGGATGGCGATCGCGGACCGCACCGTGGCCATCTGCCCTCTGGCACCGGCCGGCTCCGTCGCGGACCCCGACGATGTCACGGCCCTGGTGATCCGCGGCAGCAGTCTGCTGGATGCGCTCATCGCCCTCTTCGAGCGCTACTGGGAGGCAGGGACCCCGCTGCGGGTGACGTCGGAGGGCCGGATCGGCGAAGCCGGGGAGGCGGCGCCCGACTCTGCCTCGCCGGCGCCGGAGGACCGGCATGTGCTGTCCCTGATGATCGCCGGCTTCACCGACGAATCGATCGCCACACGCCTCGGTGTCAGCAAGCGGACCGTTCAGCGACGTATCCAGAGCCTGCTGAACCTCGCCGGGGTCGCGACCCGGATACAACTCGGCTGGCATGCCGCCCGCCGTGACTGGCTCTGACCCCCGGCCGGCGGGGCGAGCCCGAGAGGGTGCGGTCGGCGCCCCACGCCGACCGCACCGTCCAGGCGGTGCCGTGATGCCTCCCCACAAGGCGATCACGTCACCCACACCGCCCGGAGCCCTCGGCTACTTCACGCCGAACGCGCGAACCACCGTCTGCTCCACCTTGTTGCCCGCGCCGTCCCAGGCCTCGGCGCGCAGGGACACGAAGCCGGAGCGGGAGGTCAGGCCGCGGCCGAGACGCACCTCGTAGGTGCCGTCGCGGTGGACCGAGGCCGGGACGGAGGTCCAGTGCCGGCCGTCGTCGGTCGACGCCCAGACCCGCATGCCCTTGACGTGCGCGCCGGTCCAGCCGTCCTGGTGGCGAGCCGTCACCCGCAATGTCGTCGACGACGAACGCTTCACCTGGTTGCGGGTGTCGACCGGGACGTCGTAGTCGAGGAGCAGCAAGGGCAGCAGTTGCTCCTGACCCGACGCCGGCGGTGCGGACCGGAACGACCAGGAGGTGTCGGTCCTCGTCGAGAAGGTCCAGGCGGGCGAGTCGCGGAAGGTCTCCAGCTGCAGCCGGTAGAGACCCTCCCCCTGTCCGGCCGGGAAGTCGCCCCACGGTCGGGCCTGGTCGGCCACCTGCGTGCCGTCGCGGTAGAGGCGCGTACGCACCTGATCGGTCTCGTCGTCACCGGCGAAGCCGTAGTGGTGGCTCTCACCGTCGCTCATCTCCGCGAGCCGCAGAGCGATGGTGTCGCCCTGGCGCACCGAGCGGAATCCGGGGTTGCCGGTCGGGGCGGTCGGGCGGACGACCGATCCGTACCAGTTCTCGCGCAGGTGCTGGCCGGCCGCGTACTGGTGCAGGCCGCCCGTCATTCCTCCGCCGACCGAGCCTTCGGTGTCCCACGGCGGCTTGTGGGCGATTCTCTCCAGCCACACGGTGTCCCCGGCGCTGATCGTCTCGACCCGGGTCAAGGGCAGCTTCACGTAGGACCGGTTGTCCATCGCGAACGACGTGTCCTGCCAGGGGCGCCACGCGAACCGTTGTTCGATCGTCCAGGCCTCGGTTCCGGGCCGGTGGAAGCGGGATTCGACCGTCGCGGTGTCGGACGTCTTCACCGTGTAGGTCAGGCGGTCCGGTACGGCGCCCTTCTCGGCCAGGGTCAGATCGTAGAGGTACGGGCTGGCAGAGGTGCCGGACAGGTCCAGCGTGGCCGACTGGTGCTTCTGCCGCTTCATCCAGGCGAGGAGGTTCTCACCCTGCTGCTGCGGGAGGTGCATGGTGGTGATCGGGTCGCGTTCGCCGGTCGGGTCCCAGCGGGACCACACCGGGAGCGGGAACTCGTTGATGATCACCAATGCCGCGGCCCCGGTCTTGGCCACAGCGGCCATCTGGTCCAGGGACCCGCCGGACGTGTGCATCAGCACCGCCTTGCCCCGCAGGTCTCGGCCCGCCAGTGAGTCGGGCTCGACGTAGACCAGGGGCAGTCGGCGTGTGCCGTCGACGGCGGGCGAGTGCCCGAACAGCACAGGGGTGAGTTCCGGGGTGTGCTTGCCCTGGACATGAACCTGAAGTCGTGGAGCCACCATCCGCCAGCGCGAGTAGAACTCGAAGGTTCCCTTCTTGACGGGTGTGGTGGGTGTGGCGGAGACGGTGCGGACGGAGTCGAAGTCGATCGTCGTGGTGGAGATCTTCCGGGTGCCGACGGCCCGGTAGGAGCCGAAGTGGATCATGCCCTGCTGTTCCGACGCCTTGGGCGTGCGGACCTGGATGCGGCGCGCCGTTCTGGCGTCGAGCGTGATCTCCTTGTCGGAATCGAGCTTCAGCTCGGGCCGCAGGACCTCGGTGTAGTGGTAGCCCTTGACTTCGGTCTGATACACCAGGGCCTTGAAGAAGTACGTGTCTTCCGGAAGCGTGACGCGGGCGACTGTGCCGTCGGGCCCGGGCAGGGCGTAGCGCAGCGTGTCGAACCGGTAGTCGGAGCCGTAGAGTTCCAGCGACGGGACCGCTGCGGGGTTGCCTTCACTGTCGACGAAGTGCATCGTCAGCGTGCGCATCGCGCCCCGCACCGTCACGGCGAGAGCGGTGTGCACGGCTGGTGTTCCGTCGTCCGGAGTTGCCGTCACATAGCCCGACCAGCGGCCCCGCTCCAGATCCGCAGCGTGTGCCTTGATGGGGACCTGCACGGTCTCGCCCGGCTCGACGGTGACCGCAGGCGCATCCGTGGTGATCGCGTCGGCCGGCGCCTGTGATCCGTCGGCCTGCGTCATCCGGAGCGACAACGTGAGCCGGACCGGCTTCGCGGAATCGTTCGTGTACGCCGCTGTCCGAGTCGTCGTGCCGCTGTCCGGCCCGAGCACACCGAGGTCCAGTGCCCCGGTGCCGATCACGGTGCGCGCGAAGGCCGCGGCGACGTCCACGCGGCCGCCGCCCTGCTCGTCCACGCTCTGGCCCGCGATCACCTTCGACGAGCCGACCAGCGCGTTCTTGATGTCCTGGGGCTTCCACTTCGGGTGACGCTGCGCGAGGAGAGCTGCCGCGCCGGCGACATGCGGAGTCGCCATCGACGTTCCCGACGCCGAGGTGTAGAGGTCGTTCTCCGGGGTGCCCATCCGGGTGCCCGCGGCGCGCGCGGCAACGATGTCGACACCTGGCGCCGTCAGTTCGGGCTTGACGCTGTCGGTCTCCCCTACGGGGCCGCGGCTGGAGAAGCCGGCCAGGTCGTCGTTGCGGTCGACGGCGCCGACGGTGAGGGCGCTCGGGGCGATGCCGGGCGAGCCGACCGTTCCCAGGCTTGGGCCTTCGTTTCCGGCCGCCACGACGAACAGGGTGCCGGTCTCGTCGGTCAGGTGCTCCACCGCCGTCGCGAGCGGGTCGTCGCCGTCGGCCGCGGGGCCACCGAGGCTCATGTTGACGACTCGGGCGCCCGAGTGGGCGGCCCACTCCATGCCGGCCAGGACGTTGGAGTACGCGCCGGAGCCGGAGTCGTCCAGCACCTTGCCGATCAGCAGTTCGGCGTCGGGTGCGACGCCCTTGCGGGTGCCGTTCGCCGCCGCGCCCGAGCCCGCGATGGTCGCCGCCACATGGGTGCCGTGGCCGACGGCGTCGCGGGTGCTGTCGCTCGTGCTGAAGTTGTGTGTCTCGCCGACGCGTCCGGCGAGATCGGGGTGGGTGGCATCGACGCCCGTGTCCAGCACGGCGACCTTGACGCCCTTGCCTGTGACCCCGGTCTTCCAGACTTCCGGGGCGCCGATCTGCGGCACGCTGTGGTCCAGCGACACCCGTACCTTGCGGTCGAGCCAGATCTTGTCCAGGCCGCCGGCGAGACGGGAGGCGGAGGGGCGCTTCCGCGCCTCCCCGCGGTCGCTCGCGCTCGCACCGCGGGAGGTCTTGTCCGCCGTCCCTGTGACGGTGTCCCAGAACGTGTTCAGGTCGCCCTTGCCGGCGGCGACCGCCACACCGTCGATGCTGTCGAGCACCCGTCGGCGCTCCGCACCCGCGGGCGCCTTCTGTGCCGAGAGGCGGGTCGACGAGCCGTACCGCAGGAGCAGCGGCAGCTTCTTGGCGTGGGAGTCGTCGTATCCCTGCGCGATCAGGTCCGTCACGTTGAAGAGCGCCGGGTCCAACTGTCCCGAGGACAGGTAGGGAATGGCGCTGTGAGGTGTGACGTACACCCGACCGTCGACCTCACGTGTGCTGAACCCGCCGCTGTCGCGTTCTGTCGCGGGATGCACGGTCGCCACCTGCCGACCGTCCGCGTACCGGGTCACCGTGACACGGTCTCCCGTGATCAGTGTCACCATGTGCACGGACGGACGCAGGGCGCCCGGAGCACGTTCCGATCCGGGCACGCTCCGGCCGACGCCGGGTGCGGCCGCGCCCATGAGGACCGCCGCGACGGTGGCCACGGCCACCGAGCGGTACTGCGGCGCACGGGCAACACACCGCCACGGTCTGCTAATTGATCTCATGAGGGCACAGCGTGGCGGGAAGCAGGCGGTCGGTCAGCAGCTGGACCTGTCGGACCCGCGCCAAGTCACCTTTGCGCCAGGGGCTCCGAAGGTGCGGGAACCGGCACCGAACCGGTGCCGGTCGGCCCGCACCCTCGAGGCTGTCAGCTCTCGTCGACCGTCAGCTCTCGTCGGCCGTCAGACGCAGCGAGATGCTGTTGATGCAGTAGCGCTGATCGGTCGGGGTGGGAAAGCCCTCTCCCTCGAAGACGTGCCCGAGGTGCGATCCGCAGCGCGCGCACCGCACTTCGGTCTGCACCACGCCGTACGACCGGTCTTCGGCCAGTTCGACCGCGTCGCTGTCCTTCGGGTCGTAGAAGGAGGGCCAGCCACAGCCGGAGTCGAACTTCTCCGCGGAGGTGAAGAGTTCAGCGCCACAAGCCCGACAGGAGTAGACGCCTCTCGTCTTGGTGTCGGTGTACTCGCCGGTGAAGGGCATCTCCGTGGCGGCCCGGCGCAGCACCTTGTACTCGTCGGGAGCCAGCTCGGCACGCCACTGCTCGTCCGGCTTTTCGACGTCATACGACATGAAGCTCAACCTCATCACATTCGGTAGCGAGAAACGGAGGGGAAAAGGAATTCACCTCGCGGCAAATGGCTCTGCAGGGATTCCGTCGAATGATCCGCTGCAGGCTCGCGGCTGAGCCGGGGACGGCGCCTTTTCACGCACGTATGTCCTTGAACCGTGACGCGACCTGCGGTGTTCCCGCCGTCTCGCCGTCATGACGTGTGCTGAATCACACCCGCCGACCTCGGCGACCTGCTTTCCGCGCGAAAGGGAGAATCGGCTCGGTGGAAGAGAAATCCTGCCCGGAGAACCCCACCGGGACGGGACCGCATGGACGCGGCACGAAAGGCCGGCAGTGGCTCGGCACTCACCCGCCGGGTCGGCGGCGCGGCTCCGGCCGCGGGGGTCGGTCCGGCTTGTCGTTCAGCAGGTCGGCGAGATGGGCACCGAAGTGCTTCTCCAGGTCTCCCTCACGCTGCAGGCCTCGCTTGAAGAGAGCGGCGACCCGCTGCTGCGTCTCGGGCCAATTCAGTGAGGCGGCAAACGTGTTGCGGCCGTCGAGGAGAGTGTCGACGGCGGGGAGCGAGACCTGGTTGACGAGACGTTTCGCGGCCTCGATCGGGCGCCGGTCGAAGGAGGCCATGCGGCGGGCGAGGGTGTCGACGAATCCGTCCAGCTCGGGGCAGTGTCCGACGCGTTCGGGTTGCCCCGAGGGGCCGTGCGCGCCCCGCCCGCTTCCGGACCTTCAGGGTCCCACCGGTCGAGCACCCCTGTTCTCCTGCGGCGCCCTGCCGGTACCTCGTACCCCAGGGGGCGTCTTCGCGGCCGCGGTCGCCGAAGGCGGGCCGTGGGGCACGGGCGCTTCGAGTGCCGCTCGAGGCGCCTGCTCCGCAGCGCGCAGTACAAAGAGCTCACGCGCCGAACTCGGCTTCGGCGCCCCGGTCGGCGAGCTCCGAGCCCGATGGATCCGCGCGACCGCGCGGGCACAGGCCGCAGATGATGCCGGCCCCGCCGACCGCAGCGTTGATCCTTTACAATTGCAAGTAACACGTGTCTGGGAGGCACTCGTGAAGCGCCGAGAGCTGGTCCACTCGCCCTGCCCGATCGACCGCTCGCTGTCCGAGGTCGGTGACACCTGGACGCTTCAGATCCTGCGTGACGCCATGCGCGGCGTCACGCGGTTCACGGACTTCAACAAGCGCATCGGGCTCGCCTCCAACATCCTCACCGCGCGCCTGCAGAAGCTCGTGACGGTCGGGATCTTCGAGATCCACGAATCGGCACTCGGCAACTCCCACGAGTACGTGCTGACCGACAAGGGGCGCGACCTGCACATCGTGCTCTCAGCGCTGCGTCAGTGGGGCGAACGGCACTTGTTCGCGGACGACGAGGTGCTGACCCGCGTGGTCGACGCCCGCACGGGCCAGGCACCCCGCCGCCTGGAGCTCACCGCGGAGGACGGCAGCCCCCTGTCTCCCGACGACCTGCTCCTCGTGCAGTCCCGCGCGGCCGAGCCGTTGGCCGATGCCGTACCGGTCGAGACTCCTCGTCGGCACACGACGTGAACCGGCCGCCTCGTCCGTCGCGTCCGGCCGACGCGTCCATGGACGGCTCTTCGCGCTGATGCCGACGCCGTGAGCGCGCGCGTCGTCGTGGGGCGGGCAGGCAAGCCGGCCGAGCCGTCTCGGGCAGGGACTGTTCCAGTACCGCCCAGTGCACACATCGATGTAATGGCTCGGCCCGAAGCGCCCTCCTCGCTTCGGAAAGAACCACGTGATCTTCCAGTACGTCCGAGTGCCCTCGCGGCCGAAAGGGGAATTCCGCGAAATAGCAGGCAATGAAAGCCAGTTGTGCCCTCGGCACTTCGGCCGGGCGTACAACGCGCTGTCCTGGCCTCCCTGCCGTCGGGGAGGTGCCGGACGCCCGGGAGGGGCCCCGGTCGGGCCGGATGTCGTCCGGGATCCACGTCACCGTCGAGGAGACCCGGTCAGCTCCGCGTATCGACAGGCGGAACGGACGACCGGACACAGGCCCCGGCGGGAAGGTCCTGTTCGGCCCAGACGATCTTGCCGCCCGACACCGGTCGGGAGCCCCATCTGCGGGCCAGTTGGGCGACCAGGAAGAGGCCGCGGCCGTTCTCGTCCATGGTGTGCGCGCGACGCGGACGCGGGGAGCAGACATCGGTGTCGAACACCTCGCAGGTCAGCACCTGGTGTCGGATCAGGCGCAGACCGATGGGGCCGGTCCTGGGCCGGACGGCGTTGCTGACCAGTTCGCTGAGGATCAGCTTCGTGGACTCCTCCAGACCTTCCAGGCCCCACTCCTTCAACTGGTCCGCTGCCAGGGTGCGGGCGGCGCGGGCGGCGGTCTCGTCACTGGGCAGCGCCCAGGAGGCGACCTGGGTCGGGTCGAGTGAGCGGGTCCGGACCAGGAGCAGCGTGACGTCGTCGCACGGCGTCTGCCCCGGGAAGCATGCCGTCGCTTCGGTGCAGAGCTCCTCCAGCGAGCGATCCGGCTGCCCAAGAACGGCGCCCAGGCGGTGCATGCCCTCCTCGATGTCGCCGTCTCGGGTCTCGATCAGACCGTCGGTGTACAGGGCGAGGAGACTTCCCTCGGGCAGTTCCAGCTCCACGGCCTCGAAGGGGTCCCCCAGCCCGATGCCCAGCGGGGCCCCGGCAGGCAGGTCGGGGAAGGTGACCTGCCCCTGCGGGTCGACGATCGCGGGCAGGGGATGCCCGGCCCGCGCCATGGTGCAGCGGCGGCTGGCCGGGTCGTAGACCGCGTACAGGCAGGTCGCGCCCATGACCGCGGGGGCCCCGTCCGGGGCGTCGTCCTCAC
Organism: Streptomyces siamensis; assembly: GCF_039543605.1. Classification (NCBI taxonomy): domain Bacteria; kingdom Bacillati; phylum Actinomycetota; class Actinomycetes; order Kitasatosporales; family Streptomycetaceae; genus Streptomyces; species Streptomyces siamensis. The sequence continues at coordinate 216,165 of NZ_BAABKB010000021.1, read as the reverse complement.
CGGCCAGGCGCTGGACCGTGTCATCGAGGTGGGCCAGCAGCTCGTCCGGGGGCAGATCCATGTCGGCGAGGGTGTGCACCGCGGTACGGAGGCGGCCCATGGTCGCGGCGGCGTGGAGACCGTGCCCGACGACGTCACCGACGACCAGGCCCACCCGGGCACCGGACAGCGGGATCACGTCGAACCAGTCGCCCCCCACGCCGTGGTCCATGTCGGCGGGCAGGTAGCGGGAGGCCACTTCGACCGCCGTGCCGCCCCTCAGCTTGTGCGGCAGCAGGTGGCGCTGCAGGGCGAGGGCCGCACAATGCTCGCGAGCGTACTGACGGGCGTTCTCCAGCGACTGCGCGGCGCGGCTGACGAGCTCCTCGGCCAGGAGTACATCGACTTCCTGGAACGGCTCCGGGTCCTCGGTGCGGACGAACAGCATCACGCCGAGCAGTGCGTGCCGGGCGCGGATGGGGACGGCCATCAGCGAGTGGGCGCCGTTGTCGTAGATCCTCTGCGCCAGTACCGGCGCCTCGTCGAGCCAGCTGCACGAGGCGGCGTCCAGGACCGGCTCCAGGCGCGACCTCCCGGTCCGCAGTACCTCGGTGAAGGGTGAGGCGGGCGGCACGATGACGGGCTCGCCGAGCGCCGACGGGGATTCCGGGACGCCCTGGTGGATCGAGGCCAGTCCGGCACGCCGGAAGACAGGGAGGTGCTTGCCCTTGGGTCCGAAGGGGAGCGGGGCCCCGTCGCCGAACGAGACGGACTGCTCCAGGTCGACGGCGACGAAGTCGGCCAGCAGAGGCACGGCCAGTTCGGCCAGCGCCTGGCTGGTCTGCATCACGTCCAGCGTGCTGCCGAGGCCCGTGCCCGCCTCGCCGAGGGTGGCGAGGCACTCGCGCGCCCGCCGGCTCTCGACGACGTCGGCACTGATGACACATCCCCCCAGAGACCGTCCGTCGGCGCCCTGGATGCACTGGAACGAGACCGCGAACGGGTGCTCCCGATGGGGTCCCGTGGGCAGCCACGTCCGGTACTCGTGGACCAGGGTGGTACCGCTCTCCAGTACCTGCCGCATCACCGCTTCCAGCGTTTCGGCCTTGGGGCCGGGCAGCACATCGGTGATCCGGCGTCCGAGCCTCCGGTCATGGGAAAGGCCGTCGTGGCTCTCCATCACGTCGTTCACCGCGGTGCAACGCAATTGCGGGTCCCGTATGACGATGCCGACCGGCGCGCGGGCGAGCAGCAGTCCCCGGACCGATCCGTTCATCGGGTCCCCGGACCGTTCGCCGAAGTCGGCCAAGGACGCGAGCCACCATGGTGTTCCGTCGCCCTTCTCCAGCTTCGACATCCGCAGGCTGACGTCGAGCACGCGCCCGTCCCGGTGGCGCACCGCCGTCGCGCCGGACCAGCCGTTCTCGGCACGACACCGCTCGACGAACGCAGATGTCGTCAGCACCGCCCCGAAGGACGGCAGTACGAGGGCGGCCGACCGTCCCACGACGTCCCTCGCGGCGTACCCGACGAGCTGTTCGGCGGCCTGCGTCCATCCGACGACCATGCCGTGGTCGTCGAGCAGCGCGACCGCGGTGTCGGATATCTCGGACGCACTCATCTGCTTACCGAGTGTCACCGAGTCGAGGTTCGTCATGGTCATGGTCATCGCAGTGATTCCTTGGATGGCTGAGTGAGGGAGTGGAGGCGGGATGCCATATGCCCGTTTTGCGTGATTGACCAGTCAAGGCCCTGGTTTGTGACAGCGTCGCAGCCCAAACGAAATGAGCTGGGTCACACCGACAGTCGGCCCCCGAAGCGCCCCGGCACCGCGTCGAAGCCGGAACTACGTCCGCCTGCTCGGTCCAGGACGCTCAGCGCATCGGTAGCGGACCAATACGGGACGCTCGGCGCGTCAGTCCAGGACGCTCAGCGCATGGGAGACCGCGCTCTCGAGAAAGGCCCGGTCGGCGCGCGCCTTCCCCATGACCCGCAGGCCCTGGACGAAGGTGGTCAGGAACCGGGCCAGTCCCGCGGTGTCCTTGTCCGCCGGCAGGTCCCCGCGCGCCTGTGCCCGCTCCAATGCGCCGGCGATGGTGCCCTCGACCAGATGCAGCGTCGCCGTGGCCCTCTCCGCCGTGGCCGGATCGGCGGGCCTCTCGGTGACGGCATTGACCAGGAAGCAGCCCCGACTCGGGTCGTGGACGTCGGCCTCGACCATGGCGATGAGCGCCGCCCGCAGCGCGGAACGCACGTCCCGGGCCGACTCCAGCTCCGCGATCAGCGCACCGGCGTAGGCCGAGCAGTAGCGTTCGAGAGCGCGGGCGTACAGCTGCTCCTTGGAGCCGAACGCCGCGTAGAGGCTGCCGCTGCCGATGCCCAGTTCGGCGGTGAGGTCCTGCAGGGAGGTCGCGGCATAGCCGCGGCCCCAGAACAGTTCCATGGCTCGCTCGACCGCCTGGTCGACATCGAACTCCCTGCTCCTTGCCATAACCGGCACCGTAGGAGTTCTGGATCGCATGAGCAAGAACAAGCCACTGTGTCGAGAGGCGCCACGACTTCGGCGGAGGTCACTCCTGCCGGAGCGGTTCCTGGGAAAATGTGTGCGCCGAGGCGATGCGGGTCAGTTCCACCCTGGTGTTCACACCGAGTTTGGCGAAGGCATGACGCAGGTGTGAGTTCACGGTGTGCGGAGACAGATGGAGCCGGTCGGCGACGGCCCGGTTGGTCAGTCCGTCGGTCACCAGCCGGACGACACGCAGTTCGGAGGCGGTCAGGCTCTCCCAGCCCGATGAGGCCACCGCGGTACGGCGTCGGTGGGACTCGGAGCGGAGGCCCACCTTCTCCAGTCGCGCCTGCAGACGCTGCACGTCTCCCGTGGCCTTGCAGGCGACCGCCCGGGCCAGGGCCCGCTGGAGAAGTGTGGTCGCGTCTCCCGGGCGGCCTTCTTCGAGGGCGCGGCCGGCCATCGCCTCCTCGGCATCGGCCGCGGCGAGTGGCCGCTGGGTCAGCTCATGTCCCTTCGCCGCCTGCTCCAACACGTCGAGGTCGTCCTGCAACAGTCCGCGGACATGTGTGACCGAGGCGGCCACGGCACGATCGAACACATCCCGCGGAGACAAGTGCTCCAGGGTCGTCAGAAGGGCCTCGGCCCGGGACCGGTCGTTCGCCCGCAGTGCCACGGAGGCGAGTTGCGGCCACAGCCCGGGAGGGAGCGTCAACAGGTCTGCCACGGCGTCCTGTTCGTAGAAGCGCGCGCCTTCGCGCACGGCGGCCGTCGGGTTCCCCTGTGCTGCGAGGAGCAGGCTGCGAGCGCACACCGTCCAGGGGTCGGGCCGCGGCGCCGCGCCCGGGGTGATCCCGTCCGTGGCGGCGAGGCGTCCCGCGGCGAGGGTCAGGTCGCCCTGCCGGAGCGCCACCATGGCGAGCACTGCGTGGGCGGTGGGATCGGCGGTGTCGAGTTCCAGTTCCTCCGTGACCGTGAGGGCGGCCTCCGCCTCGGCTTCCGCGTCTCCGAGTTCGCCGCGCTCCAGGAGCAGGCAGGCGCGTCGGGTGTGCCATGCGGACAGGGACCACACAGCACCGGAAGCCTCCGCCTGCACCTGCCCTTCGCGCAGCAGCGTCTCCGCGTCCGTCAGCCGCTCGGTCGAGGTCAGCACGGTGGCGAGCCACAGCCCCGGCAGGCGCAACGGCCGCAGTTGAACGCCGGAGGCCGCGTGCCCCGCGCGCTCGACAGCCGCTTCCGCGAGATCGACCGCTCGGGCGATCCGGCCACGCAGCAGTGCGGTGTGGGACTGGAAGAGCATGGCGCCGGCCACGACGGCCGGATCGGGATCCTCGTAGGCGGCGTCCACCAGGTCGCATCCGATGGCTTCCGCGGTGTCGATCTCCCCCAGGAAGGCATGCGCGGTGCCCTTGGTCTTGAGCAGGATCAGCCGCAGGTCGGCCGGCACATCGGGCAGTGTCAGCGCCTGCCCCAGTTGATCCAGAGCTGCCGGGTACCGTCCCGCCGCCAAGTGGATCTCCGCGACGGTCAGCCGCAGGGACGCCTCGTCCTTCGGTGTCACCCTCAGCGCGAGGGCCTCGTCCGCGAGGGCCAGGGCTTCGCGCGTACGCCGGGCAGCGCGGAGCGTCTGCACGGCCTCGATGAGTGTCCGGGCCCGTCGGGGATCCGATCTCGGCGTCAACCCCACTGCCCCCAGGGCAAGTTCGACAGCCGTGTCCGGTGCGGCGCCGACCATGCCCTGAGCGGCGTCGCGCAGGATGCGAGCGGCCGCGACGTCCCCCGGCGCGGCTCCTGCCAGTACGTGCCGCACCACGTCTTCCGGTGGTCGGCCGAGGGCCAGCAGGGTGTCGGCGGCTTCCCGGTGCATGGCTCTGCGCAGAGGCAGGGGCATCCCGTCGTGGACGGCCCCGCGCACGAGATCGTGGCGGAACGCGAACCTGGGGCCGGCCTCGATGAGCATGCCGCTGCGCAACAGGTCCTGCGCGGGTCGCAGGAGCTGTCCCACGCCTCGCCCGAGCAGCCGGGCCACGTCGAACAGCTCGAAGTCGGCGCCGAGCACGGCGGCCGCGTACAACAGGTCGGTCATGTCCGGCGTCATGCGTTCGAGACGCTGCGCGACGACCTCGGGCAGGCTCGGCACGGCGTCGGCAGCCGATGCGGCCATCGAAGCCCTGCCGTCCGACACGGAGCACAGGCCCTCCGCGACGGCTGCGCGAAGGAGTTCGACGAGGAGGAAGGGGTTTCCCCCGGCTGTGGTGAGCAGACCGGCGAAGCTGTCGTCCACGGGCGCGTGGAGCATGTCGCCGACCAGTTCGGCTGCCGCGCTGTCCGGGAGGCCGCCCAGGGTCATGACCACCGTGTCGGGATCGTCCTTCGGCTGCGCGACGGCGAGCCGCGACGTGGGCCGGGCGGCGAGGAAGAAGGCCACCGGGGAACCTGCCAGCCGCCGTGGCAGTGTGCGCAACGCGGCCAGGGTCGCCGAATCGGCCCAGTGGACGTCGTCCACGAGCACCGCCACCGGGGTGCGCCCGGCCCGTCGTTCGAGCTCTTGTACCAGCGACTCCAGCACATGGTGGCGGAGCATCGGGTCGGTCGCGTCGCCGGCTGTTCCGTCCGGCACGTCTCGGTCGGCGCCGAGACGGTGCAGCAGGCCGAGCAACGGCGCCATGACCCGATAGCTGCTCTGTTCGTCGGCCCGGGTCTCCGTCACGTCGAAACCGGCGGCCGTGGCCAGCGACGCCGCTTCGGCGAGCAGCCGGGTCTTGCCCAGCCCGGAGGCGCCCTCCACGTACAGCACGCGGGTACGTCCGTGGGCGACGCCGCCCAGCACATCCCGTACGCGGGCCAGCTCGGTGTCCCTCCCCCGCAGCGGCTGGTCGGACAACGGCTTCTCCGTTCCACGACTCCTTCGCTCAACACTGCAACGTGACCGGCGCACGGGCAACGCACACACGTGCTGTCCACCCACCGCCGCCATCCGCGGTTCCGGCCCGCATGCGCATCACATGATCATGCGATGCACATGCGGGTCACACGGTGTGTCCGGCCCGTCTGCGTCACCCGGACCCCGCGCGGCGGTCGATGAGGGCGCTCTGCGGAAGCAGCGTTCTCTCGGCCGCCACGACGGCGGGCCTCCCGTGTCCGGCGGCCTCAGAGGACCTTGAGCGATGCCGCGATGGCACGATCGGCCTCGATCAGCCCCGCTTCGATCTGCTCGCGGGCCGGTCCGTTGACCGAGAGGAATTCCACGTCGGTGATGCCGATGAAGCCGAGGACACCACGCAGATAGGGGGCGTGGTGGTCCAGGGCGGCGAACGCGGGATCGGTGAAGTCGCTGCCCGACGCACGGACGACCACCGCCTTCTTGCCGGCGAGCAGGCCGCGCGGCCCGTTCTCGTCATAGGCGAAGGTGCGGCCGGCCATGCAGATCTGGTCGATCCAGGCCTTGAAGGCGGCGGGAACGCTGAAGTTGTACATCGGTACGCCGAGCACCAGCACGTCCGCGGCCTCGACCTCGGCGATGAGCGTCGCGGACGCGTCGACGGCGGCCCTGGTCCGCGGGGTGTGGTGATCGGCCGGGCCGAAGACGCCGGTGACCCAGTCCTCGGAGACGAGGTCCGGCACTTCCTCGGTGACGTCCCGATAGGCCACGGTGCCCTCGGGGTTCGTACGTCGCCAGGCCGCGACGTACTGAGCGCCGATCCGCCGCGTGAGGGAGTCGGCACAGCGCGAGCTGGAGTCGATGTGGAGCAGGTGAGGCATGGTCTCTTCCCAACATTCAGGATTGATCATTCCACAATGAGGATGTGGAAATGCGCCGCCTGTGCGCGCACAGAAAGCAGGGGATTGCCTCCGGGCGCACGCCACGACAGCGGCCGCAAGGCCCAGGAGTCAGGGAGTGGCGCTCGACCGCGCCCTCCGCATCTCAATGTACATGAATAAGTTGAACTCTCAACCATCTATTCCGGGTGATGCGGATCGCGTCCGGAGAGGTCGCCACATGTCCGGGCGAAATCGCATGAACGAGTGATGCCGGGACCGGCACCGATCTTCGATGCTGTGACGAACTGCCCTGGCCGGCCGTCCGCCGCCCGGGCCGTCGACGTTTTGCGAAGGAAGTCCGTGCACCACGAGATCATCAGCGACACCGCAGCCATGGACGGACACGAGCCCGGCGCGCGCCACCGGCACCGTGCGGCGATCCCGACCGATGCCGCACCGAACAAGCCCGGCCTCACCGGCTCGGCGGCCGTTCTCAGACCCGTCATCACGGTGCTCACCGTGGGTCTGGCGTTCGTCAGTGTCTTCCTCGCCGCCTTCCACACGCCCACGGCCCACCGACTGCCCATCGCCGTGGTGGCGTCGGACAAGAACGCCGCCCTGTTCGACGTGAGACTGCAGCGGACGGCACCCGATGCCTTCCAGGTGGAGCGCTATCCCGGCGAGACCGCGGCCAGGTCGGCCGTCGAGCACCGCAAGGTCTATGCGGCCTACGTACAGACGGGGTCCGCGTCACATCTTCTGTACGCGGGTGCGAACGGAGTCGCGGTCCAGGCGCTGGTGGCGCCTCTCGGCCGCCCCCAGCCCGGTGCGGACGGCCCCAAGGCCCACGTGGAGGACATCGTCCCGCTGGCACCGGGAGACAGCCGGGGACTCTCGGTGTTCTACGCCTCCTTCGGCCTGGTTCTCGCGGGCTTTCTCTTCGGCCAGATGACCTACCAGGTGGCGCCGCGTCTTCCGTTCACCCAGCGCATGGGCAGCCTCACCCTCTTCGCCGTGATCGGCGGGCTGGCCACGGCCCTCGTAGCCGGGGCGGCCTTCGGCGCCATCCCCGGACCCGTCCTGGGCATCGCGGGCATCGTCACCCTGATGTCGGGCGCCGTGGCGGCGGGAACCGTCCTGCTGATCCGCCTCTTCGGACCGCTCGGCGTCCCCCTCGGATCGATCTTCATGCTCGTGATGGGCAACGCGACCAGCGGCGGAGTCCTGCCTCCGTCCTTCCTGCCCGGCTGGCTGGAACCACTGGCCTCGGTGATGCCGCCCGGCGTCGGCGTGCGAGCACTCAACGGCCTGGCGTACTTCCACAACGACGGGGTCGAGAGCGGGCTGATCATCCTTGCGGCCTGGATCCTGCTCTGCATGGGGGCCATTCTCGGCCTGGACAGGCTCGCCGCCTCCCCCGCGATCCTCCACGTCGCCCACCGGGGAAGCCCTGCCCACGCCATCGGAACACCCCGGGCAACACCTCAGCCACCGACCCTCCCGGCAGCACCGGACGGGGCGCGGACAGCGGTCTTCCTGGCCGAGCGGTCCACCCGCAGCACCTCGGTCGACTGAGGGCGGGCGGCGTCAGGAGCCGATGAAGGTCACCGTCTCGTCGAGCGGTGCCCGGCCGGTACGGGTGTGATCCACCGTGCGGTCCTCGAACCCGATCGACATGCCGCAGAAGAGCATGAGCTCGTCCGGCGGCGACAGGACCTCCGCGACGGTCCTGTGGAACTTCGCCCACGCCATCTGCGGGCAGCTGTGCAGCCCCTCGGCGCGGAGCAGCAGCATGACGGTCTGCAGATACATGCCGACGTCGGACCACTGGGGCCGCCCCAGGTCACGGTCGATGTAGCAGAACAGAGCGGCGGGCGCGCCGAAGCACTCCCAGTTCGCCGCGGCGGCCCGCTGGCGCGCCTCCAGGTCCTCGCGCGCGATGCCCAGCGCGCCGTAGCGCTGCTCACCGAAGGCGGAGCGGCGCTCACGGTACGGAGATTTCAACGCGGGCGGGTACTGCTCGTACTCCGGCTCGTCCCAGGGGTCCCCTGCGGCCAGCCGTTCGCCGGAGCGCTTCTTGAGTTCGGCCAGCGGCGCGCCCGTGAGGACGTACGTGTGCCAGGGCTGGAGGTTCGATCCGGACGGCGCCCAGGCCGCGGCGGACAGCACGCGCTCCAGCATCTCCTTCGGGACGGGCTGGTCCGCGAATCCGCGCACGGCCCGTCGGCTCATGACTGCCTCGTAGACGTCCATTAACCCGCGCTCCTCGGTCACCGTGACCATCTCTCCACCTCTTCCTCGACTGTATTGTTCGTAACGGTATCATTCAATACTATCTTTGACGAGCACGCGTCTCCGCCCCCGGACACCGCCTCGGGCGAACATTCATTTGGAGAAGGTCATGACCACGCTGTTGCACATCGACTCGTCCGTATTTCCCGGCGAGGCCTCCTCGTCCCGCTCGGTGGCGGCCGCCTTCCGCTGGACCTGGGAGGAGCAGCACCCGGAGGGCACGGTGATCTACCGCGATGTCGCCGCCAACCCCGTACCGCACATCACCGCCGCCGCCTGGTCCGCCGGCTCGGCCGCCCCGGTGGAGCGCAGCGCGGAGCAGTCCGCGGCGTTCGCCGCACGCCTGGAGCTCATCGAGGAGCTGGAGCAGGCGGACGCCGTCCTGATCGGCGCCCCCATGTACAACTACGCGATCCCGTCGACGCTCAAGGCATGGCTGGACAACGTGATCCTGCCGGGCCGCACCTCGGGCGAGCGCCCCTCCGCCCAGGGCACCCCGGTCGTCGTCGTCGCAAGCCGCGGCGGCTCCTACGCGCCGGGCACCCCTCGCGAGGGTTACGAGTTCGTACAGAACTACCTGGAGGCAGTCCTCAAGGGCAGCCTCGGCCTGGAACTCGACTTCATCGTCCCTGAACTCACCATGGCCCCGCGCAATCCGGCCATGTCCGAACTGATCCCCCTGTACGAGGCCTCCCGCAAGCGCGCCTTCGAGGACGCGAGCGCCAAGGCCAAGGAACTCGCCGAGCGCATCGCCGCCTGACGCCCGGACCACAGACGCCGCGTGATGCCTCGCTCCACGACATCACACGGCGTCGTCGCCCGGGCCCTCCACGAGAGCGAAAACAGACACTCCGCTCCCCGTCCGCAGCCGGTGCAGGCGCCTGGACGCGGCGGCCGCGCTCCTCAACGCCGTGTTCGCCAGGAGATATTCATGAGACGAGGTGCCCCGGGCGACAGGCAAGGGTGCTCGGCCGCGATCAGGCTTGACCACCCGCGGGATAGGCGAAGCGGGTCAGCAGGTCCGTCAGCTGCTCGGCCTCGCCGGGCTTCAGGTCGGCGATCAGACGGTCGGCCAGCGGCGCCGCCGCCACATGAGCCGCGTCGAAGAGCTCGACACCCTGAGGCGTGATCTCCACCGCCCGCGCCCGCCGGTCCCCCGGGACGGCCTTGCGTACGGCGAGCCCCTTACGCTCCAGGTCGTCGACGATCCGCATGATTCCCGCCTTGTCCGAGCCTGTCGCCGCCACCAGGTCCCGCTGCACCGTGGGCCCTCGGTCGACCAGCACGATCAGCACGGCAAAGTGCCGCAACTCGATGCCGAGCGGCCGAAGCGCCTCCGTCATCACCGTGGCCGCGCGCCAGTGCGCCTGCCGCAGCAGCAGGCCGAGAGCGAAAGGCGAGGTGTCCCCGGGACGGTCGGTCGCACGCGATGAAACGGTCTTGTGAGGCACTTCGGCGGTCATGCGGCCACATTACAGCCGTCTATTCACTCGATACATTCTCGTTCGACACCAAATGCGCCCGTGTCCGCTGCTCGCCGCGCGCCCCGGTCCCACGAGCGACCACACGACGGAGCCCGGCCCCGGAGTGCGGGGACTTCATGTCAGCCGGCGTCGTAGCCCCAGCGCGCCCGGCCGTCCTTGCCCATGTAGCACTTCGCGGGGCGTCCGTCGGCCGTGGTCGCGGTGGCGCCCACGGGAGAGCAGTACTGCCCGAACCGGATGCCGGACTGGCTGCCGGAACCGCCCGACGTTCCGCCTGACGTGCTGGAGGAGCCACCACCGGTCGAGCCACCACCGGTCGAGCCACCACCGGTCGAGCCGCCGCTGCCGGACGAGCCGCCGCTCGTGCCGCCGCCCGCGGTGGAGTCGTGGGACGGCTCGGGGCGGGGCTTCGGCTTCGGCTTGGGTTTCGGTTCGGGCTTCGGTGTCGGCTTGGGACTCGGCCGGGTGCAGGGGGCTCCTGGACCGATCAGCCACAGGCCGACCTGGGTCGAGACCATGATCTCGGTGCCGGGCTCCGGTTGCTGGCGGCACACGTGCCACTCGTCGAGGTCGTGGGAGCCGTTGTCCAGGCGCTTGCCGGTGTATGCGTGCCGCATCGCCAGGTGATCGAGGTCGAGGGCCTCCAGGGCGCCATCGGCTTCGTCGAGGCTCTTGCCGACGAGGTCCGGCATGGCGACTCGGCGCGGGCCCAGGAGGTGTGTCGGGCACACCTCCTGCTTCGGCACCGCGTAGAGCGTGAGCGTGCGCACGGACGGGCGGACGGTTTCCTCTCGCGACGGAGTCTGGAAGCAGACCTGCCAGCCGGACGCGGTGTTGCTCACCGGCCGGAAGGCGGAGGAGGCATCGGACACCGACACCTTCAGCCATGCGTGCGCCTGTGCGTCCGCGACGGCAGCGGTGACAGAGGCTCCGCTGAAGTCGGGGACGGCCAGTGAGGTGTCCGCCCCGACCCGGGCCGGGGCGTCGCGTCCGTTCGAGACCGAGTTCAGTCCTGCGACGAGCGTGCCGACCACGACCGCGGCCAGGAGAACGGGGTGCCTGCGCAGCCAAGTGGCGGGGCGTGCTCTGCTGTTGGGACGCACGGGAGCACCGGCGGGCAGGAGTTCCCCCACGGCTTCGAGGAGTTCTCCCTTGGGGTCGATCTTCGATCCGTGCAGTTTGCGCACCGTGCCGTCGACGACGATGTCGACGCGGTCGAGAAGGCCGTGGGCGCGGCGCAGGATGCGCAGGGGTTTCGGCGCCCGGGACGCCTTGGGCGTCAGGAGAGGGCGAAGAAGGATGAGTCCGCGCTCGGTGAGCGCCGCATAGCCCCAGCCGCAGTGGTAGAGCGACCGCACGACCTCGCCCGGTTCGAGTTCCGCCAGCAGCACCTTCTTGTGGTCGTCCGGCAGCGAGATGTTCTCGTCGGCGTCTGCCGAGGCGGTGCGGGGATCAGCGGCGAGAGAGTCGGACACCGGTTTCCCGGCGCGCAGGACGAGTTCGCCGGACGCGTCGAGCTGCGAGCCCCACACCGTGATGCGTCGCCCCGTCACGGACAGGTCCACACGTCGCTGCGCCCCGTACGCCGTGCGCAGGATCGTCAGCGGCCTGGGAACCCGCGTCGGCGCGTCCCCGCCGAGCAGGACGAGTGCCTCCTCGGTGAGCGCGGCGTACCCCAGCCCTTGGTGGTAGAGCGCCAGCACCGTCTCACCGGCTCGCAGGGTATGCAGCAGAGCCTCCGCCTTGCGGAGGGGAAGCGCGACGGTCTCGCGGGCCGCGACGTCGGCGGTGCGCGGATCGTTGCGCAGGAGGCGCTGCGCGGCAGTTGGGGACATACGCGGAGGATAACGGCCACGATTCCTCGCCCGGACTCCGGACCGGGAACCGCTGCAAGGCCGTGACCAGCGACGATGATGCGGGGAGCTTCGTCCGTCGGTTGCCCTGGCCAAGGCGCCGGGACCCGTGCGCCGCGACCGCACCGACTTCGTACGCCAATTCCCGCTCGCGCAGCGCTGGTTGGCGACCGAGCGAGGATCGGACGACGTGCCCCGGCCGGCTGTCGTCGGCTGCCGGGCCGCCCCGGAGTGCGGCAGGGCTGCCTACGGCGGCGATGTCGCACCCTGTCGGCAGGGGTCAGCCGGCGGGCCGGAAACGGAGTGCCGACCATGTGTCGTCGATGGACACCTGCCGCACAGGTCGCACGCCCCGCTCGGCGAGCAGGGCGGCCAGGGAGTCACGATTGAGGTCCGTGCCCAGTCGCCCGCCCTTCGGGTAGGCCACCCAGGCCAGCGCGTCACGCCGCGCGGCGGCCAGCGCCGCCCCGGCATCCGCCCCGTCGAGCTCGCCGGCCATGGTCACGAAGGCGAGCACCGCATCGGCCGAGGCCGCGACCTCCGCGCCCTCCCCTTCGACGTCCAGCTCCACATCACCGGGCTTGCCCAGCACGACGACGCTCTGACCGGGCTTGATTTGCAGCTTGCTCATCACAGACACCCGCTGATCCTGTCACTCCGGACGCGACCACGCTCGTCGGCCGAGCCCGGCGACCCAACCCGTGTGCCGGGACGTCAACTCGCCCTGGGCCGAGCGGGCACGGCGCCCTGGGTGTGCTCGTGTTCCCACCGCGCCGTCTCCAGAAGACGCCGCCAGGAGGAGACCATGGGGCGGCGGCGCAGCAGTGCGCGGCGCTCCCGCTCGGTCATGCCTCCCCACACACCGTGCTCGATGCGCTGGTCCAGCGCGTAGGCAAGGCATTCGGTGCGTACGGTGCAGCCGTTGCACAGCGCCTTGGCGCGGTGTTGTGCGGCGCCCTCGACGAACAGATCGTCGGGGTCGGCCGTCCTGCACAGTCCCCGTTCACCCCAGTCAGTGCCCCTGCCCGCCATCGTCCGATGCCGTCCTCTCCCCTGTTCGCCCCCGCGAGTCGTCCCCCGACCCCGGGCGGCAGGCATATGACACTACGCCGTTCGAGCGCGATCCGAACTCCTGGCGTACGTCACCACACCTTTGGGTGAGCGGGACTTGCCGCCGATGTGCAGCGGCGCTATGCGGCGCTCCGCCATGGCGGAGACGTCTTCGCCGTCATCGACGCGACCGTGCCGAGGCACGGGAGTACGACCTCAGCGACAGGTGAGTACCCGTACTCATGTGCGCGATGAACGGCATCCTGCATGTTGCGTGCATGCGATCCAAGTCTCTCCAGAAGCCCGTGCTGTTGACCGCCCTCGGCTGCCTGGTCCTGTCCGGCTGCGGCAGGCTGAACGCTTCCGCCGACCAGACCCCCGCGGGCAGCGCCGTCTCGGCGACGGCGCGGCGGGATGCCCTGTCGGACAGCAGCGATCCGGAGATCCGGTTCCTCGCGCTGCTGGGCCGCGTCATGGACACCTGCGCCCCCGACTCCTCCCGCGGCGCCGACGGCGGCGTACCCGAGCCGGAGGATCTGCCGGGTGCGGAGGAGGAGTCCACACCGCGATACGGGCCGGGCGAGACCCCGCCCGGGACTCCGAACGAGGAGGGCGACATACCCGTTCCCCTGGATGATCCCGCTCCCGCGACGACGAGCCCGGACTCCACCAGGCGCGGGCCGGTCAAGGAGGTGCCCCTGACCGGCATCGACAAGTGCATGGGCGGCGAGCACGCGCAGCGCGTCCGTGAGGCGTTCGAGAACGCGAGGACGACCGGCTACCAGGCGATGCGCGAGAAGCTGATGGGCCTGGACTACCCGGCGTCGCGGATCCACCGGATGCCGGACCGCGCGGGCGCGCCCCGGGCAAGGCTGGACCTGCGCTTCATGGGCAATCAGTTGGCGTTGGAGGTCACCCTGACCGACGGCGGGGTGGACGTCGAACCGTTCGGGGCACCGGAGACCGACGACGTGAAGGTGGCCGAGGTACAGCGGAAGGCCGACGACCGCTAGCGCCTGCCCGACCATTCCCTGCTTCACCCGGACCTTGGCCGGTTCCTGACGGGATTCCCCAACTCGCCACGCTTTCAACGGCATCGGCTCCGCCACGTGCCCGACCCTCCCTACCGCCCCGGCCCACGCCGGGGCGGCTTCCGCATCTTTGGGCCGCACCCTCCTGACCTGCGGATTCATCCCCGCACCGGGCCGGAATCGCGCGGGGCGTCACGGAGATGAACATCAGGGGCTTGTTTTCATCATCCTGAAGGTCTTCAATATGACGCAGGACACAGCCCCCAGGGACAGGTGGAGACCGTGCACGACACCGACGCACCGATGCCGGACGGCCGGCCGGATCTCGATGTACTGGTCGCCACGGTCGGCCTCCAGATCAAGGCCCTGCGCAAGCAGGCCGATCTGACCCTGGACGAACTCAGCCGCCGGTCCGGCATCAGCACCGGACTGATCAGCCAGGTCGAACGAGGGAAGGGCAACCCCTCCTTCACCAGCCTGGTGCAGATCGCCCACGGTCTGGACGTCCCGATCGGGCGGCTGTTCCATCTCGCGGACCAGGTCAGCCCCGTCGTCCGTGCCCACGAGCGCCGCAGCCTGGACTTCCACGGCTCGGACCCCGCTGACGGCGACCGCTACGAACTGCTCACCCCATCGCTCAACGGCGCGCTCGAGGTCCTCTGGGTGGTCACCCAGCCGGGCCACGACACCAGCGCCAACCCCTTCCGGCACAACGGCGAGGAGTTCGGCATCGTCCTCTCCGGCGTGAAGGACGTCTATCTCGACGGCGTCCGTCACCGGCTCGAAGCGGGCGACTCCATCACGTACTCCTCCAGTACGCCGCACTGGTACGTCAACCCCGGCGACGAGCCCGCCACCTCGATCTGGGTCATCACTCCGCCCAGCTGGTAGGCACAGGCCTCGCGCCGTTCCGTCCCCAACGCCCCGGCCGTCGGCTCGGGCGCCGGTACCGCACGGCCTCGTTCCGTGCGCCTCCTCCATGAGGTGCCCCACCATGGCATCACTCATCGACAGATCCTCTGTCGCCGCCGGAAACTCCCTCTCCCACCGCCGCGCCCTGCTGGCCCTCGGCGGCGGCAACGCCATCGAGTGGTACGACTGGATGGTGTATGGGCTGCTGGCCTCCTACATAGGACCGCTCTACTTCCCCTCCGGCAGCTCCGTCTCCGAGACCATGTCCGCGCTCGCCGTCTTCGCCGTCGGCTTCGCCGCCCGGCCGCTCGGCGCGATCATCTTCGGAACCCTCGCCGACCGGATCGGCCGACGCTCCGTCATGCTCTTCTCCATCGGGTCGATGGTGCTGTCCAGCCTGGTCATCGCCCTCCTGCCCAGCCATGCGAGCATCGGCGTCTGGGCCGGCGTCATCCTGCTGGCCAGCCGCATCCTGCAGGGACTCTCCACCGGCATCGAAGCCCCGCTCAACTCCGCCTACATCGTGGAGCTGGCACCCGAGGGCAAGACCGCCCGGTTCGGCACCGTCATCAGCATCTACGTGCAGGCCGGCATCGTCGGCGCGTCACTGGTCTGCTTCCTCACCACCTCGCTGATCGCTCCCGACGCCATGGCCTCCTGGGGCTGGCGCATCCCGTTCGCGGTCGGCGCCGTCGGCGGTCTGGTCTTCCTCTGGCTGCGGCGCGCTCTGCCGGAGACCCTGCACGACCAGGAGGACAAGCCGGCCGAACCGGCGCGGGTGGGCCAGGTCTGGGCCGAGGTCTGGCAGCACCGGCTGGCGCTGCTGGCGATCGTCTTCGTGGTGGCCGGCGCCCAGGCGCTCAACTACACCTGGGCCACCGGACTGCCCAACCTGGCACGCTCCGCCTACCTGGAGGATCCGGACACCGTCTTCCTGGTCTCCACCGTCGCCGGGATCTGCGTGGCCGCGCTCTACCCCCTGGTCGGCCGGCTCGCCGACCGCAACCGGATCTCCCGCACCTTCATCGTCTCCCGGCTCGCCGTGGTGCCGCTGATCTTCATCGTGCTCGCCTACCAGCGCCCCGGCATGGCCGTGTTCACCGTGGTGATGCTGGTCGGCGCCCCGGTACTGGCCTTCACCATGGGCCTGTACAACACCGTCGCCGCCACCTTGATGCCGACCAGCTGCCGGGTCACCGGCGTCGGCCTCGGCTACGCGATCGGTGTGGCCGGCTTCGGCGGCACCGCCCCCTATCTCCTGCTGTGGCTCCAGGACATCGGCGCCGCCTGGGCGTTCCCCGTCTACGGCGCGGTCCTGTGCCTGCTCAGCGTCCTGCTCTACGTGCTCGTCCTCCGTCGCGGCGCCGTCCGCGTCGGGAGCTGAAAGGAACTCAGATGCCCCAGACCGTCTCTCTCGACGCCGTCGAGGCACCCGTGGTCCGGCGATCCGACGTCGTCGTGGTCGGCGGCGGACCGGCCGGTGTCAGCGCGGCCGTGGCCGCCGCCCGCGCCGGGGCCGACGTGACCCTGCTGGAGCGCTACTCCGCCCTCGGCGGCCTGGCCTCCGGCGGCATGGTCCTGGTCCTCGACGACATGATCAACGGGAACGAGATCACCGTCACCGGCGTCGTCGACGAGTACGTCGAGCGCATGGCCAAGCTCGGTCTCGCCGTCTACCCGCCGGTCGAGGACCGCCGCTCCTCCCCCGAGATGTGGGCCAAGTGGGGCCGGTGGGGCGCCTTCGACTTCCACTCCCACACCAACCCCAAGCCGGTCTGCTACGCCGTCGCCTTCGACCCCGACGGCTGGAAGCGGGTCTCCAACGACCTGGTCCGCGAGAGCGGGGTCAACCTGCGGCTCCACAGCTGGTTCTCCCGGCCCGTGGTCCAGGACGGCGCCGTGAAGGGCGTGGTCTGCGAGACCAAGTCCGGGCCGCAGGCGGTGATGGGTGACGTGGTGATCGACACCACCGGGGACATCGACGTGGCCTCCCGGGCCGGCGCCTCCTACGCCCAGGACAACTACCTGGTCACGCTGGTCTTCCGGCTCGGCGGGGTGGACACCGCGACCGCCGAGCGCTTCGAGCAGGAGAACCCGCGCGAGGCCCGCGCCATCAACCGCAAGATCAAGCGGATGCTGGGCGGCGCCTGGGAACTGTGGTGGCTCAAGACGCCCGTCCCCGGCGTGGTCTGGTGCAACTGCCCGCACATGACCGGCTTCGACGGCACCGACCCGGTCTCCCTCACCGAGGCCGAGTTCGAGGCGCGGACCCGGATCGGCGCCGTCCTGGACCACATCAAGACCGACCTGCCCGGCTTCGAGAACGCCTATCTGCTCGACGTCGCCGAACAGATGGGCGTGCGACAGACCCGGCTGCTCCAGGGCGAGTACGTGGTCACCAAGGAGGACGTCACCTCCCGCCGTCACTTCGCCGACAGCGTCTCCCGCGGCCGCGACTACTACACCCCGTACCGGGCCCTGCTGCCGCGCGACGTCGACCAGTTGCTGGTGGCCGGCCGGCACTACTCCGCGACGCCCGAGGCACAGCGGATCTCCCGGGAGATCCCGCCGTGCATGGCCATGGGCCAGGCCGCCGGCATCGCCGCCGCCACCGCGGTGGAGCAGGGAGTCATGGTCCGGGACGTCGACCCGGCCGTCATCCAGCGCCGGATGCGCGAACAGGGCGCCGACCCCGGTGATGTCCCCGCGGAGAACGCGACCATCGACCAGATCGAGGAGGCCGTGGCATGACCGCCGCCGCACAGCCGCTGACCGGCATCACCGTCATCGACTTCACACAGGTCTTCATGGGCCCGTCCTGCACCCAACTGCTGGGCGACTACGGGGCCGACGTGATCAAGGTGGAGCGGCCGGGCACGGGCGACATATCCCGGACCTCGATCCCGGACCCGGCCGGCCTGGACAACCCCATCTTCCTGTCGATCAACCGCAACAAGCGCAGCATCGCCATCGACACCCGCACCGAGGAGGGCCGCCAGGCCGTCCAGGAGCTGGTCCGCACCGCCGACGTCGTGGTGAGCAACTTCCGGGCCGGCGTGATGGAACGTCTCGGCCTCGGCCACGAGGCGCTGCGCGCCGTCAACCCCAGGATCATCTGGGCTTCCGGAACCGGCTTCGGCACCGAGGGCCCGTACGCCCACAAGGGCGGGCAGGACGCCATCGCCCAGGCGTACAGCGGGGTGATGTGGCGCCGGGTCTCCGACGACGACCCGGTCACCCTCTACCCGACCACACTCTGCGACTACACCACCGGCATGCACCTGCTCCAGGGCATCCTGCTGGCCCTGCTGCACCGCGACCGCACCGGTGAGGGACAGAAGGTGGAGGTGTCGATGTACGACTCGATGCTCCACATGCAGATGCAGGAGGCCTGCCAGCAGCTCAACCGCGGATCCGAGATCAACTGGGCCGCGATGCCGCTCACCGGGGTGTTCCGCACCACCGACGGCGCACTGATCATGGTCGGCGGCTTCAAGGCGAACCCGCTGCACCACATCAGCCGCGCCCTCGAACTCGACGAGGACCTGGGCGAGCGCCCCGAGTTCGCCACCCTCGACCTGCAGTTCGCGCACCGCCCCGAACTCCAGCGGATCTTCGCCGAGGCGGTGGCCGGCAACACCACCGAGTACTGGGTCAAGCGGCTGGAGGAGGAGGACATCCTCTGCGCCCCGGTGCGCAGCCTGGAGCAGACCCTCGACGACGAGCAGACCGCGGTCAACAAGATGATCGTCGAGATGGACCACCCGGTCGCCGGCCGGATCCGGGCTCTCAACGCACCGCTCCACCTGTCCGCCGCCCCCGCCGAGGTCCGCCGGGTGCCGCCGCGGCTCGGCGAGCACGGGGCCGAGGTGCTCGGCGAACTCGGCTACAGCCCCGAGCAGATCGAACTCCTCCGCGAGAAGGGGATCCTGCGATGACCGACGAGGTCCGCTACGTGAGGGACGGGCACATCGCCCGGGTCACCATCGACCGGCCCGCCGTGCTCAACGCGGTGGACGTGAAGACCAATGTCCGGCTCAACGAGATCTGGGCGGAGATCGAGGGCGACCCCGAGGTCCGGGCGGTGGTCGTCACCGGCGCCGGAGAGCGGTCGTTCTGCGTGGGCGCCGACATGTCCGCCGACGCGGTCGACAAGACCGGTCTGGAGTACTGGGCCGGTCTCGACCCCAACGGATTCGGCGGACTCAGCCTGCGCACCACCCTGGACGTGCCGGTCATCGCCCGGGTCAACGGCTACGCCCTCGGCGGCGGCATGGAGATGGTCCTCGGCTGCGACATCGTCGTCGCCGCCGACCACGCACGGTTCGGTCTCACCGAGCCCCGGGTCGGCCGGATCCCGCTGGACGGCGGGGTCTTCCAGCTGGTCCGCCGGCTGCCGCACACCCAGGCCATGGGCCTGCTGCTCACCGGCCGCCGCGCCTCGGCCGCCGAACTGCAGGGAATGGGCCTGGTCAACGAGGTGGTCCCGGCCGAGCAGTTGGACGAGGCCGTCGACCGCTGGGTCGCCGACGTCCTGGCCTGCGCCCCCACCTCACTGCGCGCCATCAAGCAGATGGTCCAGCGCGGCGCGGGGCTGTCACCGCAGGACGCGCACAAGCTCCGTACCCCGGCGCTGATGGCGGCACTCGACAGTGCGGACGCCGAGGAGGGCGTACTCGCCTTCCAGCAGAAGCGGCCGCCGGTCTGGCCCGGACGATGAAGGGAGCCCACTGATGCCCGAAAAGCTCGCACCCGGAGTGTGGGGCGTCGTCGCCACGCCCTTCCTCGGATCCGCCCTGGAGGTGGACGAGACCGGTCTGGCCCGGCTGGTCGAGCACTACGAACGGATCGGAACCACCGGTCTGACCGTCCTCGGGGTCTTCGGGGAGGCCGCCCGGCTCTCCACCGAGGAGCGGCGGACGGTGTTGGAGACGGTGGTCGACACCGTCGGCCTGCCGCTGGTCGTCGGGGTCACCGGCCTCGCCACCGCACCGGTGCTGGAGGAGGCACGCCTGGTGCGCGAGGTGGTCGGGGACCGCCTCGCCGGACTGATGGTGCAGGTCAACTCGCCCGATCCTCAGGTGGTCGCCACCCACCTCAACGCCGTGCACGAGGTCACCGGCGCCGGGATCGTGGTCCAGGACTACCCGGAGACCAGCCGGGTCACCATCCGCACCGCCGACCTGGTCCGCGCCGTCCACGCGGTCCCGGCCACGGTCGCGGTGAAGGCCGAGGCGCCGCCCACCCCGGCGGCCGTCGGCCGGCTCACCGCCGAACTGGACGTCCCGGTCTTCGGCGGCCTCGGCGGGCTCGGCCTGCTCGACGAACTGGCGGCGGGCGCCGCCGGGGCGATGACCGGGTTCTCCTGCCCCGAGGGCCTGATCGCCTGCGTCGAGGCCTGGCGCGACGGCGGCTACGAGGCGGCCCGCGAGGCCTATCTCCCGTATCTGCCGCTGGTCAACTTCGAGGCGCAGGCCGGGATCGGCCTGGCACTGCGGAAGGAGGCGATCCGGCGGCGCGGCCTGATCATGGAGTCGGGAGTGCGGCCACCGGCCCCGCAACTGCCCGAGGCCCTGGTCCCGCAGCTGGAACGCCACCTTGCCGCGCTGCCGAAGGAGGTGCGCTGATGGACCTCGGTATCCATGGCCGTGTCGCCGTGGTCGCGGCCTCCACCGGCGGCCTGGGACGGGCGGTCGCCGAAGCCCTGGCCGCCGAGGGCGCCTCGGTCGTGGTGGCCGGCCGGCGCGGCGACCTCGCGAAGGAGATCGCCGCCGAGCTGCCCGACGCGGTCGGCGTCCAGGTCGACCTCACCGACCCGGACGGGCCGCGCGTGCTGGTCGAGGCCACGCGGGCGGCGTACGGCGATCCCGACATCCTGGTCCTCAACGGCCCCGGCCCGCGGCCCGGTACCGCGTCCGGTCTGGACACCGGAGACCTGGCGACGGCCGTGGACTCGCTGCTGCTGGCCCAACAGCGGCTGGTGGGGCTGACGTTGCCCGCGATGCGTCGGCGCGGCTGGGGCCGCATCCTGGCCGTCGGCTCCAGCGGGATCGCCGAGCCGCTGCCGGGGCTCGTCCTGTCGAACGCCGGACGGGCCGCCCTCGCCGCCTACTTGAAGACCCTCGCCGCCGAGGTGGCGGCCGACGGAGTCACCGTCAACCTCCTGCTGCCGGGCCGTATCGCCACCGACCGGGTGGCGGCACTCGACGCCGGGCGGGCCGCGCGCGAACAGCGCCCCGTCGCCGAGGTCGAGGCCGCCTCGCGGGCGGCGATCCCCGCCGGACGCTACGGCACCCCCGCCGAGTTCGGTGCGGCCGCCGCCTTCCTGTGCGGCGCCCCCGCCTCGTACGTCACCGGAACCGCGCTGCGCTGCGACGGCGGCCTGGTCCGGAGCCTGTGAACTCCCCGACTTCCTCAAGGAATCCGCACCCATGAGTACTGTGCACGTCCCCAATCTGATCGGCGGCGAGGAGGTCGCCGGCGACGGCCTGGAGCGCTACAACCCGGCGCATCCCGCGGAGTTGGTCGCCGTGGCCCCGGCCTCCGGGGCCGAGGCCGTCGACGCCGCCGTGACGGCGGCCGCCGCGGCCCAGCCGGGATGGGCGGCGCTGCCCGCCCCGGCCCGCGGCACGATCCTCATGGACGCGGCCGAGATCCTGCGTGGCCGTCACGAGGAGGCCGCTCGCGACCTGGTCAGGGAGGAGGGCAAGACACTGGCCGAGGCGCGCGGCGAGGTCCGGCGGGCCATCGACGTACTACGGTTCTTCGGCTCCGAGGGCTGGCGGCTCGGCGGGCAGGTGCTGCCCAGCTCGTTCCCCGACACGACGGTCCAGACCCGCCGGGAACCGGTCGGGGTGGTGGGCCTGATCACCCCGTGGAACTTCCCGATCGCCATCCCCGCCTGGAAGCTGGCGCCCGCGCTGATCGGCGGCAACGCGGTGGTGCTCAAGCCCGCGGAGCTCACCCCGCTGTCCACCCGCCATCTCACCGAGGCCCTGGTCCGGGCCGGGCTGCCCGCCGGGGTGCTCAACGTGGTGCACGGCACCGGCGCGGTGGCCGGCGAGGCGCTGGTGCGCGACCCCCGGGTGGCGGCGGTCTCCTTCACCGGATCCACCGCGGTCGGCATGCGCATCGAGCGCACGGTGCAGGAGCGCCGTGGCCGGGTGCAGGTCGAGATGGGCGGCAAGAACGCCCTGGTGGTACTGGACGACGCCGATGTGGAGCAGGCCGCGCGGATCGCCGCGGCCGGCGGCTTCGGCCTCACCGGCCAGGCCTGCACCGCCTCTTCCCGGGTGATCTGCACACCGGGCGTGTACGACGACTTCGTGGCCGCGCTCACAAAGGAGGCGGCCCGCTGCCGTCCGGGCGACGGCCTGGCCGACGGCACCGCGATGGGGCCGGTGGTGAGCGAGCAGCAGCTCGGCACGATCACCGCCGCGATCGAGCGGGCCAGGGACGAGGGCGCGACCGTCGCCGCGGGCGGCGAGACCCCCGACGGGCTGATGCTCGCCCCGACGGTGCTCACCGGCCTGAGCCGGGACAGCGCGGCGGCCCGCGAGGAGATCTTCGGCCCGGTCGTCGCGGTGTTGCCCGCGGAGGGTCTGGACGACGCGATCGACCTGGTCAACGACTCCCGCTACGGCCTCGCCGCGGGCATCTGCACCCGTAGCCTGTCCGCGGCCCAGCGCTTCGCGGCGGCCGTCCGCGTGGGCGTCGTCAAGGTCAACCGCCCGACCACCGGGCTGGACCTCAACGTCCCCTTCGGCGGTGTCGGCGACTCCTCCAGCAACACCTTCCGCGAGCAGGGCGCGGTCGCGGTGGACTTCTACACCTGGTCCAAGTCGGTGTATCTCGGCTGGGAAGACTAGCTCGGGACCGCACAGGCACAGGTGGCGGCCGGCACGCACCGGCCGCCACCGACTCGTCGCGGTGCCCACCGGACGACCGATTCGCAGCCGCCTCGGCCCCGTCGGCAGCGTCACGGCCGGTGGCCGGGATGCCGCAAGGTGGCCGCGCTGCGGGGCGAGCAGGCGTGCCGCGCAGTAATTGCGGGCGAGCAGACGTACGGCGCATGAACCGCGTTGCGGAGCGGGTGGACGTGCCGCACACTCTGCGGGTGATCGTTCTGCAGCCCGTCCTGGAGGTGCACGCCCCCGACGGATTCGCCCTGTGGCCTGTCGACGGGACCCGGCCGTATGCCTTCCTCCCGCTCAGCGGCGGGCTCGCTCCCGCCGAGGTGGGCACCGCGGTGATGAGCATCGCCGACTGCAACACCGTCGAACCGGAGGACGGCGGCCGCCCGCCTCGGCCCGTCGATCCCCTCGAGGGCTTCCTGCACGGCCTGCTCACCATGGACGACCTCTTCGCGTCCGGCGGTCTGCGGATCACGGACACCGCGACGGGTGTCACGCTGTTGCCGGGCTGCTGCAACGGGCTGGACGAGCGGCGCGACTGGCGCGAGGTGCTCGACGGCGACGGCTGGGCCTCCTTCGGTCACGACCCCTCGCCGCTCGCCGAACGTGACGGCGACACCGTCCGGTTGACCGTCGACGCCCAGGACGAGAGCAGCCCGGTGATCGAGGTGCCCCTCGGCGACCTGCGCCGTCTGCTCGCCGACGCGGAGCGCGACCTGGACGACTTCATCCGGCTCGCCGCCGGTTGGGTCGCGCTGCACCTTCCCGACCACGCCTCCCCCGTGATCTCCGCGCTCGGTCGCGCTCTCGGCCTGCCCGTGCCTACGGGACCGTCGGCCCCGTAGGCCTCGCTCGGGTCAGCTCCGTCCGGACTCGCCCGTCGGCCAGGGCTGTTCGCGCAGGCTGATCACCAGATCACGCGGCAGGCCGTGGGTGTCGTGCAGGTAGTGGAAGTCCTCCTCCCCCAAGGGCCGTTGGAAGCGGGGGCGGGCGAGCACACTGCGGCCACGCTCCAGGAGACGGCCGAACCGGAGCTCCTCCTCCAGCAGCAGGCGCCGCACATGGCCGGGGTCCAGGTCCTGGTGGAAGTGGTCCAGGGTGTGCGACACCAGCTCGAGCGGCAGGTCTCCGAGACTGCGCGTCGGGTCGTCCCGCCAGAGGGTGGTGAGGACCCGTCGGACCAGGCGGCGCAGTACGTAGCCTTGCCCGGTGTTGGACGGGCGCACCCCGTCGCCGATGACGACGACGGCCGAGCGCAGGTGGTCGTGGACGAGGCGGAGCGACCGTTCGTCCAGTGGCCACAGGTCCGGGACTAGACGGCGCCAGGGGTCGAAGACGTCGCACTCGAACACCGACGACTTGCCCTGGAGCAGCGAGGCCAGTCGCTCGAGGCCGAGCCCGGTGTCGATGTTGGGCTGCGGGAGCGGCACGAGGAGACCGTCCTCCTGCCGGCGATGACGCATCATCACGTGGTTCCACACCTCGACCCACCGGTCGTCCTGGGTCGGCGTCGACTCGGGCGGTGTGTCACCGGTCCACATGAAGATCTCCGAGTCGGGCCCGCACGGGCCCACGGGGCCGTTGGACCACCAGTTGTCCTCCACGGTGAGCTCCACGGGAACGCCGAGGTCCTGCCACAGGCGCAGGGAGTCGGTGTCCGGTCCGACCTGGTCGTCGCCGCCGAAGACGGTGGCGTGCAGCAGGCCGGGGTCCACACCCAGCCCCTCGGTGAGCAGCCGGTACCCCCAGTCGAGGCTCGACGGGCCGTCGTAGTCGCCCAGTGACCAGGTTCCGAGCATCTCGAAGACGGTCAGATGGGTGGCGTCGCCGACCTCGTCGAGGTCCGTGGTGCGCAGACAGCGCTGCACATTGACCAGCCGTCTGCCCAGTGGGTGTGGGCGGCCCTCCAGATAGGGGGTGAGGGGATGCATGCCGGCGGTGATGAACAGCACCGGGTCGCCCGGAGGTGGCAGCAGCGTCGAGCCGGTGATCCGGCGATGGCCTCGGTCCTCGAAGTACTCGACGAATGTGCCGACGATCTGTTCGGTGTTCATGGGTGTGGCTCCTACGCGTCGCAGCGGGGAGGCACCGGACCACGGGACCGCGAGGGTCGTCACGCCGGGTCGTGAACGTAACGGCGCCGAAGCGCCAGGGAACCACCGACGGTCCGTGTCCGGTCGCCGGTGGGAGAGAGAAGGTCAGGCGGCGGCAACCGGCGAGCTGGTCGCTCGCGCGGTCGCGGTGATCGTTCGGCCGGTGACGTTCATGCGGCCGACCATAACGCCCCCATGTCCCCGAGGCATCCGAATATCTCCGCCCCGGTTGTCGACGTCGGCCCGAGTCCACCTTTCAGGGCGGGCCCGGACGGGCGATCGCGCTGCCGCTACGTCCGGCCGGAACCGTCGGTGAACTGCGGCAGAACCATCTCGACCAGTGCGTCGACGTCGGCGTCGACCATCGGTTCGCCGGTCATGCCCATCCGGTGGAGCAGGGTTCCCACGACGACGTCGATGAAGAACAGGACACGGTTCTCCGGTTCGCCGAGGGCCTCCTGGAGCTGGAGCCGGTAGGGATCCTGCAATCGCGCGGACAGGATCTCGCGCAGGGCCGGGTCGCTGACGGCGTCGCTGAACACTCCCGCGAACGCGTCGCCCACGCCGGGCTCACCGACCTTCCCGGCGACCCATCGGATGCTCGACGACATGATCTCGGCCCGGCTGGTGCCCTCCAGCGGCGCCGGGCCGAAGGCGTCCAGGAGGCAGTCCACGATCAGCGCGCCCTTCGTCGGCCAGCGCCGGTAGACCGTCGACTTCGCGACGCCGGCCGCGGCGGCGATGCGTTCGACGGTGGCGCGCGCGTAGCCGAGTTCGTGGACGGTGCCGAGCGTGGCGGCGAAGACCACGGCGTGGACGCCGGAGCGCGGTCGGCCGGGCGGTCTGGCGGATGTGGTCGAAGCCATACCCACACGATAGCTGTTTTCGCTACCTTAGGTTTCGATACCTCAGGTCGCGAAACTCTCTGGACGAGGAGAAGACATGAGCGAGATCAGTGCTGTCCAGCGTCCGCCGGAGCCGGACTGGCCGGCCATGACGGCCGAGGAACTGGCCGTCTACCGCGAGGCGGAGAACCGCGTACGGGCCTCCCGCGCGGCGCGGACGATCACCGGGAATCCGGATCCCGGCGCCGAGATCCGCTGGCAGCAGGCCGTGTTGGCCGGCCGCGAAATCCCGGTCCGGGTGTACCGGCCGGCCTCCGGACGGGACGGCGAAGGCACAGCCCGGGCGCAACTGCCACTCGTGGTCCATGTGCACGGAGGAGGTTTCGTGGGGACGGCGGTGCAGAGCGACTGGGTGAACAGCAGGCTCGCCGCCCGGCTGCCCGCACTCGTCGTCTCGGTCGAGCACCGCCTCCTCGACCCGGACACCCCGCTGTCGGCGGCCGTCGACGACGGCTGGGAGGTGCTCCAGCACGTGGTGCGGCACGCGGCGGAATGGGGCGTCGACCCGGCACGGACCGCCGTCCTCGGCGAGAGCTGCGGCGGACTGATCTGCGCCCTCGCCGCCCTGCGGGCCAGGGACTCGGGCCTGGATCTACAGGCGCAGGTCCTCGTCAATCCCGCCGTCGACGTGACCGACTCGATGCTCGACCACGCCTCGGTCACCGAGCACGCCCGCACCCCGACGCTCGCCGTGCCCCAACTGCAGCTGTTCCAGCGGCTCGCCGTGCCGGCGGGGGCCGACCCTCGCGCGCTCTCGCCGCTGTACGCAGACGACCTGACCGGGCTCGCGCCGTCGCTCGTGGTGGTGCCGACCCACGACCCGATCGCCGATCACGGCCGCCGCTACGCGGAACGACTGCAGACGGCCGGGTCGTCCGTGCGGCTCTCCGAACTCCCGGGTGTGGGGCACGCGTTCCTCAGCATGCCGGGAGTGGTGCCGCAGGCCGAGGCCGCGTGCGCGGAGATCCTCGAGTTCCTCCGGGGCTTGCTCACCGCATGACGCGTCGGGAGAGCCCCGTCTACCTGCAGATCGACCAGGGACGCGGCTGGACCGTCGACGGCCACATCGAGCTGTTCGACGTCCTGAAGGGCCCCAAGAAGCTGGACATCGGCTCCTATCCTCCGATGCAGTCACGCCCCTGGGTCGAAGAGCACGACAAGATGTTCCGCTGGTACGAGTACTGGCTCAAGGGCGTCGACAACGGGATCGTGGACGAGCCGGCCGTGAGCGTCTTCGTGGAGGGCTCGCGCGAGGTGGTCACCGCGGCGCAGTGGCCGCCGAAGGAGACCGAGTACAAGGCACTGCATCTGCGCCCGCGGCACAAGCTCTCCTTCGAACCCGAGCTCATGGGCACGGAGCACGCGGCCCCTGACGGCTCCTACCAGGCACCGCTCACCGTCACCGACAAGGTGGAGGTGCTGAAGTGGAGCACCGAGCCGTTCGAGGAGCCCACCGAGCTGATGGGCACCGGGGCGGCACACCTCTTCGCCGAGATCGACCAGGTCGACACCAACTTCATCCTGCGCCTGTGGGACGAGGCTCCCGGTGGCGGCCGGCAGCTGATCACCACCGGATATCTGAAGGCCTCCCACCGCGAGCTCGACGAGGAACGCACCACCGAGGGCAATCCGTACCACCCGCACACCCGGGCCGTGCCGGTGGAGCCCGGGAGGATCGAGGAGTACGTACTGCGGCTCTACCCGTTCGCGGCCACCTTCCGGCCGGGTCACCGTCTGACGGTGGAGCTGTCGAACGACGAGCCGTTGGCCGACGCGCACAACGCGCTGCTGCCGCCGGACGCCTTCCACCTGCCGGTGGGACGCCCCGTCACCCACAAGATCTACCGCGACGCCGCACACCCCTCCCGTCTCGTGCTGCCGTTCACGACGGTCACGCCACCGCACGCGGCAGGCCCGGACGCTGCCCGCGCCGATGAGGGAGCGCGGCGCGGCGGCTCCTGAGCGCCGCCACGATGCCGCCGGGGGGCCGCCGCGTCCCCGGCGGCCTCCTCCGCGGGCGATGGAACGCCCGAGCCGTGTCCGATCCTGCGTAGGCTGCCTCTCGCACGGAAGCGAACAGGAGGCTGAGGTGGCCGAGACGACGCTGGCCGAGGTCATGGCGGAGCTGAGCGAGCTCGAGGACCCGAAGACGCGCGCGGTGAACGAGAGGCACGGTGACGATCACGGTGTGAACCTCAGCAAGCTGCGCGCGCTCGCGAAGCGGCTGAAGACGCAGCAGGACCTCGCGCGCCGGCTCTGGGGGACCGGCGACACCGCGGCGCGACTGCTGGCGCTCCTGATCTGCCGCCCGAAGGCGTTCGAGCGTGATGAGCTCGATGCCATGCTGCGCGCGGCGCGCACCCCCAAAGTGCACGACTGGCTCGTGAACTACGTGGTGAAGAAGAGCCCGCACGCCGAGGAGCTGCGCCTGGCCTGGACGGCCGATCCGGATCCGGTGGTCGCGAGTGCGGGCTGGGCGCTGACGACCGAGCGTGTGGCGAAGAAACCCGAGGGCCTCGACCTCTCAGGACTGCTCGACGTCGTCGAGGCGGAGATGAAGGACGCCCCGGACCGGCTGCAGTGGGCGATGAACCACTGCCTGGCCCAGATCGGGATCGAGCACGCCGAGTACCGCGCCCGTGCCGTCGACATCGGTGAGCGCCTGGAGGTGCTCAAGGACTACCCGACGCCCCCCGGCTGCACGTCTCCGTTCGCACCCGTCTGGATCGACGAGATGGTGCGCCGGCAGCGCCACGAGTAGAAACGGTCGCACGCGCCGGGCCGGGACTCGTCAGGCGCGATCGCCCCTCCCGGTGGTTCCGTCCTCGCCGTCGCGCCCCTCGTCCTCGCCGAGATGGAGACGCGACAGATCGCGTGCGAGGCGGGTCGCCTGGCGGGTGGTCAGGGCATCGGGTCGGCCGATGTACTCCGCCCGCCTGGTCCCCGCCGTCATGCGGTCGTCGGCAACGGTGATCTCCAGGTCGGGCGAGGCACCGGGCTGGGTGTCCGGAACGAGTCTGATCAGTGTGACGCCTGCCCGTCCGTCGTCGAGGAGCCAGTCCGCCCCGGTCGGAACGGGAAGCGTGTCGCACACGACGACGACGTGCGGGCACGGGCTGATGCCGTCCCTCGAGAACGGGGCTCGGTCGCGAAGCCCTTCCAGGAGCCGGGCGAGACTCATGGCGTCGTCGGCCAGAGCGGTGCCGCGCGCCGCCGGCGCCGGGTCGGAAAGCGGCCTGGCGTGGGGCAGACAGTCGATCCACTCCCATGCGTCCGATCGCTCCACGGGAGCGTAGACGATCACGCGACAGTCGTCCGGCCCGTGAAAGGTCACCAGCTGCGCGAGCATGCTCCGGACGAGGTCGCGTACGCCGTGCTCGTCGGTGCCCCGCAGGTGGATGTGCTGAAAGGCGCGAAGGCTCACCCGGATGGGCAGTTCCTCGAGTGTTCCGTACTCCTGGACGAGGGCACTGACCCCGTCGGCACACACGGCATCGGCTCCGGCCGGAACCGCGGGAGCCGTCAGACGCGTGGCGAGCCTCTGTCGCCCCGTGCCGATCCGTACGTGGACGAAATCCCCGTCCTCGCCCCTCCTCTCCCAGAGCTGCGTACGGCGGGCCACGACGCGGCGCAGTTCCGACGGCTCGGGATTCGACCACAGGTCGGCCTCCCGTTGCAGTGCAGCCGTACGGAAGAGCTGACGGCGTGTGTCGGTGAGGTACCGGAGATACGACCGTCGCTGCTGCGTCGCGTGCGCGGCGTCACTGCCTGCGCCACGCATCAGCGCGGCAGCAAGTGCCACGGCGATGCCGGCCACCAGGGCGGCGCAGCCGACGAGCCGCGCGACGACACCGTCGGCCACGAAGAGCAGCACCGCCGAGGAGACCGTCCCCGGTGCGGCCGACAGGCCGGGCCACAGCCACCTGTGCCGCCATGAACGGCCTCGGAGAACGGGAGGTGGCCGGAGCATCACGGGGTCCGACGGGACCTCCGTGGGACGAAGGCGGGCCTGCCGGACGAATGCCTGGGTCGGCGACAGGCTGCCGGCACCGGATCCGTCGGTCGGGTCCGGGCCGTGCGGGGGCGGTGTGTTCGTGGCGGTCAACTGCTTCTCCGTCAGGTGATACCGATGCCCGGGCCGGCCGGATCGGCCCGGGTGGGCTCGTCCAGCAGGTGGCCCAGTCCGGCCGGCAGGCGTGTCAGCCGGCCCAGCACGGCCGAGTTCAGCTGTTCGGCGGTGAGTGACCGGGCTCGGCTGAGGTCGGTGGCGACCAGGACGGTGCCGGAGAGATCGGCACCATGCAGATCCGCTCCCGACAGGTCGGCTCCGGTGAGGTCGGCTCGTGCGAGCCGAGCGTCGATCAGGGTGGTGTCGCGCAGATCCGCGCCGTCCAGACGTGCTCCTTCGAGTCGTGCGGAGAACAGGTCCGCTCCGCGCAGCGAGACGGAGGACGCCCAGGCGTCCTCCAGTCGGGCCGAGGACAGCGAACAGTTCGTGAGCACGGCCTCTCTGATCTCCGCTCCCCGCAGGTCGGCACGGATGAGGCGCGCCCCGGTCAGCACGGCACCGTCGAGGCGGGCGCCCCGCAGATCCGTGGCGTCGAGTTCGGACTCGCGCAGGACGGCCCGTCGCAGGTCGCTTCCCCGCAGCAGGCATCGCCGCATGTCTCCTCGCTCGAAGGAGAGCCCGAGGAACTCCGCGCCTCTCAGATCGGCCTCGGCCAGGTCGACGCGTGTCGCCGGACCCAGCGTTCCCAGCACGTCGAGTGCCGCTTGGACGTCCGGCTCCAGCCTGGACATCGCGTGGGGCCGCTCCGGTGTGCCGGGCGTCGAAACGCCGCGGCCCGGCAACGCGCCCGCGATCGGACGCCTGCGCACCACGAACGAGGAAAGTACTTTGGCGATCGAGGCCGCGTCCTGCCGGGAGTCGCCGGCCAGTCTCTGCAGGGCGAACACCCCGCCCAGGCGAGCGTCCAGGTGTTCGCTGCTCAGTTGGCCGACGGCGCCGGCGTACCGGTCGGTGATCTGCCCCTGCCGAGACAGCACATAGCCCCTGGCGGTGTAGACGAGTCCGCCGAGGACGGCCAGCCCGGCTGCGGTCTGCAGCACCATGCCCCGCACGTTGTTCAGGTGGCTGAGGCGCTCGACCGGCTTCAGCGGTCGCGCTTCCTCGTCGGCCAGCCGATGCGGAATCCACTGGAGAAGGAGGAACCCGACGCCCATCGCGGCCGCGAACACGACGACGGCCGCGCCGACCGGCCGTAGCAGCGCCCACCGCTTGCCGCCGCGCATCACTATGGCCCTCCAAGGACTCGCTGACGAGCAACCTACCGGCTTGCAGGTGCCGCGACAGGGGCAGTTCGTGGAGAAGCCTTGCCCATGGGGGCCGCCCCGTCGTCTCCCGCGACGAAGAGGTCGGCCTGCGAGGAGATGGTGACGGCCGACAGCCCGTGGAGAGGCCGGACTTCACGGGTTCCGAGTCCGGCTCTCCCGTGCCTGCGGTGCAGCGGGCCGCACCGCACACACCTCAGGTCCAGGTGGTGACCCACTCCAACATGTGGTCGTAGCTGTCCCAGATGATCCCGCCGGTGGGCGTGCCCTGCCAGTCACCGAGCAGGCAGCGGAGCGTCACATGGTGGTCCTCGGCGAAGTCGAGGTCGACATCGCGGGTCGTGTCGTAGCCGTTGCTGTTCCAGTAGTAGTACGTCCCGTACCCGTCCACGGTCAGCTCCGCGACGGCGGAGTGACCGTCGGCGTCCCGGTCCTTGACGATGAGGTGCTCGCCATAGGGCCGGAACTCGCAGTAACCACCCTTGTGCCACGTCTGGTCCACGTAGATCCCGGCGACCGGGTTGTCGGCCTGGGCCGAGGACGCGGCGAATCCGACGGCGGTGCAGGCGGCCAGAACTGTGGCGGCAACTCTAGCGATGGGGCGCACAGACACTTCCCTTTCGTCACTCCTTGACATGCATGACTCAACATCATCATAGGTTTCACACGCCCTCCGGAACATCAACTTCACTACAGAGGAGACGACTTGGTCGCCGACGATCCCGGCGAGCGCCTTCGAGTCGGTTGCACAACACTGATCATGAATGTTCAAGGTCTTGCATAGCGGGGCGCTTGTGGGCTTCTCTCCCGCTCCCTCTCACACAGGATCTAACGTCGTGCTTCTGAGAGGTCCGGCAGTGGGAGGCACCGTCATGACCATTCCCTCTGATGCACTGGACCGCGTACGGGCGGCGCTCCGCCAGGTCTGCAGCCCCTGGGAGATGTCGGCCGCACTGGCCGGCTCGTGCGCCTGGCTCGGGGTGGTGGGCTGGGCGTTGATGCTGGCACAGGACGACGGCGCCCATCTGTTCCCGTGCGGCATCAGTGGACTTCCCTCGGTGTGGGAGCCTCCGCTGCGTCCGCTGGCACGTTCCGGGAGCTGGCCGATCTGTCTTGCCGCACTGGGTCACGTCTGGACGGGGCACGGCGTCGAACGCCCCTACCCCCTCCCGGAGGCCGACGCCCCGGCGGCGGCCGCGGCGCTCCCCCTGCGCAAGTCGATCGGCGCTCTCGTGGTGCTGCGACCGGGTCCGACACCGTTCACACACCCAGAGCAAACGTTTTTGTCCGCTGTCGCCGATGAAGTCGCCGCCGTCCTGGCCGACCTCCCGAGCCGCGGACAGCCCGACGTCCTCCCGCAGCTGCGGGAGGTCGAACGCGGCGCCTTCACACTCGACCTCACCGGACAGGACATCACCTGCGACCGTGTCTTCGCCGCCATCCACGGGCTTCCCGGACCGGGCCGGCATCCGCTGTCCGCGGCCCTGGCGGCGCTGCCGCAGGCCGATCTGCCGCAGGCCGAGCGCCTCCTGCAGCAGTTGCAGCAGGAGCCCGGCACCTATGAAGTCATCTACCGTGTCGTCGGCTTAGACGGGCTGCACGTCATGCAAGCCCGCTGCTCCCGCAGTGCGGAGGTGCTCGATCGGGTGGTACTCACCGGCCATGTCACCGACATCACCCGTGATGCCGACAATGCCGCGTGGCGCGAGGAGCGCATGCACCGGCAGATCCGCAGCGCGGAGCAGATGCGCGCGCTCGCCGCCGCCTGCGCCTCGGCCGGCAGCACCAGCGAACTGGCCGCGGCCACCTGCGACGTACTGGCTGTCTTCGGCGCCGACGCCATCGTGCTGGCCGAGGCCGCGGACCAGCACTTGAACCTACTGACCAGCCACGGACAGCAGCCGCACCACCTGGAGATGCTCCGCACCGTCGAACTGAGCGCGAGCGCGCCCCTCACCGACGCGCTGCGCGAGCACCGAGCCGTGTTCATCGCCTCCCACGACGAACTCGTGTCGGCCTACCCCCACTACGCCGACGTGTCGCGCCGCCTGGACCGGCAGGCCTGGGCCGCACTGCCGATCCCGCTGTCCGCGCCGGACGCCCGCCCCGCCGCCTGCCTGCTGTCCTTCACCCGGCCCCACGCGTTCACCCCCGAGGACCACGCCCTGCTCATCGCGGCCGCCGGACTGCTCGGACGCGCCCTGGACCGCTGCCGCGCCTGGGACACCGAGCACGCACGCGCCGTCGAGCTGCAGAAGGGCCTGCTTCCCACCGCGCTGCCCCACCTGACGGGCATCGAGCTGGCCGCCTCCTACCTTCCCGCGGCCGCAGGCGCCCACGCCGGGGGCGACTGGTACGACGCCTACACCACCAGCAGCGGCCGGCTCCTGCTCGGCATCGGCGACATCGAGGGACACGACACCCAGGCCGCCTCGTTGATGGGCCGGCTGCGCACCGCCATCCGCGCCTATGCGGCACTCACCGAGGACCCGGCCGAACTGCTGCACCACACCAACCGACTGCTGACGGAGGACAACGACAACGATCCCGAACGTGCTCGCACCGCCACGTGCTGCCTGATCCTCCTCGACCCCGCGACCGGCGACCTGAGATGCGCCTCGGCCGGGCACCCCAGCCCGCTCCTCCACTCCCCCAGCAGCGGATCCCGCGAGCTCATCACCGGTGTCGGCCTCCCCCTCGGCATCTTCGCCGAAGGCACCTACCGCTCCACCCCGCACCGGCTTCCCGAGAACACCCAACTCCTGCTGCACACCGACGGACTCACCGACCGGCCCGGCACCGATCCGGCCGAGGCCCACGACCGTCTCGACGAAGCCTTGGAACAGGCGGCGTCGCTCCCCGCCGAGGCGGCCCTGCGGCACATCACCTCACACTGCCTGGCGGGCGCCCGACCCGTCGACGACTGCGGCGCACTCCTGGTCCGCCGCCACGACAACTCCCGGGCGTACAGCCGCAGCAGCCCGAGCAGGAGCGGCGCCGCCGACCGCCCGCGCGGCGCCGGGCCGGCTCCGTACGGAGCCCGGGGCACCGGTCGGATACGGTGACCGAATGGCCGAGAGCCTGCCGTCCGACGTGGCCGACGTGCTGGCTGCCGTCCTGGACTCGGACAACCCCGTTCATGCCGCGCTCGGCCGGCAGATTCCCCACCTGAGTGTGCGTGAACGCTGCTCCTGCGGCTGCGGTACCGCATACTTCGACCTCGACCCCGGCGCGGTGGTGCCCGCCCCCACCGGCCCCGGCACGGTTGTGGCGGCCGAAGCGCAACTCGTCACCGGGACCGGAGAGCGCCCCGGCGAGGTACTGGTCTTCGCGCAGGACGGCTACCTGTCATGGCTGGAGGTCTGCTCATGGAGCGACGACGTCGACGTGACGCTGGACTCCGCGCGTCAGTGGCTGCGGCCACGCCCTTGATCCGCACCGGCCGGCGTCGGAACGGTCCGAGGCTCGGCGCCACGTCGGCCGGGTCGCAGCGACGCCGCCCCGCACCGGGCATCGACCGTGCCGGGGAGGCGTCGGGAACTCCGGCCCGGGCCTAACCGGCCGCGGTGAAGCGGGTCCGCCACAGGTCGCGGAGCACCGCGATCTCGGCCATGTGGTGGATGAGTTCGAGGTTGGCCCCCGACAGTACGTCGACGTACGGATCGTCGGGGTCGGAGCCGTACGGGTACTGCGAGAAGCCGACGGTGTCGAGCTGCTCGTCGGTGACGGTGGCGACGCTGTCGCGCCAGCGGTCGAGCACCGCCCAGAACCGATCGAGCGCCACGGCGGCCGAGGGCGTGAAGTCGACGAGCAGCTTCGGATCCTGCCGCCGTTCGCCGAAGGTCCACTCCCATCCGCCCGCGAAGCCGTAGTGCAGATGCCCCAACCGCCAGGCGATGGTCGTCACCGGCGTCTTGTCGGGCTCCGGGTCACCGGTGTGGGCGAGGATCTCCTCGACCCGCTCGACACTCACGCTCCAGTCCTCGGCGATCTTGGCGACGGTCATACCGCCGGCCGCCTGCCGGGCGACCTCCGCGTACTCGTCGGCCGGGATGTCCGGGGCGCCGAGATCGAGCACCCACTCGCCCGGCCCGAACGCTCTCGCAGTGGTCGCCTCGCCCCGCCGCCGGATCGACCAGCAATCGGGCACCGGCTCCCACAGGTACTCCTCGTCGCCGAGCCCGGTCAGTCGAACCTGTGCCATCTCCCTGGCACGGTCGAACTGGTCGAGCAGCAGGCTCAGCCGACCGGTCCGTGCGCCCTCGGACTGCATGCCCGGCTCTCCTTCGCCCTCGCGGCTCCTGCCTCGCCCCGCTCAGGCGGAAGTTAGCGGCTCGGCACAATGGGACGCGACCCATTTCCCCGCCCGCGAAACGGCGCGGCATCACGGCTCCGATGTCCGCCTCGGCCACGTGCCTCTTCCTCTCCGACCGTGACCGCCGCCGGCAGGACGCCGCGCCCAGGTGACCGTCGCGCGAAGCGGGCGACCCACGACCGGCCGGCACGAGCCGCGGCTCGCCGGTCTCGTAGGGTCGTGCACGTGGTGGAGATGACAGGTGACCCGCGCAGACTCGGAGTCCCCGTGGCCGAGGCACGGCTACGGTTCGAAACGGAACCCCAGGAGACGCAGGGCGGGCCGACGCGAAGGCTGCTCGCAGTCGACGGAGAGCCCGCCTTCGAGCTGAGCTTCTGGTGCGGGTCGTGTCCGTTCCTGTTCCGGCGCCTTGCGGGCGCCCGGCAAACGCTTTCGATGGCGAGCCTGCGGGAACGCCTCGCCGAACCGCTCCCCGGCCTGGACGAGGGCGTCATCGACGCGTTCGGCACTCTGTTGCCCGAGGGCGTCTACCTGCCACTGCTGCTGCGTGTCGAACCACGCCTGGTGGTTCCGGGGCAGGAGGGCGACTACTTCAGCCACGAGCAGGTGGACACCTGGGGCATCGACCAGTTCTGGGGACTGCCGGAGTACCCGCACACGCCGTACTACCGGACCTTCGAGACGGTGGTCGACGACGACGCCCACCTCTACGAGTTCGTCGTACCCATGGTTCCCCCGACGTGGAACGACCGGGAGCGGGTCGAGGAGTACGTCGAGCAGATGCGGCAGGGACAGGTGCCGACGGCCGTGGCCGTGTCGACCCTGGACCTGTGCCAACCGGCGCTGGACCTGTCGACGGACTACTACCAGCACTGGGGGCTGACGCACTTCCTCCTGGACGGCCACCACAAACTGGAGGCGGCAGCGTCGGCGGGACGCCCCGTGCAGCTCCTGTCGCTCCTGGCCCTGGACGAGAGCCTGGCCGAAGCCGCCGACCACGGCCGGTTGGCCGCGCTGCGCTCACAGCCTCGCCTGAGCCGCGGAGCGCGGCGCGTGCGGTGAAGCGCGTGTCGGACGCCGGGCCGGATGCCCCACCCCGGTGTCCCTGACACGGAGGGGGGCCTCGACACGGGGGCGGGACCCCTCGGCATCAGCAACGACAGCCCGGAGCTGTCCCAACCGGCCGGATCACCAACGTCCCCCGTGCTTCAGTCGTTCACCAGCAGGATCTTGCCGGTGTGCTGCCCGGCCTCCATGAGCCGGTGCGCCTCGGCGGCCTCGGCCATGGGCAGGGTCCGGTCGACCACCAGCTCCACGACACCGTTCTCGATCATCGGCCAGACCTCGTTCTGCACTTGCGCCACGATGGCGGCCTTCGCCCGCGCCGACCGGGTGCGCAGAGTCGTGCCGTGCACGGAAGCGCGCTTGAACACCAGCTCGGCGAGGTTGAGTTGGCCCTCCAGTCCGTCCTGCAGGCCGATGACGACCAGGCGGCCGTCGTGGGCCAGGGGACGGATGTTCCGTTCGAGGTACTGGCCTCCGATGACGTCGAGGACGACGTCGTAGGGGCCGTGTTCGGTGAAGTCCTGCGTGCGGTAGTCGATCGTGACGTCGGCGCCCAGTTCCCGCGCACCGGCGGCCTTCTCGGCGCTGCCGACGGTGGTGACGACGCGGGCTCCGAGCGCCTTCGCGATCTGGACGGCCATGGTGCCGACGCCTCCGGCCCCGCCGTGCACGAGGAGGGTCTCGCCCTCCTCCAGCCGCGCGGTCATGACGAGGTTGGACCACACGGTGGCCGCCGCTTCGGGCAGGCCCGCCGCCTCGACCAGACCGATCCCCTTGGGCACCGTCAGCAACTGCCCCGCGGGGACGGCGACCTTCTGCGCATAGCCGCCGCCCGTCAGCAGGGCACAGACCTCGTCGCCCAGCTGCCGGCCGGTGACCCCCTGGCCGATCGCGCTGATGCGGCCCGAGACCTCAAGGCCCGGATACGGCGAAGTGCCCGGCGGCAGTGGGTAGAGCCCCCAACGCTGCATCACGTCGGCCCGGTTCAGTGCAGCGGCCACCACGTCGATGACGACTTCCCCGGCGGCGGGCGACGGGTCTTCCGCCTCGATCCATTCCAGGACCTCGGGTCCGCCGGGTTCCTTGATCGACACAGCCTTCATGACACTTCCGTTCACAGGGTTGAGGTGAGGGGTCCCTCGGGCGTCCGGGCCGCCGAGTGCTCGTGGTTCGCCGTGGCCGGGGGCGGCGCTGAAGGTGCGCAGCTCGTCGCGCGCATGACGCGGGCAGAGCAGCCGAATGGCGGCGGGCCCGAAAGCCCAATGTTTACATCACATACATTCGATACGAGAGTGAGCAGTGTCAACATTGGGGCAGCTGCCCGGCGAAGAGCAGCCTTGTCGAGCATTGCTCAACAAGCTAGGGTCCCCGGCATGACCGCGAAGTCCGCCTCCACTCACGTTCGGCTGCGCCCCGACGAACGTCGGACGCAGCTGATCGGCATCGGTCTGCGCCTGCTCACCACTCGCCCGATCCACGACCTCTCGATCGACGAGGTGGCTGCCGAGGCGGGCATCTCGCGCGGGCTGCTCTTCCACTACTTCCCGACCAAGCGGGACTACTACGTGGCGGTGGTACAGGCGGCGGCAGGCCGGCTGCTGCTGCACGCCGAGGCGCCGGAGGCGGGCACGCCGACCGAGCGTGTGCACGGGATCGTGGACGGCTTCGTGTCGTTCGTGCGGCGTCGCAAGGCCAACTACGTGGCCGTGGTGCGGGCCGGCGCGGGCGGCGACGAACTGGTGCGGGAGGTCTTCGAGGAGAACCGCCGCACTCTCACCGACCGTGTCCTGGAGGCCGCGGGCGTGGGCGACCCCACACCGCTGCACACGCTGGCCGTGCGCGGCTGGCTGGCCATGGCCGAGGAGACCGCCATCAGCGCCACCGACGAGGTCGTCACCACGGCCGACCTGGTCGACCTGCTCGTGGGCAGCCTCGAACAGGTCATGGAGCAGTTCACCTCCAGACATCACTGACCCGTGCCGGCCAGGAGCCCGGCCGGACGTCCGCCCCGATCACCGAGCAGCGCTCGACAGAAGGGGAAGCACATGAGCCGCCCGCCGCCGACCGGCCCTGCCAAGAGGCCTTCGACCTGTTGCGGTTCGCTGTGACCGCCCAGCAGAGCCCCTGCGTCCACCACCACGGGCAGACCCGCGATCCGGCCCTCCGCAACACCCGGATCGCCGCCAACCGCCATGATCGACACAGCCGTTCGGTCATCCGCCGCACCGGCGGAAGCTGACGGCCGGGAGTACCGCCATGCCGCTCATCTGTCTCGTCCGCCACGGTCAGGCGTCCTTCGCCGCCGAGGACTACGACGTCCTGTCCGAACTCGGGCGCACCCAGGCCGCCGCCGTCGGCCAAGAGCTCGCCCGCCGCGGCCTGCGCGATCCGCACCTCGTCTCGGGAACCCTCACCCGCCAGCGCGACACGGCTCAACTCCTCGCGGAGGCAGCCGGGTTCAAGGAGCCGGTGCGCAACGACACACGCTGGAACGAGTTCGACCATGTCGCCCTGCTGGCCCGCTACGCGCCGTCACCCCAGGACGCCTACTCCGTGCAGGAGTTGCTCGATCACGCACTCCTCGCGTGGATGGCGGACCCCGCAGCGGCCGGCGACCAGGCCTGGGCCGCCTTCGCCGAGGGCGCCGCGGCCGCCCTGGACGAGGTGTCCGCCGCGCTCGGCCGGGGCCGCGACGCGGTGGTCGTCACCTCGGGCGGCCTCCTCGCCGCGCTCATCGGCACGCTGTTGTCCCTGCCGCCCGAGGGAGTCGTCGCGCTCAACCGCGTGACGGTCAACGCCTCCGTCACCACCCTCGCGGTCGGCGGATCCGGCACCAGTCTCCTCACCTTCAACGACCACGCCCACTTCGCCGGCGACCGGCGCCCGCTGCTCACGTACCGCTGAGACGGGTCCGTTCCGGCCGCCCCCGGATCGTGACCCCTGCGGCTTCCTAGGCCTTCGCAGGGGTCACGGACGGCGTCCGCGAGGCCGCCGGAGAGACGGTGAACAGTGCGTGGACCGCGGCGCCGACCTGGTCGGCGACCACCTCCGGGGTGGAGGAGTCGAGTTTGCCGTCGAGGTGCAGGAACGCCAGTCCGTGGACGAGAGCCCACACGGTGGTCGACAGCACGTCCGGGTCGGCTCCCGGGAAGGCGCCCCGGACGATCCCGCGGACGTACTCCGAGATGGCGGCGGTCGCGCCGACCCGGTCCTCGCTGGTCGGGTCGCAGGGCTCGGCGAACATCACGCGGAACAGCGCCGGGTGCTCGAGCGCGAACCGGACGTAGGCGACCGCGACCGCGGCGAGGTCGTCGGGGGTCGTCGGCGAGGGGTGCACGGCGGCCAGCTGTACGGCGAGTTCGCGGT
Source organism: Streptomyces siamensis (assembly GCF_039543605.1). Taxonomy (NCBI): domain Bacteria; kingdom Bacillati; phylum Actinomycetota; class Actinomycetes; order Kitasatosporales; family Streptomycetaceae; genus Streptomyces; species Streptomyces siamensis. The sequence continues at coordinate 176,308 of NZ_BAABKB010000021.1, read as the reverse complement.
AGCCCTGCGCGGCGACCGCGGAGACGAGCGCGTCCCGGTCCGGGTAGTGGCGGTAGGGGGCGGTCGCCGACACTCCGGCCCGCCGCGCCACAGCCCGCAGGGACAGCCCGGCGCTGCCGTCCTCCTCCAGCAGCTCCCGAGCGGCACGCAGGCAGGCGGCTCGCAGGTCGCCGTGATGGTACGCACCCGCTTGCGGCATAGGTCACACTCCCTCATGTTTACAGCGTTCACATCGTCCGGCTAATGTGAGCGGCGTACACATTGTATGCGATCGAGAGGGAGAGGGGAACTCGGATGACCCGCGAGCTGTTCTCGCCGCTGCCCCTGCGCTCCGGACAGGTACTGGGCAACCGGATTGCGAAGGCCGCCATGGAGGAGAACATGGCCGGCGAAGGCCAGGTGCCCGACAGGCAGCTGACCGGGCTCTACCGGCGCTGGACCGCCGGCGGCACCGGACTGCTGATCACCGGCAACGTCATGGTGCACGCCGAGGCGCTGACCGGCCCCGGCGGAGTCGTGCTCGACCACTCCGCCCCGCTGAAGCCGTTCACCGACTGGGCCAGGGCCGGCAAGGCCGGAGGCGCGGCGATGTGGATGCAGATCAACCACCCCGGCCGCCAGATCCAGGCCGACATGCCCGGCGTCGTGTGGGGCCCGTCCGCGGTGGGCGTCGACCTGGGCAAGCACAGCAGCCGCTTCGGTCGCCCCGTCGCCATGACCCCCGAGCAGATCGACGCCACCGTCACGCGCTTCGCGGTCACGGCCCACCGCGCCGAGAAGGCGGGCTTCGACGGTGTGGAGATCCACGCCGCGCACGGCTACCTGCTGTCCCAGTTTCTGTCGCCCCTGGTCAATCAGCGCACCGACGCGTGGGGCGGGTCGCTGGAGAACCGGGCCCGGATGCTGCTCGACGTCGTCCGCGCCGTCCGCGCCGCCGTCTCGCCGTCCTTCGCCGTCGCGGTGAAGCTCAACTCCGCAGACTTCCAGCGCGGCGGGTTCGACGCCGACGACGCACGGCAGGTCATCGGGATGCTCGACCCGCTCGGCGTCGACCTGGTCGAACTGTCCGGCGGCAGCTACGAGAGCCCCGCGATGACCGGCCGTCGCGCCGACTCGCGCACCCAGGCACGCGAGGCCTACTTCCTCGATCTCGCGACGGACCTGGTCAGGAGCAGCCCGCTCCCGCTCATGCTCACCGGCGGCATCACCCGGCGCGAGACCGCCGAGAAGGTGCTCGACAGTGGAGTGGCGCTGGTGGGGATGGGCACCGCCCTGGCCGTCACCCCGGACCTGCCGAACCGCTGGCGCCTGGATCGCGAGGCCGACCGGCAGATGCGGGCCGTGACGTGGTCCGACAAGGCCCTCGCCTCGGCCGCGAGCATGGCCCAGGTCCGCCACCAGATGCGCCGCATCGCCCGCGGCAGCGACCCCAGGCCCGGCACCCACCCGGCATTCGCCCTGGTCTCCGAGCAGCGCCATCAGCGACGAGCCCTGCGCCGCTACCGGGCCTGGCTGCCCGCCTCGGGAGACACCGCCGCGGCGAGCCGGCCCGCGTAGCCCGCGCCCCGGCCGGCACCCGAACCCCGGTCGCGGCCGCAGCCGCGGCCCGGACAGCGGCAGCCACCGCCCTCTGACGGGCGCCACTGCCGAAGCGGCCTCATCGCCGCCCTCGCCCGATCAGATCCGCCGAGCTCGTCGACGGATGACACCCACTCTTTATTGACGGTGCTTACATCCCGGCCCAGGCTTGAGCCCGCCCATATGTAAGCACTGCTCACATGCAATCTACGGGAGCTACGCCCATGCCCACGCCCCAGCAGGACACAGCAGAGGTCGACCTGGGCGGCCGTACGGTCACCGTCCCGAAGGGCGGCCTGTACGACCGGTACCGGATGGACACCGACCTCGACGAAGTCGCCCGCGACCCCCGCGTCAGCGGCGTCGACTTCTTCCGCCGGCTGCCCAAGACCAAGGTCGACTCGCCGATCGGTGCCACACTCACCCCGAACTTCTACTACCGCATCTCGACCGCCCGGATCACGATGCTCGCCCGCTCCCGCACGATCCGTACCCGCCTGCCCGGGGAGCTGGCGCCTCTGGAGATCGCGCCGGGCCTCGGGCTGATCTCGGTCATGTTCTTCCGCTACGACGTGTGCGACATCGACTTCTACACCGAAGCCGCCGTCGGGATCGCCGTGAAGCCGGCACGGCACGGCCGGCTCGGCTTCTTCGACCTGGTCGCCGGTCTCAAGAACGAACACCTCGACTCCTACGTGCTGTCGCTGCCCGTGAGCACCGAGATCGCCCAGGTCCGCGGCCATACCGGCTACGGCTTCCCCAAGTGGGTCACCGCGCTCGACGTCGACATCGACGCCGCCCGGACGACCGCGCACGTGGCCAACGACGCCGGCGGGACCGACCTGTCGCTGCGGGCCACCACACCCGCCCAGACCGCCTACCCGAGCGGCAGGCGCGTCTCCAGCCTCACTTCGTACACGTCGATCGAGGGCGCGTGGCACTCGACGCTGAGCCAGACCAACGTGCTGTCGGCCGGGACGACGCGTTCGGCGCGCGGCGTCGCTCTGCAGGTCGGAGAGGGCCGCATGGCCGACGACCTGCGGTCGCTCAGTCCGATCAGGACCATTCAGTTCGACGTGGTGACCGAAGGCCAACTCGCCCTGCACATGCCGGTCCCGACCTCCGTGCAGAGCCGGATCTGAGGAGCCCCGCCATGGCCACCGACCACGCCGTTCCGTCGACCTCCGCCCACCGCTCCGTCCTACCCGCCTCCCTGACCTCAGCCCGGATCGAGCGGCTGGCAGCGCGCGTCGCGGCCGCGGCGGACGCGGCCCGCGTCACCACCAGCGCCCCGTACACCGGCGCCCCGCTGGCCGACCTGCCGGTCTCGACACCTGGGGACGTCGAGGACGCCTTCGCACGCGCCCGCATCGCCCAGAAGGCCTGGGCCGCGACATCGCTGAGCCGGCGCAAGAAGATCATGCTGCGCTTCCACGACCTGGTGCTCGCCCGCCAGGACGAGGTGCTGGATCTGATGCAGGCCGAGAGCGGCAAGACCCGCCGCGACGCGTTCCTCGAAGTGACCGACACCGCCATCACGTCCCGGTACTACGCGCGCAGCGCCGCCCGGTTCCTGGAGCCCAAGCGGCGTCGCGGCGCGATCCCGGTGCTCACCCACACCACCGAGCTGCGCCATCCCAAGGGCGTCGTCGCGATCGTCTCGCCCTGGAACTACCCGCTGAGCATGGCCGCCGGGGATGCCATTCCGGCACTGATGGCCGGCAACGCCGTCGTGCAGAAGCCCGACACCCAGACCGCGCTCACGGCGTTGTGGGCACTCGATCTGATGCACGAGGCCGGCCTTCCGGCCGGTGTGTGGCAGATGGTGGTCGGCCGGGGCAGTTCCATCGGCGGCGCGCTGATGGACAACGCCGACTACATGATGTTCACCGGCTCCACCGCCAGCGGGCGCAAGATCGCCCGCGACGCCGGGGAACGCCTCATCGGCGCGTCCCTCGAACTCGGCGGCAAGAACGCCATGATCGTCCTCGACGACGCCGACATCGAGAAGGCCGCCGACGGTGCCGTCGCCGCGTGCTTCCCCTCGACCGGCCAGCTCTGCGTCTCCGTCGAGCGCCTGTACGTCGACGAGGCCGTCCACGACCGGTTCGTCGCCGCCTTCGTCGCCCGTACGAAGCACCTGAAGCTCGGCGCCTCGTACGACTACGGCAGCGACGTCGGCTGCCTCACCAACCCCTCCCAACTGGAGACCGTCACCGCGCATGTCGACGACGCCGTCGCCAAGGGCGCGACCGTCCTCGCGGGCGGCAGGGCCCGGCCCGACCTGGGGCCGCTGTTCTACGAACCGACCGTTCTCGCCGGCGTCACCCCCGACATGACGCTGTGCGAGCACGAGACGTTCGGCCCCGTCGTGTCGGTCTACCCCTTCCGCGACGTCGACGAGGCGATCGCCCGGGCCAACGCCACGCCGTACGGCCTCAACGGCAGCGTCTGGTCCCGCAACGGAGCCCGGGGACGAGCCGTCGCCGCCCGTCTGCACGCCGGCACCGTGAACGTCAACGAGGCGTACGCCGCGGCATGGGGAAGCATCGACGCGCCGATGGGCGGCATGGGTGACTCGGGACTCGGCCGTCGTCACGGCGCCGACGGCATCCTCAAGTACACCGAACCGCAGACCGTCGCCCACCAGCGCGTCCAAGGATTCACCCCGCCGGCGCGCGTCTCGCCGGAGACCTGGGCGGCCCTCCTGTCCACCGCGCTGAAGGCCCTCAAGGCAGCCGGCGTTCGCTGAGGCGCAGACGTGGTGTCGAGCCCATGAGACAGGTGCCGGAACCGTCACCGCAGAAGGAAGAGATGGAAATGACCAAGGCCCTCTTCGTCGTGTCCGCGGCAGATCGCTGGACGCTGAACGACGGAACCGCCCACCCCTCGGGGTTCTGGGGTGAGGAACTGGCGATGCCGCACAAGATCTTCACCGAGGCGGGGTGGGAGATCACGATCGCCACCCCGGGCGGCAAGGCACCGACACTGGACAGGCTGAGCATGTCCCGTACCGCCGGTCTGCCTTCCAAGCTGCGTGAGGTCTCCCGGTACCTGGACTCGATCCGGAGCGAGCTCAACAGCCCTCGGGAGCTGGCGAAGACCGATCCTGACGATTTCGACGTGGTGTTCTACCCCGGTGGACACGGTCCCATGGAGGATCTCGCGGTCGACCCCGTCTCCGGCGCCCTGCTCAGCCGGGTGCTGCGCTCCGGCAAGCCGCTGGCGCTGTCTGTCCAACACCGAGGAGAAGCTCAACAGCTTCGGCCGCAGGGCTCCGTGGCTTCTGGAGGACCGTCTGCGCGAGGGCGGAGCGGACTACGTCAAGGCACGTCTGCCGCTGTTCCCGTTCGTGGTCGTCGACCGGAACCTGTACACCGGCCAGAACCCCGCGTCCTCCGAACGGCTCGCCAAGCGGCTCGTGGCGGATCTGACCAAGACGGCACGCCGAACGCCTTGACCCGGTTGCCGAGGCATCTCGTGGGAGGGTCGGCCGCCGGTCACGGCGGGAAGGTGCCTTCGCCGACCCTCGACAGGTGATTCACGCGGGTCAGGAGAGCACCTCGCTGCTCCGGCCGGCCGCGATCACGCGTCGCAAGGGCCAGGCGACAAGGAGCACCGACAGCACGAGCAGGCCGCTCACCCAGAGCGGTCCGGTGTCCCCCGCTGCGGTGGTGAGCGTCGTCGCGGCGACGAACGGCCCGACAGCGGCGCCGGCGTTGAGTGCGGCCGTCGCGTAGGAGCCGGCCATGGTGGGGGCTGCCGCCGCCTCGTAGAGGACGCGCGTGATCAGCGTGCTGCCCAGCGCGAACGACAGCGCGCCCTGGACGAACACGAGGCAGAGCAGGGCGGCCGGCTCGTGGGCCAGCACGGCCAAAGCGCCCCAGCCGGACAGCAGCAGCGGACCACCGACTGCGACGACGAGGCCGGGGCGCCGGTCGGACAGACGCCCGGCGACGGTCACCCCGACGAAGGAACCCGCGCCGAAGAGCACCAGGACGACAGGGACCCACAGCTCGCCCATTCCGGCGGTGCCGGTGACGACGGGGGCCAGGAAGGTGAAGCTCGCGAAGGTCGCCGCGTTCACCAAGGCTCCGAGCAGCAGGACCAGGAGCAGCCGCGGGCTCTTCAGCCGGGCCAGCTCCGATCGCAGGCCCGGCCTGTCGGCCGCGTCCTGATGCCCGCGGTGCGCCGGGAGACGTGTGAGGATGCCGATGGCCGCGGGCAGGCAGAGGGCCGCGACCGCCCAGAACGTGGCCCGCCAGCCGAGCAGTGTGCCGAGCAGTGTCCCCGCCGGCACACCGACGATCGTGGCCAGCGTGGTGCCCGACAGCAGCACGGCGAGTGCGCGCCCCTTCATGTCGGGAGAGACGAGCGTGGCGGCGGTCGTCAGGGCCACGGCGAGGAAGCCGGCGTTCGCGAGCGCCGCGATCGCCCGGGTCGCGAACAGGACCGCGAAGCTGGAGGTGACGGCGCCCACGGCGTGGGCTGCCAGGAACGCCAGCACGAACCCGAACAGGCTGGACCGTCCCGGCCGGTTGCGGGCGAGCCCGGCCATGAGGGGGGCACCCACGGTCATGCCGATCGCGAAGGCCGTCGTGAGCAGGGCTGCTGTCCCGACGGTGACGTCGAGGTCGGCGGCGATCGCCGGCAGGAGCCCGGCGAGCATGAATTCCGAAGTGCCCATGGCGAAGACCGCCATGGCGAGCAGGTACAACGGGAAAGGCATCGAGTGGCTCCGAGGTGAGGAGAAGCACGAGAAGGTCGTCTCGTCACCGCGGTCAGCGCCCACAGGCGTGCTCGTCCGGCCGCGGAACGCGGCGGGACGGCAGAACTACGAACTAGGAGTTCTGGGGGCTGACGGCGTGACCGAAAGCCCCCACCTCGGCTGACTCAGGGCTCGACATGGCCCGGACGGTACCCGACCGATGGCCGTCGTGGCATCTCGGTTTCAGAGCTGCCGGAAGGCGTCGCCGTCACCACTCCGCTTCGGGCCGCCGCGGCAAGCAGCGATCGAGGCTGAAGCACACGTGCTTCCGTAGCTGCGTGCCGTGTCGTGTCGTCGGCAGGGGTGATCACTGTGAGACCGACCCGACACTGCGGACCCACACGGGCAGCGGCACCATGTCGGGTTCGGGTCCAGTGGGCTCCGATCGGTCACGCACGCCTTCAAGGTCCGACCAAGTAACCGCGCCCGGCTCCCGGTCGCTCAGGAAGCCCTCGATCACCGCTCCCAGGTCGCCGGTCGGCACATACCCGCCGCCGAACGGCAGTTCATCTGCTCCCACAGATCCGGTCGAGCAACGCAGTTGCCCCGCCTGCTCGTCGTGCCACACGTAGAACGTCGCCGCTCCGGCGAAGCGCATCTCCCGGACGCGAAGCCGTATGCCTTCAGCAGTCCGCTCGAAGGCGGCGACCACCGCGGACACGCTCAGAGAGCGCTTGTCGTCGTCCCCGCCCAGCCGCCAGGTGTTGGTCTCCCACTCCACCCGGCGGTCAGCCGGCTCCAGCACCAGCGGCGCGTCCGCGATCTCAGCGATCCAATTCAACAGCACCTCGGCAGTATCCCGGAGTGGGTCGCACCGTTCCGTTGCGGTCAGAGAGTGACCAGCCGGACGAGCAACACCACCGACGTGCCCGCGGTGAGCACCGATCCCAGCACGGTGAACACCAGGTCGACCGCTGCTGTGTCCCAGCCCTGGATCGCGAACCGGCGGGGATCGGTCGGGTCGTATCGGACCGTGACGACGGCCCCCACACCGAAGCCGGCCCGGACGGACCCGCGACCGAGCCTCGACGAGTACGCGCACTCGCGGCCGTCGCCGGTCGTCCAGGCCGCGACCGGGTGATAGAACTTGCCGCCTTCGTCGTTCCGTCTGACGTCGTGGCGGACTATCCGGCCCTCCACCGTGACCCCCATCCGACGCAGCATGCCGGCACGGCGCAGTCCGTAGACGCCGAAGCCGAGGAAGACCACTCCGATCGTCAGCGGGATGAGAGAGAAGAGCCATTCGCGTTCCATGTGTTCTGCGACGCGGCCGTGAGGGTGCCGGTTGCACGTGACCTGGCGGTAGCAACCGACCTCACGACGACCTTCACACTCGGCTGCCGCAGGCCGACCGGGGCGGGACCCGTCCCGACGAACGAACTGCGGTCCGGCCGACGGGTGTTCAGGTCGACAGGACCGGACCGATTCCGCCGTCCTGGATGAAACGCGGGGGCCTTTCCGCCGCCCCGTCACCCTTTTCGGCATCTTCAAACCGGGAATCTGACGCGCTGAGATTTTGCCGTGACGGACTCCGTCGAAATCCATGAGATCTACAGGAGTGCAGAGCCTTCCGCAGGGCACACGAGGGCGCGGAGGTTGATGACAATGGTTCCTGTTCTTCTCGTTCTTCTGCTTGCCCTGATCCTTTTCGGTGCCGGTTTCGCGCTCAAGGCCCTGTGGTGGATCGCTGTCGTCGTGCTGGTCGTCTGGCTCCTCGGCTTCGTGGTCCGTCCTGCGGGCAGCGGCGGAAAGCGGGGTCGCTGGTACCGCTGGTAGGCGGGCCGGAGCAGCATTCACCAGGACGGGTGGGCCCCGACGTCTCGACGTCGGGGCCCACCCGTCTTTCGGTCATCCATATTCTTCGCGACGCGACGGTGTGATGCCCGGATCGAGGGGCACTCGCCCGCCTGAGAAAGCGTCACCGAATTTCGATGACGTCCATGACGACTCCGCGGCTCGACTGCGGCGGAGCGAAGAATTTCGATGAGGGAGCCGATTCATGAGTGACAACATCTGGGGCTACCAGCCGACCACCGGCCACGTCCCCGGCACCGACCTGATCGGATACAAGGTCGAGGCCACCGACGGCAGTATCGGCAAGGTCGACAAGCACTCGGACGACGTCAACTCCTCGTACCTCGTCGTCGACACCGGCGTATGGATCTTCGGCAAGCACGTCCTGCTGCCCGCCGGCACCGTGAGGACGGTGGACCAGGCCGAGCGCAGGATCTATGTCGACCTCACGAAGGAGCAGATCAAGGACTCTCCCGAGTTCGACAAGGACAAGCACGTCGGCGACGCCGGCTACCACGAGCAGGTCGGCGGCTACTACCGGAACCACCGCGCCTGACCGCGAAGAACCAACCTGGGTGGGGCCCGCCGGAGACACTCCGACGGGCCTCCCTTCTGGCCGGCCTCGCCGTCACCGGCAACAAGGTCAGGGACCGAGGCGTCAGCCCCGACCGCTCACGAACAGGCTCTGCACACTGCGCCCGATCGCACCGCGGGTGTCGTGGAGCGCGGCCTCGGCCATCCCGATTCCGTCGGCGTCGATGTCGGTACGTGCGTCGAGGCACACCCACTCGCCCAGGGGATACCGGTGCAGGTGCACGGTCAGATCAGGGTTGATGAACACGTGCGTACCGAAGTCCAGGACGTTGCTCAGCCCATTGCCCGAGTCGGCCGCCACGAGCACCCGGTCCGACGGCAGAGTCTTCTCCCCCGCCACCAAGGGCACCCGCATCCGCATCCAGCACGTGGCCGGTCCGTGCTCGAGGAAGGCGCCCGCCGCGAAGCGGCATTCCATTCCCGTGTGGTAGCCGACGTCCCACGGCACGGGGAAGAACGGCTCCGAGCGTGACGCGTCGGGCGACGGTACGGCAGGGACGTCGTCCGTCGCCGGTACGGAACCGGGGTCGGTCCGGATGCGCAGCGCCCTCGCCCGCATCACTTCGTCGCCCGACTCGGCCGTCAGCGTGGCCTCGACGAACTCGACGCTGCGCCCCTCCTTGATCACCCGGGTGGCCACGGACAGCGGACGCAGCGGCACCGGGCGGGGGATCTCGAAGGTGATGCGGGCAAGACGCATGTCCTCGCGGGCGCCGGGGCGCAACTGCACGGCACGGCCCAGGAGAGCTGCCGGCGGTCCGGCGTGCTGGGAGTGCTCGTCCCAGGGTCCCCGGGTGTAGGCGGTGGGGACGAAACGCTCCTCCGCCACCTGCTCGAAGAACGCCTCGGCATCGCTGACCTGGCCGACCACGGTTCCCGCCCTCTCCGGCCGCTGAGGCCTGTCCGATCACCGGTGGATCAGCCACTCGGGGTGCCAGCCAACCAACACCGTGAAGCTTGGTCAACACCGGGCCGCCGGCTGTCCGCACCGCGCGGACCCTGTGTGACGGTGCGACGGAGCAAGGGCGGCCCGCTTTTGGTCCGCCGCACCGGACCGGGACCGTGTCGCAGGTCACACGACCCCTTTCAGTTAACGTTGACTAACCTGGCTTGGCGGCCCGGCTCCGCCGCCCCGCCCGGAGGGCACCGGGCTCGCCGCGGCAGCGACGCGTACCGCACGAAGGGACGAACACGGTGGCCACCGACATGGAAGTGACGTACCAAGGCACGGTGTACCCGTGGCACTGCGACCACATGGGGCACATGAACGTCATGTGGTACGTCGGGAAGTTCGACGAGGCCACCTGGTCCCTCTTCGCCCGCATGGGCATCACGCCCGACTATCTGCGAGAGCAGGAGCGCGGCATGGTCGCGGTGGATCAGCGCATCTCCTACCGGCAGGAGGCACTCGCCGGAGATGTGGTGCTGGTCCGCTCCGCGCTGCTGGAGGCGCGCAGCAAGGTGATCCGCTTCTGTCACCGGATGGAGAACGCGACGACGGGCGACACCCTGGCGATCACCGTGCTGACCGGCGTCCACCTCGACAGGACGACACGACGCTCCTGTCCGCTGCCCGACGAGCAACTCGCCCGCGCCAAGGCCATGGTCACCGAGTTCGATCCCGGCATCTGACCGCGGAGCGCCGTCGTCCGAGGGCCGCCGAGTCGGCCTCCGAGACGGGCCGACTCGGCGCGGCCCGCCGACTGCGCCGGGCAAGCTCAGGACGAGGTCCTGGGGCGAGTTCGGCACAAGTGGCGTCCGCGGAGACGTCCGGAGGAGCCCCGGAGAGCCGTCCCTGTACACACGACTGACAAGAAGCTGTCACACACGGACCGGAATGCCGGTTCGGACGTCGACGGTTTTCATTGGCATGACTGTAGGAGTAGCGCTCAACGCATCCGGCGCGGAGAACCAGGTCGACGCCTCCGTGCGGCTGGCCGAGGAGGCCGCGGCGGCCGGCCTCCGGTCGGCCTGGTTCGGGCAGACCTTCGGCGCGGACTCACCTCAACTAGCCGCCGTCGTCGGGCGCGAGGTCCCCGGACTCCATGTGGGCACCTCCGCGATCCCCGTCTTCGGCCGGCATCCCCTGGTCGTCTCCAGCCAGGCCCAGACCGCCCAGGCGGCCACGCACGGCCGCTACCACCTCGGTCTCGCCCTCGGCACCAAGCTCCTGACCGAGGGCGGTTTCGGGCTTCCCTTCGAACGGCCCGTCGCCCGTCTGCGCGAATTCCTCATCGCCCTGCGCCAGTTGACGCGGACCGGTACCGCCGACTTCCACGGTGAACTGCTCACCGCCTCCACACCGATCTCCGCACGCGTGCCGGGCGCCGAGAGCGGCGTTCCCCTCCTCGTCGCCGCGATGGGGCCGCAAGCACTGCGGGCCAGCGGTGAACTGGCGGACGGGATCCTGCCGTACCTCGCGGGCCCTCGCGCCCTGGAGAACCACATCGTTCCTGCGCTCACCGCCGCGGCGCAGGCCGCCGGCCGCCCGGCGCCCCGGATCGTGGCCCTGATGCACGGCGTGGTCACGGACGATGTCGACTCCGTACGGGAGAAGGCCACCGAACAGCTCGCGTTCTACGAACAGATCCCTTCCTACGCGCGGGTCATCGAACTCTCCGGTGGCCGACGGGCGTCCGACGTGGCCGTGATCGGCGACGAGAAGACCGTCGCGGACGAGGTGCGGCGCTACCGGGACGCCGGGGCCACGGAGGTGGTGTTCTCGGGCTCGGAGATCGCCGGAGAAGCCGACCGGAGGCGCACCTGGGCGCTCCTCGGCGAACTGGCCGGGTGAGCGGACACCGGAACCGGACGCCGCGACGAACTGCCGGACGGCGGAACGACGGCAGAGCACTCCTCGACAGAAGACGCGCACACCGCTGCGGGGCCGGTCCCCGCGAGACGAAGGAGTATTGATGACCACTCAGGTGACCTCGGCAGACCTTCAGGCCTTCACCGAGGACTGGCTGGACTGGTACCGGACGCAGGAAGAACGGCTCGCCGACCCGCACGGGTTCCTCGCGATCACCGGGCTGTACTGGCTCGACGACCGGCCGCAGCGTTTCCCGGACGCCCCGGGCACGTGGAGGACGGGCTCCGACGGCGTCTCCGTGGCCCTCGACGACGGCGAGGAACTGGTCGTGGAGGGAAGCCAGGTGCGCGGGGAGCACCACTTCGGTGTGCTCCCCGAACGCGGTGGCGTCAACGCCGTGTGGGGGAACGCCGTGATCGAAGTGGCCAAGCGCGGCGGGCACGACATCGTGCGTCCGCGGCACCCCGACGCACCGCTGCGGACCGCCTTCGCCGGGACGCCCGCCTACGCACCGGATCCGCGCTGGGCGTTGACGGGCCGCTACGTCGCGTTCGACGAGCCGCGGCCGACCACGGTGGGCGCCGCGGTCGAGGGTCTGGAACACGTGTACGACGCGCCGGGCCGGATCGAGTTCGAACTGGACGGCCGTTCCCTGTCCCTGACCGCCTTCCCGGGCCATGCTCCCGGCAGCCTGTCGGTGCTGTTCACCGACGCGACCTCCGGGGTCACCACGTACGCCGCCAATCGTGTCGTCGGCGTCGAGCCGCCCGGCGCGGACGGGACGGTCGTCCTGGACTTCAACCGCGCGGCGAACCTTCCGTGCGCCTACACGGACCTGGCGACCTGCCCGCTGCCGCCGGCGGAGAACCGGCTGCCGGTGCCGATCGAGGCCGGTCTGAAGATTCCCCGCGAGCGGGGCGGCGCCTGAGCACACGCGATCGGCCGCGGCGGCGGGCCGGGGGACCGCCGCCGCGGCGCGCTTCTCAACAGAGGGGCACTCCGGGGAGCTGGGCCGCCGGGTTGTCGATGTAGATGTTGCTGATGAAGCCGTTCTGGTCGCGCAGCTTGCTCCACCAATTGTTGGTGTAGCCCTCGGCGTTGACCGTGTCGCCCTGCTTCTGGCACAGGACGCGGACGCTGGTGGGTCCGGCGAGGGTGGTGACCACCGGCGAGCTCAGATGGGCGTCGCTGCGCACGCGCACGCCGCTGCCCCAGGTCATGAAGGGCGTGCCGGCGCCGCCGCAGCCGTTGTCGCTGGTGAGGAAGTACTGGTTGTAGCTTCCGGGGTAGGCGAGCGCGGCGCCGTTGATACGGATGTCCTGGCCGACCCCGTTGTAGAGCTGCTCGTAGTGGATGTGCGGGCCGGTGGAGTTGCCGGTGCTCCCGGTCGTGCCGATCTGCTGGCCCTGTTCGACCTGTGCGCCGTCCGCGACGGAGAACGCCGACAGGTGGAAGTAGTAGGTGCGCCAGCCGCCGCCGTGTTCGACGGACAGGTAGTTCCCCGCGCCGTTCGCTTCGTAGTGGCGGTACGCGGTGCCCGTGGCCGAGGCGAGGACGGGTGTTCCGTTCGTGGTGCCGCCGTCGGCGCGGACGAAGTCCAGGGCACGGCGGACCTCACCGGAGTGGTGGCTGTAGGTCCACTTCTGGCCGCAGGGATAGGGGGCCTTGAAGTCGGGCGCCGCCAGGGTCGTTCCACCGGTCGAGGCGCCGGCCGGGTGGACCGGTCCGAGCAGGAGTCCGACCACGGCCAGGAGGGTGGTGACGGCCGCGGTCCATAGGCGTCTGAGGGGCATGCGCGAGTCGCTCCTTCGTGTGGGGGAGAGCGGAGGGGGCTCGATGTCCGGGCGGACGCCGGATCGCGGCACAAGGTAGGAGCGGTCCGGCTCTCAGGACAAGGCACCGGCCAGGTCTTTCGCTCACAATGCAATGTCTTGCACACGACAAGTTCGGCCGTCCATCATGCAGCCGGGACAGGGCCAACACCCGTATGTACAGGGCTGGTTGGTGTTCGGTAGGCGGAGCGGACGAAAGGCGTGGGAGTACCTGCGCGCCGAGGTACGCGATCCGGCCCCCCGGACTCCGGCCTGCCCCACCTCATGGGTCCGGCCCTCGCCCCGCTCCTCCCCCGGCCTGCGACCGTGTGCTCCGGCGCCCGCGCGGCAGCGGCCGAGTCGCCCCCAAGGCACGGCACTTCATCCGACTCGGGCGTCGGAGACAGGGCACCCCACATGTCCTCCCCACCACGTGTCAGACGCACGCGCGCACTGTTCGGCCTGGCTCTGGCCGCCACCCTGGTCATGACAGGGCAGTCGGCCGCCGCCGCTCCCCCGCCCTCGCACGACACCTCCGTGAACGGGGCGTTCGCGCGAGCGGCGACCGCGTACGACGTGCCCCGCGATCTGCTCGTCGCCGTCGGCTACGCGGAGACCCACCTCGACGGCCATCGAGGGCTTCCCAGCCAGGACAACGGCTACGGAGTCATGCACCTGGTCAGCAACCCCGGTCGGCACACGCTGGAGCAGGCCGCCCGACTCACCGGCGCCACGGTCCCCGTCATCGAGCACGACACTCCCGCCAACATCACCGGGGCGGCCGCCGTGCTGCGCGCCATGGCCGACGAGGCCGGCCTCAAGGCGACCGACCGGCGGCGGCTCGGCTCCTGGTACCAGGTGACGGCCCGCTACGGCGCTCCGGACACCGCGCCGGCGGGGCGCCTGTACGCGGACACGGTCTACGGCCTGCTGCGTGACGGAGTCCGCGCGGACGTCGCCGGCGAGCCGGTCAGGACGACGCCTCACCGAGTGCGGCCGCAGCGCGGAAGCCTCGCCGAACCCGACCGCCAGGGGCTGACGGCAGCGCCCGACTATCCGTCGGCGTTGTGGGCTCCGGCCTACTCCGGCAACTACTCCGCCGGCCGCGGCGCGGCGATCACCACCGTGGTCATCCATGTCACGGAGGGCTCGTACGCGGGGGCGATCAGCTGGTTCCAGAACCCGGCCGCGGAGGTGAGCGCGCACTACGTGATCCGCTCCTCCGACGGCCAGGTCACCCAGACCGTCCGCGAGAGCGACACCGCCTGGCACGCCCGTTCGGCCAATCCCTACTCGGTCGGCGTCGAGCACGAAGGGTATGTCAGCGACCCCTCGTGGTTCACCGACACGCTGTACCGTTCCTCGGCCGCGCTCACCCGCTACCTGACCGCCAAATACGCTATTCCGCGGGACCGTTCGCACATCGTCGGCCACAGCGAAGTGCCGGGGAACGACCACACCGATCCCGGTCCGCACTGGGACTGGGCGTACTACATGAGCCTGGTCCGCGGCGACGGCGACAGCGGCACCACACCCTTCCCCACATGGGGCAGCGATGTGAGCGTCCGTCAGCAGCCGACCACCGGCTCGACACGCGTGGCCACACTCCCCGGACCCACGACCGTACGCGTCAAGTGCCAGGTCCACGGCCGGCTCGTCGACCACCAGGGCTACAGCAACGACGCCTGGTCCTACCTGCCCGACTACGGCGGCTACATCTCCAACATCTTCATCGACGTCGACGACGCCTGGCTCCCGGGAGTATCCACATGCTGACCTCTCACCCGCGGTACGAGGACCCCACCGCACGCCGCAGAACGCTTCCCGTCCGCACGCTGAGCGGCGTCGCGTGTCTGCTCGCCCTCGCCGCCGCGCTGGGAACCGCGCCCGCCGCGGAAGCCGCCACCGCACCCGCCGCGCCGTCCGCCGTGTCGTGGCACCCGGACCTGTCGCGGCCCGGCACCGACGACGTCAATGTGCTCCACGACGGCAACGCGTTGCGCGTGGACGACCGTTCCCTCAGCCCGGCGTCACTGGAACGGCACCGCGGCTACGCGTCCGCCGTACTGGACGTGCACCACCTGGACCGGCCGGTGGACCTGATCACCGCGGACGTCGACGCGGCCCTTCCGAGCGGGGCCGGCGTGGTGGTCGACGTGCGGGGCCGCACCCCGGACGGCACCTGGACCGAGTGGCGGGAAGTGACCGCCGACGCGCCGGCCCGGCTGCCGCGGACGGTCGACGACGTACAGGCCCGGCTGACCCTGTGGACCGGAAAGTCCGGCGCCACACCGACCGTACGCGGCCTGACCCTGTCGGCGGACAGCGCCGGCACAACCTCCTCGCAGCTCGCGCAGCCCACAGCCGCGGCCTTCTCGTCCCGCGTGTACGCCACGCGCGAGGGTCTGGTGGGCGGGACCACCGCCAACGGCCATGTCATACGCAGCAACGACCACTTCGTGGCCCTCCCCTCGCGCCGCGCCCTGTCGCCCAACGGCAGCGACCAGTACTCGGTGCAGGTGTGCGGCCCGGTCCGCTGCGAGACCGCGCCGGTGTGGGACGTGGGCCCCTGGAACACGCACGACGACTACTGGAACACGTCCGCGCAGCGCGAGCAGTGGAAGGATCTCGCGCGGGGCCTGCCCGAGGCCCAGGCCGCCTACCAGAACGGCTACAACGGGGGTCGCGACGAGTTCGGCCGGCAGGTCGCCAACCCGGCCGGCATCGATCTGGCCGACGGGACGTTCTACAACATCGGCCTCAACGACAACGGCTGGGTGACCGTCACCTACTTGTGGACCGACGGTGGCGGCGACACCAAGTCCTTCCCGACCTGGGGAACGGACGTCAGCATCCGGCAACAGGCGACCACCGGCTCGACACGCGTGGCCACACTCCCCGGACCCACGACCGTACGCGTCAAGTGCCAGGTCCACGGCCAGCTCGTCGACTACCAGGGCTACAGCAACGACGCCTGGTCCTACCTGCCCGACTACGGCGGCTACATCTCCAACATCTTCATCGACGTCAGCGACGCCTGGCTCCCTGGCGTCCCGAACTGCTGACGACACCTCGCGCAGGACAGCAGGTCAACCGGGGGCGGCCGACGTGTCAGGGGCCGCCCCCTCCAGCAGCGCCCGTCCCAACGGCGTCCGGCGGTGCAGCACCCGATTCCCCTCGCGGCGCGTCGAGACAAGTCCCGCCTCGCGCAGCACCGCCGCGTGCCGGCTCGCCGTCGACGGCGCGAGCCGAAGCGCCCCGGCCACCTCGGTCGTCGTCATCGGCGTCCGGAGCAGATCGAGCAACTGGGCCCGGGAGGCACCGATCAGATGGGCCACCGACGGCGTCGCCGCTCCCGCGCGCAACCGGGGCAGCCAGCCGGGATCCGGATGCAGCGGATGCACCAGCACCGGGGGCAGCGCCTCGTCCACCAGGGCCAGCGGCGTCCGCACGCAGAAGAAGCTCGGGACCAACGTGAGCGTCCGTCCGCCGAGTTGAAGCGACCGGGCCTCCGGGTAGGGGGTGGTGAGCCGTGTTCCGCGCAGATGCCACCCGGGTAACTCGGCGTAGCTCGCCAGCAGTCCCTCGGCGCCACCGCCCAGCGCCGCCTCGGCCCGCCGCGCACGATCGTCGGCGACCCTCGCCCTGATCGCCGCCGCGTACGGGGCCACCGCCACGGCGTGATAGCGACGCAGCGTGGTGCCGAGCCAGTGCAGGGCACCGACATCGCCGGTGGCCACCCAGCGCACACTGCGCGGCAGGGGTCCACGCAGATCCCGGCACAGGCGCGTCAGTTCGGCGGCCAACCTGCGTCTCGGGGTCGACAGCACGCAGTCGACACTCTCCTCCACACCTGTGTCACCGCGGCCCGGAGTGAGGAAGTCGGGGAAGTATCCCGTGGGCGGGCACAACGGCATCAACGCCCGGACGTCGTCGGCGAGTCCCGTGCGGTGCAGGGCTCCCCGCACCTCACGCCGCCATGTGTCGTAGGCCAGCGACTCCTGCCGGTTCTGCAGGAGTTGCAGGCTCAGTGCCGCCTCCCAGAGCGGGTCCGCCCCACGGGCGACCCGCACTCGGCCCAAGGCCCCGCCACCGAAGTCCACTTGAAGCACGGAACTCGCACCCCCTCGGCGGAACCGCGGCGGTCGCGGAACCCGCCGTCACTCTAGTGACCCGCCCTCCGGACCGGCCTGAAACTCGGCACCGACCACGCGCACCGTCGGGACGGTGCTGGTCGAGAGCGCGGAGCCTGGTCAGGAACGGGACGGTGGCGAGGTGCCGGCCGCGACGTGACGCTCGCGGGTTCGCGTCCCGTGGCCGCACCGGAGCGAGTGCTCCCGCGGGTCAGCGCCCGACACGCTGCGTCCTGCTGACCCATTCGGCCAGCGTGAGCTCACCCGCGAGAGCAGCACGCTCCGGGCTGCGCCGACGCGGCGGCACGTGGACGGGCGGGTCGTCCTGACCGCCATGGGCGAGGACGTCGCGGAGCAGGGCCAGGTGGGGCGCTGCCGGTGCGGCGACGACGTGGTCCTGGCGCCGGGCCTCGCAGGACGTGCGCTCGCCCAGTGCGCCCGCTCGCGGAGCGATGCCGCAGACGCGGGCGCCGGTCACGAATCCGGAGGGTCCGGAGGGGGACGCATGCCTGCTGGTGGGCGTGCCGCCGTGGTTCCTGTTCCTGCAGTGGGCCTGGTTCATGGTGAAACCTCCGTTCAGGG
Organism: Streptomyces siamensis; assembly: GCF_039543605.1. Taxonomy (NCBI): domain Bacteria; kingdom Bacillati; phylum Actinomycetota; class Actinomycetes; order Kitasatosporales; family Streptomycetaceae; genus Streptomyces; species Streptomyces siamensis. The sequence goes on along the minus strand of NZ_BAABKB010000021.1, from coordinate 158,236 downwards.
TTCCACCTTGACTCATGGACCGTGCGCTCCGCGTCGTCCCCGCGCAGCGACTTCTCCCTACCGCTGCCGTAGTAGGCGTCGGGCCGGACTACCACCGCGGCAGAAGTACGGGCACCTCGGCGGGCCCTCTGCCGCGGTCATGCGTCGACCGGCGTCTGCCCCGAGCCGGGCACCGGACTGACCAGTCCGCACTGATAGGCGATCACCACGAGCTGGGCGCGGTCCCGGGCCGCCAGTTTCGTCATGGCCCGGTTGACATGGGTCTTGGCCGTCAGCGGGCTCACGAACAAGTGCTGGGCGATCTCCTCGTTGGACAGGCCCTGCGCGACGAGTCTCGTGACATCGCTCTCGCGGGGTGTCAGGCATTCCAGCCGTTCGTGCACGGCTGTCGGGCAGGACTGCGGCTGCGCGAGAAAGCGGGTGATCAGCGCTCGCGTCGCCGAGGGAGACAGCAGCGCCTCACCGGCCGCGACCGTGCGGACCGCGTCGAGGAGCTCCTCAGGGCTCGCACCCTTGCCGAGAAAGCCGCTCGCACCCGCGCGCAGCGCCTCCGCGACGTGCTCGTCCTCCTCGAACGTGGTCAGAACGAGTACTTTCACGCTGCCGAGGCCCTCCGACTCGCTGATGAGCCGGGTCGCCTCCAGGCCGTCCATCTCGGGCATGCGGATGTCCATCAGGACGACGTCCGGGCGCTGCGCCACGGCCAGTTCCACCGCTTCGTGCCCGTTGGACGCCTCGCCCACGGTCTCCATGTCCTCCGTGGCGTCGAACAGCATCCTGAACGTGCCCCGCAGCAGGGCTTGGTCATCGGCAAGCAGTACGCGAATCGTCATGGTCCTCTCTCCGGTCCCGTGCCTGGCCGGCCCGCAACGGAAGTTCCGCCGTCACGCTGAACCCGCCCTCGGGGCGCGGACCGGCGTGCAGCCTTCCGCCCACCGTGGCCGCCCGCTCCCGCATGCCGATCAGTCCGTGCCCCGTGCCCGCGTAGACCTGCGTGGGACCGGCGGCCCCGTCGTCCTCGATGGCGATGGTCAGCCGTTCACGGTGGTAGTGCAGGAAGAGCCTCGCACGGCCCGCCCCGGCGTGCTTGTGCACATTGGTCAGGGACTCCTGGACGATGCGGTACGCGACCAGGTCGACAGCCGGCTCGAGCGGCTCGGCCGTCCCGGACAGGACCTGGCTCACCGCGAGCCCCGCGCGTTCGAACGACGCCAGCAGGGCCGGTACCTCTGCCAGCCCCGGCATGGGGCCGCGCGGCGCCACGGGATCGCCGGACTGCCGCAGCAGGCCCACCGTCACCCTCAGCTCGTCGAGCACGGAACGGCTGGTGTCGCGGATGTCCTCCAGGGCCCTCAGGATCTGTTCCGGCCGCTGCTCCACGAGATGGACGGCCACGCCTGCCTGAGCGTTGATCAGGGCGATGTGGTGGGTGACGATGTCGTGCAGCTCGCGGGCGATGCGGACCCGTTCGGCCGCCACCCGCTGCCGGGCCTCCTGTTCACGGGTGCGCTCCGCGTGCTCCGCGCGCTCCTCGACCGCCGCCACGTAGGCGCGGCGGGAGCGCACCCCGTCCCCGATGGCGGCGGGCAGGGCCGTCCAGGCCAGCATGGCCACCTTGTCGGGCTCGAGCCAGGCGCTGGAGGCGAACATCGTGTCGGTCCCCACCAGCACGGCGGCCGCCGCGGCGGCCGACAGCCAGGCACTGCGCCGGTCGGTCCGCACGGCCATGTTGTAGACGGACACCAGCACCGGGCTCACCACCAGGGGGCTGTCCCGGAAACCCAGAATCTGGAAGAGCGCCCCGCAGCACACGGTGACGACCAGTACGCCGACCGGGTGACGTCGCCGCCACAGCAACGCCCCGCAGCCCACGGTCGCCAGGACGACGGCGGACCACCGTAACGAGAACAGGTGCTGGTGCGGTTCGATGGACGCGGCCGCGACGGAGAGCACGAGCAGAACGGCCACGGCCGCGAAGTTCACCGCTCGGCCCCGGGCTCGTCCTCCCCGTCTCCAGCCGTTGATCACCGCCATGTGACAACGGTAGGGGCGACGGACCGATCAGGCATCGGCACGCCCGCCCGCGTCCGGCCCCAGCCCCGCCGTCCGAAGCTGGAGGTAACGGCGCTCGGGCACGCTGAGCGTGGCCGAGGCCGCCGCCTGGTACGCGGCCCGGGCGCCTTCGACGTCCCCGGCCCGTTCCAGGAGGTGTGCCCGGACGGCCTCCATCCGGTGTGTGCCGGACAGGGTGCCCTCCGACTCCAGCTCGGCCAGTCGGTCCAGGCCCGCCCGCGGGCCGTGCACCATGGCCACGGCGACGACGCGGTTGAGCTCGACCACCGGGCCGGGCGCCAGGCGCGCCAGGAGGTCGTACAGGGCCAGGATCTGCGGCCAGTCGGTGTCCTCGGCGGTGGGCGCCTCGTCGTGGACCGCGGCGATGGCGGCCTGCAACTGGTACGGGCCGAGCGCGGTGGTGGTAAGAGCCTGGGACACGAGCGCGACGCCCTCGTCGATGGCCTCGTGGTTCCAGCGGCCGCGGTCCTGCTCCGTCAGCGGGACGAGTTCGCCGCCCGGTCCGGTACGGGCCGCCCGGCGGGCGTCGGTGAGCAGCATGAGCGCGAGCAGGCCGGTCACTTCGCCGTCCTTCGGCAGCAGACGGTGCACGGTGCGCGTCAGCCGGATCGCCTCGGCGGAGAGCTCGGCGCGATGGAGCGACGTGCCGGAGGTGGCGGTATGGCCCTCGTTGTAGATCAGGTAGAGGACCTGGAGCACGGCGCTCATACGGTGCGGCAGATCGGTGGGCTCCGGTGGCCGAAAGCGTCCGCCTGCGTCCTTGACGGTCTTCTTGGCACGGCTGATCCGCTGGCCCATGGTGGTTTCCGGGACCAGGAAGGCACGGGCGATCTCCGCCGTGGTCAGGCCGCCCACGGCGCGCAGCGTCAGAGCGATCTGGGACGGTCTGCTCAGTGCCGGATGACAGCACAGGAAGAGCAGGAGGAGGGTGTCGTCCTCGGACGCGACGCGGGATTCGTCGAGGGCCGGAGCGTGGAAGTCGTCGCACGGTGTGAGCGCCGCCGCGGTCTCCTCCCGGCGCCGCCGCGCCTCCTCGCTGCGCAGCTGGTCGGTCAGCCGGCGCGATGCCACCCGGATCAGCCAGCCGCGCGGATTGCCCGGCACACCTTCCTCGGGCCACTGCTGGGCCGCCGCGAGCAGCGCCTCCTGTACGGCGTCCTCCGCCGCGTCGAAATGGCCGTACCGGCGTACGAGTGCGCCGAGGACCTGCGGCGCGTTGTCGCGCAGCAGGTCCTCCGTCGCGTCGGGCGAACTCACGCTCCAGTGGGCGCTTCCATGATCGGCCGGATCACCACGTCGCTCCGGGGCGCTCCCTCGGGCACAGGACAGGCGTGCACGCGCTTGGCGATCTCGGTGACCCGCTCGGTGTCGGCGCAGTCCAGTACCCAGTAGCCGGCGAGCACCTCCTTGGTCTCGCCGAACGGGCCGTCCGAGACGACCGGCGCCCCGTCGGCACCCGAGGTGATCACGACCGCCTGCCGGGGCTCCGACAGGCCCTGGCCGTCGACCATCTCGCCGGACTCGATGAGCTCCTTGTTGAGGGTCTCCATGTACTGGAACATGGCGCCCAGCTCCGCCTGCGTCCAGGCCGGGTGCCCGGGGCCGGCCTTGCCGTTCATGGACTCGTAGTCGGCCTGATTGCCGTAGATCATCACCAGGTACTTCATCGGACTCTCCTCATGCATCGGCGGGGCATCCCGGTGGGGGCGCCTCTCGCAGGAGACGTCGGAGCCCGTCCGCCGTTCTCGACATGTGTCCGCAGATCTTTTTTCAGCGGCCACGCCCGGGCTCTCTCCTGGCTCCGCGGGCACGCGCGAGGGCGTCGCGGGCCTGCACGGCGCGGTCCTGTGTGAGGCGGTAGAGGTCCAGGCCGGACCGCTGCTCGGCCGGGTCCTCCAGCAGAGCCCGCAGCACCTGTCGGGTCTGAAGGGTCATGCGCGGCATACCCATACGCGTACGCTACAGAGCCCGTACGGAGGCTGCCCAGAGGAAGCAGCGGCGCACAGATGCCTTCGTTGCCGTGGACGTGCCGGGCTTCCTGCGCCCGTGAGCGGGACGTCGACTACGCCTTGAGAGCGACGTCGTCCCGGAGTATGGAGTACATGACCATGTCCCGCCAGGCGCCGCCGCGGAAGCAGGCCCCGCGCAGGACCCCTTCGCGACTGAAGCCGGCCGATTCCAGTGCCCGCTGCTCCGCGACGTTCGCGAGCTCCGTGCTCGCCTCGACCCGGTTGACCTGAGTATGGGCGAACAGGTACTCGGCGAGCTCGCGTTGGGCACGCTTGCCGAACCCCTTGCCCCGCTCGGCGCTCAACAGCGCTATGCCGATGTTCCAGCACGTCGAGGCCGGGCCCTGCAGGACCTGACGCCACTGCACCTCACCGACGAAGCGGTCGTCGCCCGCGACGATGGCGAGCCGCCCGCCGCCCGCGGTGATGAAACCCTGCTCGGCCCACATCCGGCGCAACTGGCCGGTGTTGCGATAGCCGAAGAACCCGAGCTCCCCCGCCTCCGAAGGGTCCTCGTAGAGACGCTCCAGCAGGGCGAGGTCATGTTCGGCAACGGGTCGGAGATACAGGGGTTCGGCCATGGCGCCAGAGTAGCCAGCGGTCTGCGGTGGTCCGCAGGGGGGACCTGGCTGCAACCAGAGGCACCACGACGGCGGGGGCAGGTCGAGCCGCGATCGCACCAGCGTCCATGTTTTCCGGGCCTCACCTACTACGTCACCGGCCGGGCACCCAGGACCGCAATCACCCGGCCATCGGCTCGACCAGGAGGACGACCCGATCGGCCTCGACATCGAAGCCGAGCACCGGATTTCCGTGGCCTCAGGTGAACGACGGTCGGTGGGCCTGCCACCGCGGCGGCCGCCGGCGTGCCCCGCAGGCCGACGGCCCAGCCGCTATCCCCGCTCTCCGGGCACCGCCGTGACGTGTCCGGCCTCCGCCGAGGTCTCCGCAGCGGAGGTGGTGACCACCTTGGAGCGTCGGCCGTCCCGGTCCATGAGGCCTCCGGTGAAGGCGAGACCGAGGCCGGCCACGGCGAGTGCCGCGCCGACCAGGTTGGGCGAGGCCCAGCCCCAACCGGCCGAGATGGCCAGACCGCCGAGCCAGGCGCCGCCCGCGTTGGCCAGGTTGAAGGCGGAGTGGTTGGAGGCCGCCGCCATCGTCGGAGCGTCCTTCGCCTTGGCCATCAGCAGCATCTGGACGGGCGTGGTGATGAGGGCGCCCATCGCGCCGATGAAGGTGATCGTCACCAGAGCCGGCACAGTGCTGTGCACGGTGAAGTAGAAGGCCACCAGCCCCGCGGCGAGCAGCGCCAGCCCCGCGTACAGCGTCGGTCGCAGGGCACGGTCCGTGAGGGGGCCCGCGACCAGCGTGCCGAGCGTCATGCCGACGCCGTAGAGCGCGAGGACCAGGGTGGTCGAGGAGTCGGAGATGCCCGTCAGGTGCGTCAGCATGGGCACCAGGTAGCTGTAGACGGCGAAGAATCCGCCGAAGCCGACGACGGCCGTGCCCAGGCCGATCGCGACCTGCCTGTTGTTCATCGCCCGCAGCTCGTGCTTGATCCCGGACTGCCGGCCGCGAGGCTGGTGCGGAACGAAGACGGCCAGCGCGGCGAGAGCGACGAGGCCGATGACGGCGACCGCGTAGTAGGCGGACCGCCAGCCCAGCTGCTGCCCGAGGGCGGTGCCGGCCGGGACGCCGACGATGTTCGCGATGGTCAGTCCGAGGAACATCTTCGACACGGCCCGCGCGGCCCGTTCGGGGGCGACCAGCCGAGAGGCGACCACGGCGCCCACTCCGAACAGCGCTCCGTGCGGCAGACCTGCCAGGAAACGTGCGGCGAACAGCAGACCGAAGTTGGGTGCGAGCGCGGACGCGGTGTTGCCGATGACGAACAACCCGGACAAAAGGAGCAGAAGTCGCTTGTGGGGTATGCGCGCACCGATGCCCGTCAACACGGGGGCGCCGACGACGACGCCGAGGGCGTAGGCCGAGACGAGATTGCCAGCGTGCGGTACGGACACACCGATCCCGTCGGCGATCTGGGGCAACAGCCCCATCGTGGCGAACTCGGTCGTGCCGATGCCGAACGCGACAACGGCCAGGGCGAGCAGGGCCAGTGGCATGGTGCGGTAGAGCCTTTCGAAGACAGCGGTCCAGGGGTGAGGAAGCCGGGGGACGGCGAGATCGTCTCCGGTCTTCCGCGGCCGGTCGCGCTGAGCTCCATTGCCCGGCGCGCCCTCAGAACAGGGCAAGCCCAGGACAATTACAGCAGCCGAAAGATGCCGCACATTCCAAGATCGAGCCGCACGGTCTCGTGACCTGCGTCATGTTTCATCGGACCGCTCTCCTCGAGCCCGCTCGCACCGCGGCCACCGCGGCCACCGCGGCCGGAGCGGCGGGCCCGGCACCGGTTCACCTACGGCCCCGCGGACCGGACACCGTCCGGGCCTGCCGACCTTCGGCCGGGCCGCGGATCGCCCCGTCCGTGCGGGGGACGCGGGCCCGTTCCCGCAACACGTCGAAGGCGTTTACCCCCGCAGCCCCGTGGAAGAGTCCAGTGCCACGTACGGTCAAGCGATCGGCCGACCCTGCCATGACGAGTGCTGCACCTCACCCGGGTGGAGCCGGCCTCTTCGACGCCCTCGCCGGAACAGGAGCACGCCATGCGCCTCTACGCCCAGACACCAGCGCGTCGAATCCGTCAGGTGCTCGCGGATCTGATCGCCGTGGCGCTCATCGCGCTCGCGGTGAAGTTCGCCCTGGTCGTCCGCGACGCGATCATGCTGCTGGCCGAGCCGGGGCGGAAGGCGGAGAGCGCGGGCGACAGCCTCGCCTCCGGTCTCGGTGACGCGAGCGAAGCGGCCTCGAAGGTGCCACTCGTCGGAGATACCCTGAAGAAACCGCTCGAGTCCGCCGCGGGCGCCGGCACCAATCTCTCCGACGCCGGACAGTCGCTGCAGGACACGGTGGGACACGTGGCCAACCTGACCGCACTCGCCCTGATCGTCCTCCCCGTGGCCTTCGTCCTGGTGCTGTGGCTTCCCCCGCGACTGCTCTGGATCCGGCGGAGCGTCACCACCCGGCGTCTCCTCGACGCCCCCGGAGGCGCCGACCTCCTCGCCCTGCGAGCACTCACCGGACCGCTGCGCAGCCTCAAGGCGGTTCCCTCCCCGCCCGGCGGCCTCGCCGACGCGTGGCGTCGCGGGGACGGGCAGGCGATCGCAGACCTGTCCGAGGTCACCCTCAGGCGGGCGGGTCTGCGTCCCTGACGGGTCCGGAGTGGGCTTGCGCCCCTGTCCGGCCGCCCTTCACCGGCGAGGCCGTCGCCGGCCCTCTCCCCCTGCGCGCCGTCGTCGCCCAGGACGTCGCACCAACACCAGACACCTGGCACCAGACACCAGACGCCTGACACCTGACACCTGGTGGATGCCGAGTGCGCCCGGCCAGTCCCCCCACCCGATCCGAACGGGCAGAGAATGTCGGGTCCGGCAGGACGCACGCTGCCTAGCGTGGTGATTACCGAAGAGGAAGGGGACCGGGCGTGCTGGATCGGCTCAACCAGGCGATGGAGCACATCGAGGACCGTCTCGACCAGTCCATCGACGTGGCCGAGTTGGCGCACATCGCCGTCACCTCGGAGTATCACCTGCGTCGGATGTTCTCCGCGCTCGCGGGCATGCCCCTGTCGGAGTACATCCGACGTCGTCGGCTCACTGTCGCGGGTGCCGAAGTACTCGCCGGGGACCGGACGCTGCTGGAGATCGCGGTGCGGTACGGCTACGGCTCGGGCGAGGCGTTCGCGCGGGCGTTTCGCACCGTGCACGGTGTCGGCCCCGGCGAGGCCCGGCGCACCGGTTGCGCGCTCGTCTCGCAGCCCCGGCTCACCTTCCGCCTCACCGTCGAAGGGAGCAGCAGCATGCGTTATCGCGTCGTGGACAGGCCGGACTTCACCGTCGTCGGCCTGAAGGCCCGGGTGCCACTGGTGCACGTAGGGCCGAACCAGGCCATCATCGACTTCGTCCGCGGGATCGAACCGCAGTCCCGGGAACTCCTGGAGAAGCTGTCGGACCAGGAGCCGCACGGCATTGTCGCGGTCTGCGACGACCTGGACCCGAGTCGCGCCGAGGGCACCGAACTCGACTACTACCAGGGGGTGATCACGTCGTCGGCCGCACCGGACGGCATGAGTGTCCTGCCGGTCGGGGCCGGCACCTGGGCCGTCTTCACCACCTCGGGACCGGCGCCACAGGCCATTCAGGAGCTGTGGCGGGACGTGTTCACGCAGTGGTTCCCGTCCAACCCGTACCGCAGCCGCCCCGGCCCTGAGATCCTCCGCACCCGCCTGTCTCCGGGCGGCACCGAGGCCGACGCCGAACTGTGGCTTCCGGTGGAGCGGGAGCAAGGCTGATCAGAGCGTCGGCCGCGGCGCGTCCGGGCTCGGAGCGCCTCGGCCGACCCGGGTCGACCGGGTCGACCCGGTCGACCGGTCGGTCGGCCGCAGCGCACGACCACGAGGGGGGCACAGCATCGCTCGACGGTCGCGTGGCGCCGCGTGCGTCACTGGGTGGTGAGCATCCCTCGGCGCAGTTTGGTGAGCGTGCGGGACAGCAGTCGGGAGACGTGCATCTGGGAGACGCCGAGGTGTTCGCCGATCTGGGCCTGGGTGAGTTCGTCGACGAACCGCATGTGAATGATGCGGCGTTCCCGCTCGTCCAGCTCGCCGATCAGAGGGGCCAGGGCGTGGAAGTCCTCGACGAGTTCCAGGGCGTTGTCCTCGGCGCCGATGAAGTCGGCCAGTGCGGTCTCGCCGTCCTGACTCGTGCTGATGGCGGCGTCGAGGGAGGAGGAGTTGTAGCCGTTGGAGGCGAGGCGGGCCTCGTTGACCTCTTCCTCGCTCAGGCACATCAGCTGGGACAGTTCCTTGACGGTCGGGGTACGGCCCAGCCGGCTGCGCAGTTCCTCGGTGGCCTTGGCGAGCTGGACCCTGGCCTCCTGCAGACGGCGGGGCACGTGCACGGCCCAGGAGGTGTCGCGGAAGAACCGCTTGATCTCGCCGACGATGTAGGGCACGGCGAAGGAGGTGAACTCGACCTCGCGGGTCAGCTCGAACCGGTCGATGGCCTTGATCAGTCCGATGGTGCCGACCTGGACGATGTCCTCCATCTCCTCGGGGCCGCGGCTGCGGAAACGGGCCGCCGCGTAGCGGACCAGGGAGATGTTCATCTCGATCAGCGTGTTGCGTGCGTACTGGTGCTCCGGCGTGCCCTCTTCGAGCGTGGCGAGCCGGTCGAAGAACTGCCTCGACATGTCCCGGGCGTCGCGGGGGGCGACCTGCGACGGGTCGGCGATCTCCGGCAGCCCGGCCGTCCGTGCGTCCACCGTCTTCGTCACCGTCATCTCAAGCCCTCCCACTGCATCGTGCCCCGCAATGACGGCCTATAGCGGCCGACGAAGGAGCGCGTACCCCCATCGGCGGCCCGCATGCACAGGACCTCCGAGCCGGCCTGTTCGCACCACCCGTGCGGCAACCTGTTCGCACCACCCGTACGGCGGCCCGGTCGCTCCGCCTCCGCGCGACCCACCGGGTGCGCCTGCCCCGCGGTCTGCGGGGCAGGGACTTAAATTCAGGAGCATGACTACTGAGCCGCAGCGCTTCACCGTCCTGCTGGTCCCCGAGTACATCGAGGGCACGGACCGTGTTTCCGCGGAGGAGGCAGCCGTGCGATCGGCCGTCGTCGAAGCGACCGGCGAGACAGGCGCGACCGGCTACCCCCGCTATGCCGGAGAAGGGATCGTCGCCGACATCGATCCCCGTACGCGTACGGTCGAGGCGGTGCTCGTCGACGGTGCGGAGCTCGACTACGGGCTCAACGCCGCGGTCGCTCCGTAGTCGCTCGTGCCCTCCCGAGGCTGCCCCGGCCGGCAGTCCACAGGGCACTGGCGAGCGGCCCGGCCCGCCTTTGGACCGGACCGCCCATCGTGTGCTGTCCCTCGCTAGGCCGACTGACCCGCCGGGTGGAAGTTGATGCGTTCACGGACGACGGGGAATCCGGCCCTGGCGAAGTTCGCGGCCATGGGGAAGTTGCCGTGGTCCGTGGCTCCGCTGACCACCTCCGCGCCCTCCTTCACGAGGAAGTGGGTGCACTCCGCGAGGAGGTCGTACGCGTAGCCATGACCGCGGTGTTCCGGGACGACTCCGATGAAGCCGATGGTCGGTCCGGAGGGGTTGTGGGCCGGGATGTGGATGCCGGCCAGGTCGCCCTCCGGCGTGTGCGCGACCTGCCACCACTCCCGCGGGGAGGGGCACCAGTGGAAGAAGTCGATCTCCTCCTGCGCGGCCTGGTCGAGGCCGCCCTTCTCGATGGCCCTGAGCGCGTGGGTGTCCAGGGTGACGGAGTGGATGCGGCGCAACGCGTCGAAGAACACGCTGTCGTCGGGCTCGGCGCTGAAGCGCAGGCGTCCGGGACGCTCGGGCAGGCCTTGCTCCGGGGTCCACCGGTACAGGAAGCGTTCCACCAGGAGTTCGTACCCGGCGGCTCGTGCGGCGGCGAAGCGTGCCTCGCCGGCGGCCCGCAGGCCGGGCTCGTCACGCCAGTCGCCGGGCAGGTTGATCTCGAGTTCGACCTGCCAGGGAGCGGAGCGCAGGAGTTCGGCCCCCGCCTCCTCCTCGCCCTCTGCCACGTCGAACCAGTTGATGTTGACGGGCTCCGAGTCGTCGGGGCCGCCCCACCACGCAGCGCGCGCGACGACCTCGCCGTCACGCAGCACCACACGCTTCCAGTCGGGGCGGAACCGGGTTCGCCGGTGGCCTTCACGGGCGCCCAGCGGGTCGGGGAGTGCGTCGAAGAGATGGGCGTCGCTCGCGGAGAGCGCGCGGATGACCAGATCGGTCATGGAAATTCCTCCGGGATACAGGCTGCTGGAGCGCTCCCGGTCAGAACTGACGAACCACGCCGGGACAGCGGAAACGGGAGCGCTGGAAAGGTGTGAACTGCACGGCACTCGCCTCCTTCCGTCCGTCTATGGGCGTGAAGCCACACAGTACGTGATCTTCCGCTGCTCCGTCCACGCATTTCCGCGGTCCTGTGATGGGGGGTCGACGGATCGCCGCGAGGACTGCCGGGATCACGAACTACGGCTGGGACAGCGGGCGTTCCTGGAGAGGGAACGAGGCCCGTGGCTGCCACCGCACTCCGTCGTAGACCATGAGATCGACCGCCGACACGGATGCGGTGACCGGCAATCGGCGGCGAAGGCCGGTCTCGACCTGCTCAAGGACAGCGGCGTCCTGCCCTTGGGCGACGGTCAGGTGGGGCACCACGTCGTCGAACTGCCCGCCGAACGGCGGAGTCTCGGGCCAGCGATCCGCGATCGCCTCCGTGAGCCGGCGGAACGGTGCTTCCGGTTCGGGCGTGAGGTACAGGATTCCCGGGAATCCTCCGCACCGCGCGAACCGGGCCTCGAACGGCCGGTGCCGCCCGATCACTTCACCCAGGGCGGTGTGGGTGTCGCTGTCGATGCGCCGCTCGTGGAGAAACGGGAAGAGCACGGTGACATGGGCCGGGACACCCACACGCGCCGAAGGGTCCAGTCGTTCACGCCACGCTCGCACGGCGGGTTCCGCCTCCGTGATCCTCACGATCAATCCCGTCTGCCCCGCCTGCAACGTGCCCGAGTCATCGTCCGCCATCGCACATGTGTATCAAGAGGTCGTGAAGGACGGCGATCGAACAGCGCCAAGAGCGGCAGCACGGGACGCCCGCTGCCTCACCACCCCGTCGGTCCGGACGCAACCTCTCGCATCGCATCGCATCGCCCGTCCGGTCGGGCCGAGTTGCGGGCGACAATCGATCTCCATGGGGACGGTAGCGGCACTGTGGCGGTATCCGGTGAAGTCCATGCTCGGCGAGGCTCTGGCGTCCGTGGCGGTGACGCGTACGGGGCTGACCGGAGACCGGACGCACGCCGTTCTCGACGAGAGGGGTGCCGTCGGGAGCGTCAAGCACCCGCGGAAGTGGGGGCAACTCCTGGGCTGCCGGAGCCGGTCGGCGGGTGACCGCACTGTCGAGGTCGACCTTCCCGACGGGACCTCCCACACGGTCGGGGACCCCGAACTCGATGCCCGGCTGTCCGAGCTGCTGGGCCGTCAGGTCTTCCTCGCGGACAGCGCGCCGGCTCGGAGCACGCTGGAGCGCGCCGTGCCCGAGTACGAAGGCGGTGTCCCTGACGCGGTGCGGGCGACGGCGTCCGTGGACGCGACCGGGGAGACCATCACGGTCGGCACGGTGGCGTCGGGCACGTTCTTCGACTTCGGCAAGGTCCATCTGGTCACGTCGTCCTCCCTCGCAGGACTCCAAAAGGCTTGTCCCGCCGGGGATTTCGACCCGCGACGCTTCCGGCCGAACCTGGTCGCGGACACCGGTGGCGAACCGCCCTTCGTGGAGGACACCTGGCAGGGCCGTCGACTGCGCGTCGGCGAGGCGTTGTTCCGCGTACAGGTGCCGACACCCCGCTGTGTGGTGCCCACGCTCCGCCACGACGAGCTCGACGCCGACCCGGGCGTCATGCGGACGATCGCCCGCGAACACCGCGTACCTGTCTTCGACCTGGGCCGGCTGGCGTGCCTCGGGGTGTATCTGGACGTCCTCGAACCCGGCACGGTCCGCCTGGGCGATGCGATCGTACGAGAGGACGAGGCCTGAGCCGGCCACAGTCCGGCCCCCCTGCGGCACCGGTCGTCGACCCGTCACATCGCCGTCGACCGGCCGGAAGGACCCGGGCGGTCGGCTGTCATGCGACCCGACGGAGCCGTCCACGCCTCGTCGACCAGCCGGACGGCCGCCAGGAGCGCAGAGATCTGAGCTCGGGCGTGCACCGCCGCCGCGTGGTAGGTACCGATCCCGTCCATCGGACCGGCCTCCGCGGGCCTTCCGTCCCCTGCCATGCCGTGCACCGCACCACCATCCCGCGCCACTTCACAGATTGCCCTCAGCATGCCGCTCACCGGGCCGGAGGCGCGGATCTCGGACCCGTGTGTCGGCCTGCTCTTCTCACCCTGCTCCGAGCAGCCGTTCCTGACGGTCGTCGCGACCGCCGGTGGTCGGGGCGGCGAACTGGCCCTGCGCCGGCACGTGGCGGGGCTCTTGCCGCGTCGGACGTGTTGCGGGAGGGGCGGGAAAAGCGTTGGTCGAGCCGACGACCGAGCTGATAGCTTCCGGTCGACCGTGACCCCGCCCGAGGAGGTGAGACCCATGACCGCTGGATCCGCATGGGTGCTCCCCCTCGCCCTCGCCGTCACGGTCGGGCCATCGACATAGGCGTCGCCGGGAGTGCCCCGTCAACGAAGGCACTTCCGAAAGGCAACACCCCATGCATTCTGTGCACTTCACCGCGGAGACGACATCGAACGGTGTCGTCGAACGCGACTTCGCCGTGGACGGTGTCCCCGGCGTGCTCTGGTCGCCTGCGTCCGGCCCCGAGCGTGCGCCCCTGGTACTGATGGGCCACGGCGGCGGCACGCACAAGAGGTGGCCGGCCATGACGGGCCGTGCACGCCTCCTCGTGACCGGTTGCGGCTTCCATGTCGCCTGCATCGACGCGCCCGGTCACGGCGACCGACCTCGCACGGCGTACGACGAGCAGGAGATCGCCGCCCTGTACCGGGCGAGGGAGGCGGGCGAACCGGAAGGCCCGATCGTCGTCCGCTACAACGCCCAACTGGCGGAACGCGCCGTGCCCGAGTGGCAGGCGACCCTCGACGCCCTCCAGGAACTTCCGGAGATCGGCACCGATGGGCCGGTCGGCTACTTCGGGCTGAACATGGGCACCGCGATCGGGGTGCCGCTGACGGCCGTCGAACCGAGGATCACCGCAGCGGTCTTCGGTCTCCACTGGCCCGATGCCCTGGCCGAGCCGGCGAAGCAGATCACTGTCCCGATCGAATTCATGCTCCAGTGGGACGACGAGCACATCCCGCGCGCGTCCGGTCTGGCGCTGTTCGACGCCTTCGCCTCGAAGGAGAAGACGTTGCACGCCAACGCGGGCCGCCACAAGGAGCTCCCGCGGTTCGAGTCCGACAGCGCGGTCCGGTTCTTCGCCCGGCACTTCGGGCGGGCGGGCACCTCACCGGCCTGACCTGAGCTGTATCGGCGTCCGGCCGGCGAGCCGGGCGCCGATGCAGCGTGCCCGGGTCGAAGCCACACATCCGGACGACGCATGGCGGGTGGCCTCACTTCGTCGTCGGAGCCCCGCGAAGATCGGGGCCGCGGCGCCCGGTGTGCCGTGCTCCACCACGAAGGCCGTCACCGACACCTGCATGGCACCGAAGAACACGCCGATCGCGAGATTGAGGCCCATCAGGACGACGACGGCGCCGCGCAGCAACGACCGCTCCTCACGCGCGTGCACCGCGCCACCGCACACCGGCCGGGGCGCGCTGCCGCGCTGCGCCGCGAGCATCAGGCCGCCGGCCACGGACAGGGAGGCGGCCGACACCGTGCCGACCACGGGGTGTCCGGCCGCGGCAAGTGCGCTGACCAGCATCGGGCCCACCAGGTACGCCACCGCGTTGCTGACGGACTCCAGTGCGAACGCGGTGGGCAGTTCGTCCGCTCGGCCGTCGCGCAGCAGGGCCGCCCAGCGAGTCGCGCTGCTCGCTCACGCCCTGGCAGCGGCCGTCCTCGTGTCCCTGGTCACCTCCGATGCCCCCGCCCCCCTGCTGGTCCACTTGGGGCGCCCCGAGCGCCTCGGCCACCGCGAACCCGCCGCCGACCAGGCCGGCTTCGGCGAAGGCGCCGGTATGGCTGTGCACGAGCCAGACGAGGCTGAGGCTGGTCATCGCAACACCGACACGTCCGAGCGATGCGGGAAGGAAGAAGGCTGCGGCGCCCGGGGTGCGCAGCAGGCAACGGTAGTTCGCCGTGGGCACGGCGAGTCCCTTTCGCTGCCCGGCGGGACGGCCCACCGGGGTCGTCGGTGCCCGAATGAACCGACCCGTGGTCGCCGCCTGGAACCGTCCAGTGGTGGCGCGGAGAAGGGGCACGAGCCCCGCACCGACTCCATCACCGAGCAGAAGTCTTGGTGAGTGTGTGGTGGGGCCCAGTCTCGTCGCCGGTGACGGTGGTTGTCCACCACGATGGGCTCGGCACGCTACGGCTCCGCCCCGTCCGCTCCACCGCCGCTACGAGCGCGGGCCGGGACGCCTCGTCCGAGCGCGGGCCGGGGCGCCTCGTCCGAGCGCGGGCCGGGACGCCTCGTCCGCTTGCGCCGCCGTGGCCGCGTCCTCAGCCCGAGCGACAGGACGCCCATGGATTCTGTCCGCCGGAGCGAGCGGGACCAGTGATCAAAGGAGGGGCGTGGTTCTCTCCGGTCGCGGTACGGTCCCGCCATGTCCCGATCAGCCGAGACCGGCCCCTCCCAGTCCCCCGTCACCGCGGACGACCTCGATCTCGCCGTACGGCTCGCCGTGGCGGCCCTGCGCCAGGCACCGGCGACCGCGTGGGAAGGCAAGGCCGGTTCGCTGGAGTGGGACTGCTGGGAAACGGTGGAGCACCTCAGCGACGACCTCTTCGCCTACGCCGCGCAACTGGGGCTCAGGACCCCGCCCTTGGGCCGTGAGGTTCCCTTCGTGTGGGAGAGCCGACGGCCCGGCGGTCCGGCGAACGCCATCCACGCGGACCGGAAGGCCGGGCCCGACGGCCTGTTGCAGGTCCTGGAGGCAAGCGGGGCACTGTTGATCGCCATGGCCCGCACAGCGCCTCCGCAGACCCGCGCCCACCATGTCTTCGGCGTATCGGACCCGGAGGGCTTCGCCGCCATGGGCATCGTGGAGACCCTGGTCCACACGCACGACCTGGCACAGGGGCTCGGGCTCGCATGGAACCCGCCTGCCGAGCTGTGCTCGCGGGTACTGGCCCGGCTGTTCCCCGACGCACCGTCGTCCACGGACCCGTGGCCCACTCTGTTGTGGGCCACCGGACGTGCCGAACTGCCCGGGCGTCCGCGCCTGACCGCTTGGCGGTGGGACGGCACGGTCCGGGCGTAGGGAGCCTCGCCGCGCCCGGCCGCCCAGGGCACGGAGCTGGATGACCGGACCGGCCCGAGCAGGCAGCGGCGAGCCGGGGTCAGCTCAAGGTGCCGGTTCGGGCCTGCTGCCACAGGTCGACGCCGCCCTCGACCGTCGCCTGCTTGTCGATCTCCGCGAGTTCGTCGGCGGTGAAGGACAGGTTGGTGAGGGCCGCGATGTTCTGTTCCAGCTGCTCGGTGCGGGAGGCACCGATGACGAGGGAGGTGACGCGCTCGTCGCGCAGGGCCCACGCGAGTGCCATCTGAGCGAGGGTCTGGCCACGGCGGGCGGCCATGTCGTTCAGCGCGCGCAGTCGCTGGAGGGTGTCGTCGTTGAGCCAGCCGGTGTCGAAGGACTTGTCCTGGGCCGCGCGGGAGTCCTCGGGGATGCCGTCGAGGTAGCGGCCGGTGAGCAGGCCCTGAGCCAGGGCGGTGAAGCCGATGACGCCGAACCCCTCGTCGGCGGCGGCATCGAGGAGCCCGTCGGTCTCGATCCAGCGGTTGAGCATGCTGTACGACGGCTGGTGGATGAGCAGGGGGGTGCCGAGGTCGCGGAGGATGGCCGCGGCCTGCCGGGTGCGCTCGGCGTCGTAGGAGGAGATACCGACGTACAGCGCCTTGCCCTGTCGTACCGCGGTGTCCAGAGCCGTCATGGTCTCCTCCAGCGGGGTGGAGGCGTCCAGGCGGTGGGAGTAGAAGATGTCGACGTAGTCGAGGCCCATCCGCTCGAGGGACTGGTCCAGTGAGGCGAGCACGTACTTGCGCGACCCGCCGCCCTGGCCGTACGGGCCGGGCCACATGTCCCATCCGGCCTTGGTGGAGACGATCAGCTCGTCCCGGTAGGGGGCGAGGTCCTGTCGCATGAGCTTGCCGAAGTTGAGCTCGGCGGCTCCGTAGGGCGGGCCGTAGTTGTTCGCGAGGTCGTGGTGGGTGATGCCGAGGTCGAAGGCGCGCAGGGCGATCTGCCGCTGGGTCTCGAACGGCTTGTCGTCACCGAAGTTGTGCCAGTACCCCAGCGACAGGACGGGAAGGTCCAGTCCGGATCGGCCGGTGCGCCGGTAGAGCATGGTGCCGTCGTAGCGGTCGGGGGCCGCGACGTGGTTCATGAGGTTCTCCGTGATGAGGTCATGGCGGGGACGTGCCCCGGTGGGGATCGCTTCATCAACGGTGCGGGCAGCGGCCCGGGAAGTCCAACAGAGCGTACTTGTGGGATTGAGTGCTCCCGCTTCTCAATGACGACCGCTCGGCGGCGTGACCACTGCATCACGTCACCCCGGGGTCACTCTGCGCTTCGAGCAGCTGGGCGCCCCCGCGACCTCGACCGCATCGGCGGCGGCGAACTCGACGCCGGCCTGCTCGCCAGCCGGTCGTCTCCGGCGGTCGGACCGGTACCGGACCCGGTGCCCGACCGGTCAGGGCTGGAGTCGGACGGACATCTCCACGGTCACGTCGTCCCCTGCCGAGAGGCCACCCGGCTTGCGCACGGCGACCTTGAGCGGCAGCAGGTAGCCGCCGTCCTTCGGGAACAGGGACGTCCGGAAGGCGACCTCGCCGATCCGGGCCTCGACCGGGATCACGCCCCAGCCGTACGTGGCCATCGCGGCCACCTCACGGATGTCGGCGGACTCGTCGTCGGGCACGGGAACGAAATAGTACGGCGACGGCCCACGCCACTCGATCACTCGGCCGGAAAAGGCGAACTCCATGAGGCCAGTCTGCTTCCCCCAGGGCGTTCAGGTCTGGCGATCAGTGCCGAAGGGCTGTGTCGCGGCCGACTTTCCCGCATCTTTGTCCATCCGTCGACTCATCGACTACCGGGTGAGCGGCGCCCCTCAGTGCTTGACCATTGCGCAGGTGAGCTCGGCCTTGCCCTTGCCCGTCTTCACGACGAACTTGCTGCCGCTGAGGCCGTCGACGTCGAACCGCCCCGACTTGTCCGTGGACACGGTGCCCGTGGCGGACCCCGAATTGGTCACCTTCGTGCCGCCGGGGAACCCCACGCCCCACAGGTGGTACTTGCCGTTCGACTCCTTCTCGACATGGCACCGCAGGGCCCTACCGGGCGTCGCCCACGTGATCCTCGGCTGCGGCGGACCCGTTGTCAGTGGCCGGGCGTACGGTCGGCGTATGGCACTTTCACGGGATGAACGGGAAGCCTTTCTGGCCGAGCCCCACGTAGCCGCGTTGGGCGTCGCGTCCGGCGACGACCGCGGACCGCTGGTCGTGCCGATCTGGTACGGCTACGAGCCGGGCGGTCAGCCGTGGATCCTGACCGGTGCGGACTCGCGGAAGATGAGACTGATCAGAGCGGCCGGCCGCTTCAGCCTGCTGGTCCAGCGCACCGAGCCGACACCTCGGTACGTCTCGGTCGAAGGGCCGGTCGTCGAAGTGTCCGAAGGGAGCAGCACCCTCCATCGCGACCTGGCGGCCCGCTATCTCTCGGGGGAGGCACTCGACCGGTACTCGGCATGGGCGGAGACAGAACTCGCCGATCATGTCGTGGTCCGTATGCGGCCGGAGCGCTGGTTCACCGCCGATCTGGGCGCGGTCTGACACGAGGGGACCGCCCGTCGGCCCATTGCGGTGCCTTGCCACCGCTGTCCGCGACCAACCGCACGTCGGCGGCGAGCAGTTCCCGCAGCGCGTCGACGTCCCCCTCGGCGAAGGCGTCGAAGAAGCGTGTCGCGAGTTCCTCACGCTCGCGCCGGTCGACCTCGAAGCGGGGCCGGCCCGCGTCCATGTGCCGGCGTGCCCGGACCACCAGTTGACGGCACGCCGCCTCCGAACGGCCGACCGCCGCCGCGATCTCCGGGAAGCCGAACGCGAACACCTCGCGCAGCACGAACGCCGCGCGTTCGAGCGGGGTGAGCCGTTCGAGCAGGAGCAGTGCCGCCATCGACACCGAGTCGGCCAGTTCGGCCGACCGCTCGGGGTCCTCGTAGGGGTCGGTCAGTACCGCCCGACGGCACGGACGCGGCCGCGGCTACGCCCGCGCCGAGCGCCGCGCCATCAGTCGACCGGGGGGTGGGCCCTACTGGCGCCGCCGGCTGAGGACACAGAACTCGTTGCCTTCGGGGTCCGCCAATACGACCCACGACTGTTCGCCCTGGCCGATGTCGACGCGCTGGGCGCCATGGGCCACCAGGCGAGCCACCTCGGCGTCCTGGTCGTCGGGCCTGAAGTCGAGATGGAGTCGGCTCTTGGCCTTCTTGCTCTCCTCGAGGCGGACGAACTCCAACCCCGGCAGGCGATCCGGCTCCTGCCGGATCTCGAACTCCTCGCCGGAGGAGCGGACCACGACCCAGCCAAGAGCCTCCGCCCACCACTGTCCCAAGGTCACCGGATCTTGCGCGTGCACGATTACCTGTTCCCATTCCAAGGTCATCTTCCGAGCCTAGGCCCGCCGGCGCTTCGAGAACCAGACACCTCTTGAGCGGAGCTAGTTCTGTCCGCCCCATTGCGGGCTCGGTGCCTTCGGGTCGGTGGCGGTGATCGGCTTGCCGTCGGCCCAGCCCCCGTAGGTGAGGGTGAAGGTGTCGACGGGCTTCTCACCGGTGTAGCCGTCGGTGCGCGTGACGGGGATGTCGAGGGTGAGGGACTTCGGCAGATGTCGGGAGTCGGTGGTCAGCACGAAGGTGGCCGTCCGGGTCGGAGAGGTCTTCAGGTACGGCCGGTAGAAGGCTCCTACGCTCGGATCGGCGGCCAGGTCCTTCAGAGCGGTGGTGCCTCGGAGTTCGTGCCCGCCACTCTGCACGCCCTTGTCCTGGAACCCGGCTGCCTTCGTGATGAGCGCCGCCAAGTCCGCCGGCTGGGCGAGCCATTGGGCCTCCAGGGCGTTGCGCACAGAGATGTCGGTGGCGGCCGGGGTGGCGGAGACGATCTTGGTGGTTCCGTAGGCGTCGGCACCCGTGGCACCCGGTGTGTTGTCGGGGGTGACGTAGGCCCGCTCACCGATCAGCACGATGTCCGGAGGATTCCAGGCGTGGCCCTCGCCGTAGTCGTACAGCACGTGCGTCGCGGCCCTGACGGGTTTCCGGCTCATGTCGAGACGGCCCTGCCCGACGAAGAAGTCCGGGTCGCCGGGCGGCCGGGCGTTGACGTCGAAGGCCACCAGCTTCTGGTCGAGCATCGCGGAGACGATCGAGGAGGCGGCCGTGGACCGCTGGTCCGCGCCGGTCTGCGGGTCCGTGCCCGCGGTGACGGACCTGATCGCCAGCACGGCGAGGACGGCGGCCGCGCCGAGGGCCACGCTCGTCCGGACGACCCGTCTCCTGATCGTCCTACCCGTCCCCGGTGGCCGGCCGCCGGGAGGCCCGGGTGGCGACGAGGGCGGCTGGGGTGAGCGGGCGGGTGCGTCGGCGGCGTACGCGACTTCCTGGAGGGCGAGTTCGACGCGCTCGCGGAAGGCGGTGGCGAGGACGACCGGGACGGCGACCGGCGCGGCCTGCCAGATGAGTCGCTGCTGAGTGGTGCGGCAGACGGTGCAGTTGCCGCAGGTCCGGCACGTGCTGTAGTGCTCGACCACGCGCTCGGCGAGGGCCGCGGTGTAGCGGGGGCCGTGCTGCCGCTCGTGGTCCGCCAGCAGTTCACGCAGTGCGGCGCAGCGGGTGCCGCCCTCGCGGACGAGCAGCAGGACGTGGAACCGGGACGCCACCAACTTGTCGAGTTTCGTGCACTGTTTGCTGACGGCGTTGGCGTCCTGGCCCTTGCGTGCGGCGATCTCCCGTCCCGTCAGCCCGCCGAGGTTCCGCAGCCGGTAGAGGTCCCGCTGCTCGTCGTCGAGGCTCTTGAACACCGTCTCCAGCATCCGGTGGACCTGTTCGAGGCGGAGGAGGTCGTGGCCCTCCTCGATGACACGCTCACGCTCCTTCAACTCCTCGACGGTGCCGCCGGACAGGCCGGGGCGCTCCTTGCGGCCCCGCGACCAGAACTTCAGCACACGGCGCCTGGCGACCTCGATCAACCAGGCCTCCAGCCTGTACGGCGGGCCCAGCGACGTGTGCTGGTCGAAGTAGCGGAAGGCGTCGACGAACGTGTCCTGGACGATGTCGAGGGCGTCGTCGGCGTCCACCCGTCCGGCGACGAAGCTCAGTACGGCGGGGCGATGGCGCGCGGCGATCACGGCATAGACATCGACCCGTGCGAACAAGGCGGGGCCCTGCTCCAGAAGCCGGAGGAGTCCCTCGTCCGTCTCGTCGGCAAGTGCGCGGGAGAAGACCGGCTCAGTCATCGCTGCCCCCGTGAGCTGCGGCCATCGGCAGCCGGAGAAGTTCTCGAAGAATCTTGGCGGGGAGCCGGGAAAAATCCGCCGGACCCGGCCTGACCCTCCGTACGGCCCCGAGCCCGAGGAGGCACCCATGATCCGTACAGGAGGGCGTTCCACGCCCCGCCGTTCCGTCGAGGCCCGCGGGTGGTCGCGATGAACGCTTTCTCTCCAGCGCTCGCGGCGGCCAATGGCACGTCCCTGACGGAGCTGAGCGCCTCGTACGGATGGCGCGGTCTCATGCTCGCCGCCTTCGTCATGGCGGTGGTCCGTCTCGGCGGGCACATCGTGGACGCGTTGTCCGCGCGGGCGCTAGCGCCCTCGCAGCGGCAGTTGCGCTGGCTGCTCAAGCACGGCCATGTCACAGGGCAGTTGACGGCCCAGCAGGCGGTCGAGCTGACGCAGGCGACGCACGCGCAGGAGATGCAGGTCCGGCAGGCGGCCCCGCCGGACGTGCAGCCGCCGGCGCCCCTGGATTCCGGCGCGGCGACACCGGACACGGCCGTGCCCGAGGTGACACCCCCGATTTCCGGCGCGGTGACGCCCGGCACTGCCCCGCCCGAGGCGACACCCGATGCCGACGACAGTCCCGCCGTCCCCCGCGCTGAAGCCACGGACCTGTTCTCCCGCAGTAGAGGCACAACAGGTCCCTGACAGCAGTCGTCCCCCGCGCCCATGCCCCTCCTCCGCCGTCACGGTGCGCCCGTCCAGCACTTCATGCTAGGGAGGATCACCTCATACCAGGGCCACTTCGGCGAATCGCCCGCCGTCGTCGGCGGGCGAGGACGGGCGCGGGCGAGGTCCACGACCGCCTCTTCGCCGCGTGTCCGGGAGCCGTCGGACCGGACAGGGCAGGTCAGCCCGCCGGACCGCCGAAGAAGGATCCATCTCCTCCTCCGTTGGCCCCGTTGGCGCCGCCGGCGCCATTGACACCGGTCGGGTCCTCGGAAGGGCTTGCGGTGTCCGATGGGGTCGCCTGCCCCGTGCCTCCGGACAGCAGGCCCCCGATCGAGCCGTTGGAGCCGCCGGACGTCGTGTTCTGCGTCGCCGAGGACCTGCCGGCCGACGGGGTCGGCGACGGCGTGGTCGGGGAGTGTGTGACTTTGTGTGCGAGGACGAAGCTGGTCCGTACTTCGTCGGCGCCGGACAGGGAGGCTTCCGCGAGGTAGGTGGTGTAGGGCGCCGCGGTGCCCGTGTCACAGTCCTCTCCGGTGGCTCGGCGGTTCCAGTGGAAGTCGACCGTGACGGGCCGAATGCGGGAGAGTTGCAGCCAGCGGGGACCCGAGTGACCGTCGGCGCAGGCGGACGACTTCCAGAGCGCGGCGTCCTGATCCGCCGAGGTGAGCGTCAGAAGTGCGCCTGCGCGGCTGGCGTTCACGCGGCAGGGCACCCCCTCCGCGTCTTCGGCGGCCTCCACCGTCAAGGTCAGGTGCGGGTTCCGGCCGGTGTAGGTGTTGTGCTCGGAAGCCAGTCGCAGGGAGTACACAGAACTCGCGCAGGCCGGCAGGTTCATGATCGATCCGGTGTTGACGGGCTGGTCGCCGATGTCGACGACGGTGTCCCTGGCCGGTCGGGGCGGCAGACTCGGGGACGTCTTCGCCCCGGACGAGTCGCCGGCCCTGGGTGATTCACGGCCGGCCACGAGCGGGGTGTCCCGGCCCCAGGACCACCACGCCAGGGCGGGCAGACCCACGAACAGCGCCAGGACTGCGGTCACCAGCAGCGCGACTCTCGCGACGCGGTTCGGGCCCCAGTGCGGATTCGCCGTGAACGGCGAGTGCGCGAGGCGACCGCTCCGGCGCTGCTCGGGGCGGCTTCGTGTGGGGGCTGCCGCCGGTTCCGCTCGGCTTGCGGTCCGAGCGTCATGCGGGGAGCGGGCCGTCGCGTCCTCGGCGGGATCCCTCCCGCCTGCCGAAGCGCTTCCGCCGCCCCGCGGGCCAGGGCCGCCGACCTGTTCGCCTTGGTCGCCGCTCTGTCCACCCGGACCGCCGACCTGTCCACCTCGGCCGCCGTCCTGCGGGCGGGAGTCGCCGGCTCGTCCCCCGTGGCAGCCGCCCTGCGGGCCAGGGCCGCCGACTTGTCCGCGTTGGTCGCCGCCGCCCCGCGCAACCGGGTCGCCGTCCGGTCCGGGTGGGGTGTGCGCCCCTACGCCGACACCCATGGCGGAGGCCGTCGTGCCACCCTGAGCAGGGGGTGCGGCATCTGCCTCGGGGTCCGAGGACGGCGATTCGGGCGCCGCGGCAATCACCGCGAACCCGCCGAGGTCCTGATCGGCCCGCATCGCGGCCAGTGCCTGCGACAGGACGTCCTGGGCATCGGCCTCCACCGCCCGTTCCCTCATCGTCTGCACCAGTTCCGCGTCCGCGCGCACCACGCGCTGCTGGGCCTCGCGCAACTCCGTTCGGGCCTGGCGCAGTTCTCCTTCCAGGTGGGCGATCGCGTCCATGGCCTGCGCGTGGTGGAGTTCCGCGTCGTGCAGGGCGTGCTGCGAGACCGCCGCCTCGGCAAGTCGGCGGGCTTCGCTCGCGGCTGCCTCTTGTCGCGCCTTGGCGGCGTCGGCCCGGCTGAGATCGGCTTGGTCCTGTGCCCGGGATGCGGTTCGGCGGGCGGAACGGCGTTCGTGCTCCAGGTCCTCGCGAGCGTTCTGGGCGTCCTGGACGGCCCGGGCGAGGTCCTCCTCGGCCCGGGACAGACGCTCCAGCAGGAGAGTCTGGCGTTCCTGCCACTCCGCACGGTCCTCTGCGGATTCCTCTTGCGCGGCCACGGCCTGCTCGCTCAGACGCTCATAGGCGTCCTTGAGCCGGTCGAGGCGGTCCACGGCCGCTTCCCAATGGAGCCTGGTCCGCTGTTCCTCCGCTCGGGCACGTTCAGTGGCGCGGGTGCCGGTCTCCAGTTCCTTGTGCGCGGCCGCGAGAGCACGGTGCACGCCGAGGAGTCTCAGACTGGCCCGGGTGAGGCCGAGCAGAGCCCGGCCCTGCTCGGCCTCCAGTACGTTCACCTGCCGGCGCAGTACCGCCGCTTCCGCGCGGGCTGCGTCGCGTTCGTCGATGACGTCGTACGCCTCCGCGACATCGGGACGGCGGCTGCGCAGAGCCGGCCGGTACAGCCGCCACAGGCTCTCGGCCGACTCCCGGCTCGGCTGCGGGCCGCGGTTGCCGAGCAACTGGAGCAGATCGAGCACCACGTCCCGGGTGGGGACCAGCCGTCCCGACACCATTCGCTGCACCGACATCTCGTCACGCCCCGAACGCACACTCCGCAACCGGTCCGCGCCCGCCTTCCCCAACCTCCGTTGCCTCTCCCGCGTTCCGGGGGCGCGTGCCGTCAGCCAGGCGGCGACCTGTGCGAGCGTCAGCGGTTCGTCGCCGCTCAGCAACGGCACCATGACGGTGCTGCGAAAAGCCCTCACCCAGCTGTCGACCGACGGTGCCAGATCGCTGCTGACCGGCTCCAACGGCTCCCCCGGACCTACCACGTTCATTCCCCCTGGACCTTCCACCGGGCCGTCTCACGCACCCGTCCCGCAGTCCGGACGGCTGGTCACCGATCCCCTGATACCGGACGCAGGAGCCCACCATGCCCGTTCCACCCCATACCCCGCAGGCCAATGCCCCAGTCGGACCCTCCGAGGGACGCCGAGGTCCGGCCGGGTTCCGGGACAAGCCGCCTACGGGCCGGGGTATTTGACGGCATCGGCGGCACGCAGGAGATCACTGAACACGGCACGACCAGGACACTCACCGACTAGGCTGGCGACGTCCGTTGGAGCGACAATCGGGGGCTGACGTGGCGCAGGCCGTGGCGTACGAGTTGGACGACTCCACCGTGGTGCGATTCGAGCTGGAGCCGTCGGAGGAGTGGCGCCAGGTCAGTTCGGACGACGTGGTGGCCCGGGTGCGGGAAGCTGTGCGTCCGGCCGTGGAGGCCGCGCGTACGGTGCTGGAGCGGGTGACCGAGCTGAAGCCGGGCGAGGTCGAGGTGAAGTTCGGCGTCAAGGTCTCCGGCACGGCGAACTGGATCGTGGCGAAGGCCGCGACCGACGCCCACTTCGAGATCACCCTCACCTGGACACCCACCCGAGCGACGGGCGAGGACTCGACCACTGCATGACGGAGTCTCCGGCCGGTGATGTGCGTCCGGCCTCCGACGAGTGGATCGTGGCCGTGCACGTGGGCGGCATGGGCCGTGCGCCGTCCGGCACGGGTGTACTCATCGACTCCCGGCGGGTGCTGACATGTGCTCATGTCGTCTGCGCCAAGGGCCGGCCGGTACCGGATGTGTGGGCGGCCTTCCCGATGGCCGACGAACTGGAACGGCGCCAGGTGCGCGTGCAGGACATCAGCGTCCCCGCGCCCGCCGCGCAGGAGGTGCACGACGTGGCCGTCCTCCTTCTGGAGGACGAGGTTCCCGCCGGCATCGCGGCACCGCTGCGCGACCCGCGCGGCAGCGCCCTGCTGACCGAGCCGTGGTGGGCGTTCGGCTTTCCCGACGGCGCCCTGGGCAATTCCGCCGACGGCCGCGTGGGCGAGAAGATCGGCTACGGCTGGGTGCGGCTCGACACCGCCTCCCAGTACCCCGTCCTGCCCGGCTTCAGCGGAGCTCCCGTCTGGTCGCCCGGCTTCCAGGCCGTCGTCGGCATCGTCGGCCAGGCCGAGTCCCGTACGGGCAACGCGCGGGCCCTGACCCTGTGGGAGGCCGGGCGCGCCCTGCCCGGCCAGAAACTGGACGAGCTGACCACGTGGACGACGAAGGCTGCCGGTGAGGCGGCGGCCAACGCGTGGGGCTGGTCGCTGACCGGTGACGTCGAGGCCGGCCGGCACTGGCGGCCACGGGCCCGCGGGGTGAGCACGGACGCCGAACCCGGCTACCGCTTCAGCGGCCGCACCGCCGCCCTGTCCCGCATCGTCGAACGGCTCACCTCATCGGTGGCCGCACGCAAGGCGTTGGTCGTCACGGGCCAGCCCGGCGCCGGCAAGTCGGCCGTCCTGGGCCGCGTCGTCACCACCGCCGACCCGGAGATCGCCGCTCTCCTGCCCAGCCACGACACCGCCGTACGCGCCCCGATCGGCTCCATCGCCTGCGCGGTCCATGTGAAGGGCAAGACCGCCCTGGACGTCGCCCACGAGATCGCCCGGGCCGCTTCGGCCGCGCTGCCCGACACCCCGCACGACCTCGATCGCCACCTGCGCGAGGCGCTGACCGAACACCAGCGACACGACTTCAACGTCGTCATCGACGCCCTCGACGAAGCGATCAGCCCCTCGCACGTCCGGCAGATCGTCCGCGACATCGTCCTGCCCCTGGTGGAGAACTGCGCGGATCTCGGCGTACGTGTCGTCGTGGGCAGCCGCCGCCGCGACGACGAGGGCGACATCCTGCCCGCCTTCTCCCGCGCGGCCGACGTCGTCGACCTGGACACCCCCGCCTTCTTCGACGCGGCCGACCTCGCCGCCTACGCGCTGGTCACGCTTCAGCTGCGCGGGAACGAGCGTCCCGACAACCCGTACAACGACGACGACGTCGCCCTGCCGCTCGCCCGAGCCGTCGCCGAGCGTGCGCGCAGCAACTTCCTCATCGCCGGCCTCACCGCCCGGACCCACGGGATGCACGACCAGTCCCCCGCTCGTCCCGCCGACCTCGCCGCCCGGGCCGTCCCCAGCGTCGAGAGCGCACTCCACGACTATCTGCACCCCCTGCCGCCCGTCGGCGCCATCTCGGCGACCGACCTGCTCACCGCTCTCGCCTATGCCGAAGCCCCCGGCCTGACGCCGCTCCTGTGGCGCACGGCGGTCACCGCCCTGACGGGCTCCTCACCGACCGAACAGGACCTGGTCGGCTTCGCCCGTACCGCCGCCGCGAACTTCCTCATCGAGACCAGCAACTCCGATTCCCACGAAGGCACTTACCGCCTCTTCCATCAAGCGCTCAATGACACCCTGCTCGCGGCGCGCGCCAGACATCGTGACACCACAGCGGACGAGAACGCCCTCACGCAGGCGTTCCTCACCCTCGGTCGTGAGGTCACCTGGGCCAACGCACCCGCGTACCTCTTGCGTGCGCTGCCCGGCCACGCACTGCGCGGTGGCGCCACCGACGTCCTCCTCGCCGAGGACACCTACCCCCTGTACGCCGACCTCCGCCGCCTCATCCCCGCTGCCGCGTACGCCACGACCTCCCAAGGCCGCGGAAGAGCAAGGCTGTTGCGGCTGACGCCCCGCGCCATCGCCGCCGCGCCCGAGGAACGCATCGCTTTCCTCAGTGTCACCGAAGCGCAGGAGGAACTCGGCAGCGCCTACACCTCGATGCCGAAGCCGGCTCCGTATCGGGCTGCCTGGGCGGCGGTGGCTCCGGAGACCGTCGAAGTGGCACTCGCGGGTCACGGCAACGTCATCACGGCGCTGGCCGCACTCGACCTGGGCGGGAAGGTTCATCTCGTCTCCGCCGGGAACGACGCCACGGTCCGTATCTGGGACCCCATCACCGGTGAAGAGATCCGTCAGCTCTCCGGCCACGAAGGGGGCATCGATGCCGCATGCGTCGTCCCGCTCGGCCATCGTGACCTGCTCGCCGTCGCCAGCCGCGACAAGGTCGTCGTCTGGGACCCCACCACCGGCAGGGAGGTGCACCGACTCGCCGACCGCGACAACCTGATCGAGGCGCTGTGCACCATCACCCTGGACGGTCGCCCCCACCTGGCCGCCGGCGGCTATGGAGGGACCGTCCACATCTGGGATCCCACCACCGGCGAAGAGACGCACCGACGCACCGACGACGACATGGTCCAGGCGATGTGCGCCATCACCCTCGCCGACCGGCCCCACCTCGCCACGTGCGGCATCGACGGCGTCGTCCACATCTGGGACCCCGCGACCGGTGAGGAGTCCCACCACCAAGTCACCGGCGACGAGACGATCGAAGCCATGTGCGCCATCACTCTCGACGACCGGCCTCTCCTCGCCGTCGCCGGCGGGGACAGTGTGCGCATCTGGGACCCCGCCACCGGGGAGGAGACCCACCAGCTGACCGGTCACGGTGCCCAGGTCCAGGCCGTGTGCACCATCACACTGAACGACCGCACCTATCTCGCCACCGCCAGTGCGGACACCACCGTCCGTCTCTGGGACCCCGTCAGCGGTGAACAGGCGGGCCATCTGGCCAGCCACGCCTACGGGGTTCGGGCGGCCTGCGTTCTGGTCGTCGACGACCGCACCCTTCTCGCCACCGGCGGCTACGACAACACCGTCCGGATCTGGGACCCCGCGGGGCGGACCACGCAGCGGCCGGTGAACCGGATCGCCGGTGTGCAGGCATTGGACCTCGTCGAAGAGCAGGACCTCCTCGTCTCCGTCGGCGAGGACAACACGGTGCGCATCCTGGACCCCCGCTCCGGGGCGGAGATCCGTCAGCTCGCCCCTCATGGCGGCGAGGTCCGGGCGATGAGCACCTTCGCCCTCGACAGCGCTCCACGCCTCGCCACCGCCGACGCGGGCCGTGTCCGGATCTGGGACCCCACCACCGGGGAAGCGGCCGATGAACTCGTCGGCGACGACACGATCGAAGCCATGTGCACGATCACCCTCGACGACCGGCCTCACCTCGCCGTCGCCGCCGCGGGCAGCATCCGTGTGTGGGAACCCGCCACCGGCGAGGAGATCCACCACGTCTCGGGCAACAGCCACCCGGTCCTGGCGATGTGCGCCCTCGTCCTCGACGGCCGACCTCACCTGGCCACGGCCTGCGCGGACAGCGTCCGCGTCTGGGATCTGGAAACCGGTGAAGAGACCCAGCACCTCACCGGCCACACCGCGCAGATCCAGGCGATGTGCGCCGTCACCCTCGACAACCGTCCCCTGCTCGCCTCCGGCGGCTACGACAACAGCGTGCGCATCTGGGACCCGGCGACCGGCGGCGCGATCCACCGACTCACCGGGCACACCGACTGGATCCGCGCGGTCGGCACGTTCACCCTCGACGGCCGCTTGTTCCTCGCGACGGCAGGTGACGACGCCACGGTCCGCATCTGGGACCCCCGCGCTGGTCTGCAAGCTGCGGTGATCCCGGTCCGGCACCCGGTGACCGCCCTCAGGCAGGCTGGTGAGCTGCTCGTCATCGGCTTCGCCACCCGCGGCATCATGGGTCTGGCCGTCACCCTGTGATGCCGAGACCGACGGGCACGCGGCCTCAGCCCGTCGGCGAAGGCCTGCCGACGCTGCGCGGATGCGCTCGGCCCGTTCCGAGACCGTTCCCTCGCGCCACGGGGTGAGATCTTGGAAACCGGTGGTTCACGATGCGATGAACTCCCGGGAAACACACGGTTCCTAGCGTGTCCGCTCATGGATTCGAAGCTGTATACGCGGCCGGACACGAGGCGGGATCCGGCTGCGGCGTCCGCGTCGTCGCTGCGCGAGACGGTCTACGCGAAGCTGCGCGCGGCCGTGCTCGACGGGGAGTTCGGGCGTCGCGAGCGGCTGGTGGAGATGCGGCTGGCCGAGCGGTACGGAGTGTCGCGGACCCCCGTGCGGGAGGCGCTGGCGCGGTTGCTGTCCGACGGGCTGATCGAGCGCGGCGACGGAGGCTTCTTCGTCACGATCCCCAACCTCACCCAGCTGAAGGACTTCTACGAGCTTCGGATCACACTTGAACTGCGCGGTATCACCCGCGCGTTGGAGGATCCGTCGCTGCGACACGACCCTGCGGTCGTCACGGCCGAGTTGGACCGGTGGTACGCCATGCGCGAGCGGCCGCCGACGCCGGACCCGCGCTTCGTCGTCCAGGACGAGCGCTTCCACGCCGAACTCTCCCGCGCCTCGGGCAACCCGGCCCTCACGGACGCGGTGGTGGCGGTGAGCGAGCGGATCCGTCGCGTGCGGATGTACGACTTCCTCACCCAGGACCGCGTCGGGACGACCATCTCCGAGCACATCGAGATCATGGAGTGCGTCCGCGACGGACGGCTCGACGAGGGCTACCGGGCGCTGCACGCCCACGTCGGCAACTCGATGGCCGTGGTGCTGGAGCGCGCCCGGCGCGCCATGACGCAGATGGCCCTGCACTCCGACCGCCCCTGAGTCCGCGGGTTCACGATCCCCCTCGACTCCCCGGCTGCCGACGACGTCAACCGGGGGTGCCCCACCGCTCATCCCCCACTCAGCACCACCGCACCCCCGAAGGGCTGACCATGAGCACTACCGAGTCACGTGTGCCGGCCACCGAGCCGGGCTCCCCGACGGACCAGGCGACCAAGGAGACGCTGGAGGACTACACCCTCCGCTTCGCGCCCCGCAGTTACCGCCGCTGGACCCCCATGGTCGTGGCGACGACCGCGCTCGGCGGCATCGCCTACATGGCCGACTTCTCCATCGGCGCCGGCGTCGGCCTGGCCCACGGCACCGGCAACGCGCTCGTGGCGATCGCCGTCGCCGCGGCGGTCATCTTCGTCACCGGTTTCCCGCTGGCGTACTACGGCGCCCGCTACAACATCGATCTGGACCTCATCACCCGCGGCTCCGGATTCGGCTACTACGGCTCGGTCCTGACCAGCGTCATCTTCGCCAGCTTCACCTTCATCTTCTTCGCCCTCGAAGGTTCGATCATGGCGCAGGGCCTCAAGCTGGGCCTCGGACTGCCGCTCTGGCTGGGCTACTTGGTCTCCACACTGATGGTGATCCCGCTGGTGATCTACGGCATGAAGGCGCTGAGCAAGCTCCAGGTGTGGACGACGCCGATCTGGCTGCTGCTGATGGTGGGCCCGCTGGTGTACCTCGTCTCCACCGACCCCGGTACGGTCGACCGATTCCTCGCCTACACGGGCACCGACGGCGACGGCGGCGTCAACACCGCCTCCGTACTGCTCGGTGCCGGCGTCTGTCTCTCCCTCATCGCGCAGATCGGCGAGCAGATCGACTACCTGCGCTTCATGCCGCCCAAGACCGAGGCCGACAAGCGCGCCTGGTGGACGGCCGTGGTCATGGCCGGCCCCGGCTGGGTGGTGCTCGGCGCGCTGAAGCAGGCCATCGGCGTCTTCCTCGCCGTCTACATCCTCGCCGAGGTCGGCCCCGCGGCGGCGACCGAACCGATCCAGCAGTTCCGCGGAGCCTTCGACGCGATGATGCCGTCCTGGCTGATCGTGCCGCTGGCGGTGGTCCTCGTCGTGATCAGCCAGATCAAGATCAATGTGACGAACGCGTACTCCGGTTCGCTCGCGTGGACGAACTCCTTCACCCGCGTCACCAGGCGCTACCCCGGCCGCATGGTCTTCGTCCTGGTCAACCTCGGGTTCGCGCTCGCTCTGATGGAAGCCGACATGTTCAGCTTCCTCAACAGCATCCTGGGCTTCTACTCGAACTGCGCGATCGCCTGGGTCGTCACCGTCGCGACCGACATCGGCGTCAACAAGTACCTGCTGGAACTCTCCCCGCGCGCACCCGAGTTCCGCCGCGGGATGCTGTACGCCGTCAACCCGGTGGGGGTCGTCGCCTTCGTCGCCGCCTCCGGCCTTTCCATCGCCATGTATTTCCACGCCCTGGGAGACACGCTCCAGCCCTACTCCCCCGTCGCCGCCGCCGTCATCGCCTTCGTCCTCACTCCATTCATGGCGATCGTCACCAAGGGCAGGTACTACCTCCGCCGCACCGACGACGGCATCTCCGAGCCGCTGCTCGACGCGGAGGGCAACCCCAGCGCGACGACGTACGACTGCCACGTCTGCCACCAGCCCTACGAGCGACCCGATCTGGCCGCCTGTCACACGCACGACGCCATGGTCTGCTCCCTGTGCCTGAGTACCGACAAGGTCGGGGACCACGTGCTGCCGGCGGAGCCGTCGGCCGCCTGAATCCCCTGGCCGGGCGGCGAGCACGCGCGACGCCGCCCGGCCCCTGGGCCGGCGGGGTCGGGCACGGCGCTTGTGCCGTTTCCCCGGCCGACCCTGCCACGGTGAGCGTCGACCGACGACGGGCGGTCCTCGATGATGGACGACAGCAACTCACGGTCCCTTCAGAGGGGCCCCGCCTCCGGCCCCGGGGCCGGTCGCACCCCCGTCCAAGAGGCACCCGCGAGGAGCCGTCGATGTCTCACCCCGTGCCGCATCCGGACCGAGTCCCCGAACGACTCCGCGACCTGCTGTCGGATGCCGACTGGGCTGCCGCCGCACCCCCTCCCGGCGCCTGGCGGCCGCTGCCGGCCGCGGGTGACCGGGTGTTCTGGGAGGCGGCGCCGGCCGCCGCCCGCAAGGCGCTCGCCGTGCCCGTCGACACGGCGCTCGCCCGGCCCTGGACCGTCCTGCCCGCCACCGGCTTCCTCGCCTACCGGCGGACCGGGGACCGGCAGACCTTCGAACAGGTCTACTTCGCCCGCCGCACCCGCCTAGCCGCCGCCGCGGTGGCCGCCGCCCTGCACGGGCCGCGGCCCGACCTGCTCGACGAGGTGGTCGACGGAGTGTGGCTCCTGTGCGACGAGGCGGGCTGGTGCCTGCCCGCGCACGAGCAGAGCGGTGACGAACACGGCCCGCTGCCCGACCCCGGACGACCCACCCTCGACCTCTTCGCGGCAGAGACCGGTGGCCTGCTCGCCTGGCTGGACGTGCTCCTCGGCGACGCGCTCGACACGCACGCCCCGCTGATCGGGGAACGGCTCCGCCGTACCGTACGCGAACGGGTCGTCGCCCCCTTCCTCGACCGGGACGACTGGTGGTGGCTCGGGCTGCACGGCGAGTCCCTCAACAACTGGACCACCTGGATCGTCTCCCACGTCCTGCCCTGCGCCTACGTGTGCGCCACCGACACGGCGACGACGGCGGCGGTCACCGAGCGCGCGGTCGGCGTCCTGGACCGCTATCTGGACTGCTGCCCGCCCGACGGCGCCTGCGACGAGGGCATCGCCTACTGGCGGCGCTCCGCGGCCTCCCTCTTCGAGTCCCTGGAAACCCTCTCCGGCGCCTGCGCGCCCGCCCTCGGCGACACCGCCCGCGACGTGTTCTCCCTGCCGCTCGTCCGCGCCCTGGCCCGCTACCCGCTGGCCACGCACATCGCGGGTGACCGCTACGTCAACTTCGCCGACGGACCGGCCCGGCAGCCCGCCACCGACGCCGCACTCCTGCACCGCTACGGCCGCCGCACCGGCGACGCCGACCTGCAACGGCACGCGGCCGCCATGCGCGAGGGCGGCGACCTGCTCTGCTTCGACAGCAGCCCGGACATGTCGCTGCACCGGGTGCTCGCCGAGCTGGCCGACAGCCACTGGCATACGGCAGCAGCCGACGGTTTCCCGCTGCCCGCGCACACCGTGCTCCCCGGTGTCCAGGTCGTCACCGCCCGTCAGCGCGCCGGCAGCACCGACGGCTTCCACCTCGCCGCCAAGGGCGGCCACAACGGCGAACCGCACAACCACAACGACGTGGGCACCTTCATCGCCGCGCTGGACGGCACTGCGCTGCTGGTCGACGCGGGCGTGGAGACGTACTCCCGCGCCACGTTCGGCCCGGAGCGCTACAGCATCTGGACGATGCGCAGCTCCTGGCACAACGCCCCCGAGATCGACGGCGAGGAACAGCAGCCCGGACGTGAGCACGCCGCCCGTGACGTCGAGGTGTACGCCGACGAGCACACTGCCGGCCTCTCCCTGGACCTCGCCGCCACCTGGCACGAAGCGGTGCCCGTGCGCAGCTGGCGGCGCGCCGTCCGGCTCGACCGGCGTAGCGAGCAGATCACCGTCGACGACGCCTGGGACCTGGAGCGCCCGGCCCGCGAAATGGTCCTCAATCTGATGACCCCGCACACCGTGACCGAGGTGCCCGGCGGCCTCCTGATCGGCGACGGACCGGCCCGCGCACGGCTCGACTTCGGCGGTACGGCGTTCACGGTGGGGCTCGTCGAACGGCTGCTGGAGGACGCGCGCATGACCCTGTCGTGGGGGCCCGTGCTGCGCCGCATCCGCCTCACCCACCCATGTCCCGGCAGCGCCGGCTCCGTCCGGCTGACCCTGAGTCGGCACTCCGGTCGCCCCTTGGCCGACACTCCGGCTGATGGGCTGGGCGAGGTCTCACGCGTTCGAGGACGCTGCGGGCGCATCCAGTGAGGCAGAATTGGGAAAAAGTAGGTGAAAGGGGCCGCCGGCGAGCCCGACCGGCGAGTGACCGCACCGGCCGCCGCGCCGACGTTCGGGGCCCGCGTACCCCTCGACGAAGGGAGCGGACATGACCCACCCACTGACTCCCCCAGGTGAGACACCTCCTGCGGAGGGCTCGATCGCGGAGGCACATCAGGAACGACCGGACGGTGATGTCTGGGACCACCCGTACTTCTGGCTCGGCTTGATCGTCCTCGGATCCGTGATCGTCGCCGGCTATTTCGTGATGCGCATCCTCGATCTGTAGGTCCACATCGCAGGTCCACATCCGCAGATCTTCGGAGGTGGTGCTCACCGGCAGAGCGTCCTCCCGGCGCCGAACCGGTCGCCGCCGGTCGGTTCAGGCCCGTCACGGTCACGGTGACATGTGCCGGGGCGGGGTCGGCGAGGAGGAGCGGCTGGTCCGGCACGAGCCCGTCCGAACCCCGGGGCCGGTCCGGGCCGCCGCGCGCAGCGTCCGCGCGGCGGCCACTTCCGTGATCCACAAATCCTCGGACGCCTCGCACTGCCATCGACATGCTGTCGACGTACCAGGGCATGCGGAATCCGAGAATTCCGGGGAATCGGCGTCACGGACACCCTCCGGCACCGTCCGGCCGGGTCCATCTGAGTGAGAACGGATCACCAGCTTGCGGAGAGGGCCTGGTCATGACGACGCAGACGACACCGGGCGCCGCGCAGGTCGACGTCCCCAGAACGTGCGGCAGACCATCAGGACGCTCACGAGCGGCGTCACGGGCGCCGACCGGCCGACCGCCACACGTGGCGGTGGTTCGATCGCCGACCGGAACCCGGGTACAGGACCGACGGGACACCTACGACCGGAGCCGCCGATGACCACCGTCGCACCACGAGGCACCACCATCGTCTCGAACAGGGCGGGCCGCAGGATCGCCGACCGAGCCGCCACCGGGGCACTGCCCGCCCACCGCCTCCCGGCGGCCCGGGGCTCGGCCACGCTGCGCGGACGCCGGGCGGCGGTGGCGCGCCGCATCACCCTGCCGTACCCGGTCCCCTTCGCCCCCACGGGTCGGACGCCGGAGCGTCCCGGTACGGGCCGGACTCGCGTCCGCTTCAGCCACCGACCGCACCGGGTGCCACATGTCCGCTGAACCGCAGGCCGAGAACGGCGGCAGGACCCGTTCACTGACCCAGTCCCTCGGAAACCTCCGGGTACCCGCCTCGTGGTGGCCCGCCTTGCGGCGCACCCCGGTGTCGATGTGGCGCGACGACATCTCCGACTACGCCGCGGCTCTGACCTACTACGCCATCCTGGCCGTACTGCCCGCCCTGTTGGTCACGGTCATCGCGTTCGGTCTGATCAGTCCGGGCACGGCAGAGGACTTCATCGCCCATGTCACCGCCTACGCTCCGGCCCAGTCGGGAACCGAGCTCCACGACGTGCTGGCCAGGATGCTGCGGAACGACTCGACCACATGGACGCTGCTGTGCACCGGCACGTTGAGCGCCCTGTGGTCCGCCTCCAGTTACCTCGCGGTATGCCGCCGCGCCCTGCACCGCATGCACCGGGTGGCGGACCGGCGCTCGCCCTGGCGCAAGGCTCACCGCATCGTGGTGACCGCGCTCGCCCTGCTCGGCCTGCTCGTCGTCAGCGCCCTCGTCCTGCTGATGACCGGTCCTGTCGCCGAGCAGGCGGGCCGCTACCTTGGATTCGACGCCACGTTCGCCTGGGCGTGGGGCCTGCTGCGCTGGCCACTCCTGCTGTGCCTCGTCGCGCTCCTGGTCGTCGTCGTCTTCCACACCGGGCCGGCGCCTGCCCGCCGCCGGACGCGCAGCCTGCCCGGCGGCATCCTGGCCGCCGCGCTGTGGCTCACCGTGTCCGCCGGCTTCGCCCTGTACGCCTCCGTCCTGAGCGCCTACAGCAGGCTGTACGGCTCGCTCACGGGCGTCGTGGTCTTCCTCATCTGGCTGTGGCTGTCCAACCTCGCCCTGCTGGCCGGCGCCCAGTTCGCGGCCGAACTCGACGAGGCGTCAACCGAGCTCCGCACGTGACGTGATGACGGTGTGTCGTCCACCGCGCACCCATGTGTGTCTGTCCGCGCCCGGCCGGACCGCGGCGTGTGGACACCGCGCCGGTCGTTAGCCCATCCGCTCTCTCGCGGTGATTCCGCCCCCTGCCCGGGTCTCCGCTCCGGCGACCTGCATGAATGCGCGTGCGGGAACTGTCGCTACGCCTGCCCGGGTGACGACTCCACCGCTGCCTCCTGTTGCGGAGCTGACGGAGTGTCGGTTGCCTCGACGGTGGAGTGGAGCAGTACAGGGGCGCCGCGCAGACAGGCCGGCCACTGCTCCGTTGGAGGATTCCCTTGCGCATCAAACACGTTGGCGTCGGCATCGGCGTGGTCGTCGGCATCCTGGCCCTGCAGAGCCCGGCCGCCTTCGCGTCCGGTGACTCGGATCTCGACATCCGCTCGGGTGACGCCTCTCCGGGCTCCACGGTCACGGTCACCACCACGGCCTGCGGCCCGGACGTGGACTACGGCAAGGGCGAGTCGGAGGCAGGCGGGTCGTTCCACATGTTCGAGGGCGACCGCAAGGGCGAACTCAAGGGCGAGTTCCAGATCCCGGAAGGGCAGGACCTCGACACCGACACCGACACCGTCACCGTGAAGTGCCCGCCACGGACCAAGCTCACCGACACGTACGAGATCGCCGGCCGGGCCCCGGACGGCGCCGTCGAGGCCGGCTTCGGAGACGCCCAGGACACCGACACCCAATTCGCCGTGGGTGGCGCACTGCTCGCCGCGGCCGCCGCCGGAGGCCTCATGCGGATGCGTCGCCGCGCACACGGCGAC
The DNA here is from genome assembly GCF_039543605.1 of Streptomyces siamensis. Lineage (NCBI taxonomy): Bacteria > Bacillati > Actinomycetota > Actinomycetes > Kitasatosporales > Streptomycetaceae > Streptomyces > Streptomyces siamensis. The sequence goes on along the minus strand of NZ_BAABKB010000021.1, from coordinate 120,887 downwards.
CGATACTGACAGCCACGCCCCGCTCCACCGGCCTGGCACCTTTCGCGCGCCGGAGGCCGGACGACGAACACCACCCGGCCGCAGCCGAGCGGCTCAACCGCGAGGGAAGTCCGGCACATGGCAAGCGCGTCCCCCCGCAGGTTCGTCCCACCGGTCCCCCCTGTCAGGTATCTCGCCGTGGCCGTGGTGACGGGCAGCGCCCTGATGATCGGCGCGATGTTCGACAGCGAGCCACCGCGGCCCTCGGCCGGGCAGGCCTTCTCGACGCCCTCGGCGGGGATGCCCGGCCGTACTGCTCCGGCGACGCTCCTGCCCGTGCAGCCGCTGCCGCCCGCGAAGCCGGTCCGGCTGCGCATCCCCGCCATCGACGTGAACGCCCCCATGACGAAGCTGGGCCTCGACAAGGCGGGGGCACTCAAGCCCCCGCCCGCCGGGAACCCCAACCTGGTCGGCTGGTACGGCAGAGGCACGGCGCCGGGCTCGACAGGCACCGCGGTGACCGCGGGGCATGTCGACCTGCGCAATGGCAGCCCGGGCGTCTTCTACGATCTCGGCGCTCTGTCCAAGGGCGACACGATCGAGATCAGCCGGGCGGACCGGCGCACGGCGGTCTTCACCGTCGACGCCGTGGAGATCTACGAGAAGAAGAAGTTCCCCAGCAAGAAGGTCTACGGCAGATCAGGGGTACCCGAGCTGAGGGTGATCACCTGCGGCGGATACGCCAGGAGGAGCGGCTACCAGAGCAACGTCGTGGTCTACGCGACGCTGACCGCGGTGAAACAGCCGAACGGCCGCTTCATGGCAGGTTAGGCGGCCCGTTTCCCGGCAGGGCGGACGGCCGGGCACCGGGCATTTGGGTTCCTCTCCTCTCTCAGCCGACGAGAGCCGCGGTGATCTGGCGGATGGTCTGCGCGGCGACCCGGGGATCGACGGCGGCGTAGGACGTGTAGGCGTTCAGGCCGGTCGCCAGGGCCCAGCCGCGGCCCCGGGTCCAGGTCGCCTCGTCCACGCCGAGCGCGGTACGGAAGACCGCCCGGCTCGTGGCCGACATCAGAGTGAAGGCGATGGTCAGGTCGCAGGCCGGGTCGCCCCTGCCGAGCCCGCCGAAGTCGATGACCGCGCCGAGGCGGCCGTCGACGGTCAGCAGATTGCCCGTGTGGAAGTCGCCGTGGAACCAGACGGGAGGCCGATCCCACCCTGGGGCGCCGAGCGCCGCGTCCCACAGCGCCGTCATGGCGTCGGTCTCGAAGACACCGCCGACCCGCGCGACGGCGGCCCGCGTCGCGCGGTCCCGGTCGGCCAGGGACCCGCCGGTGAGGTCGTGACCGCCGTGTCCCGCCGGGATGTCCCTGGGCGCGAACCGCTGAAGGGCGGTCAGGAACCCGGCCAGTTCCACGGCGGCCTCGTGCGAATCGGCCAGTGCGTCGACGGTCGCCACTTCGCCGTCGAGCCAGCGGGACACCGCCCACGGCCACGGGTATCCGAAGGCCGGCCGGCCCACGGCCACCGGTTCCGGGACGGCCAGCGGGAGGTGCGGGGCGAGCCGGGGCAGCCACGTCGACTCCTTCAGGGCCTGCCCGATGGCTCCGGCGTGACGCGGCAGCCGGACGGACAGGTCCTCACCCATCCGATAGATCACATGGTCCGAACCGGCCGGGTCCAGCAGTGTCAGAGGCAGTTCGGCCCACTGCGGGAACTGGGCGTCCACCAGGCGTCCGACCAGCGAGGCATCGATCCGGGGACGGAACTCCGCGATTCCGGGACCGGACTCCGCGATTCCGGGACCGGACTCCGCGATTCCGGGACCGGACTCCGCGGTTCTTCCGTCGGTCGCCAAGCGCGGCTCCTGCCGTCGGCCCACCTGGCGCGGCGGGCGGTCGAGCCCATCCCAGCGCGCCGCATCCTCGCCTGTCGACCGAATTCCTCGGCACCCACGGCCACTCGGGCGGCGCGTCGGGGCAGACGCGGGCGCCGGGCACCTCATGACGGCCGGCGCGGTCGCGTCCTTCACCCCGCGGGGTCGGCACGAACTCGTACGAGTCGGTCGGCCTCGCCCCGGCGAAGCCGACCGACCGTATCGCCTCAGCCCCGCCGCGCGGTCAGGCCGCCGCCGTGCCGGGTATGCGCTCGCGCACCATCCCGTACAGGACGACCGACACGGCCATCACGCCCGCCGCCGTGAAGACGCCCGGGGCCCAACTGCCCGTCGCGTCACGCAGGACACCGCTGACGACCGGGCTCGCCACCGCACCGATCTCGGCCACCAGGTTGAACAGGCCGAAGAGCGAACCGCGGTGTTCCTCGGCGGCCAGGTCGCCCAGGATGCTGTGGACGATCGGCTGGAGCGCGTTGAAGAAGAGCCCGGAGCAGAACAGGATCGCGCCGAGCAGCAGCAAGGACGGCTCGCCGTCACCGAGCAGGCTCACCCCGAACGCGACCGCGAGGACGGTGTGCACCGCCGCGCAGATCACGGCGAGCGGCTTGCGGCCCTTGCCCGCACGGACACGCCGGTCGGCGATCCAGCCGCCCACGGGGAATCCGAGGATGCCCGCGCCGGCGTTGAACGCCGCGGTCAGCGCCGCCGCGCCCAGGCTGCTGTGCGCACTCTCCGCGACGATCTGCACCGACCAGAAGGAGAAGAACCACAGGTTCCACATCACCGCGACGAAGGAGAGGCAGATCAGCCACACGTCGCGGCCCAGGAGCTGAGCCGAGCGCCCGGTGCGCACGATGCCCCGGATCACCAGCGTCACCATGGCCAGGAACAGAACCCCTGAACCCACCGCGGTGAGCCAGTCCGGCCAGCCGAACTCGTCCGCGAGCAGGAACAGCGCAACGATCGCCACGGCCGCGGGCACCGAGTAGGCGACCAGGCGCAGTGCGGGCGGGCCCAGGCGGAGCGGTCGGTCGCCGCGCGCCCGGAAGTACGCCCAGGTCGCGGCGGCGACCAGGAGCGAGACGACGCCGAAGACGAACAGCGGCATGCGCCAGGCGCCGCCGCCCATCCCCCAGTCCCCGCCCCAGTCGATGAGGTGCGGGGTGGCGACGATGCCCACGGTCAGACCGATCGACAGGCCCGACAGGACGACGCCGAGACCGATCGTGCGGCGTGCCCGCGGCGTGTGAGCGATGACGAGAACGCGGTCGTTGGAGTAGAAGACGCCCTCGCCGAGACCGGTGAGCACCCGGGCCACGACGAACCCGATCAGTCCGCCGGTGACCCCGGAGACGAGGGTCAGCAGGCCCGCCCAGAGCAGGGAGACGACGAGCATCTCGCGATGGCCGTAGCGGTCGCCGAGGCGGCCTCCCGCGTACTGCGTGAGCATGTATCCGGTGAAGAACATCGAGCCGATGAGACCGCCGAGCGTCGCCGGGTTGGCGGCGTCGCCGATGAAACCGGCCTTGTTCTCGATCATCCACGAGATGACCGGTCCGGTGACCGTGCGGTCCGCGTAGCTGATCAGCCAGCCGGCGAGCAGGAAGCCCCACAGATGGGTGTGGTGACCGGTGAACACCGGACGGTCCCCGCCGCGTGGGGCGGACGCGTCGGTGGAGCGGGTGGGTGCGGCAAACTCCGTCATGCGTCTCCCTTGACGCCGAACCGAACGAGTGGAAAGCGCTTGCTAAGATCGCAGCAGCGCCCTCGGAGGTCAACCGTTGACTTCTTCGCAGATCGGCGCTTTCATGCAGGTCACCTCCGGTCGGCGAGCGTCCGTGGCACCGGCGGGACTCCTTGCCATGGTGTACCGCGCAGGTCCTGGGAGACCGTTCCTCCCAGCTGATAGTCAGCCGGTCGTGGACTCCGCACGGGGCTGGGCGCATGCTGGGCACACCGAAATCCGACGAACAGCGGCCCGGGGCAGGAGACCGCCTGACCCTCGCCTCCAAGGGAAACACCGACCGGCTCCTCAAAGGCCGTTCCGCCCCCGCTCCTGAGGCACGTGACCGCGGCCTGCCGTCGAGCACACTGCCGGCGGCGCCCCGTCGGTCCAGTGTCCCAAGCGCGCACGGCCCGGAGGCATCTGATGAAGCGCAGGAACCCGGGAACGAGTCCGCTCACCGTGACCGTCCTCGCCTTCCCCGGAGTGCGGTTGCTCGATGTGACCGGCCCCATCGAAGTGTTCACGACGGCCAACGAGTTCGGGGCGCGCTATCGGGTGCGGATCGTCTCCGAGGACGGCGCTGAGGTGATCACCTCAGCGGGAACACGCCTCGGCGCCGACCTCTCCGTCACCGAGGTGAGTGAGCCGTCCGATGTCCTGGTGATCCCGGGCGGCGCGAACTGGGAAACGCTGATCAAGGACGACGCCCTCTTGGATGTCATCCGGCGACTGAACGAGAAGAGCCGCTGTACGGCATCGGTGTGCACGGGATCGTTCCTGCTCGCCGCGGCCGGACTTCTGAACGGCCGTCGCGCGGCGACCCATTGGCGCCATTCACAGCAACTGGCTTCTCGATTCCCGTCGGTGCGGGTCCGACCGGACGCCATCTTCGTGCGGGACGGACAGATGTTGACGTCGGCGGGTGTCAGCGCCGGTATCGACCTGTCCTTGTCGCTCGTCGAAGAGCACTACGGTGCGGAGGTCGCCCGTTCGGTCGCCAAGGACATGGTCGTCTTCATGCAACGCCCGGGCGGCCAGTCGCAGTTCAGTGTGCACTCCCAGGTGTCGCACGTGCACCATGAGATGCTCCGCGGACTGCTGGACGCCGTCGCCACGAATCCCGGAGCCAACCACACGGTGGCAGCCATGGCCCGCAGGGCGGGCATCAGCATCCGGCACGTGACGCGGCTCTTCCACGAAGAGGTGGGAACCACTCCGGCCCGGTACGTGGAGCAAGTCCGCCTGGAGGCCGCCCAGATGCTGCTGGAGACGGGCGACGACCCGTTGCCGGTGGTGGCGCGACGCACCGGTTTCGGATCGCCCGAGTCGCTCCGCAGGGCCTTCGTGCGGCATCTGGGTGTGACGCCCGGTGCGTTCCGGGCCACCTTCCGGACGACCGGTGCGGGTGCGAAGGGTCCGGTTGCCACGACGTCGTCGTGAGCGCGGCGCGACCGGGCGGCGCTCACGACGTCGTCGTGAGCGCGGCCCGCCCCCGGGGCAGTCGGCGCGGTCAGCGGAAGGCCGACACCACGAGATCCTTCTGTTCTTCGACGTGCCGCCCCGCGGATCCCACGGCGGGGGCTGCCGCCGGCGGTCGGCTGACGCAGTCGACGGGACGGCCCGTCGACCGCTGCACACGGGGCCACACGAAGGTCCACGCCCCTTGGTTCTCCGGCTCCTCCTGCACCCATCGCACCTCGGCCTGGGCGGGGAAGCGCGCGAGTTCCACGGCGAGTTCCTCCTCCGGGAACGGGTAGAGACGCTCCAGGCGCACGATCGCGGTGTCCCGCCGGCCGGACTCGCGCCGGTGTGCGTCCAGGTCGTGGAAGACCTTGCCCGAGCACACCAGCACCCGCCGGATCCCGGCGGGGTCCGACGTCCGGTCCGGCAGGACGGGGCGGAACGCGCCCCTGGTGAGTTCCGTCAGCCTGGAGGTGGCCGCCTTCGACCGCAGCATCGACTTCGGGGTGAAGACGATCAGTGGCCTTCTGCCCTCGTCGAGAGCCTGTTGCCTGAGCAGGTGGAAGTAGTTGCCGGGCAGGGAGGGCATGGCGACGGTCATGTTGTCCTGCGCGCACAGCTGGAGGAACCGCTCGATCCTGGCGGAGGAGTGGTCGGGTCCTTGCCCTTCCAAGCCGTGCGGGAGCAACAGTGTGACCCCGGAGCGCTGCCCCCACTTCTGTTCGGATGCGGAGATGTACTCGTCGATGACCGCCTGGGCCCCGTTGGCGAAGTCGCCGAACTGGGCCTCCCACAGCACCAGCGCCTCGGGTCTCGCCAGTGCGTACCCGTACTCGAAGGCCAGCGCCGCCAGTTCGGACAGCATCGAGTCGTAGGGCGCGAAGTCGGCGGCCCGCGCGCCGAGTTGGTTCAGGGGGCTGTACTCCGTCCCGGTGCGCCGGTCGGTGAGCACGGCGTGCCGTTGACCGAACGTGCCGCGGCGGGAATCCTGCCCGGCCAGCCGCACCGGAATCCCGTCCAGCAGCAGGGAACCGACCGCCAGCGATTCGGCGGCGGCCCAGTCGATCGCGTCCGCCTCCAGCATCGCGGCGCGCTTGTGGAGCTGTGGAAGGACGCGCGGATGCACGCTGAAGTCTCCCGGCAGAGCTGTCTGGGAGGTGATGACGTGCCGGGCGGTCGCTTCGGTGATCGCGGTCGCCTGGGCAGCCGGGGAGGCGGTCACGCCCCGGGGGTCCGCGGCATCCACAGGCTTCCGTGGGCGCGGCACCAACTGTGCCCGCGCCTCGGCGAAGGCCCGGTCGAGCTGCCCGCGGAAGTCCCGCAACGCGCCTTCCACCTGCCGCTCCCCGATGTCTCCTCGGCGGAGCAACTCCTCGGCGTACAACGCGCGCACCGAAGGCCTGGCGTCGATGCGGTCGTACATCGCGGGTTGCGTGATGGACGGGTCGTCGACCTCGCTGTGGCCATGACGCCGGTAGCACAGCAGGTCGACGACGACGTCCTTGTGGAACGCCTGACGAAAGTCGAAGGCGAGGCGTGCGACCCGGAGCACGGCCTCGGGGTCGTCTCCGTTGACGTGGAAGACCGGGGCCCCGACCGACCGTGCCACGTCGGTGGCATAGGTGCCCGAACGCCCCGCGACGGGCGAGGTCGTGAAGCCGATCTGATTGTTGATGACGATGTGGACCGTTCCGCCGGTGCGGTAGCCGGGGAGCTGTGACATGTTCAGCGTCTCGGACACCACGCCCTGTCCGGCGAACGCGGCGTCGCCGTGGACGACGATCGGCAGTACGGGGAAGGATTCGCGCCCGTCCGCGGCCCGGTCCTGCTTGGCCCGCACCACTCCCTGGGCCACAGGCCCCACGATCTCCAGGTGCGAGGGGTTCGCCAGGAGGGAGACGGCGATCGTGCCGCCGTCCAGGGCACGGTAGGTCCCTTCCGCGCCGAGGTGGTACTTCACATCGCCGGAACCCGCGGCCGAGCGGATGCCCGCGGCATCCTCGAACTCACGGAAGATCTCCGCGTACGGCTTGCCGACGATGTTGGCCAGGACATTGAGCCGGCCCCGGTGGGCCATTCCGATGACCGCCTCCCTCACTCCGTTCCTGATGGAGCGGTGCAGCAGGGCGTCGAGCAGCACGACGGCCGACTCGCCGCCCTCCAGCGAATACCGTTTCTGCCCCACGTACTTGGTCTGCAGGAACGTCTCGAAGGACTCGGCCGCGCCCAGTCGGTAGAGGATGTGCAGTTGTTCGGCGACGTCCGGCCGGGGCTGGGGCGATTCGAGCCGCTGCTGGACCCAGTGGCGCTCCTGGGAGCTCTGGATGTGCATGTACTCGGTGCCGACGGTTCGGCAGTAGGAATCCTGCAGAAGCCTCAGCACCTCGCGAAGAGTCATGGTGTCTTCTCCGGCGAATCCGTCGACCACGAACTCTTCCGGCAGGTCTTCGCCCCGGAGCCCGAAGGCCGCGATGTCGAGCTCCGGATGAGCGACCGCCCGCCCCGCCGTGAGCGGGTTCGTGTCGGCCGCCAGGTGTCCACGGGCCCGATGGGCAGCGATGAGCGCGGCGACGCGGACGGCTTTGGCCGCCGTGCTGCCGGCGCTGTCCTGCGCGTTCGTCGCGCCCTCGCGCGGCTCCCGGCGGGCCGCCGGGAGCGGAGAGGAGAAGAAGTCCCTCCAAGTCCTGTCGACCGATCCGGGATCGCGCAGGTACTGCTCGTACTGTTCGTCCACGATCCATTCGTTGATACCGAATTCCGGTCCGTGCAGCACTGGCTCACCAGCGCATGGTTGCGATGCCACGGTGTGGATCGCCTTCTTTCCTCTTCGAGAACGAGCTGGGGCGTTCACGGCCGGAGTCCCGGTGGTCACTCGGTGTGCACGGGGGCTTCGCTTCCGCCGCTCATCTGCCGCGGACTCGAGCCGTCCGGTTCGTGTCGCGTCTCCGACGCTAAGGCTTCACAGGGGCCGGGAGAGATGCCCGGGAATGCCATGAAAGCTCCACTTCAGGACATGGCGGCCACAGGACGGTTTCCGGGTGGAAGGCTGCTGCCCGGCGCTTTCCCGCACCACCGGTGGATGGACCGCCCACACCTTCGACGTCACCCGCGAACAGACAGGACCAGGCATGACAGCGAACGACCGTCTCGACCTCTTCCGTCCAGAACTGGTCGTCATTCCGTGCGGCAGCCGGAAGCTGGGGCGGCGCGCACGGGCCGCGGACATGTACGTCGGCTCCTACCACCGTGCGTGCCGCAGGACCGCTGACGCCCTGCGGCCCGACCGCCTCCTGATCCTCTCGGCACGCCACGGCCTGCTCGACCTCGACGACGTGATCGAGCCGTACGACACACCCCATGGGTCCGCGGACGCCGTCACCGCCCAGGTCCTCCTGGAGCAGGCGACTCTGCGCGCCGTCGTGCTCGTCGACCCTGTCGTGGCCCTCGGCGGCGCGCGCCATGTCGATCTCGTCCGCACCGTATGGCCACACGCCCGCACCCCGCTGGCCGGCACACGTGGCATGGGTGAGCAGATGGCCCGACTCGCGGCACTTCGCAAGGGGCACGATCACTGTCTGACGTGAGCCCGTCCGCGCACCGCTCGGGGCGATGCCTACGGTGTGCCGGGGAGCCGGGCCGTGACGAGGAGACCGCCGTCGGGGCGGGGTGTGAGGTCGAGGGTCCCGCTGTGGGCGCGGACGACGCTGCGCACGATGGCCAGGCCCAGGCCGACGCCGGCGTGCTCGTCGGTGCGTGCGCGTTCCGTTCCGCGCTGGAAGGGCTCGGTGAGGGTCGGTACGAGTTCCGGTGGGAGCCGCGTGCCCGTGTTCTCGACCCGCAGCACGCTCGTGTCGCCGTCCGCCTCGGTGTGGACCGTCACGGTGCCGCCGGAGGGGAGGTTGTGGACGATGGCGTTCTGGACGAGGTTCGTCACCATCCGCAGCAGGAGTTCCGCGGAGCCGCCGGCCCGGGCCGCCCCGCCGGTGACGTCGAGCGTGATCCGGCGCTGTTCGGCGAGAGGAAGCAGCGTTTCGGCGGCTTCTTCGGCGAGGAGGGAGAGGTCGACGCTCACGCGGGTGAAGTGTCCGCGATCGCCGCGGCTGAGCAGCAGGAGTGCCTCGGTGAGGTCGATCGCCCGGGTATTGACGGCGTGCAGTCGTTCGATGAGTTCGCCCCGGTCCCGCGTGGGGTCCTTGCGGGCGACGTCGAGGAGCGTCCGCGCGATCGCGAGCGGGGTGCGCAGTTCGTGGGAGGCGTTCGCGGCGAACCTCCGCTGCTCGGCCACGTGCGACTCGAGTTGTTCGAGCATCGTGTCGAACGCGTCGGAGAGTTCCCGGAATTCGTCCTGGCGGCCCTTCATGCGGATCCGGTGGGCCAGCGACCCGCCCCCGGCCGTCCGTGCCGCATCCGTGATCTGTGTGAGCGGTTTGAGCATCCGGCCGGCCAGGACCCACCCGCCGACGAGGCCGAACACGAGCAGGAAGGCCATCGCCAGGGCCGCGGCGGGGGCGAAGGTGCGGACAAGGAGGTAGCGGTTGGGCGAGATCCCGAGAAGGCCCTTGGGGTTGTCGGGTACGTAGCGCAGCAGGAACACCCACACCACGGCCAGCAGCAGAGCGCCGGCGACGGCGAGGAACCCGGCGTAGCTGAGGGTGAGTTTCAGTCGGACGCTGAGCCCTGGGCGTCTAGGCATGCGTGCTGCCCGGGCGGGCGCCGTCGGGGCGGGTGTCGATGCGGTAGCCGACACCCGGCACCGTGGCGATGATCCATGGTTCGCCGAGCCGCTTGCGCAGTGCGGAGACGGTGATGCGTACGGCGTTGGTGAGCGGGTCGGCGTTCTCGTCCCAGGCGCGTTCCAGCAGCTCTTCGGCACTGACGACCCCGCCCTCTGCGGCGACGAGGACTTCCAGCACGGCGAACTGTTTGCGGGTGAGCGCGATGTAGCGTCCGTCGCGGAAGACCTCCCGGCGGAAGGGGTCGAGCCGGAGGCCCGCGATCTCGCGGACCGGGGGCCGGGCGTGCGCGCGTCTGCGGTCGAGTGCCCGTAGCCGCATGACGAGCTCTCGGAGGTCGAACGGTTTGGTGAGGTAGTCGTCGGCGCCGAGTTGGAACCCGGAAGCCTTGTCGTCGATCCGGTCGGCGGCGGTGAGCATGAGGATCGGGATGCCGCTGCCGGAGGCGACGATGCGCCGGGCGACCTCGTCGCCGGAGGGGCCGGGGATGTCACGGTCGAGGACCGCGAGGTCGTAGGAGTTGACGCCGAGCAGTTCCAGGGCGGAGTCGCCGTCGCCGGCGATGTCGGCGGCGATCGCCTCCAGCCGCAGACCGTCACGGACGGCTTCGGCCAGGTAGGGCTCGTCCTCCACGATCAGTACGCGCATGTCCGAAGACTAGGCAGCACCGCATATCGCCGACGTATGCGAGGGTCGTGTGCACACCGGACACGCCGCTCAGCGTGCCGGCGCCGGCACGGGACGAGGCCGGTCCGCGGGCGCTTTGGTCGTGGTGCGCCACCAGCGGCGCGAGGCCAGCGCGGCCAGCAGGGCACCGGCGGCGTTGACCAGTACGTCGTCCACGGAGGACACCCGGTCGAGGCGCAGGACGTACTGAGCGGTTTCGACCAGGACCGAGCAGCCCGCCCCGAGCGCCAGGAGCCGCGGCACGGACGCGAGCGCCGCGAACCGCATCGGGGTGAAGAACCCCAACGCAGCGAAGATCAGCAGGTTGCCGGCGATCCCGAGCGGCCCCATCGTGATCAGGTCCCGCAGCGGGACCAGGCTCACCCGGGCGGGGGCGGTGCCGGCCGCGCCGCCCGGCATCATCGTCAGCCATACGAGCGGCACCGTCCCGTGGATCATGCCCACCTCGGCCAAGGACGCGCGCCACGCCCACTCCGATGCGACGCCGCGGGCACGCCGACGACGCGCCAGAGCCCACACCACCAGCGCCGCCGGCGGCAACGCCACCAGCGTCATGAGCACCACACCGTTGAACGTGTCGAAGCAGCCGTGCCACCGCCCGGCCCCGCACATCGGAGCGGACATCATGAGCGGCCGCCGCACGACGAACACGGCGCTCGCCGAGCCCAGGAGCGCCAGACTCAGGAGCACGATCCTGCGCGTGCGGCGGGGCGGTGCCGGTGGGGATGCGTCATTGTTCACGCCCCCATTGGAGACGGAGGGCCGTTGCGGTGGCGTATGAGATTTTCGATACGTCCGCGACATACGCAACCCACGGCATCGACGAACTGGCCCAAGCCGGCGGTGGATCGGTCCCGCGCTAGGCGGGCCGGCGGCCCATGTGCGTGACGGCGTGACGGAGGGAGCGGACCACGACGACTCCCCAGGCGGCGACGAGCAGCGCATAGAGCGCGACGGCCGGCGAGACGAACAGCTGCGAACCCGTGCGCCCCGCGAGGGTACTGGTGGCCGTCACACAGGCGCCGAGCGGAAAGATGAACGACCACCAAGTGGGCGCGAAGGGCAGCCCGCCCCGGATCGTGCGTGCGGTCAGCCCTGTGGCGAGTGCCAGCCACAGCATGGCGAAGCCCCACACGGCCACTCCGCCCAGCAGGGCGAAGACCCCGGCGCCGCGCGCGTAGGGCGCGTGCAGCGCGCTGGGAGCCACCGCGGCCAGCGCGCCGAGCGCCGTCACCGACTGGCCCAGCGCGCCCAGGCCGATCCACACCGTGGGCACCACCGCTCCCGTGGGCACCTCGTGGTGCACCAGGCGGCCGTAGATCATGGCCAGCACCAGCAGCGCCGCGACGAAGCCGAGCCCGAGCATCGCGTAACAGCCCAACAGCAGGGCGAGGCGCGGCTGTCCGGCCGGTGCGTGGGGAACGAGCAGCGCGCCGGTCGCGGCGGAGACCATCGGTGGCACCACCGGCATCAGCCAGCCGCCGAACGCCGCGTCGGGCGCGAAGCGGTGCCGGGTGATCATCAGGTAGGGCACGGTGCAGGCTGTGACAAGACCGAGCACGGTACCGAGCGACCACAACACCCAGTCCACGGCCAGTGCCGCGCCGGCCCCGATCAGCGGAGGGCCCAGCAGCAGCGTCCCTGCACCCACGGTGAGGAGCGCCATCGGCGGTGCACCGAAGAACTGGGCCGTCACGGGATCGGCGGCATGCACCCGCAGCGCCCGCTGACCGAGGTAGCGCAGGGTCAGCAGGATCAGCAGCAGCGCGGCGCCCAGCCAGACCACCGTGGCCGCGGTCCGCAGGCCGTGGAAGCCCCGCGGGAGGGTGACCGCCGCGTTGGCGACGATGCCGGTGCCCATCACCGCCGCGAACCAACTGGGGCCGAATGCCGGACGCGTCGTTCTGTTCACCGTCGGCGGCGAAAGGCGGGCGGACGAGGAGGAATTCATGATCCGGACCCTATGGTCGGGTCGGGGCCGCCCTGTCGATCATGTCCTGATGTGAGGGACCCGGAGCACATATCGAGCGACTGCCGCGGCCACGTCGGGCCTTCGCGCCGCCCGGTCGAGTCGGCGAGCGACATCGCTCGCGTGTCCGGCGGGGTGCGCGCGCACGATGTCGAGCGACCGCGGAAGGGACTCCGGCCGGTCACCACCCGAGCTGCCGGACGACGGCTTCAGCACCCGCCTCGGCGCAGACCGCACCGGACCGGACCGGCCGGGCAGTCGCCGAAGCGGGCACTGCGGACCTCAGGCTCCGGCGCTCCGACCGTCGTGCCTGAAGGAAGCGATCAGGGAGGCGACCAGCGCGGTGACCACGAGGCTCCCCACCATGACCATGCCGACGCCGACCATGAACAGGCCGCTGGAGTCGTCCGACCAGTCGACGTAGGCGGCAACGGTCAGACCGATCGTCGTGCCGAGCACCGCGGCCGCGACATGGCCCCGGGACGCGGCCCAGTAGACCGGTGCCAGCAGGGTCAGCACCAGTCCGATCACCTGCCACGCCTCGTACGGGCCGGTCGTGCTCCCGTCGGGTCCCACGTCCCGGTGCTGGTCCCAGCCCAGCCATGCGGCCCACAGGGCCAGCGTCACCCCGGCCGACACGACGACGGGTATCAGGTGGTTGAGGGGTTTCATCAGTCCTTCGCGCATGACCCCAGCCTTCCGGCCCACCCCTGCACCGACCAGAGCGCTGGTACTCAGCTCCATCCGAGTACGTGCGCCATGGTTCCTCCCTCCGATGGTAGGCACCGCGTCCCTGAAGCCGGGTGGATCCTGCTCTGTCGGACGCCCTTCTGTGGCGCCGTCGACCGGAGTCACGCAGCGTGAGAGGGGGTGGGCCGACGATTCGTGGTGTCAGGGGGACGTGAGAGGTGGAACGCATGAGCGGGGAAGTCTCGGGGCCGCGGATCGTGGTCGGCGTGGACGGATCACCGTCGTCGCACGCGGCGCTGCGCTGGGCGGTGCGCTATGCCGGTCTCGTCGGCGGGGCCGTGGACGCGGTCGCCGCGTGGGAGCTCTCGGGGATGTACAACTGGTCGGCACCGGTCGTCGACACGGACTTCGACGAGGCGGAGGCCCGTGAGCAACTCACCGGGGAGCTGCGGGACGCCCTCGGCGCGGACGCGGCCGCCTCGGTCCGGGCGCTGCTGGTCCGCGGCAACGCGGCCGACGTACTGCTGCGCGCCGCCGAAGGGGCAGAGATGCTGGTGGTCGGCAGCCGGGGCCGGGGCGGGTTCACGCGTGCCCTGCTGGGATCGGTGAGCCAGCACGTCGCGCAGCACGCCACATGCCCGGTCGTCATCGTGCGTCCGGAGAGTTCGTGAGGCAGGGATCGCCCGGTCGTCCTGCACAGGCTGCCGCCCGTCCGGTCACGGAGTGCGTCGCCTGTCCGGTCACGGAGTGCGTCGCCTGCACGGTCACAGGCTGCGTCGACGGGACGAGGCGAACAGCCACGTCGCCGCCAGCAGCAGGGTGACGGCCCACACCGCGGCGAACGCCACGGTGACCAGCGTCTGGGATGTCGCGATGCCCGTGATCATGAGGGACAGCGACAGGAGGCAGAGCAGGCCCAGACTGCGGCCCGAGCCGATCCCCCGCAGCGCGTGCCTCCGGCCGACGGCGAGTCGGCGCATCCCCAGGTCGATCGCCTCGTCCTGCCGCAGCAGCCGTTCCAGCCGTGCGAGTACGCGACGCTCATGTTCCGACAACGATGACTTCTCCATGAACCCCGTGCACCTCTCAGTGGGCCGGCGGTCCGATCGCCGATCCCGCAGGGTCCGAGTCCCCCGTTTCGTCGGCCCCATGCGATGAGCGCGCCCGCGACCGGGCGCCGGCCGGGATCGTGGCCGGCTGGCGGCTGTGAGCGGTGGCCCCGGGACCCCGCGCGCGTGCTTCGGGGCCTGCCGGGTGGAGGACTCGGCGCGCGACGGGTCGTGGGTGAGGGCGAGCGATCCCCTGCCGCTGCTGACGTCGACGACGACCGGGTCCGAGGACCGGCGCAGCAGCGGGAGGAAGGCGGTGGTCGTCCGGGATCACGCCGAAGACGTTGACGTCGAAGACGCCCACGCGTCCGCGCCGGTCGATTCGCCGGGATCGCCGTGCGGACCGTGGACGCCGGCGTTGTTGATCAGGACGTCGACCACGCCTTCGTGCGCGGCGGCGACCGACGCGTCGTCGGTGCCGTGCGGCCGCCGAGCGATCCGGCCGCATGCAAGGTTCAACTCCGGCGCCGGACAAGGCAGTCGGAGGGGCGCCGGGTCACGGCGTCAGCTCGTGTCGGACACGCGGCAGCTCATGTGAGTCAGGCGGCGCGGCGGCGAAATCCCGGACGGACTCCGCCACTTCGACCACCTCGGAGGGGCCGCCGTCAGCGGTCGACGATGTCCTCGCGGCCCTCGGCGAACTCCCACCAGGCCAGCGGAAGCCAGTCGCCGCCGACGAAGGCGTCGACGGACGAGCCGCGGCCGGTGATGGCCACGGGCGTCCCCGGCGGGTATGTGGTGCCCGACAGGCCGGGCACGGTGACGAGCAGGGTCCCGAATCGCTGAGTCACTTCTCTCGTCCTCCCATTCGGCCCGAGGTTCGGCGCGAGGTTGAAATCGGCACTTCCTTCCTCTCGAAGATAGCTGGCTTGTCTCATCCTCCCTATAGGGGGAGCATGAGAGTTGGGTCACGCGAGGCGAACGGCCGCGAGAGTTTCTACGGCCCGTTCGCACAGAGCTACGTTCGGTTGACGGCCGTTTGCCTCCAGCAGCGAGCACGCATCGTTTATTGGAGGTGTCGGCATGAAGGCTGTCGTCTACAAGGGACCGTTCGAAGTAGCGGTGGAAGAGGTCGAGAAGCCTCGGATCCAGCACCCGAACGAGGTCATCGTACGAGTGACATCCACCGCGATATGCGGCTCTGACCTGCACATGTACGAGGGTCGCACCGCCGCCGAACCGGGCATCGTCTTCGGTCACGAGAACATGGGAATCGTCGAGGAGCTCGGCGACGGCGTCACGTCCCTGAAGAAGGGCGACCGTGTGGTCATGCCTTTCAATGTGGCCTGCGGTTTCTGCAAGAACTGTGTGGCCGATTACACCGGATTCTGCCTCACCGTGAATCCGGGCTTCGCCGGTGGCGCGTACGGATATGTGGCCATGGGGCCGTGGCCCGGAGGTCAGGCGGAATACGTGCGCGTACCGTACGCCGACTTCAACTGCCTGAAGCTGCCGGAAGGCACCGAGAATGAAAAAGATTTCATTCTCCTCGCGGACATCTTCCCGACCGGCTACCACGGCAACGAGCTCGCCCAGGTCTCTCCGGGCGAGAGCGTCGTGGTGTACGGCGGCGGGCCCGTCGGTCTCATGGCCGCCTACTCGGCCATGCTGCGGGGCGCGTCGAAGGTGTTCGTCGTCGACCGTGTCCTCGAAAGGCTCCAGAAGGCCGAGGAGATCGGCGCGATCCCGATCAACTTCGCCGAGGGCAACCCGGTGGAGCAGATCAAGGAGCACACCAACGGTGAAGGCACGGACAAGGGCATCGATGCGGTCGGTTATCAGGCCATGGCGAGGCCCGAGGGCGCGGACGAGACCCGCGAGGAGCCCGCGGCCGTCCTGAACTCGATCATCGAGACCGTCCGGCCGACCGGAGCGCTCGGCATACCCGGGCTCTACGTGCCGTCCGACCCGGGCGCGCCGGACGAGCAGTCCAAGCGCGGCCGCCTCATGGTCGCGGTCGGCAAGCTCTTCGAGAAGGGGCTGCGTCTGGGCACCGGGCAGTGCAACGTGAAGCGCTACAACCGGCAGCTGCGCGACCTCATCATCTCGGGGCGCGCGCGGCCGAGCTTCGTCGTCTCGCACGAGATGCCGCTGGACCAGGCACCCACGGCGTACGACAAGTTCGACAAGCGCATAGAGGGCTACACCAAGGTGATTCTGCACCCGGGGCAGTAGCTCTTGGGTGACGGCCGCCCGCCGGCACCGGGTCGGACCCGGTGCCGGCGGGCGTCGGCTGTGCGACGTGCGTCGGTGTGGGGCGCCGACCCGGCCGAGAGCAAGCCGCCCGTCACTTCCGGGGCTCGGGCACCGCCCACTGAACCGGATCGCGGCCCTCGGGGCCGTAGATGATCAGGTCGGGCCGGGTTCCCTTCGCCACGCTGAACGTGATCTTGCCGCGGAGACATGTACCGGGTCTCACGAGGTCGCCGTCGACCGGGTATTCCGGCTCGGGCACTCCCGCTCCGCTGATCAAGGGCGCGGCGACGCGGGTGCCGTCGGGGAAACCGAGCTGCCACGGCTGCTGGGCGACCAGGACGTTCGTGCTGTCCTCGTCGGCGCAGACCTTGACGTCGAGCACGGCCCACACGGGGTGCGGAAAGTGGGAGACCTCGTCGCCGAGGTGAACACCCTCGGCGGGCTGGGTGTAGCCGACGACGGTGGTGGTGCCGCTGATGCGGCTGCCGTCGAGATCGGTGTCGGACCAGTGGTGGCCCGACCCGAGTTTCAGGGCGGAGCCCTTGGCGGTGGCGGACGCCGCGGGCGTGCCACCGGCCCTTGCGGCCGTCGTCGGCTGCTGCTCGTCATCGCTTGCGGTGCCGGTACAGGCGGTGGTCGTCGCTGCGATGAGCAAGGTGGCGCAGGCGGCTCTGCGGATGTTCACGATCCCCCCAGGACATGTGTACTGAGAGGCATCATGCGACGACCGGATCTTGGAGGGGGCCGGTGTGCCCGTTTTGTGATGTGCCAGAGGCGGAGAACTCCGCGCCGGGGTACGCAGTGATCCAGGTGGAGCACCGCGAGCCGGGGCGCCGTGGTCCGCATCCGGTGACGGGACGACGACCCCTCACGGGTCGGGTCGGGCGGCGTCAGACCTCCGTGGCGGTGGCGAGCATCGCGACGGAGATCTGCCACAGCCGGGCCGCGCTCCGGGGATCCAGGGCATGTGCGGCGACTCCGCGGCGCACTCCGGGCCGATGCGGTCCGGCCTCGTTGCAGTCCTCGAAGTAGCGCCCGGTCACCCGCCCGGTCAGCGGTGAGGCGGCGAGCAGTACCGAGGTCGCGGCGCCCTGCTCGATGTTCTTCCAGGAGACGTCGGTGCTGGTGGCCTCGAACGAGCTCGGGCTGTTGGAGATGTCCCCGATGTGGCGGCCGAGCCGGGTGGTGGTGATGCGGCCGGGGTTGAGGGCGTTGACGGTGATCAGGTCGGACGCCCAGCGACGGCTCGCCTCGACGGCGAACAGGACGTTGGCGGTCTTGGACTGGCTGTAGGCCGCCCAAGGGTCGTAGGGGTGCTGCTCGAAGTTGATGTCGTCGAAGAGCACGTCGCCGTTCACGTGGCCGACCGAGCTGACCACGACCACGCGGGCCCCGCGTGCTGCCGCCAGGGCGCCGTGCAGGCCGGTGGCGAGGGCGAAGTGGCCGAGGTGATTGGTGGCGAACTGGAGCTCCCAGCCCTCCTTCGTCCGCTGGAGCGGCGGGGCCATCACTCCGGCGTTGAGGACCAGGATGTGCAGGGGCCCGCGCCAGGCTTCCGCGAAGGCGCGCACCGAGGCCGGGTCGGCGAGGTCGAGCGTCGCGGCGTGTACCGCACCCGAGCCGTCGGCCGGGGCGATCTCCTCCGCCGCCTGTACGCCCGCGACCAGGTCACGGACGCCGATGGTGACCTCGGCGCCGGCGGCGGCCAGGGCGCGCGCGGTCTCGCGTCCGATGCCGGAGGCTCCCCCGGTGACGACGGCACGCAGGCCGGTGAGATCGACGCCGGCGAGCACTTCGGCGGCGGTCGTCTCCGCTCCGAACGGGGTGGTGACGAGCTGGTCGGTCATGACGTTCTCCATGAGGGCGAGGGAAGCGGCCGGCGCGTGCGTGGCCGGTGGCACGGAGGCACGAGGCCGCCGTACGCTGCTATCCGGAACTGGTTCCGGTTCGCTCTCGACACTAAGCGGAACCGGTTCCGCTTGCAAGCGAGGTCGAGAAGGGAGTCGGAATTGACCGGCAACGAGGGGGACGCGGCAAGCCCGGGCAGGGCCCTGCGCGCCGACGCGCGACGCAACGAGGACCGGCTGCTGGAGGCGGCCGCGGCCGCCTTCGCGCGCGAGGGAGCGGGCGCCTCGGTCAAGGACATCGCCCGCCGGGCCGGAGTCGGCGTAGGCACGCTCTACCGCCGCTTCCCCTCCAAGGAACTGCTGATCGAGGCCGTCTACCGGCACGAGGTGCAGCGCCTGTGCGAGGCGGCACCGGAACTGGCGGCCACCCGGCCGCCCTCGGACGCGCTGCGAACCTGGATGGAGCGCTTCATCGACTTCATGTCCGCCAAGCAGGGCATGGCCGACGCACTGCGCGTGGTGCTGACCGACGACAACGAGAAGCTGCAGACCCGCGCCCTTCTCGCCGAGGCCGTCGACCACCTGCTCACCCCGGCCAGGGAACAGTCGGTGGTGCGGCCGGAGGTCGACGCCCGGGACGTCCTCATGGCCCTCGGCGGGATCACACTCATCGCCGCCGGCGAGGAGCAGCGCGACCTGGCGACCCGACTCATCGGGTTGCTCCTGCACGGCGTCGTGACGAGCTGACCCGACGGGGCGGCCACCGGGCCGGCCGCGGGCCCGGGGCCGTCTTCGGCACCGGGGCCTCACATTCCGAGGGGCTGTGTCGTCGGTCTGCTGGAGGTCGCCCTCGGGGCGGACCTCACCCGGGCACCCCCGTGTGGATCCCGCCCGAGGCCGTCGATGGAACCAGCGAAGGAAGTACCCGTCCATGGAACCCGTGAACGTCGCAGTGATCTACTACAGCTCGACCGGCAGCGTGCACGCGCTGGCGCAGGCCGCGGCCGAGGGCGCCGAGAAGGCCGGCGCCCGGGTGCGGCTGCGCAAGGTCGCCGAGACGGCCCCGCCGGAGGCGATCGCCGCCAACCCGGCCTGGGGCCGGCACGCGCAGGACACGGCCGACGTCGCCGAGGCCGGGCACGACGACTTGATCTGGGCCGACGCCGTCCTGTTCGGCACTCCCGCCCGCTTCGGCAACCCCTCGAGTCAGCTCAGGGCGTTCATCGACACCACCGGCCCCTTGTGGTTCGCGGGCAAGCTCACCGACAAGGTGTACTCGGCCTTCACCGCGAGCAACACGGCCCACGGCGGACAGGAGTCGACCCTTCTGGCGCTGGCGAACACCTTCTACCACTGGGGCGGCATCATCGTTCCTCCCGGCTACACCGATCCCATTCAGTTCCAGTCGGGCAACCCGTACGGCACCTCCCACGTGGCGGCCGACGGCCTGCCCGGCGACGTGGCCCTGCAAGCGGCCCGTCACCAGGCCCGGCGCACCGTCGACACGACGGCGCTCCTCAAGGCCGGCCGCGCCGCCTAGGCGGCGCGCTCCCCGGCCGCCCCGGAAGCGGGTGCGCAGGGTCGCCCCTCAGGCCGGGCTGAGCGGATGGGGCGCCGTGGCGGAGCGGGGCGGCCAGGCCTGCGGGGAGAGGATGCCGAGGACATAGGCGCGGGCGACCAGCGCCGGACGGGTCGCGGCGCCCAGCAACTCGCGCAGCCTGCTGAGGTGGTAGTCCACGGTCTGCCGTGACAGGTGGAGCGCCCCCGCGATGTCGGCGTTGCTCCGCCCGGCGGCCAGCAGGGCGAGTATCCGCACCTGGGCGGCCGTGAGCGACGCGTGCTCCTCGTACCGCAGCCCGAGATGCGTGACGACGGCCCACACGCCGGGCGTGCGTTCGGCGGCGTGGCGGACCGTGGTGAGGTGCACGCGGGCTCTGCGCAGGAAGCCGTCTCCGTCGACGAGGACGGCGCAGACGCGTGCGCTGCGCCGCCGGCCGTCGACCAGGTCACTCCAGATGCGGTGCAGTGCGGCCCGCTCCGGGGTGTCCGCCAGTAGACGGTCTGCGGACCGACCGATCAGTTCGGAGAGGCGAACGCCCAGTAACTCGGCCATGGCGGCGCTCGCTTCACCCACCCGCCCGTCGGCGGACATCCGGACGCACGCCAGTCCGCTGTGGTCCCGCAGTGCCCGCAGGTCCTCCTCCGCCCGTCGCCGTTGTTCCAGGGTCTGGGTGTAGTCGGTGATGTCGACGTAGATCCCCGCCACACAGCGGCGTTCGCCCCAGCGGACGGGGAAGCGGTGGCCCGCGGCCTGCCCGGAGGAGCCGTCGGGCCGCCGATAGGTCAGGGTGTGCCGTACGGGCTTGCCGCCGGTCAGGACGTCCTGGTCGAAGCCGAAGAAGCGGGCGGCGTCGTCGGGTTGGTCGACGTCGGCGAGGTGACGGCCGATCATGGCGTCGCGCGTGGTGCCGTACAGGTGGGCGTAGGCGTGATTGACCCACAGGTGACGGCCCGTGGCGTCGCGGACGAACGCCGCGGCGGGCGTGAGGTCGGCGAACGAGGCGTACGGATCCGGCTCGTCGGACCGGCCGCCCACTTCGACGGCCACTCCCCTGCTGACGCGCCGACGCGCGCCGCCCCGGCAGTCGGGCCAGTTCACGTCGAAGGTCCGGCCTTCGAAGCAGGCCTGGTACGGGCCGTCGCCCGATGGTCGGGCCGGGTCGCCGAGTTCCGCCGAGAGGGCCTCCAGGAAACGGTGCGCGGTGCGCTCGTCCTCGAACGCGCCGCCACCGCTGTCGACCACTCTCAGTCCACCGTCGGCCTCCCACCAGGACACTGGCAGGGGCGCGAGAAGCGACTTGAAATCGGCCTCGTCCACGGCCCAACTCCTTCAACGTTCGATCACATTACTTTGAGTGACACCACATGCGTATCCCGTGTGCATGTCAAGCATGCCCGGCGGGCGCGGACGGCTCGGCGGCGCACCCCTCCACCCGGAACGGGCACTAACGCATCACGGAACCTTCACAGGCCGCCAACCGCCGTCACGAGTACGGCATTTGCCTGAGGGGTTCGCGCTCTCCGCGGCCCAGGACGCGCACACGGGCTGCTTCGCTTGAAGGAGCGCACACGGACCGCGGGACAGCGGTCGTCGTAGCGGCGCGGGTGCACCCACGGCCGCCGTGCCGGCGGACGGCGCGCCCCGCGCCGGTTCCCCGGAAGCAGAGGAGTTGGGTATTCGTGAGCAAGGTGCTGTACGTGCACGCCAAGGGCGGCCCTCCGGTGGGCTACGCCCTGACGCGGGTGGCCGCGCGGTCCACGGTGCACCTGCTGGCACTCAGCGAACTGCCCGTCACCGTCGGGGTCGACGCCGGGCAGATGTGCGCCTCGGTCGTCACCCGCGCGGACGCCGACCGGGGCGACCTGGTGGACCTCATCGCGGACCGTGCCCGCGAGGTGGGCGCGGACGCCGTCGTCACCTTCTCCGAGTACGCGGTGGTCGCGGTCGCCGAGGCGGCTCGGCGCCTCGGCCTGAAGGGCGCCGGCGCCGCCGCGGAACTGGCCCGGGACAAGCGCCTGATGCGTGCCGTCTGGGAGCGCCACGGCGTGCCGCAACCCCGGTTCCGCGCCGTGCGCACGGCCGCCGAACTCGACGCGGCCGCCCGCGAGCTGTCGTATCCGCTGCTCCTCAAGGCGGCCTGGAGCGCCGGCTCGACGGCGCACCAGATCATCACGACGCCCGCCGGTGTCCAGGAGGCGTGGCAGCGCTCGCGCGCGGTCATGGCGCAGTCGGCCACGCTCGGGTTCGCGGAGCTTCATGTGGCCGGTGCCGGCGAGGACTTCATCGTCGAGGAGATCGTCACCGGGTGTGCCGAGGAGTGGTTCGACGGCGCCGGATGGGGCGACTACGTCAGCGTCGAGGGTGTCGTCGTCGACGGTGTCTTCCGGCCGGTCTGTCTGAGCGGCCGGATGCCGACGGTCGCGCCGTTCACCGAGCGCGCCGGCATCACGCCTGCCGATCTCGGCGCCGAGGCCCAGGAGCGCGTCGTCGCCCTCGCCCGCGGCGCCGTGGAGGCCCTGGGGCTGGAGAACTGCGGCACCCACACCGAGATCAAGCTGGGGGCGGACGGCCGCATGTGGGTCATCGAGACGGCCGCGCGCTTCGGCGGAGCGATGACCGTGCCGCAGATCGAGGAGGTCTTCGGGCTCGACCTGGTCGGCATGTTCACCGACCAACTGCTCGACAGGGAGCCCGCCTGGCCCGCGCGGGCACTGTCACCCGCCGACGCCGAGGGCGCCGCCGGATCCCTGGTGGTGCTCGCGGTCGACGGCGACGGCGAACCCTGGGGACGCCGGCATGTGTGGGACGCGGCCGCGGTCGTCCGTTCCGCGCCGCTCGGCTCCGGCAGCACGCTGTCCGTCGTCGCCGAGAGCTCCCTGCCGGACGGCACCACCGTGCCGGTCTACGACCCCGCCGCCGGGGCCAACACCATGGCCGGACTCTGCCTGTTGTCGGCCGAGGTCCCGCAGGCCGTCGTCCGGGACTTCACCGCCCTCGTGGACGCGCTGCCGCACATCCTGCCCGCCGACGCCACCGAGGGGGTCACGGCATGACCCTCGCACTGGACGACGCCGAGACGCCCGGGGCTTCAGGGGACCGCACGGTCGTCGGCGCCAACCTGTCGCTGCCGCTGTTCCGGGCCCTGTCCGGGACGCTGGCCGGACACCCGTACCTGAAGGTCGTGGTGGACCGTACCGAGCACACCTGGCATCTGCTCGACACCCGGGTGCACCCCTTCCACGTCAACTACATCGCGACCCGGATCCTCGGCCTGACGCTCGACGAACTCGACGCGGACCTAGACGCGTTCAACACCTCCGTCTACATGGACCCGGAGCGCCGCTTCCTCCTCGGCGTGCTGTCGCTGCACACCGACGAACGGGCCGAAGACCCCGAACGCCCCTTCCTGGTGCTGGAGACGACCGAGGCGGACACCATGCACGGTGCGCTGCTGGAGGAGTTCTACCGCTATGTGCGCGGCCGGGTCGACGGACGGCTTCCCGTGCTGCTGAAGCCCGCCAACCACGGCCAGGAGCACGAACTGGCGTCGGTGAGCGAGGCCGTCGTGCCGCGCATCCTCAGCCACGAACTGTTCGGCCATCGCACGCGCACCTGCCTCAACCCGGGCGAGGCCGAGGGGCGCCTGCGCCACTTCCGCACCACGAAGGAGTACGAGGCCGCCGCCGCGGAGCTCGGCTGGTCCGACATCGTCGCCATGGCGTGCCTGCCCGACGACATACCCCGCGTCGCCGGATTCATCAACACGGCGCCCATCACCCCGCTGTCGCACACCAATGTCCTGGCCTCGGGCTGGCGCATCCCGAACGCCATCGTCCGCGACCTCGACACCCTTGTGGGACAGGACGGCCTGGACGGCGCGTGGGTGCGCTACCGCGTCGCCGAGGACACGATCACCCTGGAGCGGCTGGCCGGCCCACCGGTCCTGCACAAGCCCGCCTGGCACCAGCAGCGCATCCGCGTGGAGACTCCGCTGCTGGCGGAGGCCCCCGTGCTGGCGCTGCACCGGCTGCGCCGGGCCGACCGCGACAGTTACGGCACCAAGGCCGCCAACCTGGGGGAGCTGCACCACGTACTGGACAGCCGCACCGCCGACCTGACCACCTTCTACGCGCGTCCGCGTCCGCCGCGTGCCGACCTGCTGACGCATCTGGCCACCCGTCTCGGGGAGCCGTGGGCGAGTCCGGAACGCCTGCGCGCCGCGGCGGTGGAACGGGTGGCGGACACGGTACGGGCACCGGAGGGCGTCGCTCTGCCGTTCCGCCTGCACCACCTGTTCCTCACCTCGTCGCCCGCCCTTCAACAGGGCATCGGCAAGCTGAAGATGGCCCTGGAGCTCGAGGCGTTCGACGTGCTCGACCCGCTGTGCCTGCACCTCCAGCATCTGGTGCGCGGCACTCCGATGCCCGACGAGGTGGCACGGGCGGTCACCGGCGCCGTGCCGGGCCTGCTGGCCGACGGCCGCCGCCTCGTGGTCCGTTCGTCCTCCAACGCGGAGGACCTGCCAGGATTCTCCGCCGCCGGCATCTACGACTCGGTGACCACCGTGCGCGGCACGGAGCAGCTCATGGACGCGGTCCGCCAGGTGTGGGCCTCCCTGCTGTCGCCCCGCAGTGTGCGCCTGCGTCACCAGGTGGGCATCTCGCTCGACGACACCTACATGGGCGTGATCATCCAGGAGTACCTGCCGGCCGACCTCGGAGGCGTCCTGGTGACCTGCAACCCGACGCGTCGCGAGGACTTCCGCAACGTCTACCTCAACTGCACGCCCGGATCGCCGGAAAGGGTGGTCGACGGCACGGTCCTGCCGCAGCAGTACCTCTACAACACGGTCGAAGGCGGCGGACGCACGGTCGACATCGGTTCCGCGGGCGTGGACCTCCCGCCGACCACCCGGGCAGCACTGGCCGAACTCGCCCTGGCAGGGAGGCTGTTGCAGTCCCATTTCAGCCAGGAGGACCCGGACGACGCGCTGGACGTCGAGTGGCTGATGACCGCCGACGGGACGTTCCGGCTGGTCCAGATCCGCCCCTACTCCCGGTGAGGGGCCGCATGCCGAAGCCGTGGGCACGTCCCCCGGAGGCCGCCCTGCCCGCCGCCGCCCGGCGCATCATCCGCCTGAACAACGGGTTCCAGCTGCTGTTCAACCTGCTGTGGTGGATGCCCGTTTTCTACGCCTACCAGCGGGACGCAGGCCTCTCCGAGGACCAGATCTTCGGCATCCAGAGCATCTACTACGTCGCGTTCTGCCTCTTCGAGATCCCGACCGGGGCCGTGGCCGACCGCATCGGCGCCCGCAACTGTCTGCGTGCGGGCGCGGTGGTGATGACGGCGGCGAACCTGACGCCGGTGCTGGCTCCGTCGTACACGGGGTTCCTCGTGCACTTCCTCGCCATCGCGGCGGGACGTTCACTCACCTCGGGCGCGGCGAGCGCCTACCTGTACGACGGACTGCGCGCCGAGGGGGCGGACGCCCACTACCTCAAGGCGGAGGGCACGGCTCGCGCGCTCGGACTCGCCGCCAAGGTGCTGTGCTGGCCGCTCGTCGGGCCGCTGATGCTGTTGCTTCCGCAGGCGCCGTACGTGCTCAGCGCGGCAAGTGCCGCCGGGTCTCTCGGCTGCGCCCTGGCCCTGCCGCGCCTCGCCCCGCACGGCGAGGACTCCGTACCGGTTCCGCGCGAACGGCGACCCGGGGGCTTCCTGCACGACACGCGTGCCGCGCTGGGCGTGCTGCGGGCCTCGCCCTTGCTGGTCCTGCTGATGGTGCAGGGCGTGGCGGTCTTCACCCTGTCGCGGATCTGCCAGGTCAATCTGTTCCAGCCGGTGCTGCTCGACCACGGCATCGGGGAGAGCACGCACGGCAGTGTGCTCGCGGCGATGACGGTCGCCGAGGCGGTCGCCTCGGCCCGCCCGCAGTGGCTGAGCCGCAGGCTGTCACCGGTGTCGTGGGTGTCACTGCTGAGCGTGGTGCTCGCCGCGGTCCTCGCGGGCCTCGTCATGGGCGGTCCCTGGACCGTGGTCGCCCTGCTGTGCGCGTTCGCCGCCGTCACCGGGTTCGTCTATCCGGTGCAGCGCAAACTCATCAACGACGCCATCCCGGCGGGCGCGCCGCGCGCCACGCTGTTGTCGGTGGAGAGCATCGTGGACCGCGGGGTGTGCGCGCTGGCCGCGGTCGCGGCGGGCGCGTACCTGGCGGCGGGCCGTCTGGACGCACTGTTGTGGCACAGCGCCGTGATCACGTGCGTGCTGATACCGGTGCTCCACCTGTCGTTGAGCCGTCTGCGTCGCAAGTCCCCGCGTGCCGGGGACGGCAGGGGCGACGCGACCCCTCGGCCTCCCGACGAGCCGGTTCCGTTGCCCGTCGACGAGGGCGCGGCGCCCCGCGCGTGAGACGGTGGCCACCGGTGCCCGATCCCGGTGGCCACCCGCGCGCTCCGTGGTGGTGGTCGTCCCGTGCGGAGTGCGTGTCACTCCGGCGTCCGGCGCCGGCCCGTTCCGCCGACTGCCGTCGCGCCGGACAGCGCCCGCACCCCGCGCTCCGCGGCCGGGAGGGCGGCTGCCGCCCGCGCACGGGCCGTCCGGCCTTCCCGCTCGGCCTGTTGGGGGTGCCGGCTCTGCCAGTAGGGGTTGTCGTGCGAAAGCTTGCTGGAGACCCGGCCGTACATGCCGAACGTCGCGATGACCAGGCCCATCACAAAGCTGAAGATCACGTTGGTCATGCCGAAGCCGAGGACGTTGGCGGGCTTGTCCAGCACGAAGACGTGGGCGAAGCCGCTCAGGACGAACAACGCGCCCACCACCATGTTGAGGGTGGAGGCGAAGTTGCCGCCGATCACGGCTCCCGCGAGGAGCGCCACACCCACCACCGTGGAGATGACGCTGAGCGCGACGTTGGTGGTCATGCCCGCGATCGTGTGACCCGCCGTGGCGAAGGGGCTCAGGGCGTCGGCGAAGCCGAGGCCCGCGAAGGTGAGCAGGACCAGTCCGCAGAAGCCGGCGCCGTACCGGTAGACGGTCGCCAGGTGGTGGTCGACGGGGAGCTCATCTTGTAGCTTCATGCCCACGATTCGCCCGGTATCGCATAAATGGATGCGATTTCGCAGCATGTGCGGTTGCCCGGTGCGCGCGGCACGATGGGCTAGCCGGAGCCCTGCCGCAGCAGGACGAGCTCTCGGTTCATCTCGGCGAGGAAGCGGACGACCACCGCCAGCTCCTCGGGGGTGAAGCGGTCGCGCGCCGCTCCCGTGCTGCGGGCCAGGGGCTGGAAATACTCCCTGGCGATCTCCTTGGCCGCCTCCGCGTAGTGCAGGTGGACCACGCGACGGTCGTCGACCGCGCGGACCCGGCGGATGTGGCCCGCCTTCTCCAGCCGGTCGATGCAGGCGGTCACCGCTCCGGAGGTCAGGTTGAGCTGCTCGCGCAGCCTGCCGGGCGTGATGGGCCCCTCGTCGGCGTCGGCGTCCAGGATCGCGATCAGCGCCTGCACGTCGGTGAGGTGCAGCCCCTGCGCCTGAGCGAACTCCTGGGCGATGCGGTTGAACTCGCCGTTCATCCGGCGCAACAGGACGGCGAAGGACTGCAACCCTGCCGGGTCGTCTCCGGGAAGAGAGGGCGATGGCACGCCGGAACCGCTCATGTCCTCAGTATAGGATCACTCAATCATTGAGATACTTGATGAGTGACTTACTTCCCGAAGGCTTGAGATGCTGATGAGAACCGCACCGCGTTCGGCCCGCTGGCTCGTACCCCTCGCTCTGCTGTTCGTCTGGCTGGCCGTGGGCGGCACGCTCGGCCCCTACGCGGGCAAGCTCGGCGAGGTCGCGACCAACGACCAGGCGGCCTTCCTGCCGCAGAGCGCCGAGTCCACCAAGGTCCTCAAGGCCCGTGAGGCCTTCGACCAGTCCGAGACGCTGCCCGCCGTCGTGGTCTGGACGGCCGGCGGGAGCCGCACGACCGAGGCCCAGCAGGCAGCCGCCACCGAGGCCGTCGCCGAGCTCGCCTCGGACACCGGTGTCACCGGCCGGCCGTCGCCCGCCCTGGTCTCCGACGACGGCAAGGCCCTTGAGGCGGTCGTCCAGCTCGCGCCCGACCTGGGCGACAGACTGCCCGCGGTGCTCGACAAGGTGCGGGCCGCGGCCGACAGCGTGCCCGGCACCGAGGCGCAGATCGCCGGCCCCGCGGCGAGCCAGGCCGATCTGTCGGACGCATTCGCCGGCATCGACGGGCTGTTGCTGGGCGTGGCCCTCGGCGCCGTGCTGCTGATCCTGCTGCTCGTCTACCGCAGCGTCCTGCTGCCGTTCGTGATCATCCTCGGGTCCGTGTTCGCCCTGGGGCTCGCGTGCGCGGTCGTCTACGCGCTGGCGGACCGGGACGTGGTCCGGGTGGACGGCCAGGTGCAGGGCATCCTCTCCATCCTGGTCATCGGCGCCGCCACCGACTACGCGCTGCTGCTGGCGGCCCGCTTCCGCGAGGAACTCGCCGTGCGGGGCGACCGGGTCGCGGCCGCGACGGCGGCGGTGCGCCGCTCGTTCGGTGCGATCACCGCAAGTGCCGCCACCGTGGCGCTGGCCCTGCTGGCCCTGCTGGCCAGCGACCTCACGAACAACCGCGCCCTCGGGCCGGTCGGCGCCATCGGCATCGTGTGCGCCGTGCTCTGCACCCTCACCTTCCTGCCCGCCGTACTGGCCCTTCTGGGCCGGACCGCCTACTGGCCCTCCAAGCCCAAGGCGTCGGACGGCTCCGTCGAAGGGCACGGGGTGTGGCGCCGCGTCGCCGCCCGGGTCGACGCAAGGCCGCGTCGGACCTGGGTGGTCACCGCGCTCGTCCTCGCCGTCTTCGCGGCCTTCTCCCCCACGCTGACCGCCAAGGGCGTGCCGCTCGACGAGATCTTCGTGAACGACGCGCCCTCCGTCGCCGCCCAGAGGACGCTCGGCGAGCACTTCCCGGGCGGTTCCGGCAACCCGGCCGTCATCATCGCCGACGCGGGCCGTGCCGCCGAGGTGACGGCCGCCGCGAAGGACACCGAGGGCGTGGCGTCGGCCGGGGCGGTCTCCGCGGCGGGCCGGCCCGGCGCCGGTGACCCGAAGGTCGTCGACGGGCGGGTACGCATCGACGCCACCTTGAAGGCGGCGGCGGACGGCGACGCCGCCAAGCAGACCGTCGAGCGGCTGCGGGCGAAGGTGCACGCGGTGTCCGGGGCCCACGCGCTGGTCGGAGGTTTCACCGCCCAGCAGTTGGACACCCAGCAGACCGCCGCCCGCGACCGTACGGTGATCGTACCCGTCGTCCTCGGCATCATCCTGCTGATCCTCGTCCTGCTCCTGCGCTCACTGCTCGTACCCGTCCTGCTGGTCGCGACCGTCGCGCTCAACTTCCTCGCCACGCTGGGGGTTTCGGCGCTCGTCTTCGAGCATCTCCTCGGGTTCAGCGGCACGGACGCGTCGGTACCGCTGTACGGGTTCGTGTTCCTGGTCGCCCTCGGCGTCGACTACAACATCTTCCTGATGTCGCGGGTACGGGAGGAGGCGCTCGTGCACGGCACCCGGCAGGGCGTGCTGCGTGGGCTGACCACGACCGGAGGTGTGATCACCTCGGCCGGTGTGGTGCTCGCCGCCACGTTCGCGGCGCTGATGGTCATCCCGCTGGCCTTCCTCGTGCAGATCGCGTTCATCGTGGCCTTCGGCGTCCTGCTCGACACGCTCGTGGTGCGCTCGCTCCTGGTCCCCGCGCTGACGATCGACATCGGACCGCGGGCGTGGTGGCCCAGCGGCCTGACCCGCCGCGGCGCCGGACCCGTGACCGGGGCGAAGCAGCCGGAGAAGTCCGCTTCCCCCGCCGGCTGAACGGGCGGATCCGGGCGGGTCGTGCATCCGCCGTCGGTACCGGGTGTGAAGTGGTCCGGCGAGTACGGGTGCCGCCGGTTCGGACAGGTCTGCGGCCGGGACCGACGAAGGGATGCTCATGCACTGGCTTTTCGGCGATCAGCTCGGACCGCACTTCCTGCGCCCGTCCCAGGACAGTGGTCTCACCCGCGACACGCCCCTGCTGATGATCGAGGCCCGGTCGGTGTTCCGGCGCCGCCGCTTCCACCGGGCCAAGGCGCACCTGGTGCTCTCCGCCATGCGCCACCGGGCGGCGGAACTCGGCGACCGGGTCACGTACGTCCGCGCCGACACCTACCGGGAAGGACTGGAGAAGGCGGCGGGCGGCGACCAGGTGACCGTCCATCACCCGACCTCGTACGCCGCCGTACGGCTGGTGCGCTCCCTGCCCCACGTCACCATGGGGCCGCCGCGCGGGTTCCTGGTGCCCTTGGACGAGTTCGCGGCGTGGGCGGACGGGCACGGCGGCCGGCGACTGCGCCAGGAGGACTTCTACCGGTGGGTGCGGCAGGGGCACGAGCTGCTGATGGACGGCGACGCCCCGGCCGGCGGCCGCTGGAACTACGACCACGACAACCGCGAGCCGCCGCCCCGGAAGACGCCCGCCCTGCCCGTGCCCGCCCCCTACCGGCCGCGCGAGGACGAGATCGACGACGAGGTCCGGCACGACCTCGACCACTGGGAGCGCGACGGTGACGTGTCCTTCGTCGGACGGGACGGCCCACGGCTCTTCCCCGCGACCCGTGCCGAGGCCCGGGAGGCGCTGCGGCGCTTCGTGGACCGGCGGCTCGGCACGTTCGGCCCGTACGAGGACGCCATGCTCGCCGCCGACCCCGTCATGAGCCACAGCCTGCTGTCCGCCTCCCTCAATCTCGGTCTGCTCGACCCCGGCGAATGCGTGGACCGCGCCGAAGCGGCGTGGCGGGACGGCCGGGCACCGCTGAACAGCGTCGAGGGCTTCGTCCGGCAGATCGCCGGCTGGCGCGAGTACGTCTGGCAGCTGTACTGGTACTTCGGCGAGGAGTACCGGCACACCAACGAACTGCGGCACACCGAACCGGTGCCCGGCTGGTGGGACGACCTGGACGCGGACGACGTCCACGCGCGCTGTCTGCACACGGTCCTGTCGCAGGTGCGTGACACGGGATGGACCCACCACATCCCGCGGCTGATGATCCTCGGCAGTTACGCGCTCCAGCGCGGTTGGGACCCGGCCGCCGTCACGGACTGGTTCCACCGGAGCTTCGTGGACGGCTACGACTGGGTGATGGTGCCCAACGTCGTCGGCATGTCCCAGTACGCCGACGGCGGCCGCATGACCACCAAGCCGTACACGTCCGGCGGCGCCTACGTGAACCGCATGAGCGACCTGTGCGGACCCTGCGCCTACCGCCCCGGGGACCGCACCGGCGCACACGCCTGCCCCTACACCGCGGGCTACTGGAACTTCCTCGACCGGCACCGCGCCAGACTCGAACACAACCACCGCACCGCCCAGGCGGTCAGAGGCCTCGACCGCCTGCCCGACCTCGACGAGGTCCGCCATCAGGAGCACGCCCGCGGGGACTCACCGCCGTAGGCGGGCCCAGCCGCGGCGTCGTCGGGCTGCGTCATGCTCATTCCTGATCACGGCCCACCAACCGGTGGGCCTCTCCGACTGGATCGGTGTCGACCCCAAGGACGGGTGCGGCCCGTGCGCAGCGGTGCCGGGAAAGCGCCATGGTCCGCCACCCCTGGAGGTCACGTCCTGCTCGCGCGGCGTGGTGCCGACCGGCGCCGTCGGCTCGTCAGCGACTGGCCCGCTGGGCGGTCACGATCGTGTCCATCGTCTGTTCCGCCCCCACGAGCCGCTGCACACGCTCGGAGAAGCCCGGGAACTGTGATGCGATCCTGGTCAGGAACTTCAGCTCGACCGGAGCGACGTTGATCTCGGCGATGTCGCGCTCGATCGCCCGCATCACGCCCTTCACGACCCGCTCCGGGGAGACGGTGCGGGCGCCGCCCGGCGCCGACGCTCCCGTCTTCGCGAACATGCCCAGATCGCGTACGAAGCCCGGCTGGACGATCGAGACACCCACGCCGGTGCCGTGCAGGTCCTGGCGGAAGGAGAGCGAGAAGCCCCGCAGACCGAACTTCGTCGCGGTGTACATCGACGAGGACTTGGTGGCCGCGACCCCCGACAGCGAGCCGACGAAGCAGATGTGGCCGCGGCCGCCGGCGACCATGGCGGGAGCGAGCAACCGCGCGAGCACGGCGGGGGTGCGCAGGTTCACCGCGATCGCCCGGTCGATCTGTGCGGGCGTGTAGTCGAGCACGTCGCCGCTGGAGGGCAGCGCCGCGTTGGCGATGAGGATGTCCGTGCCGGCGGCCTCCTCCGCGAGGCGCTGCACGTCGTCGGCGTCGGCGAGGTCGGCCAGGATCGTTCGGGCACCGTAGCGTTCCGCGAGGGGTTCCAGTGCCTCGCGGCGCCGTCCGGTGAGAATGAGGTCCGCCCCACGACGGGACAGCTCGGCGACGAGCGCCCCGCCGATGCCTCCGGTGCCACCAGTAAGCAGAACAGTTGCCCCAGCAATGCGCACGACTACCCTCCGGTCTTGTTCGTTCGAACGAACAATAGAGATGCCGGGCGAGCGTGTCCACCGTCGTCCCGGGAACGGGCCCGGCCGGTCCGGTCGTTGAGGCCGTCCCGGCCGTCGGCGGCACGGCGTCGTCACCCCGGGAGCACAGCGCGGTGGGCGCCTCCGGCACCGCCCGGCGACCCGCGCCCGGCCCCGCACGGCACACCATGCCGACCGCCGTCGGCACTGGTGGAACAATGAGGGGCATGCCGAACGCCGCCCTCGCCGCCCCGACGCGTCAGCGCATCATCACCGCCGTCCTGAAGATCATCGGCGCGGACGGTCTCTCGGCGCTCACCAACCGGCGCATCGCCAAGGAAGCGGGCGTGTCGCTCGGTTCGGTCACCTACCACTTCGAGACCCAGCACGAACTGCTGAGGGAGAGCCTGCTGCACTTCGTGCGCGAAGAGGCCCGGCACTTCACCGAGCTGGCCGACCAGTGCCAGACCGACGGCATCGACATCGAGGAAGCGGCGCATCTCGCCGGCCAGGTGGCGTGCAGCGCGGCGCTCGACAGCGCCCATCTCGCACCCTTCGAGCTCTACCTGCACGCCGGGCGCGACGAGCGGTTGCGGGAGGCGGCGGCGGAGGCGTTCCGTGCGTACGACCGGCTCGCCACCCGGATCCTGACCGCCCTGGACGTCCCGGACGCCGAACGCCTGGCGTCGACGACGGTCGCGCTCGTGATGGGTCTGCAACTGCGACGCCTTGCGACGGGCAGCCCGGCGGACGACCTGGTCGACGCGCTCCTGCTGCTCGCGCGCGGGGCTGCCGCCCGCCCGCCGGAGCAGGACGGTGGCCGGACCTGAGCGCCGCAGCGCCGGAGTCCGGCGGGTCCTGCGCATGCCACGGACACCGGGCGCCGGAAACCGGCAGGGCTATAGCCTTCCCGGATGAGTGACCAGCTGTTGGCCGAGGCACACCGGTTCCTGGACTGGGCCCGGGAGCAGGGCGCCGATCTGGACGGCACCGACGGGAGCGTCTGGTTCGTCCAAGGCGCCCTCGAATCGATGGCCGAGGAGACGGACGAGGAGCCGTCGCTGCGGGTGGTCAAGTGCCTGGCCTACTCGGTGTACTTGGCGGAACTGCTCGCGGACACGTGTCGCGGTGTGCGCCGTGTCGTCGACGGCGAGGGCATGACCTTGCGCGCGGTGCTCGCCGTCCGGGAGGACGGGGTGGCGCAGTTCCCCCTGTCGTGGGTGCGGAGCTGTATCGACGACCCGCGGGCCGACAACATCGGCTTCAAGTTCGCCGGCGCTCTGAGGGACTTCGGCGAGGAGGAGCGCGCATCGGACATGCACGCGCAGGTGACGGAGTACGCGGAGCTCAAAGGCCTTTGAGGGCGCGGCCCGCCCGACGGCTTCCCGTTCGACCCGCGCTCCGTGGACGGGTATCCGGCGATCGGCCATCTGCCGCCGGCCGACACGAAGCGCGCCGCCGGCGCCTACCGCGCCGTCCTGGTCCGTCTCGACCGGGATTTCCGGTACGACGTCCAAGAGCTCATCGAGAAGCTCGAGTTCGAGCACGAGGGGTGGGAGTACGCCACCAAGAACGTCGACCGGTACACGCAGGACACGCTCTTCCTCAAGCCCACCTGACCGTCCACCGTCGCGAGGGGCCTGCGAGCCGCGGCACTGCCCACCCGACCCTTCTACAGCACTGTAGATTGTGACGTGAGGGCGGCAGACGTACCGGCCCCGTCCGTCACCGGGAGAGAGTAGATCTGATGTTCGGCTTGAGCGAACTGGCCCTGATCCTCATCGTCGTCATCGTGGTCGTCGGCATCAAGAAGCTGCCCGAGCTGACGCGTTCGGCGGGGAAGGCGGCCCGGATCTTCAAGAGCGAGTCCAAGGCGCTGAAGGCGCAGGACTCCCCCGAGGCGTCACCGGGTCCGGGGCGGGTCGTCCCGGGCACGGTCGTCGAGCCCGACGATCCGTCCGCGCGTTCCTGACGAGCCGGCGGTCGGCCGCATCGCCCGATGCGGCCGACCCCGTGTCAGGCCGTCTGCGGCTGAAGGAACCGGGCCAGCAGGTCGTCCAGGCTCACCATCCCGGTGAGCCGGCCGGACTCGTCGCGGACCACGGCCAGTGAGGCCCGGCGCCGGCGCAGCAGCTCGATCGCGTCGCCGACCGTGGTCTCCTCGCCCAGTTCGGGCACCGGGCGGGCCAGGCCACGGGCGCTCGTGGCGCGGCCCCGGGCACGGGCGACCAGGGCGTCGCGGGCGTGGACGGAGCCGAGGACCACGCCGTCCTCGTGGACGAGGAGCCGGGTGCGATCGCTGTCGGCGGCGACCCGCAGGATCTCGGCGATGTCGGCCCCGCCGTCGACCGAGGTGATGTCCGCTGCGGGGATCCGGAGTTCACGGACCGGGGTCTCGGGCTCGGTGAGCGAGCGCGTCAGCAGCTCGGAATCGGTCTCGCTGATCAGGCCCAGCCGCTCGGACTCCTCGACGAGATGGGTGAGCTGTTCCCGGTTGTGGACCGAGACCGCCTCGCCGCGCGGGGTGACCCGGCACAGCCGCACCAGAGCGTCGCTGATCCGGTTGAGCAGGGCGATCAGCGGCCGTACCGCCTTCACCAGCGTCCAAAAGGGCGGGGCGAGGAGCATCGCGGAGCGCTCCGGGTGCGCGATGGCCCAGGACTTGGGGGCCATCTCACCGACCACCATGTGCAGGAACACCACGACGACCATGGCGACGGCGAACGCGACGCCGTAGCCGAGGGCGCTGGGCAGGCCCAGGTCGTGGAGCAGGGGGTCCAGTTCATGGGAGATCGCGGGCTTGGACACCGAGCCCAGCCCCAGGGTGCAGATGGTGATGCCGAGTTGGGCGCCGGCGAGCATCAGCGACAGCTCTCGGATACCGGCCAGGGCCGCCTTGGCGCCGCGCCGCCCGTCGGCCACGGCCTTCTCCACGCGGTGCCGTTTGGCGGCGACGAGCGCGAACTCGGCGGCCACGAAGAAGCCGCTGCCGATCAGCAACAGGACGGTGACGAAGAGCGCCGTCGGGAAGCTCATGCCTGCTCCTCCTCGTGGTCCGCCGCGGGCAGTCGCTCCAGGCGGACCCGCTCGGGCACGTGCCGGTCCAGGGTGCGTACCTCGATGACGGCGCGGCCGCCGTCGGCCAGTTCGACGGTCAGCCGGTCCCCGACGGCCGGGAAGCGGCCGAGCCGGTCCACGACCAGCCCGGCCACCGTGTCGTAGTCGTGTTCCTCGGGCAGTTCGATGCCGGTCGCCTCCGCGACCTCGTCGAGGCGGCGGCCGGCGTCCACCAGCCAGCCGCCGGCGTCGGCGGTGGCGAGCTCCGTGACCGTGTCGGACTCGTCGGCGATGTCACCGATCAGTTCCTCGGCGATGTCCTCGTAGGTGACGACGCCCGCGACTCCGCCGTGCTCGTCGAGGACGACCGCGAACTCGTCGTCGTGCTCCCGCATCCGCTCGACCGCGTCGGGCAGCGGGAGGACGTCGGGCAGCAGCAGCGGCCGCCGGGCGAGGGTGCCGGCGGTGGTGGCGGCGAGGACCCCGGCGGGCAGGCGCATCAGCTCGCGCACGCCCAGAACGCCGGTGACGTCGTCGGGATGGTCGCCGAACACGGGGTAGTTGGAGTGCCCGTGCTCGGCGATGAGGTCGACCGCTTCGGCGGCGGAGGCGTCCTTGCGGACGAAGACGGAGTCCGCCCGCGGGACCATCACCTCGTCGAGCGTGCGCTCGGAGAACTCGAGGGCATGGTCCAGCAGGGCGGCGGTGTCCTTGGGCAGCTCCCCCTGCTCGTGGGACTCACCGATCAGGTGGCCGAGTTCCTCCAGGGTCGCGCCGTGGTGCAGTTCCTCGACCGGTTCGATGCCGACCCTGCGCAGGAGCCTGTTCGCCGCACCGTCGAAGATGCGGACGACCGGGCCGACGACCTTCAGGTACGTCAGAGTGGAGGCGGCCAGCGTTTTGGCCAGCCGCTCGGGGACGGCGATCGCGAGGTTCTTCGGTGCCAGCTCACCCAGCACCATCTGCACCACCGTGGCGCCCACGAAGGCGAGGACGACGGAGATCACGCCGACGGCCGCGCCGGGGACGCCGAGGCCGGACAGCGCGGGTGCGAGCAGGGCGGACACGGACGGCTCGGCGACGAAGCCGACGACCAGGCCCGTGACGGTGATGCCGAGCTGCGCGCCGGACAGCATGAACGACAGCCGCTCCAGCACCTTCAGGGCGCGGGCGGCTCCGCGGTCGCCGGCCTCGGCCTCACGGGCGAGGGCGAGCCGGTCGGCGGAGACGTAGGCGAATTCCTGGGCGACGAAATAGCCGGTGCCGGCGGTCAGGACGAGGACGGCCAGCAGGCCCAGCAGGGCTTGCGCGACACTCATCGAACACCACCCCGCCGTGTGCCGCGATCACGCTCTCCGTGGCGGGATGGTCGGGGACAGTGCCCCGAGGGGTCCGTCGATCTGGCGGACAAGGGGTGGCTCCTCGTACTCGGCGTGTATGCGGAACAACGATCGTGGCCCGATGCACGTTCCCGGTCACTGTCCCCCGCACCACGCACCCCGCGCCCCGCGCCCCGACAAGGAACCCGCCGCCCGCATGCGATTGGGTGACCATGCGGACGGCGGGGGTGCGTGACCGTCGTCGTGCGGGGCGACGGTACGGGGCAGGACCGTCCTCAGACGTTGACGCCGAAGTCGGAGGCGATCCCGGACAGGCCGGAGGCGTAGCCCTGGCCGACGGCGCGGAACTTCCACTCGGCGCCGTGCCGGTAGAGCTCGCCGAAGACCATGGCGGTCTCGGTCGAGGCGTCCTCGGACAGGTCGTAGCGGGCGATCTCCTGACCGCCGGCCTGGTTGACGATCCGTATGAACGCGTTGCGGACCTGGCCGAAGCTCTGGCCGCGGTTCTCGGCGTCGTGGATCGAGACGGGGAAGACGATCTTGTCCACCTCGGCCGGCACGCCGACGAGGTTCACCTTGATCGACTCGTCGTCGCCCTCGCCCTCACCGGTGAGGTTGTCACCGGTGTGCTCCACCGAGCCGTCGGGGCTCTTGAGGTTGTTGTAGAAGACGAAGTGCTGGTCGGAGAGGACCTTGCCGGAGGCGTCCAGCAGCAGGGCCGAGGCGTCGAGGTCGTAGTCGGTGCCCGTGGTCGTACGCACGTCCCAGCCGAGTCCGACGAGGACGGCGCTCAGGCCGGGCGCCTCCTTGCTGAGTGAGACGTTGCCGCCCTTGGACAGGGAAACTCCCATTGCTGCTCTCCTCCGTTGAACCGCCGTCCTCCGCGCGCGGCGGACCCGGCGGGGCTGGTCGTCCGGGGTCCGAATCTACAACAATGTAGAAGTTGCTGGGAGGGTGAACCTCTGTATCTCACTACGATGGAGCGGCTGTTGAGCCGTTCACGCGGAGGAGCGCGGTTCACGGCTGGACAGGGAGGCAGAGTGGGGACGCAGGACATGGGCGGCGATCCGGGGCAGGACGCGCCCGCTCGTCGGCGCGGCCAGGGCGAACTGGAAGCGCAGGTGCTGGCCGCTCTGCGCCGGTCGCCGGAGCCGGTGACGGCCGGCTGGGTGCGGGAGCGCCTCGGCGGTGTCCTCGCCTACACCACCGTCATCACGATCCTGACGCGGCTCCAGGCGAAGGGCTTGGTCACCCGGAAGCGGGCGGGCCGGTCCTTCGCGTGGAGCGCGGCCACGGACGAGGCGGGTCTCGCCGCTCACCGCATGCGCCGCGTCCTGGACCGTGAGACCGACCGCGAGGCGGTCCTGGGGAGCTTCGTCTGCGGCCTGCCCCAGCAGGACGAGGAACTGCTGCGCAGGCTGCTCCAGGAGACCGCCGGCCACGACCCCGAGCGCGCCGAGGGACGGGAGAGCTGACCCGTGGGCGTGTTCGTCTTCCTCCCCCTCGTGCTGCCCCTGACCGCGTGGCCCATCGCGCGCCTGGCCGAACACCGCCTGCACCCGCGCCTGGCCACCTGCCTGCTGTCCGCCGTCGCCGCCGTCCTGAGCCTGTGCAGCAGCCTGTGCCTCGGCCTGCTGGCGATCGTCGGAACCGCACAACTGCCGGGCAACCCGCTGCCGGACGCCTGGGCCGATCCGGAAGTGCGGGCGGCCGTGCCGCACGACGAGGTGATCGGCAAGGGAGCGGTGCTCGCCCTCGCCGTCGCCACCGCGGCGTGCACGGCGCTGCTCCGGCGCCATCGCCTGGTACGCCGCCGCGGCCTGCGCGCGCTGCGCGGACTGCGCGCGACCCAAGTCGCCGTCCTCCGCGACGAGATGCCGTACGCCCACGCCCTCCCCGGACGTGCCGGTACCGCCCGGATCCTGGTCTCCACCGGCATGCTGGCCGGTCTCGACTCCCGTGAGCGGCGGGTCCTGTTCGCCCACGAGCGGGCCCACCTCGCCGGCCGGCACCACCGCTACCTGCTCCTCGCCGGACTCGCGGCCCGCGCCAACCCCTTCCTGCGGCCCCTGCGGACGGCCGTGGCCTACACCGTGGAGCGCTGGGCCGACGAGGAGGCGGCCGCTGCGGTCGGCGACCGGCGGACCGCCGCCCGCGCGATCGCCAGGGCCGCCCTCATCTCCCGTCCCGCGCCCGCCTCCACGCTCGCCGCCGTCGCGGCCACGCCGGGGCCCGTGCCGCGCCGGGTCGCCGCGCTGCTCGGCCCGGCCCCGGCCGCCCGCGCCTGGCCGCCGATGTTCACGACCGTGGGCATGGCGGCCTGGACCGCGGCGGCCGGCGCCGCTCTGTCCGCCATGTCCTCGGCGAACTCCGCGGTGACCATGTTCCTGATCCTCAAGGCGGCGACCCCGCTCTAGGGCCGCGCGAGATCGGGGTCCGGCCGGTCAGGGGAGGCCACCGGATCGCCGCGTCGGGCCCGGTCCGAGTCGCACGAGTGACCACCCCAGAGGGCGCCGGCCATTCCTCCTACGCTCGGCGCCCTCCTCCGCGGTGCTTCTCAGCCCTCGTCCTCGTCGCCCTCGAAGAAGTCACCGATCTCGTCGACCACCTCGGCCGCGACCATGCCGCCGACGACACCGACGGCGAGGCCGGCCGCACCGGCCGCGGCCGCTGTGCCGATGCCGGGGCCGGAGCGGTGGCCTTCGTCGTGGTGGTCGCCATGGCCGTGGTGCCCGCCGTGACCGTACCCATCCGCGTGCCCGTACGGGTCGCCGTGTCCGTAGGCCGCGTGGGAACCGTACGCCGCCCGGTGCTCGACCAACTGCCGGATCCAGCTTTCGACCTCGGCGTTCCAGTCCCGGCCGTGCACGTCCTGGTGGCCGACGGTGAAGCGGGTCAGGGCATCGTCGCCGCCGGAGAAGACGCCTGCCCGCTTGTCGGCCTCCAGCACGACCTCCAGGCCGCCCGGATCGGCGAGGAAGGTCACCTCGATCTCGCTGACGGCATGCGCGTACTGCGGAGCGGGCGAGAGTTCGATCTCCTGGTAGAAGGGCAACTGCTGCCCCGTACCGCCGATGCGGCCGTGTTCGAGGTCGGCGGACGTGAAGCCGAAGCCGAGCTGCCCGAGGGCCTCCAGGATCGCTTCCTGGACCGGCAACGGCCGGACAGCGAGCGGATCGAGGTCGCCCTTGTCCCTGGCACCGGCCACCGCCAGCTCGGTGCGCACACCGAGCACGATGCCCAGGGACTGCCCGTACAGCTCGCTGACCGGTGTCTCCCACGGCAGCGTCACACTGAAGGGAACGCTTCGGTGCTCCTCCTCACCGAGCCGGAAGCCACCGCCGACCGTGAACCGCTCGAAGGCGACGAAGCCCTCGCTCTCACCCTCCTCGTGCTCGGTTTCGACCCGGGCGACGAGTTCCAGGGCGATGTGCTCGATGTCCACGGCCGTGCTGCCGCCCCGCAGATGCACCCGCCCGGACAGCGTCCCGCCCGGCGGCACGGCGCCGCCGTCCAGAACCGTGTCCACCGAGGGACCGCCCACACCGAGGGCCCCGAGCAGCTGTTTGAACACCATGTCGGTGTCGCTCCTTCACTGGTCGCACTGGTTGATCGACGGCCTGGCACTCCTGTGCCGGCCGACGTCGGCAGAACTACCCCACTCGGTAAAGAAGTTCCCAAACCGCGCCGTACGGGTGACACCGTGCGGCGTCGGGGTCGTCCACGCGGGCTGCCGGGCCCCGGATACGGGCTCCCGGATCGGCCTGGGAGCAACTCCCCTTGAGGAAAAGCCGGTTGCCAAGCCGTGGTCGGTCGTGGACGATCTCGGACCGTGACGATCGACAACGCCCAGGACGACAACGAACGCGATCGGGCCCGCCCCTCCACCCGCCCGCTCGCCCTGGTCACCGGGGTGGGGCGGACGGTCGGCATCGGCGCGGGCGTCGCACACCGGCTGGCGGCGTCCGGCTGGGACGTGGCCTTCACCTACTGGGCCCCGTACGACGAGCGCATGACGTGGGGCAGCGAGCCCGGAGCGGCCGAGGCGATCATCGACACGCTCACCGAACACGGCGCGGCCACCACGGCGGTCGAGGCGGACCTCGCCGACCCGGACACTCCGGCCCGTGTCTTCGACGAGGTCGAACGCGCTCTGGGCGGCGTCACCGCCCTGGTGATGTGTCACTGCGAATCGGTCGACTCCGGTCTGCTGGACACGACCGTCGAGAGCTTCGACCGGCACTTCGCGGTCAATGCCCGCGCCGCCTGGCTGCTGATCCGCGAGTACGGCCGACGGTTCGCCGCGGCCCCGGGCAGCGGACGGATCATCAGCCTCACCAGCGACCACACCGCGGGCAACCTCCCCTACGGTGCGAGCAAGGGAGCCCTGGACCGCATCACGCTCGCCGCCGCGCGCGAGTTCGCCCACCTCGGCGTCACCGCCAATGTCATCAACCCCGGTCCGGTGGACACCGGTTGGATGGGCGACGACATCCGCAAGGACGTACTCGACCACACACCGCTCAACCGCCTCGGCACACCGCGGGACACCGCGCACCTCGTGGACTTCCTCTGCTCGCCGCAGGGCCAGTGGATCAACGGCCAGCTGCTGATGAGCAACGGCGGACTCGCCCCCTAGATCCGCCTCGCGCGGGTCACCTCGTCACAGTCCCACCGCCGTCATCACCACCAGGACGACGACGAGGAGGACCACATAGGCGGCGGAGTGGACGCGGTCCGGAACACGGCCGGCGACCCGCCTCGCCAGGGCGATGGCGGGCAGCGAGCCGAGGAGCAGGGCGGCGCCCGCGGTGAGGTCGACGTAGCCGATCCTGCCGGTACCGGCCGGCCCGGTGGGAGCGAGGGCATAGACGACCGCCCCGGCCAGCGCGACGGGCACGCTGAGGGGGTTGGCCATGGCGGTCGCCTCGGCCATCGGAAGGCCCTTGCGGCGCAGCAGGGGGACGGTCATGACGCTGCCGCCCACACCCAGGCTCCTGGCATGCGCAATGTTCCGGTCGCGGAGGTGGACGGCCTCGATCGTGCCGTACTGGCCATCGGCACCGACTATCCCCATGACCACCTGCTCCCCCGGCACCAGCACCGCCGCGCCCAGGTGCTGTACGCGGCCACCGGCGTCATGCGGGTCGAGACGGCGGACGGCAGCTGGACGATTCCCACCGCCCGCGCGGTACTCATCCCGCCCATGACCGGGCATCAGGTCACGATGACGGGGGTCAGCACCCGCAGCCTCTACATCGAGCCGGCCGCGGTGCCGTGGTTCCCCGCCCGCTGCCAGGCCGTCGACGTCTCCGCCCTGCTGCGGGAACTGCTCCTCGCGGCGGTCGAGATGGAGCCGCGCCATGCCGAGCACAGCCGCGACGCGGCAGTCGCCGCACTCGTCCTCCACGAACTCAAGAACCTCACCCCGCTCCCCCTCGACGTGCCGATGCCGTCCGATCCGCGACTGCGTGCCTTGTGCGAGGCGTTCCTGCGGAAGCCGGACATCCACGACCCTCCCGCACGCTGGTGCGCGGCCCTCGACGTGAGCGAGCGGACCCTGGCCCGCCTGTTCCGGCGGGGCACCGGCCTCAACTTCTCCCAGTGGCGGCAACGCGCCTGCGTCCTGCACTCGCTGCACCACCTGACCGCGGGCCTGCCCGTCACCCGCATCGCCGCCCTGCTCGGCTACGACAACCCCGCGGCCTACACGGCCGCGTTCGGGAAGCTTCTCGGCCGGCCGCCCTCGGCGTACCGGAGTCCCGGCACGGGATCCGGCATCGCCCGGTCCCTGTCGGCGCAGGGTGCCGTCGCCGAAGTGGATCCGGAGCCCGCCGCGTGCCGTGTCACCCTTCGAAGCGATAGCCCATCCCGGGCTCGGTGATCAGGTAGCGGGGGTGCGAGGGGTCCGTCTCCAGCTTGCGGCGGAGCTGGGCCATGTAGACCCGCAGGTAGTTGGTCTTGTTGCTCCGGGAGACACCCCAGACCTCCTTCAGGAGATGCTTCTGCGTCACGAGCCGGCCGGGGCTGGTCACCAGGATCTCCAGCAGATGCCACTCGGTCGGGGTCAGCCGCACGTCCCGGCCGTCCCGGACGGCCTTCTTGGCGAGCAGGTCGAGTGTGAAGTCGGGTGTCTCGACGAGGGTCGTCCCGGGAACGGGCGGTGCGTCCTCGGTACGGCGGACGGCGGCCCGCAGCCGCGCCAGCAACTCGTCCATGCTGAACGGCTTGGTGACGTAGTCGTCCGCCCCGGCGTCGAGCGCGGCGACCTTCTCGTCGGACCCCTGGCGGGCGGACAGCACGAGGACGGGTACGCGGGTCCAGCCGCGCAGCGCCTTGATGACGGTGACGCCGTCCATGTCGGGCAGGCCGAGGTCGAGCAGCACGACGTCGGGCAGGCGGGCCGCCGCGAGCCTCAGGGCGGTGACCCCGTCCGGGGCGGCGTCGACGCCGTACTTGCGTGCCTGAAGATTGATCACGAGGGCCCGTACGAGCTGCGGGTCGTCCTCCACCACGAGCACCCGGGTCATGGGTGTGCGCCTTTCCGGTCGTACGTCGGGCCGAGGGCGCCGGCCGCGGGGCGACCGGCGCCGTGGCCGGGGTGGGGAATGGGCGTCCCGGCCCGGAGAGCCGGCGTCACGGCTGCGGGAGCCGACGGATCCAGGAGGTCTCCCGGCCGCCGGCTCCCACGCCTGTCGCTCCCTCCCGTCAGTGCTGGGCCACGAGGTCCTTGAGCGCGATGTTGAGCTCGAGGACGTTCACGCGGGGCTCACCGATGAAGCCGAGGGAACGGCCGTCGGTGTGGTCCGCGACGAGCTTCTCCACCTGGTTGACGGGCAGTCCGTTCCTGGCGGCGATCCGGTGGACCTGGAGCTCCGCGTACTTCGGGGAGATGTTGGGGTCGAGGCCGGAGCCGGAGGAGGTGACCGCGTCGGCGGGGACCTGGGACGGGGTGACGGTGTAGCCGGGCACCGAGTTGTCCTTGACGACCGCGGCACGGGCGGCCAGCACCTGGGCGCAGAGCGAGCCCTCCTCGGACTTCGCGGTGCACCTGCCGTCCACGGCCCCGCTGTCGGCGGCCAGGTTGGTGGCTCCGGACAGGATCAGTTTGTACTGGGTGTTGATGCTGTTGGAGCCGAGGCCGTTGGCCGGGCGGCCCTGGAACCACTTCAGGTCGGCCTCGGGGGTGTCCTGGCCCTTCTTCAG
The DNA here is from genome assembly GCF_039543605.1 of Streptomyces siamensis. Taxonomy (NCBI): domain Bacteria; kingdom Bacillati; phylum Actinomycetota; class Actinomycetes; order Kitasatosporales; family Streptomycetaceae; genus Streptomyces; species Streptomyces siamensis. The sequence goes on along the minus strand of NZ_BAABKB010000021.1, from coordinate 76,933 downwards.
CGGCAGGTTGTACGACTGCCCGATCAGGGACGAGCCGACGACCCTGCCGTCCGCCTTGATCTCCGAGCCGTTCGCCTTGTTGCTGAACAGGCCCTGGGCGATGCCGGTGACGACCAGCGGGTAGATCACGCCCGTCACCAGGGTCAGTACGAGGAGGGCACGCAGGCCCGCCCCGAACAGCCGGACCGTGTTGGATACCGAGTTGTTCATGGCGATCAGCCGATTCCGGGGATGAGGGAGATGAGCAGGTCGATGATCTTGATGCCGATGAAGGGTGCGATCAGACCGCCGATGCCGTAGATCGCGAGGTTCCTGCGGAGCATGCGGTCGGCGCTGACCGGCTTGTACTGCACGCCCTTCAGGGAGAGCGGTACCAGCGCGATGATGACGAGCGCGTTGAAGACGACCGCCGACAGGATCGCGGAGTCCGGTGAGGACAGCGCCATGATGTTCAGCTTGTCCAGGCCCGGGTAGACCGCCGCGAACAGCGCCGGGATGATCGCGAAGTACTTCGCGACGTCGTTGGCGATGGAGAACGTCGTCAACGCGCCCCGGGTGATCAGCAGTTGCTTGCCGATCTCGACGATCTCGATGAGTTTCGTCGGGTTCGAGTCGAGGTCGACCATGTTGCCGGCCTCCTTGGCGGCCGACGTACCCGTGTTCATGGCCACGCCCACGTCCGCCTGTGCGAGGGCCGGGGCGTCGTTGGTGCCGTCACCGGTCATCGCGACGAGCTTGCCGCCCGCCTGCTCCCGCTTGATGAGGGCCATCTTGTCCTCGGGAGTGGCCTCCGCGAGGAAGTCGTCGACGCCCGCCTCCTCGGCGATCGCCTTCGCGGTCAGCGGGTTGTCGCCCGTGATCATGACCGTCTTGATGCCCATGCGGCGCAGTTCCTCGAACCTCTCCCGCATGCCGTCCTTGACGACGTCCTTGAGGTGGATGACGCCCAGGATCCGGGCTCCGTCGGCATCCTCGACCGCGACCAGCAGCGGAGTGCCGCCCGCCTCGGAGATACGGTCGGCGACCTGCTCCGCGTCCCGGGCGACCGTGCCGCCCTGTTCCTCGACCCAGGCGATGACCGAACCGGCCGCGCCCTTGCGGATCTTCTTGCCGTCCACGTCCACACCCGACATCCGGGTCTGGGCGGTGAACGCGATCCACTCGGCGTGCGCCAGCTCGCCCTGGTGCCGCTCGCGCAGCCCGTACTTCTCCTTCGCCAGGACCACGACGGAACGGCCCTCGGGGGTCTCGTCGGCGAGGGAGGACAGCTGGGCTGCGTCCGCGACCTCGGCCTGGGTGGCGCCGGCGACCGCCACGAACTCGGAGGCCTGGCGGTTGCCGAGGGTGATGGTGCCGGTCTTGTCGAGCAGCAACGTGGAGACGTCACCGGCGGCCTCGACGGCACGGCCCGACATGGCCAGCACGTTGCGCTGCACCAGGCGGTCCATGCCCGCGATGCCGATCGCGGACAGCAGGGCCCCGATGGTGGTCGGGATGAGGCAGACCAGCAGGGCGACCAGCACGACCATCGTGAGGTGCGTGCCCGCGTAGTCCGCGAACGGCGGCAGCGTGGCACAGGCCAGCAGGAAGACGATCGTCAGCGAGGCGAGCAGGATGTTCAGCGCGATCTCGTTGGGCGTCTTCTGCCGGGCGGCACCCTCGACCAGGCTGATCATGCGGTCGATGAAGGTCTCGCCGGGCTTCGTCGTGATCTTGACGACGATCCGGTCGGACAACACCTTCGTCCCGCCCGTGACCGCGCTGCGGTCACCGCCGGACTCACGGATCACCGGAGCCGACTCGCCGGTGATCGCCGACTCGTCGACCGACGCGACGCCCTCGACGACGTCACCGTCACCCGGGATGATGTCGCCGGCCTCGCAGACGACCAGGTCACCGATCTTCAGCTCGGTGCCGGGCACCCGCTCCTCGGTGTTCCCCACGAGCCGCCGGGCCACCGTGTCCGTCTTGGCCTTGCGCAGGGTGTCGGCCTGCGCCTTGCCGCGGCCCTCGGCGACGGCCTCGGCCAGGTTGGCGAAGACGACGGTCAGCCACAGCCAGGCGCTGATGGTCCAGCCGAACCAGTCGCCCGGGTTCTTGAAGGAGAAGGCCGTCGTGAGCACGGATCCGATCCACACCACGAACATCACGGGCGACTTGACCATCACCCGCGGGTCGAGCTTGCGGAACGCGTCCGGCAGCGACGTGATCAGCTGCTTGGCATCGAACAGGCCCGCGCCGACACGGCCTTCGGCCGGCTTGTGCCCGGTGGGGACGTCGCTGTGCGGCGCCCGGGTCGGAGTGACTGTGGACATCGAGTCCTCTTGGTTCTCTGTGCGGGTGGTCATCACGCCAGCCCCTCGGCGAGCGGACCCAGCGCCAGCGCCGGGAAGTAGGTCAGACCGGTGATGATCAGGATCGCGCCGACCAGCAGGCCGGTGAACAGCGGCTTCTCGGTGCGCAGGGTGCCCGCGGTCACCGGTACCGGCTTCTGCCCGGCGAGCGAGCCGGCCAGCGCCAGGACGAACACCATCGGCAGGAAGCGGCCGAGGAGCATCGCGAGTCCGGTCATGGTGTTGAACCAGTCGGTGTTCGCGTTCAGGCCCGCGAAGGCCGAGCCGTTGTTGTTCGCCGCGGAGGTGAAGGCGTACAGCACTTCGGAGAATCCGTGCGCGCCCGAGTTGAGCATCGAGTGCGGCGGGGTGGGCAGCGCCATGGAGGCCGCGGAGAACACCAGCACCAGCGCCGGGGTGATCAGGATGTAGACGGCAGCCAGCTTGATCTCACGCGAGCCGATCTTCTTGCCCAGGTACTCCGGGGTGCGGCCGACCATCAGACCGGCGATGAACACCGCGATGATCGCCATGATCAGCATTCCGTAGAGGCCGGAGCCTGTACCACCGGGCGCGATCTCGCCGAGCATCATGCTCAGCATCGTGATCCCGCCGCCGAGACCGGTGAAGGAGGAGTGGAAGGAGTCCACCGCACCCGTCGAGGTGAGCGTGGTCGCCACCGCGAAGATCGACGAACCGCCCACACCGAAGCGGACCTCCTTGCCCTCCATCGCCGCGCCCGCCGCCTGGAGCGCCGGGCCGTGGTGGGCGAACTCGGTCCACATCATCAGCGCGGTGAAGCCGAGCCAGATGGTGCCCATCGTGGCGAGGATGGCGTAGCCCTGCTTGACCGAACCGACCATCACGCCGAAGGTGCGCGTGAGCGCGAACGGGATGACCAGGATCAGGAAGATCTCGAAGAGGTTCGTGAACGCGGTGGGGTTCTCGAAGGGGTGGGCGCTGTTGGCGTTGAAGTAGCCGCCTCCGTTGGTGCCCAGCTCCTTGATGGCTTCCTGGGAGGCGACGGCGCCGCCGTTCCACTGCTGGGAGCCGCCCATGAACTGGCCGACCTCGTGGATGCCGGAGAAGTTCTGGATCGCGCCGCAGGCGACCAGCACGATCGCGGCGATCGCCGCGATCGGCACCAGGATCCGCACGGTGCCGCGCACCAGGTCGGACCAGAAGTTGCCGATCTCGCCGGTGCGGGACCGGGCGAAGCCGCGCACGAGGGCGACCGCGATGGCGATGCCGACGGCGGCGGAGACGAAGTTCTGCACGGCCAGACCGGCGGTCTGCACAACGTGACCCATGGTCTGTTCGCCGTAGTACGACTGCCAGTTGGTGTTCGTCACGAAGGAGACGGCGGTGTTGAACGACTGCGCCGGGTCGACCGCCTCGAAGCCGAGCGAGCCGGGCAGGACGCCCTGGAGCCGCTGGAGCAGGTAGAGGAAGAGGACACCGGCCGCGGAGAAGGCCAGGACGCCTCGCAGGTAGGCGGGCCAGCGCATCTCGGTGTCGGGGTCGGCACCGATGCCCTTGTAGATCCACTTCTCGACACGCAGGTGCTTGTCGGAGGAGTAGACCCGGGCCATGTAGGTGCCGAGGGGGACGTAGACCAGTGCGAGCGCGCCTATGAGCGCGAGCAGCTGGAGAACGGCGGCGAGCAGGGGACCCATGGCGTGTCTCAGAACCTCTCCGGGAAGATCAGGGCGAGGACGAGATAGCCCAGCAGGGCGACGGCCACGATCAGGCCGACGATGTTCTCGGCGGTCACAGCTTCGTCACCCCCTTGGCGACGAGAGCCACCAGCGCGAAGACCGCGATCGTGGTGACGACGAAGGCCAGATCGGCCATCGTGAGCTCCTGGAGTGAGGTTCGGTTGGAACGGACGCTTTCGAGGAAAGCGCCTCTGTGGCCGGATTCGGCCGCCGTTGACGGCTCCCTTACGGCGGGGCCCACGCCTTTGACGGGACCCTTACGGCCCTTGATCCGGACAGGTGAGCAGGCGGCCCTGAGGGTCGGTGGCCTGGTCACAGCCGGAAGCGCAGCCGGCAGATCACGGCGTCCGTCTCCCGCCGCACGGCGTGCGCGACGAGGGCGCCCCGCTGGTTCTGCAGCAGCCGCTGCCACAGCCGCTCCGGCTCGGCTTCCGGGATGAGCACGGTGACGCGGGTGCCCGGCTCACCGGCGGCCGTCTCACGCACGTACGCGGCGATGGGCCGGCCCAGTGTGCGGCGCTCGCTGGGCAGCCGGACCAGGGGTACGCCGGGGTCCCACCGGTCCCAGGCCCGTTCCAGGGCGTGCAGCTCGGCGCGGTCCTCCTGGTCCGGATGGCACACGGTCACCGCGCGGACCTCGTCGCCGAGGGAGGCGGCCGCGGTCAGGGCCTCCGAGGTCAGCCGGGAGAGGGACGACACGGGGACGATCACCAGCGAGCGCTCGCGGTGCGGCACCTCGGGGACCCGGCCCAGGCCGAGCCGCTCGCCGATCCGGCCGTAGGCGCGGTGCACGGTCTCGAAGGCGGCCACGAGCAGCGGCAGGGCGACCACGATCAGCCAGGCGCCCTCGGTGAACTTGCTCGCGGTGACGACGACCGCCGCGACACCGGTCAGGACCGCGCCGCAGCCGTTGAGCAGCGTCTTGCCCCGCCAGCCCCGGCCGCGCTCGAGCCGCCAGTGCCTCACCATGCCCACCTGGGCGATCGTGAAGCCGACGAACACCCCGATCGCGAACAACGGCACGAGGGTGTTGGTGTCGCCGCCGGAGAAGACCAGCAGCGCGGCCGAGACCAGGGCCAGGGCGAGCACGCCGTGCCGGTGCACCTGGCGGTCGGCCTTCAGGGCGAAGACGTGCGGCAGGTAGTTGTCACGGGCGAGCAGCTTCAGCAGTACCGGCAGCCCGCCGAACGAGGTGTTGGCGGACAGCGCCAGCAGGATCATCGTCGCGAACTGGATGACGTAGAAGGCCCAGTTGTGGCCGAGCGAGGCGTCCGCGAGCTGGGCGAGGACGGTGACGCCCTCGACGGGCTGGAGGTGGAAGCGGCCGATCAGCACCGACAGGCCGATGAGCATCGCACCGAGTACGGCGCCGAGGGCGACCTCCGCACGCTGGGCGCGCTTCACGCGCGGAACGCGGAAGGAGGGCACGGCGTTGGCGATGGCCTCCACGCCCGTCAGCGCGGCGCACCCGGAGGCGAAGGCCTTCAGCAGGAGCAGGGCTCCCACGGTCGTGGCGTTGTCCGCGAGGACCGAGGCATGCCCGGCGGCGGTCGCCGTGCTCGCGGGGTGGGAGCGGAAGAGGCCCACGACGATCAGCGCGAAGACGGAGCCGACGAAGACGACGGTCGGGACGATGAAGGCCTTCGCGGACTCGACGATCCCCCGCAGGTTGACGCCCGTGACCAGCGCGAGAACCGCGAGGCACAGCCACAGCCGGTCGTCGTACAGGGCGGGGAACGCCGAGGTCAGGGCGGCCACGCCCGCGGTGACGGCGACGGCGACGTTGAGCACGTAGTCCAGTACCAGGGACGCGGCGGCCACCAGGCTCGTCCGGACACCCAGGTGCGTCCTGGCCACCGCGTAGGAGCCGCCGCCGTCCGGGAAGGCCGCGATGACCTGCCGGTACGACGCCACGAGCACCGCCAGCAACCCGGCGATGGCCAGGGTGACGGGCATCGTGAAGCCCAGTCCGTGGGCGCCCGCCGCGGCCAGGACGAGGACGATCGCCTCGGGCCCGTACGCCACGGACGCCATCGCGTCCAGGGACAGTGCGGCCAGGCCGGTCACGGCGGTCAGCCGATGGCGCTCACCTCTGTCCGGTGGCTCCTCGCCGACGGGGACGGCATCCTGCTCGGTGGTCACGACGGACATGGGCGCGTGCTCCTTCTTCCTCGGCCGCGCACGAGGACTGAGGCGTGCGCGGGTGCACCCAGGTTCTGTCCGTCTCCCGCCGTCCCCGGCGGATCCTTGCGCCTTCTTCGCGCCGGACCGGCCGTCCTTGACGGGACCCTGACGGGCGTCGGCGCCCCGGGTCCGGCGGCGTCACCGGTGCACGGGACCCGAGGTGTCCAGCGCGGCTCCCGTCTGGTCGGCCAGGGTCACCGCCACCAACCGGGCCTGGAGCGAGGGCACTTCCCCCGGTCCCGGGGTGAGCATGAAGCGGCCCAGGTAGTGGCCGTTGCCATAGGCACGGAGTTCGATCTCGCCCTCGGGCCAGCCTGCGGCGTCCACGTCCCAGGTGCGCCTGCCCACCGTGACGCTGCCGTCGCCGTGCAGGCGCGGCGGCTGTCCCATCAGGGTGCCGTACTCGAAGCGGCAGGCGCGCAGCCCGAGCAGGCCGGTGATCTCCCGGCGTACGTGATCGACCACGGTGTCCGGGGAGTTGGCCGACTGCGCGAGATCCGCGGTCCGGTGGATACGGGACAGGTGATCCGCGTCCGTGACGGTGATGACCTCCAATCGGCGCGTGTGCGCGGCAAGTTGGGACACGAGCGCGCCCACGGCCAGCAGCAGGACCGCCGTCCCGACGTCCGCCGAGGCGCTGATGTCGAACGTCTCGTACGGCCGGGTGAGGAAGAAGTCGAACCAGGCCGCCGCGGACAGCGCGGCCAGCACGCCCGCCGTACGACTGCCCAGCGCGGCCACCGCGACGACCACGACCACGAGGACGAGTGCGGCGTCCGTGTGCGACAGGGTCGTCCGCAGCGGGACGAGCGCGAGGGCCACCACGAAGGGGACGGCTACGGCCGCCGTCAGGGCGAGCCGGTCCCGCAGCGCCCAGGTCGGGGACGCGGTCCGGGTCGCTTCCGCGCGGTGCGGGGCACAAGTCGCGCCCGTCCCGTGCGGGGCACGGGTCACTCCCGCGCCATGCAGGGCGCGGGCCACTCCCGCGCGATGCGGCTTCGATGTGCCGGTCAGAGTGCTCATCACGCACCTCCTGCGATCTGTTCGGCCGGTTGTGCACCCGAAGTCCCGGCGGCGAGCGGCAGCGACACGACCATGGTCAGACCGCCGCCGGGGGTGTCCTCCGGGGTGAGGGTTCCGTTCATCGCCTCGGTCAGACCCCGCGCGAGCGCGAGGCCGAGGCCGAGACCTGTGGTGTTGTCGGTGTCGCCGAGCCGCTGGAAGGGCTCGAAGAGCCGGTCCCGGCCGTCGGCGGGCAGCCCGGGGCCCCGGTCCACGACCCTCAGTTCCACCCGTCCCGCCAGGGCACTGGCGGTGACCAGCACCCGCTTCCCCGGCGGGGTGTGGCGTACGGCGTTGCCGGCCAGGTTGGCGATCACCCTTTCCAGCAGCGGCGGATCGGCCAGCAGCGCCGGGATCTCCTCCACCTTCGCCACCTGGACCCCGGGGACGTCCGCGAGCGCCATGGGCAGCACCTCCTCCAGGGTCGTGGCCCGCAGATTCAGCGTCAGGGCGCCCGCCTCCAGACGGCTGAGGTCGAGGAGGTTGTCCACCAGACGGCTGAGCCTGGCCATGGACTCGTCGGCGGTCGCGAGGAGTTCGTCGCGGTCCTCCGGGGAGAAGGCGATGTCCCGGCTGCGGAGCGAGGTGACCGCGGCCCACCCGGCGGCCAGCGGGGTCCGCAGGTCGTGGCCGACAGCCCGCAGCAGGGCCGTGCGCAGCCGGTCGGCAGCCCGTACCGGTTCGACCTCGGCGGCCGCCTCCGCGAGCCGGGCGCGTTCGACCGCGGAGCCGACGTGGGCGGCGAAGGCGGCCAGCACCCGCCGCTCGGACGACGACAAGGTGCGTCCGGACAGCGCCAAGTGGGCGCCGGGGCCCGCGGGGACGACCGTCAGTCCGGTCGCGTCGGGGGGTTCGTCCATCAGCTCGGCGGAGTCCATGCCGAAGGTCTCGCGGGTCCGCTCCAGCAGGGCCGGGATGGTCGCCTCGCCGCGCACGATGCTGCCGGCCAGGGAGGACATGGTCTCCGCCTCGGCCGTCGCGCGGGCGGAACGGCGGGACAGCCGCAGCGACCGGTCCACTACAGCAGCCACGACGGCCGCCACGACCACGAACACCGCCAGGGCCAGCAGGGCGTTCGGGTTGTTCAGGGTGAAGGCGCCGACGGGCGGGATGAACCAGTAGTTCAGCAGCAGGGACGCCGTCACCGACGCGATCACCGCCGAGACGACTCCGCCTATGCACGCCACGCCCACCACGGCGAGCAGGAACAGCAGGGCCTCGCTGGTCAGGTTCAGTGTCCCCCGCAGCTGGGCGAGGGCGAGTGTGAGGAGCAGGGGCAGGACCAACCCGGCGACCGGGCCGGCGATCATCCGGGCCGTAGACAACGTACGGCGCCTGGACGGGAGGAGCGTGCCGCGCCCGGCCCGCTCGTGGGAGACCCGGTGCACGTCGATGTCACCGGACAGCTCGGTCACCGTCTCCCCCGTGCCCGGTCCGGTCAGGAGTCGTGCCGGCCGGCCGCGGCGGCTGGTGCCGAGGACGAGCTGGGTGGCGTTCTCGGCACGGGCGAAGTCCACGAGGGCGGTGGCCACGTCGTCGCCGACGACCGAGTGATAGCTGCCGCCGAGGTCCTCCACGAGTCTGCGCTGGCGGGCCAGCGAGGCGTGCGAGACCCCGGCGGCGAGGCCGTCGCTGCGGGCCACATGCACGGCGAGCAGGTCGCCGCCCGCCGAACGGTCCGCGATGCGGGCGGCCCGACGTACGAGGGTGTCGCCCTCCGGTCCGCCGGTCAGCGCCACGACGACCCGCTCCCGCGTCTCCCACACGCGGCCTATGCCGTGCTGCAAGCGGTACTCCTGGAGGGCCTCGTCCACCCGGTCGGCCACCCACAGCAACGCGAGCTCCCGCAGCGCGGTCAGGTTGCCGGGGCGGAAGTAGTTCGCGAGGGCCGCGTCGATCTTCTCGGGCGCGTAGATGTTGCCGTGCGCCATGCGGCGGCGCAGCCCCTCCGGGGGCATGTCCACCAGTTCGATCTGCCAGGCACGGCGCACCACTTCGTCCGGCACGGTCTCGTGCTGCGGCACACCGGTGATCTTCTCGACCACGTCGTTCAGGGACTCCAGGTGCTGGATGTTCAGCGCGGTGATCACGTCGATGCCGGAGTCGAGCAGGATCTCGATGTCCTGCCAGCGCTTGGGGTTGCGACCGCCGCCGGGCACGTTGCTGTGGGCGAACTCGTCGACGATCGCCACCTGGGGCCGGCGTTCGAGCACCGCCGCCAGGTCCATCTCCTCGAACCGTCCGCCGCGGTGGGCGCACGACGTCCGGGGAAGGATGTCCAGGCCGTCGAGCATCGCCTGAGTGCGCAGGCGTCCGTGGCACTCGGCGAACCCCACCACGACATCGGCTCCGCGCGCGGCACGGCGCCGCCCCTCGTCGAGCATCCGGTAGGTCTTGCCGACCCCCGGGGCCGCCCCGAGGTAGACCTTCAGTCGTCCGGGCCGTACGTCATTCATCGCCGCCGACGCGCTCTCTTTCGCGGGTCCGACACCCCTGTGCCGGAGGTTCCTCTTCTCAAGGAACGCGCTTCGCGGGGCGGTCGGGGCCGCTGTTAGCGCTTCCTTGGCGGCTGCCCGGGCGACCTTGACACCGTCTTGACGTCCTGGAGCACGGCACGGGGTGCCCTCGGGGCGAGCGCCGCCCTAGCGCACCGCCTGCTGCACGAGCGCGCCGATCCTCGCCTCGTCGGCGGCGGTGACCTCCCTCAGGGCGTAGGAGGTCGGCCACATGGCGCCTTCGTCGAGGTTCGCCTTGTCGCTGAAGCCCAGCGTCGCGTACCGGGCCTTGAACTTCTCCGCGCTCTGGAAGAAGCAGACGACCTTGCCGTCGACGGCGTACGCGGGCATTCCGTACCACAGCTTCGGCGCGAGGTCCGGTGCGCTCGCCTTGACGACGGCGTGGATCCGTTCGGCCATGACCCGGTCCGACTCCTGCATCTCGGCGATCTTCGCCAGCACCGCGGCCTCGTCCTCCGCCGCCTTCCCGGCACGCGATCCACGGCGCGCGGACGTCCTCACCTCACGGGCGCGCTCCTTCATCGCGGCCCGCTCCTCGTCCGTGAAACGCTCGGACGTCGTGTCGGTCGCGGTGGTGCTCCTGGCAGGCTTCTGCACGGCCTTCATGACGGATTCTCCTGTGGGTCTGCGGGGCTGCGGGGCTGCGGGGCTGCGGGGCTGCGGGGCTGCGGGGCTGCGGGTCAGCAGGTGCTTCTGCTCGCGCGACGGCTCATGTGCCGGTGGCGGAGCGGTGCTTGCACCCTGCGGGGCGCCCCGGGCGGTGGATGTGTGTCCGCCGCCCGGGACCGGGCCCGTTCATCCCCAGGCGCCGGCGATCTGGCGGGTGGTGGCGTTGAGCCGGTTGAACAGGTTGGTGACGCCGATCATCAGGATGATCGAGGCGAGTTGCTTCTCGTCGAAGTAGCTCGCCGCCGCGTCCCAGATCTCGTCGCCGACCGCGTCGGGACGGTCCGCCAGCCGCGTCGCGGCCTCCGCCAAAGCGAGCGCCGCCCGCTCCTCCTCGCTGAAGTACGGGGTCTCGCGCCAGGCCACGACCGTGGCCAGCCGCTCGTCGCCGACCCCCGCCTTGCGGGCCGTCTTCGTACCGCCGTCCACGCAGGCACTGCACCCGTTGATCTGGCTGACCCGCAGATGCACCAGCTCCAGCGTCTGCGCGTCCACCCCGCCCCCGTGCGCGGCCTTCAGCAGCGCCTGGATCGGCTGCATCGCGTCGGACAGGACGACGGCCGGGTTCTGCATACGAGACTGCATCTCGACTCTCCCCTTATCGGTGGTGCCCCGTTCCCTCGGGGCGTGACTCCATCACAGCCCGAGCGGCACGCCATGACGACGCCGGTGGGACACCGTGGGACAGCCGAAACACCCCTCACCTGGGGAGACTTGGCTCGGGGGACTTCTGCGGGAGTGGGACGGGCACGCTCGATCGGGGCGGCGAGCAGCGACGCGGCTGCCGCCCGAGCCGTCAGCGATCGCCCTCGTCGGCGTCCCGCTGCCACGGACCGGACGGGCGGAAGCACGCGGTCACGGTCTTGCCGCGTCGTTGGCAGGTCGTACCCAGGTCGTCGGCCAGAGCGCGCACGATGCCCACGCCGCGTCCCGACGTCTCACCCGGCTCCGGTTCACGCTGTCGGGGCAGGGTGGGGTCCTCGTCGTGGACGCTGACATGGAGGCACTCGCCGTCCCAGGTCAGGACGAGACTCGCGTCGCTGTGGGCATGGATGTGGGCGTTGGTGAGCAGCTCGGAGACGGCCAGGACGATCGCGTCCGCCGTGTCCGGTTCGTCCGCCGCCCAGGGCAGCGACGCGAGATGGTCGCGTGTCCACTGCCGTCCGGCCCGCACTCCCTGCGCCATGGGGAACGAGTGTGCCCAGCCCATCGCCTTGACTGCCACGTCACTCCCCTTGTCGTCCTCGTGCCACCGCCGGCACGGATCCATCTCCGCACAGAGCACGTGTACCCGGTGCCCGCGGAGGCAGACGTCCTCGATGCGACGCGGCCTCGCCCCTCGCCGCAGCCGCGGGACCCGCGCCGTACCCGCGGGTTCCATGGTGGCCCGGGGGGCGGGGGACACCCTGTCGGGCAGCGGCCTGCAACGGGTGCCGCGGAAGGTGGTCATATCCTCGCCCGGGGCACGACGAGTGAAGGACGGTTGCAGGTGACGGGCAGTGACGCGGCAAAAGGACAGGGGCGTGCCTCGCTGAGCGCGCAGGCGCGCGAGGCGGTGCGCCTGCGCATCGTCGACCGCCGTTACCCGATGGGCGCCCGCCTCGTGGAGCGCGAGGTGGCCGAGGAGCTGCGCATGTCCCGCGTGCCGGTGCGCGAGGCGCTGCGCGCGCTGGTCGCCGAGGGCCTGCTCGAACTGATGCCGCACAGCGGCGTGCGGGTGCGCAGTCTGGAGCGGGCCGACGTGCGCTGTCTGTACGAGGTGTGGGAGCCGCTCGCCGTGCAGGCGTCGCGGCTCGCCGCCCGTGCCGTCGCCGGGTGCGGGGACGGCACGGAGCCGCCCGGTCTTTCCGCGCTGCGGGAGTCCCTCGAACGGGCCGAGCAGGCGGCCGCGGTGGACGAGGGGACCCGGGAGGTCGCCGAGCACACGGCCTTCCACGACGGGATCGTGGCGCTGAGCGGCAATCCGCTGCTGGGCCGCACGATGGAACAGCTCAGCTGGCAGTTGCAGCTGCTGTTCGGACTGCGTGAGGAGCCGGCGCACATGCGCGCCCAGCATGCGGAGATCTTCCGGCACATCGCGGCGGGCGACGAGGAGGCGGCCGCCGCCAGCACGCTCCTGCACGTGCGGGACAGTCGCGTGGTGGCGCTGAAATCTCTCTTCGGCGACACCGCTTTGTATACCAGAAGCCAGTAGGCGCGCCGAGATCAGCTTCGCAATTACCACATAACCTTTCATTCCCGCTGCCCATAATGCATGCGATCTTGTGGAGCACTTCGTCTTGGTATACAAACGGTCGGACCCGTAGCCCTCCTCGCCCCAAGGAGTCCCATGTGCGTCGAGCCCGCTCCGCCACCGCCCGGCCGACTGACCCGCCGCGGTGTGCTCGCCGCCTCCGCCGCCCTCGCGGGCACGGCGACCGCGCTGGCATCCGGCACGGCGACCGCCGCCGGCCCGGCCCGCCGCCCGGCCCGCACCGGTGACCTGGTCGTCGAGGGCGGCACGCTGCTCGACCCTGCGACCGGCGACGTCACCGAGGACGCGATCGTCGTGATCCGGGACGGCGTGGTGCGTGCCGCAGGTCCCCGCGACCGGGTCGACATACCGGCCGACGCCCACCGTCTGGACGCGCACGGCCGGTGGGTGCTGCCCGGTCTGATCGACGCCCACATCCACCTCAACACCGCCGCCGAGGCCCGCGACGCGGTACGCCAGGGCGCCACCAGTGCGCGCAGCGGTTCCACGAACTTCTACCAGGACATCGCCGTAAGGGAGTTGGCCCGCCAGGCGCCGCGGCACGCGCCCCGTCTGAAGGCCGCCGGCGTCTTCGTGACGCCCGACCTCGGCGACACCGTCCTCGCCGATCCGGACCTCACTCCGCTGGTCCGCCTCAAGGACGGTGTGCGGTCCGCGGAGGCACTGCGCCGTGTCGTCTCGGTGAACCTGGCGCGCGGCGTCGACGTCGTCAAGACACGAGTCAACGAGCGTGCGGGACTGGCCGATCAGGACCCGCTCACCCAGGTCTACTCGCACGCGCAGCTGTCCGAGGTGGTGGCCGCGGCCCGCCGTGGCGGCAAGGGCGTGCTGTGCCACAGCTACAGCGAGAAGGGCTGCCACGACGCGGTCACGGCGGGTATCCGTTCGCTGGAGCACGGCGTGTTCGTCGGCGAACGCACACTGCACGAAATGCGGCGCAGGGGAACGTACTTCACCCCCACTCTCACCGCCATCGCCGGCCTCGCCGAGACGTCGGACCCCGTGCTCGCCGAGCGCGGCCGGACCTTCCTGCCGGTCCTCGAGCGGGCCGTCCTCGCGGCGCACGAGCTCGGTGTTCCGCTCGCCGCCGGCACCGACTCCTCCGGCGGCAGCATCGATCCCATCGGCCGGGAGGTCGAGTTGATGCGCGCGGCCGGCCTGCCGGCGCTCGACGCGATCCGTACCGCGACGACCGGTGCCGCCCGTCTGCTGGGCCTGGACGGCACGGCGGGCCGCCTCGCACGCGGCCACGCGGGCGACGTCCTGCTGTTGTCCGGGGACCCGCTCGCCGACGTCTCCGTCCTCAAGTCACCACTGCGCGTGGTGCGTTCGGGTGTCGCCCTGTGACTTCCCCCTCCTCCCCCTCCCCCGGCACGTCCCCAGCTCAAGGAGAACTCGGCATGACTCCTCCTCCCCTTTCCCGGCGCGGCGTCCTCGCGGGTGCCGCCTCGCTCGGCGGCACCGCGCTCACCGTGACGGCCGCGCAGGCAGAATCCCGGGAGGCCCAGCACCCCAAGAAGGCCGTGGTCTTCCGCAATGTACGTCCCCTCGGCGCGAAGCAACCCGTGGACCTGACCGTCGTCGACGGACGGATATCGGACGCCCCCGCGCCGAAGGGCGCCAAGGTGGTGGACGGCGGCGGCCGCATCGCGCTGCCCTCGCTCGTGGACGCGCACATCCACCCCGACAAGACGAGCTGGGGCGGGAGTTGGGTCTCCCGCAGGCCGGCCGGGAGCATCGCCGAGTACTGCGAGCAGGACGTCGAGCTGTACCACGCACAGCGTCGGCCGGTGGGCGAGCGCGCCTACGGTCTCATGGCCCACGCGGTGACACGCGGCACCCGGGCGATGCGGGCGCACGCCGACGTGGCACCCGCGTACGGCCTGGCCGGCGTCGAAGGAGTGGCCGAGGCACGGGACCGCCTCGCCGACGCGCTCGACGTGCAGATCGTGGCCTTCCCCCAGCACGGGGTGATCCGTACCCCCGGCACGGCGAAGCTGCTGGAGGAGGCGGCGCGCAGCGGCGCCGTCGACATGATCGGGGGCATCGATCCGATCAGCTTCGACCACGCGCTCGACGAGCAGCTCGACCTGGTCTTCCGCCTCGCGGACCGCTATGGCGTCGGCATCGACATCCACCTCCACGACCGCGACGAGAAGGGCACGCGGGTCCTGCGCGGGATCATCGACCGGACCCGGGCCCTGTCCCTGCGCGGGAAGGTGACGGTCAGTCACGTCTTCTGCCTGCCGTTCCTCGGTGCGTCCGAACTCGACGCGACGGCAGCGGATCTGGCCGACCTGGACATCGCCCTGACGACGGTCGCCCCGAACGAGTCCCTGGTCCTGCCCATCACCCGGCTCAAGGAACACGGTGTGCGGGTCGGTCTGGGCTCGGACGGCGTCCGTGACTCCTGGAGCCCGTTCGGCGACGCCGACATGCTGCACCGGGCGCACATCCTCGGCTGGGTCACCGACGTCCGCCTCGACGACGAACTGACCTCCTGCTACACGGTGGGCGCCCATGGCGGCGCCGATGTGATGGGCCTGCCGCACGCCGACTTCGAGCCGGGCGCCCCCGCGGACTTCGTCCTGGTGCGCGGTGAGTGCGTCCCTCAGGTCGTGGTGGACATGCCGCAGCGCGACATGGTGGTCCACGGCGGTCAAGTGGTCGCCAGAAAGGGTGAGTTGGTGTAGACGCCACACCGTCGGCATGACTTGGGCGCCCGGCCGACGTCATGACTGTGGCGTCCTGTTGACCGCCCTGTGTGTCTTCGGCACGGGCCGGGGTGCGCGCCGGACACTCGGGGCGGGACCGCTCGACGCGGCCCCGCCCCTTGCCGGTCAGGGACTCCCGACCGGGGTGGCCATCACTTCAGGCCGAAGGCCCGGGTGATCCGCTGCTTGACGGTGTTGCCCTGGGTGTCGCTCGCGCTGGTGCGCAGCGTCACGAACCGCGCCTTGGCGGGTGCGTTCAGCTCGGTGCACCAGCCCCGCTCGGTGTGACGCAGCGTCGCGTGCCGCCAGCTGGAGCCGTCGTCGTAGGAGATGTCCACGCTCACGGTCTTGATGGTGTCGGAGCCGGGGGCTCCGGCGAGGTGTGTGGGCGTGACGGTGATGTCGCTGCGACGGCCGCTCCTGCCGGAGGCGTCCATGCCGGTGACCGCGTAGTCGAGCTGGATCAGCGGCAGGACTTCGACGGTGTCGGCAGCGGTCTCCTGGGAGGTGAAGCCCCACTCGGTGCTGGTGGTGGTGGAGTAGTCGTTCGTCCAGTTGCCTCGCGCGTTGTCGGACACCAGGCGGTACCGCAGCTTCTCGGGAGCCAGGACGAGGGGGAACCGCGGGCTGCCGATGGTGTTGGTGTCCGAGGCCCTGATCAGGGTGTCGCCCTGGTAGATCTTGACCCGGTCCTGGACCTCCGCGTTGCCGAAGGTGGTGCCGGCGTGTCCGGGCTCCGAGTCACTCCAGCCCGGGATCGTCGCCCCCACCGTGTTGCCCGAGCGCAGCGGCATGTAGTGGCTGTTCATCCGCGGCCGCTGGATCGGCCCGAAGTACTCCAGGTGGGAGGTCGTTCCGCGCGGGTAGCGCTTGAAGGTGTCGTTGGAGATCTGGAGCTCCCGGTTGACGAAGGCCTCCTCGTGCCAGACCGTGCCGGCGGACACCCAGTCGGTGCGCTTCCCCTGGGCCGGAGTGGGCAGCGGGACGGTCATGTAGTCGTCGTGCCAGACGGCGACACGGATCTCCATGGCCCGGGCCTGGTGGTTGTTGCGGAAGGAGACCTCGACCCGGTTCAGGTCGGCGCGCCGCGGGCGGTACGAGGGGTCCGCGGGGACGCCGCTCTGGTGGTGTGCGATGTCGTAGACGTACTCGGTGGTCGGGTTCGATGTGACCCGCAGTGTCGTCCTGCCCCGCTTGATGCGGGCGATCAGGTCGTCGCCCTCGTCCGCGGTGAGAGTGGCCACCGTCAGGGGAGCGGGAATCTCCGTGACCAAGTAGGCGTCGTCCCTCCACGGAGCCAGCCGTCCGTCACCGTCGTTGACCACCAGCAGTACGGTCGCGCCGGCCTTGGCCGCGTTGTCGGCCTGCTCCTCGAGTGCCACGGAGTCGTTGCGCCGGACCACGACGGTCCTGCCCTTGGCGTCGAGACCGCGGTAGGCGTCGGTGCCGCCCTCCCCGGCGAAGACGGCGCCGTAGGTGTGCCCGCCCTTCTTGAGGGGGACGTGTGCGCGGCGGACGCGCAGGTCGTCGTAGGTGTGCTTCCCGGCGGCGATCGTCAGTGCGGGCTGTTCCAGACGTGCGGCGACGCCGAACTCGTAGGTGCCCTTGGTGACTTCCTTGCCGGGCAGGACCCAGGAACTGTCGTAGGACTGGTCCGGCACGTACTCGCTGCGGTAGGCGTGCTCCTCGTCGAAGTACCGGTAGAAGTCGAGTCGGGTCAAAGCCGGGGTGGCCGCCTGAGGAGTCCGGACAGTCACCTGTCTGGCCTTGGAGGCGTCCAGGTCCACCGTGACGTTCTTGTCGAGGACGACCTCGGGACGCGTCAGGACAGCCAGACCCTTGGAGTGCGATCCATGGACGCCCTCGACGTCGGCCACCAGCTCGACGGCGTACGTGCCTCCGGGCAGGGTCACGGTGCCCGTACCGGAGTCGTCCAGCACCAGAGGCAGCGCGAAGCGTTCGCCCGTCAGCCACACGGCGCCGCCCATGGGGCGACCGCTGCGGTCCTTGCCGTTGACCGTGATCGTGTAGCGCGCCCCCATCTTGTAGGCGCCGGTGATGGTGTGGGCGACGAGCGCACCGGACCCGTCGGTGGCGAGGATCTGCCCCGAGGTGACCGTGTCGGCCTTCACCAGGTCGAAGTCGGTGATCAGGTCGACCGTGCCGGTGCCGTTGGGCGGAAGGGTGATCTGCCGGGCGGACAGTGTGAACGCGCCGGTGGCCGCACCGGGAGCCCGGACATCCAGGTCGAGGGTGACGGGACGGTCGCCGGTGTTGGTGTACGTCACCTTCTTCTCGGTCTTCCCGCTCGTGCCGCCGGCCGGTGTCGACGCGTCGCGGTAGCCGCCGAAGACGCTGCCGGAGGCGAACACGGTGCCCTTCACGGCGGCGGCAGCGTCCAGGCGACCGCTGCCGGCCTCGTACGGGGTGTACTCGGGTGTCGTCTTGGTGGTGCTGACCAACCCGTCCTTCAGCTGCTTCCCGCTCCAGTCCGGGTGTGCCCGGGCCAGCAGCGCGGCGGCACCCGCGACGTGCGGGGTGGCCATGGAGGTCCCGCTCATCGTCTGGTAGGAGCCGGTGCCCTCCGAGGTGTACTGGGAGCGGGCCGCGAGGACGTCGACACCCGGCGCGGTCAGTTCGGGCTTCAGACCGGCATCGCCCTGGCGCGGTCCGGTGCCGGAGAAGTCGGCGAGCCGGTCGGAACCGTCCACCGCGCCGACCGAGAGCGCTGCGTCGGCGACGCTCGGCGTCGAGACGGTGTACTTGCCGCTGTTGCCGGCCGCGATCGTGAACAGCGCACCCGTCTCGGCGCTGAGCTCGTCGACCGCCTGGCTCAGCGGGTCGTGTCCGTCCGTCGGACCGGCCCCGAGGCTCATGCTGATGACCTTGGCGTGCTGCTCGCGGGCGGCCCATTCCATGCCGGCGAGCACCCAGGACTCCTGGCCGTTGCCGTTGTCGTCGAGGACCTTGCCGATGTGCAGGCGCGCGCCGGGAGCGACGCCCCGCTCCTTGCCGTCGGAGGCCGCGCCGGTGCCGGCGATGGTCGAGGCCACGTGGGTGCCGTGACCATTGCGGTCCTCGACGTCCTGGTCCGGCACGAAGCTCGTGCTCTCGCTCACCTGTCCCACCAGGTCCGGATGGCGGGTGTCGACACCCGTGTCCAGCACCGCCACGTCCACGCCCTGGCCGGTGTTGCCGCCGGCCCACGCCTCGGGCGCCCCGATCTGCGCCGTCGTGTCGGACAGGTCTGCCTTGACCTTCCCGTCCAGCCACACCTTCGCGATACCGCTGCTCAGTCGTGGTTCGGTCGCGGTCCCTCGGCCGGTGGCCGACGCGTTCCCGCCGGTGAGGGCGGACCAGAAGGCGCCCGCCTTGGCCCGCTGCTGCGACAGTGCCGCGCCCCGGATGCTGTTCAGTGCGCGGGTCCTGGTGGCGCCGGTGGGCACAGCCGCCGCACGCGCACGGACGGCCGCGTCGGTGTACGTCACGATCAGAGGCAGAGTGCTGCGCTGCGCGTCCCCGTACCCGTCCGCCAGCAGTCCGGTGACGTTGAAGAGCTCCTTGTCCAGCTGCCCGGCGGCAAGGTACGGCACCGCCGCGTTGGGATACACATAGGTGTCCTTGCCGACCTCGTGGACGGCGAATCCGGTGCGCCGGCCGTCCGGACCCTGCACGGACCGGGTGACCTTGCCGTCGGCTGCGGTGTTCACGGTCACCTTGTCACCGGTCACCAGGGTGACGGTACGTGAGGTGGGCTGACGTGTTGCCGCGTCGCCGGCCGGGGTTCGTTCGGTCGGACCGGTCCGCGGGGTGCCCGAGGCGGACACGAGAGGCGGCGCGGTCAGCATGGCCAACGCGAGGGCGGCAGCTGCGAGCCCCCGTCTGCGGGTGAGTATGGATGGCATGCAGTTCCTTGAGTCGACGGGACTGGAACGCTCTCTGCGTGACATGACGTCACAACTGCGACGGAACCGAGCACATGGCCGACGACCGGCGACGACCGATCGCCACCGACCCATGGCCGGCGATCGACCACCGGCGGTCGTCGGCCACGGCCCGCGAGGCGTGCCTGCTCCCCGCGGATGCGTCACGACGCACCGCGCGCTGCCGCCCGCCGCGGAGTCCCACCTTGAACTCCCCCGGCGCGGACGTCGGCACTTTCGCCTGTCCAACCTGCGACAAGTCACCTCTGCGTCAGACCTGTTGGACAGGGAACAGGGCCACGCGACAGCTCGGCCACAAGGAGCCGGGTCGGCGTCGCCCAGCTGCCGTCGTCGGGGCCGGCGCGGTCGTACCCCGGTGGTCCGCGCCGTCCGCGCGCTCTCGGCGACGGCTTCCCCGGGATCCTCGCAGCGCCGGGGTCCGCACGGTCCGTCCGCCTTGCGGGGCGGACACCCGGCAGCGGGCGAGTCGCCGGCCCGCGTTCCGACGCACACCCGGACCAGGGCGCGGCGAGGAGCCCCGCCCAAGATCCCGACGGGCCACGGACCGGTCGGCCCCGGCGGTCCGGCCCGTCCCCGCCGGCTCATCGATCACCGACCGGACGGGCCCCTCCCGGCATGATCGACCCGTCGAAGCCACGGGATCCGCCCCCGGTCCGGCCACTTACACTGAGCTCATGGCAAAGGCGACGACGATCGAGCCCCTCAACCCCGACGAGGAGGCATTCCTCCGGGCTCTGGGGAGGGTCATGGCGCTCCTGCCCCGCATCGTCGACGCCGACATGCTCGCCGAGCAGGACATCTCCGGCACGGAGTACATGGTGCTGGTCCATCTCTCCGAGGCCCCGGACAACCAGATGCGCATGAGCGAGCTGGCCACCGCCTGCGGGCTCTCGCTCAGCGGCATGACCAGGGTGGTGAACCGACTGGAGAGCCAGTCGCTGGTCATGCGGGTGAAGTCGCCGGAGGACGGACGGGCACTGCTCGCCGTGCTGACGAGCCCCGGATGGACACGGCTGAAGCAGGCGTGGCCCACCAACCTCGCCAGCGTGCGGCGACATGTCTTCTCCCACCTGGAGGGGTGCGACGTGGCCGCGGCCGCGAAGGTCCTGAGGCGCATCGCGCCCGATCACTGACGTATCCGCGCATAGGCCGACGCCCGACGCGGCTCAGGTCCGGCTCGGTGCCTCACACGTGGCGCACGGTCACTCCGCGGAATGCCACCGCGTGCATCAAGCGTCGATTCTTTCAACGGGCCGCCGTCCGGCTCGAGTTCACGCCTACGGCAGGCCCTCTCCCCGGCCCACCACACGTGGCCGAGTACTCTGCCGTGGCTCCGCCGCTGCCCGTGGCGCTCTGCGTCGAGGGCGTGGACCGTACCGGTCCGGTCCCTGAACCACAGTCCCGCCATCCCTCAATTCCGGCCCTCCCCGCAGCCCTTGAGCGTCCCCGGCCAGGCCCTGGGCGTGGCCTCGCGCAGGCGTCACGGGCTGCCCGTGTCGCCCTTGGGACATGTCACATCTGCGGCAGGTGATACCGGTGACATGCCCTGTGCCCCGACCCGATTCTTTCGTACGGCGCATGACCTGACGCTGTACGAAAGGTGCTCTACAGATGGCATGGATCCGCCTGCCGGCGGCGATATCGACCGTACTGGTGGTGACGATCGGAGGTGTGTCGCCCGTCTCGGCCGAACCCGGCCCGAAGGACGCGGCGGGGTTCACCGACGCGGACCGGGCGGTTTCCGCCACGGTGCGACTGCTGACCGGCGACCGCGTGACCGTGACCTCGCTGCCCGGTGGTCGCCGTACCGCATCGGTGCAGCCCGGCTCCGGGCGCGAGCACATCTCCTTCCGGACTCTCGAGGGGGACGACAAAGCACTGACGGTGCTGCCCTCCGACGCCGAGGCGCTGGTGACGGCGGGCACGCTGGACCGTCGGCTGTTCGATGTGACCGCCCTCATCGCGGAGGGCTACGACGTGGCCCATTCGCGCACGCTCCCGCTGATCGTCTCCTCCGAGCCGTCGCCGGACGCGACCAAGGGTGCCGCGCGGGCGACGCGAACGGCCGCGGCCACCGCCGACCGGCTGGTGGCGTACAAGGCGCCCAAGACCACCGCCCGTGATCTCAGCAGCATCGACGCCCGGTCGCTGCACGTCGCCGGTGCCGATCTCGGCGGATTCTGGAAGACGCTGACCACGAACGGGACCACGGACGTCTCCCGTGCCGCGGTCACACCCCGCGTCTCCCTGGACGGCAGGGTCAAGGCCGTGCTGGACCGCAGCACGGCTCAGATCAACGCCCCCACCGCATGGAAGGCGGGCTACGAGGGCCAGGGTGTCAAGGTGGCCGTGCTCGACACCGGTGTCGACGCCGACCATCCCGACCTTGCCGGGCGCATCGCGGACGTGAAGAACTTCTCCGGCAGCGCCGGCACGAACGACGTCTTCGGTCACGGCACACACGTCGCCTCGATCGTCGGCGGCACGGGCGCCGCGTCCTCGGGAACCCGGCGCGGTGTCGCGCCGCGAAGCGACCTGCTGGTCGGCAAGGTGCTGGGGGACGACGGCTACGGCAGCGAGTCGGCGGTCATCGACGGCATGGAGTGGGCGACCGCCCAGCACGCCAAGGTCGTCAACATGAGCCTGGGTTCGGACGGCGCGACCGACGGCACCGATCCCATGAGTCAGGCCGTGAACACCCTGACCGCCTCCACCGACACCCTCTTCGTCGTCGCGGCGGGCAACGCGGGCGAGTCCGGGCCGAGTACGGTCGGCTCCCCGGGCGCGGCCGACGCCGCGCTGACCGTGGGCGCCGTCGACCGCGACGACTCCCTCGCGCCGTTCTCCAGCCGCGGCCCCCGCCCCGGCGACGGAGCGGCGAAGCCCGACGTGACCGCCCCCGGTGTCGACATCGTCGCCGCCCGGGCGTCGGGGACGAGCATGGGCAAGCCGTTCGACGCGAACTACACCGCCGCGTCGGGCACGTCGATGGCGACCCCGCACGTCGCCGGTGCCGCCGCCCTGCTCGCCCAGCAACACCCGGGCTGGGGCGCCCAGCAGCTGAAGGACGCCCTGATCAGCACGTCGCGCACGGTGTCCGGCACCAAGGTGACGGAGCAGGGCGGCGGCCGCATCGACCTGGCCACGGCCATGGGTCCGGTGACCGCCACCGGTTCCCTGATCCTGCCGACGGTCGAGGCCCGTGCGGCGGGGCGGCAGCAGACGGCCACGGTGCACTACACCAACACCGGTGACCGTCCGCTGAAGGTCACGCTGGCGGTCAAGCTGGCGACCGACTTCGGGCGCGCTCTCGCCGACGGGGTGGTCAGTCCCGGCTCCGACTCGGTGGAGCTGGCGCCCGGTGCCACGACCGATGTGCCGCTGCGGATCGACGCGGCGAACGCCACGCGCGGCGTGTACTACGGCTACGTCACCGCCACGTCGTCCGACGGCACCGTGCTGGCCCACACCACGCTGTCCCTGCTGGTGCGCGGCAAGCAGCACCGGCTGACCGTGGTGTACCGGGGCCGCGACGGCCGGGTCGTTCCGGACGCGCTGCCGAACATCTGGGGTGCCACCGACTTCGGCAACGGATTCGTCGACTACACGGACAGAGCCGCGGGTGTCGCCGTCGTCGAGGAGGGCACTTACAGCGTCAACTCCGGCTTCTACGACCGGGCCGCCGACGGGATCGAAGCGGGCGAGATCGTCAACCCCGAGGTGAAGGTCACCAAGGACATGACGGTGACGCTGAACGCGGCCGACGTCACCGAGGTGAAGATCCGTACGCCTCGCCCCGCCGAGCAGCAGGGCATCCTCAGCGACATGTTGTACCGCCGGATCGACGGTCGTGGCCTGATCCAGGGCCACATGATGTTCGACGAGGTGAAGCGTCTGTACGTCAGCACCGTCGCCCCGGTCACCGACGGCACCTTCGAGTTCCACTCGCGCTGGCAGATGGTGGCTCCCCGACTGCGGGCGCAGGTCTCCCGCGGGCGACTGGGGCTCAGCCCCTACTACGAGCAGGACTCCGCCGTCTTCGACGATCGCGGCGCACACCTGACCGCCGTGGACGCCGGTACATCGGCGGAGCCCCGCTTCCGTGGCACGAGCGGCGAACTGGCCGTCGTACGTGTCCAGTCCATCGCCGACGACACCCGGGCTCTCGCGCAGGCCGCGGCGGCTGAGGGGGCCAAGGCGCTGCTGCTGGTGTGGCCGGAGCACGAACCCTCCTGGACGCGGTGGCGGCCGAACGGCGTACGGACGGCGGTGCCCGCCGTCCGCGTCTCCTTCGACGACGGTGCGGCTCTGCTGAAGCGGGTCGAGAAGGGCACCACGACGGTGGACTTCTCCGGTACGGTGCGCAGCCCCTACCTCTACGACGTGATGCAGGTCTCCAACGGCTCCATCCCCAAGAACCTGGTCCACACCGTCTCCGAGCGCAACACCGCCGAGGTCGACGCCACGTACACCCGCACCGGCGCCTCGGAGTGGGCGAGCGAGCAGCGCTTCGCCTGGCGGCCGTACCAGGAAACCGCCTGGAACCAGTACAGCCGCTACGTTCCGGTGGGCGGGGAACGCGTCGAGTACGTCAGCAGCGGGGACACTCTGTGGAGCCACACCGTGCGCCACAAGGTCGCCGACGAACCCGACGAGCCCCTGCGGGTCGGCATGCGGGACACACCCCACACCTACCGCCCCGGGCAGCGTGCGACGGAGCGGTGGTTCGCGGGGCCGGTCCGTCCGTCGATCCCGCGCGGTGCGGCCTGGCCGTCGGTACGCGAGGGCAACACGCTCTCGGTGTTCGTTCCCGAGTTCACCGACTCCGGCGCGACCCACTACGCGTACGCCGAGGATCCCCCCTTCGGTGGTCTCGGCCGACCCGACACGGCCACGGCGACCTGGTACCGCAACGGACAGCGGATCGCCGAGTCCGACTACGGCGCGTGGGGTGACGTCGAAGTGCCCGCGGGCAGCGCCGAGTACCGGCTCGACCTGGCCACCGGCCGCGACTCGGACGACTGGAGCTTCGGCCCGTCCACCCGTACGTCGTGGACGTTCCGCTCGGAGACGGCCGCCCAGAAGTCCCTGCTGCCGCTGCTCCAGGTCGACTACTCCGTACCGGTCGACGCCCGGAACGCGGTGAGCCGGGCCCGCAAGCAGCAACTCGGCCTGACCGTCCGCATGCAGGACGGCATGGCGGCACCCCGTGGGGTGACGCTGAAGGTCGAGACGTCCTACGACGACGGGCGGACCTGGGACACCGCGGCGACCACGGCCCGCAAGGGCAATGGTTTCACCGCCGTCGTGCAGCGCCCGGCCCGCGTGCACGCGGACGCGTACGTGACGCTGCGTGTGACGGCGCAGGACGCGGTCGGCCACACCGTCCGGCAGACCGTGGACCGCGCCTTCCTGCACCCCGGCGCACGGTGATCCCGGCGGCGGGTCGTCCTTCCTGAATGTGCGGTGGGTGCCGGAGTACGTGGCTACGGCACCCACCGCACACTGCGCAGCAGCCCCTATAGTTCTGCCCTCAATGATCGACGTGGTCCACACCTGTGTGCGAACCCGGCTCGGCCAGGAGGAACCCGCATGCTCGAGGCAGCCGGCCTCACGACGGTCGAGGAGACCGTCTACCGCCTCCTGATCACCACCACCACCGCCTCGTCCGACGAGATCGCCTCACAGACCGGACTGACGCCCGGCCAGGCCCAGGGCATCCTCGCGGCGCTCGCCACCAAGGGTCTCGCCAGTCCCACCGACCGGCAGCCACGTCACTTCACCGCGTCACCGCCCGATGTGGCCCTGCTGCCACGGCTGCAACGCAACGCCGACGCGCTCGACCAGGCCCGCTCCGCGGTCACCGACCTGCTGGAGACCTACCGCAGCACCCGACGCCGACAGGACGCGGGGCAGCTCATCGAAGTCATCACCGGCGCGGGCGCGCTGCGCCAGCACCTGCGCCAACTCCAGGACAACGCACGCCACGAGATGCTCTGGTTCTGCAAGGCCCAGTACGTCGCCATGCCGTCGGGGAGCAATCGCGCCGAGTTCGACGCGCTCGCGCGAGGGGTCCGCTATCGCGTTCTGTACGAGCGGGCCTTCTTCGACGACGAAAGAGCCATTGACAACGTTATCGAGGGGGTCCGCGCAGGTGAGATCGCGCGCTCCGTCCCCCACCTCCCGCTGCGACTCGCCGTCGCCGACCGGAGGATGGCCATCTGCCCCCTGGTGCCGGGCGGCCCGCAGGGCAGTCCCGGCGAACCCACGGCGGCCCTGCTGCGCGAGAGCAGCCTGCTGGACGCGCTGACGGCCCTGTTCGAGCGCTACTGGGAGGACGCGGTACCGCTGCACGTCAGCAGTTCCGGCACCGTCGACGACACCAACGACACGGCCCCTTTGTCGGAGACCGACCGCAAGTTGCTCTCCCTCCTCGTCGCGGGCATCGCCGACAAGGCCATCGCCAGCCAGATGGGTCTGAACCGCCGCACGGTCCAGCGTCACATCCAGCACATGATGACCCTCGCCGGCGCCGCGACCCGTATGCAGCTCGCCTGGCAGGCGGCGCGCCGCGGCTGGCTGTAGCCGGGAGAGTCCGCCGGACGGGCCGATCGCACTCGTCGGCGGGACACCGTCGTCACAAGTCCCCCATGGTGGCGGCCACTCCGGGCAGTACGGAGCCGGCCGGGGTCCGCATGCCGTCCAGGAACAGCTGGAGGTGCCGGTGCACGAAGCGGTCGATGCCCTGGCAGGCGATGCCGGGCAGCGGCCGGCTGAGCTGGCCGAGCGCGATCATCAGGTCGCCGAACTCGACGTCGGGGCGCAGTTGTCCGGCCTCACGGGCGCGCGACATCAGCACCGTGACGAGGTCGGTGAACCGATCGCGCGCGGCGATCAGGTCGGGTTGGGTGTGGTCGAAACCCTCGGAGAACAACAGGCAGNGGCGTCGCCGCCCTCGGCGAGCGCCCGCTCGACCCACTCCGAGGTGCGGTCCATCACCGCGCAGACGACCTCGCGGGCGAGGGCGTCGCGGTCGGGGAAGTTGCGGTACACCGTGGCGTTGCCGACACCGGCCCGGCGCGCGATCTCGTCGAACGGCACCCCGGAACCGGACTCGACGAACATCTCGCGGGCGACCGCGACGATCCGCTCCCGGTTGCGCAGGGCATCGGCGCGCGGCCGGGCCACTCGACGCTCCACAGGCGTGGTGGTGTTCATGTCGCGCTCCTCGGCATCGCTGGAAGTCGGCGCCCAGAAGTCGGTGCCTGGACGGACCGTATGCGATCCGGGACCCACTCCCTCACCTCGCCCCCGGCCGGACACTCGCCGGCCTGACGACCGACCGCCGACCGTCCGGCCGGGGCACTGCGGCTCACAGGCACCACCGGACGAGCCGTTCGTCGGCGGAATACGTGTCCTTCGCCGGATCCGGGGCCCCGGCGGGCCGCTCTTCGACCGTCTCAGGCCGGCGCGGTGCCGGAGGTGCGCCGACGGGTCATACGGGGACGCAACGCGAGCAGGACCGCGGCGACACCGGCCCAGAGGGCGAGGGTGATCACGGGCACTGCCGCGTGGGAGCCGTTGAAGTAGCTCAGGTCGGTGATGGTACGGACGGCCGCGCCGGGGGGCAGCAACGCGGAGACGGCGTGGGCCGCGGAGGGCAGCAGATCGGCGCCGACACTGGCGCCGCTCGTGGCGTTGCCCACGGTGAGCAGCAGCAGGGTGGAGACGGGCACACCGATCGGACCGAGGTAGGTGCCGAGGAGCTTGGTGGTGAAGGCGGCGGCGGCCGCCAGCAGGGTGAGCGTGGCCGTCAGCGGGAGCAGCGGAGCCGGCACGGCACCCATGACGGGTCCCGCGATGATCGCGGCGACGGTGCCGATGGCGAGGGAGGCGCCGCCCAGCAGCCAGAACCGATGCCGCAGATGAAGGACGTTCGCCAGGACAAGTGCGTTCGAGCCGAGGACGAAGCCCGCCAGGGTCACGCCGAACGCCATGTAGAAGCCGGCCAGCCCGCGGGCGTCGAACCGGGTCAGCGGGACGACGTCCTCGGTGACGACGTGCCGGCCCGCTCCATGGGCGTAGGCGCCGACGAGGCTCTTCACCGCGGAGGTGGTGGACGTCCCCGCGGCTCCGGCGATCTCCAGACGCAGACGGTCCGGGCCGTCGGCGCTGAGCGCGGCGACGACGTCATGACGCTGCACGGCGTCACGCGCCGCCGGCGCGTCGGCCATCGGGTGCACGTCGACGGAGTCGCCGAGGGCCTGACGTATCTCGTGCGAGAGGCCGGGGCCGCTGACGGCGAGAGGGACACGGTGGGGCTGGGGATCACGTTGCAGGCCGACATAGCAGCTGACGAAGGCGGCCACGACGACCAGGGCGATGAGTGCCGGCTGAAGCCAGGCTCTGACCGGCGGCCGGCCTGCGGCCCGATGGGACCGTGAGGTGGGGGCCTCGGCAGCGGCGTACGAGGTCGGCTCACTCGCGGGAGCGGATCCGGGGGACGTTTCCATGGGGATGCTTTCCTGTGAGGGCGAGGCTCGCGGGACGATCCGGATGACACCGCGACACCATTAGGAGCATATGCTCCTAATGGCTGGATCGCAAGACCGGCCGGTACATCCTCCCCCCCGGGTCGACGAACGCCGAGCCTGTCGCACTTATGAGTATCTCCTCGTATCATGGACCGGACAGCTTCGGAGGAGACCATGAGCACCGCACCAGTGAACCCCGGCGACTTGTGCAACAACCTGGCCCTGCGGAAGGCCGCCCGCTACCTCGGCGCGACCTACGACAAGGCCCTGGCCCCCGCCGGTCTTCGCGCGACGCAGTTCAGCATCCTGCAACGGCTCGCCTCGGAGGGGGAGATGACGATCACCAGCCTCGCCGAGGCGATCGCCATGGACCGCACGACCATGGCCTCCAATCTGAAGCCACTCGCCCGCGAAGGCCTCGTGACCGTCGAGACGTCGGCGGCCGACCGGCGCGCACGGATCGCCGCCATCACGCCGGCCGGCCTGGACCGCATGAAGACGGCACTGCCCCTGTGGCGAGCCGTACAGCGTCAGTTCGAGGAGAGCTTCGGCCAGGACGAGGCGGCCCGGCTGCGCGGCGCCCTCGAAGCCGTCCGCGACACCGGATTCGAGCCCTGGGCCGAGTAGCGGACGGCCACCCGGGCGGCGCCGGGACGGCACCCGCGGCCGCGCCGCCTCGTCCCGGCCGCGGCCGGCTCAGCCGAATCGCTACCCCGCGTGACCGGTCGTCTTGCTTCAGTGGCGATTCGTCCGCTCCGTATCGAAACCGCGCCTTCGACGCGTCAGCGATGCGCCGCCGACGCCCGCCCGGACCCGCACATGAGGCCTGCCGTACGGCGAGGCGGTACGGGCGACAGGCTCAGGTCGCCGGCGGCCCGGTGATAGCCTCTAAGACGATCGCCCGCTTTGAATGACCAGGAGGCTTGCCGATGGCCAGGCCGAGTCTGCGCGAGAACCTCATCGCCGCCGCCGTCGAACAGTTCCACGGCCGCGGCTATGCGGCGACGGGCGTGAAGGACATCACCGATGCGGCCGGCGCCCCCAAGGGGTCTTTCTACAATCACTTCAAGAGCAAGGAGGCCCTGGCGGTCGTCGCTCTTGAGCGGTACGGGGCGACCCGCGGGCTGGACAGCCTGCTTGACCCCGCGGTGCCACCTCTGACCAGGCTGCGGCGGCATTTCGAGTTCCTGCGTGACGAGAACATCGACGCCGATTTCAGCCGCGGTTGCCTGGTCGGGGATCTCGCGATCGAGGTGGCCGACCACAGCGAGGCCCTGCGCACGTCGACCCGCAAGAGCTTCGAAGCCTGGGCCGGAGCGCTCGCGCATGCCATCACCGACGCCCAGAGGGCGGGCGATGTGTCCAAGGCCCTCGACTCCTCCACCCTGGCCGGCTTCGTACTCGCCTCGTGGGAGGGAGCGTTGATCTCGGCCCGCACGGAACGCTCGGCCAAGCCGTTCGAGACGTTCTTCACCATCGTGTTCGGCGTGATCCTTCGCTGACGGGACCCCTCTCGCAGGACGTCCCGTCCGCCAACACCCGCAGACCGGCGTGACGTTCGGCGCAGGCGCCTGCGACCGACGCTAGAGCAGCGTCGCGACGGCGGTCCGCCGCAGGAATCCCTCGGCCCGGTCCCAGGACCAGCCGTTCTCGACCACCAGGGTGCGCCAGCCGGTGGGTCCGAACCAGAACCAGAGCAGGTCGGCCGTCTCCTCCACCGGACACGACGGCGGCGACGGCAGCGCGTGCAGATGACGGGCGACGCACCGCAGCGCGTCCCGGTAGGCGGCGGTGGCGCGCGCCCAGAGGGCTTCGCCGTTCTCGTGGACGGGAAGCGCCTTGCGGATCGCCTCGTGGACGGTGAACTGCCCCTCGTTGCCCCTGCGGGTACCGCGAGCCAGCGCTTCGAGCACCGCCTCCCCCGTCTCCAGAGAGAGCATCTGCCGCACCGACCGCTCGTAGTCGGACGCGACGACACCCTGGTCCACGATCTTGTCGAGGATGTCGCCCTTGCTGCCGACGCTGGCGAAGACGGTCTTCGAGGCGACGCCGGCCGCCGAGGCGATGTCCGCCACGGTGACCCGGCCGTACCCGCGCTCGGCGAACAGGTCGGTGGCGCACTGCAGGATCAGCGCGCGGGTCTGGGCTGCGGCCTGCTCACGCAGGGGGGAGACGTAGGCGCGCTTGGGAGACATGCCGTCATCGTATCCACGTCGATCCATCACATGGTTTCCCTATTCATTAGGCTATGTATAACCTCAATATCGTCGACCTCGGAGACCATCCGGACCGCCCGCTCGGGCGGTCGGTCCGATCTCGATGCCGCACACCAGCGCTGCACAGATGAAAGGCACAGCCGTCATGGGAATGGACGCCACAGCCCTGGCCCACGGGCTCTTCCGGATCCTCGAGTCGGGGGATCCGGACCTGGCCACCGAAGTGGTGCACGCGGACTTCCACAACCGCGAATCAGCCGTCTCGCCCACGGCTTGCGCGATCCCCGGCCCGGCCGGTGTTCTCGCTTCGGGCGCCTGGATGCGCTCCGCTTTCAGCGACCTGCGCTTCCCCGTCCTGGGCGTCGCCCACAACGACGACGAGGTCTGGGTGCGCCTGCGGATGCAGGGGCGCCACACGGGCGCGTTCGTGCTCTTCCGCGACGGGAGCCTCGACCGCGCCGTACCTCCCACCGGGCAGGAGATCGACTTCGAGCAGGTGCACGTCCTGGGCCTGCGCGACGGCAAGGTCGTCCGGCACGAAGCGGTGCGCGACGACGTCACCATGCTGGGCCAGCTCGGCGTCTTCCCGCCGGCCCCGGGCACCGCACTGTCGATACTCGCCTGGCGGGCGACCGGACGTGCGACGCGTGCGGCGGCCCAGGTCTCGGCACGGGCCGCCGAGGCGGCGGCCTCGGTGCGGTCCTGAACGGGCGCGGGCGGCAGAGCGGAAGCGTCCTGCCGCCCGCGTGCACCACCCCTCGCGCATCGGACCTGCCGGCGCCCACGAAGGCCGCCGAGTCCCGCTCGGACCGGAACTGCCGACGCGACGGAGTCCGTCGAGCCCCGCCTGGATACAGAACCGCCTACGCGCGGCACCCACCGCCCGCGCCCGGCGCCCGGCCCGCCCCTCTGCCACTCCCCCGGACCACTCCACCGGACACGCATACTGTGACGCCCCTCACGCGTCACCTGTTTGACCAGTGACGCAATCTCCGTCACCATTTGAACAGGTGACGTCGAGGTGCGCTCCCTTCCGGGAACGCCTCGACGGCACAGGACAGGTCACCGTTTCCCACTTTCAAGAGGGCATGTAATGACGCAGAGCTACACCGCCGCTGTGGACGTCACCGGAGAGGGCCGCAACGGCGGCCGGGTCAAGTCCAGCGACGGCCTCCTCGACACCACGCTGGCCTACCCCAAGGAGCTCGGCGGGTCCGGCACCGCCACCAACCCCGAGCAGCTCTTCGCCGCGGGATGGGGCGCCTGTTTCCTGGGGGCCGTCCGCAAGGCCGCGGCCGAGCGCAAGGTGAGGCTGGCCGACACGAACATCAGCACCGAGATCACCCTGAACGAAGTCGACGGCTCCTTCAGCCTCTCGGCCACCCTCAACCTCGAACTCGCCGGTGTCGACCAGGACATGGCCACGGAACTCGCCCACGCGGCTCACCAGATCTGCCCCTACTCCAAGGCCACTCGCGGCAACATCCCCGTGACCATCAACGCGACCGCCGTCTGACACCGTCGGGGAAGCGGCCCGCGAGGCCGTCCTTCCCACCCGACCGGCATGCCCCACGCCTCACCCCCGGCGTGGGGCATGCTGCCGTACAGGGCCCGCGGCTCGGTCCCGTCGGCACCGACGCCGCACGGCTCACCGCTCGATGGCGGGGTCAGAGGTCCGTCACCAGGAGCCGGTAGCCGACATCGACGCTGTCGAGCGTCAGCAGGTCGGCGTGACGGCTGTGCCAACGGCCGGTCGCCAGGTCCTCGTCGAGCCGGGCCAGACCCGGGGCGAGGACGTCTTCTCCCGCCTGGGCGAACATGGAGATTCCGGCGCGCACCTGAGGGTCGAGGTAGGCGTGGGGGCGGCGCCAGTACGCTGCGCCGAACCCGTCCGTGCAGTCGTGCGGGACGAGGACCTGCTCCCGGCGCGCGCCGCCGAGCAGAGCGACCAGCCGGTCGATCGGGACGGCGCGCACGTCGTCGAGGGCGACGGTGTGCGGGAGGTACTCGCGTACGAGCCAGAAGCGCTCACGGAAGACCGGTTGGTCCCAGGTCAGGATGACGATGCGCCGACGGGCGACCCGGCGGAGTTCAGCGATGCCGGCTTCGAGGTCGGTCCAGTGATGGACGGTCAGCACGGCCAGGACGGCATCGGCGGCGTCGTCGTGCAGCGGGAGCCGTTCGGCGACCGCGCACACGGCGGGTGCGGACCGGGGGGTGCGCTGGGCGAGCATGACGTGACTCGGCTCGATGGCGAGGACGGTCCCGGGTGGCTCGTAGGAGCCCGTGCCCGCACCCACGTTGACCACATCCGCGGCGTCCCCGAGCGCGGCGTGAATCTGTGCGGCGATCCGAGGATCGGGTTGCCGGGTCCGGCCGTACGTCGCGCCGAGCGTGTCATAGATGGCCATGTCCCTCAGTATGCGGAAGGACCGGCATTGCGGCAGCGGTCCGTGCAGGGACCGCCGTCGCCGTCGTACGGGGGCGGCTCCGGGGCCGCCGTGGACGCTGTGCCCGGTCCCCGAGTCGAGGACGGATCGCGCCGACTGCGACGCACACCCCGTACCGACGACAGGGTGGTGGACGGTCACCCACCGCGACCATCCACCACCCGGCTTGTGTGCCCCGACCCGCTAGCGGAGGTACCGGAGCGCGTTGGACCAGTTCAGGAGCTGGTCCAGCATCGTGTTGAGCCCGTCGAGGTGAATGTCGCTGGGCCGGAACACGCTGAAGTTCTCGAAGTCGGTGAACAGGGACAGCGCGACCTGGGAGCGCACGTCGGCCATCTGGAGTTCGCCCGCGACCAGGCGCAGGTGCTCCACCGCGCGCGTGCCGCCGGTCGAGCCGTAACTGACGAACCCGACCGCCTTGTTGTTCCACTCGGCATAGAGGAAGTCGATGGCGTTCTTCAGCACGCCGGACGTGGAGTGGTTGTACTCGGGGGTCACGATGACGAAGCCGTCGAAGGAACCGATCTTGTCCGCCCACTCCCTGGTGTGCGGCTGGCTGTACTGCCCCAGAGAGGGCGGCATCGCCTCGTCCAGGTGGGGCAGCTTGTAGTCGAGCAGGTCAACTATTTCGAATTCTGCGTCGGTGCGCTGAGAAGCGATCGCGTGAACCCAGTTGGCCACAGCTTCGCCATTGCGGCCCGGGCGGGTGCTGCCGATGATGATACCGATGCGCGTCATGACACAGATCCTTCATTTCGAGAGTGACAAACCCTGGCGATTGATTGACGAGTCAAGCACAACATATTTGACACAGCAAGTACATCCCGAATCGGTGAGACGTACGTCTCTGTGCGGCGGACACGAAGTCCTTGTGCGGCGACCCGCAATCTCTGTGCACCTGACACGCCATCGCGGCTCAGGGGGAGACCGAGCGGGGCCGACGGCCCGCGTCGGCGAGCCGGTCGGCGACGATGCGCGTCGACGACGGCAGCCGCAACCCTGGAGTGTGCGGTCCGGCTTCCGTCCCGCTGCCGTGCCGTCGGTCGGCGGCGCTTCCCGGCGCCTGAAGCCGCGCGCGGCGGGAAAGGTGAACCTGCTTCAGGTGGCGATGCTCTGAAGAGCGGCGCCGAGCCTCTTGAGGTCCATGCCTTTGAGGTGGTCCAGGAAATGGCGACGGACGGACGCGAGATTGGTCGGCCACGCCTCCTGCAGTCGGGCGAGGCCGAGGTCCGTGAGGGCCGCGTTCCAACCCCTGCCGTCCTCCTCGCACTTGACCCGCTGGACGAACCCCTGCTTCTCCATCCGGCTCACGATGCGAGTCATTCCGCTCAGGGACATCTCGCAGGCGACCGAGAGGTCGCTCATCCTCAGGCGCCGGTACGGAGCCTCGGAGAGATGCATCATCGTCAGGTACTCGATGAGGGAGAGCCGCCGCTCCCGGACCATGTCGGCGTCAATGGCCCGGGGCAGGCTGTACATGACGCGACCGAGCGCCCGGATGACGGTCTCTTCGTCCGGAGAGAGGGGCTCCACCGCCTCCGGGGACCGCGTGACGTCTGACATGGCGCGAAGTTTACTTGCACAGCGAAGGAAATTGAACGGGCGATGCCGTCGTTCTTTCGGAAACGGCACTCCGGGATTCCCGCACACACACCTCGCCACAGTGCCCTCTCCGCCCGCCTTCCCCGAGCCCGCGTCGCTCGTCCCGTGGCGCGGACCACGCAGGCCGGCAGGGATCCGCTCGACAGTGCCGTCGCGATTCCACCGCTCGAGCAGCCGCACACCATGGGTGACGGTGGACGGCCTTACGGAAACGCCGACGCGAACACCCGGTGCGATCGGACTACTTCTCCTCCCCCGGCCATTTGGAATGGTTCCGCATCACCCATTCGCGGCGGACGTGGCCGGTGCGCATTCCCAGCCGGGCCTCCGGGTCCTGATAGGCCTTCCTCATATGAGCGATCAGGACAAAGGTGATGCCCCACGCCAGACAGTCGTGAACGAAAATCGCGCTGGTGCGGGAGATGAACGGGAGCCATCCCGTGAACCACATCAGCAGGCCGGTCGCCATCATCACCACGACAGCGCCGGCGATCCAGCCCGCATAGATCTTCTGACCGGCATTGAATTTGCCGGCCGGACGCGCAGTCGGCGACTTGAGCCGCCTCCGGGCCGCGCGCAGCCACTGCCGGTCGTAGGGCGCGAACCGGTTGAGGCGGCGCAGGTCGGCGCGGAAGGCGGGTGAGAACAGGCCGAGGA
This sequence comes from Streptomyces siamensis, assembly GCF_039543605.1. Taxonomy (NCBI): domain Bacteria; kingdom Bacillati; phylum Actinomycetota; class Actinomycetes; order Kitasatosporales; family Streptomycetaceae; genus Streptomyces; species Streptomyces siamensis. Next base: position 42,083 of record NZ_BAABKB010000021.1, on the reverse strand, counting down.
GCGAGGGAAGCGGCAGTAGGATGCCCGACCATTCGTGGACGGTGATCATGAGGTAGCGCCGCCCGACCAACTGGGCGACGGGTCCCAGATACAGGCACGCCGCAGTCACCAGGCACACCAGCATCAGCCATCCCGTGGCACGGTGCACGAGCCGCTCCGCACCGGTGAACCGCTGGACCTTGCCGGCCGGTTCAGGACGCCGCGGCGCCGCGGCGGTCGGCTCCGTCGAGCCAGCCGTCGACCGCATATCCACGCTCCTCCCAGTATCCGGGCACAACTTCGTCGGTGACCGAGACCCCGGACAGCCACTTGGCCGACTTGTAGAAATACATGGGGGCCACATAGAGGCGGACGGGGCCCCCGTGCTCATGGGTCACGGGCTTGTCCTGCATGTCCAGGGCGACCAGGACGTCGTCGCGTTGCGCCTGCTCCAGGGTGAGACTCTCGGTGTACGCACCGTCGAAGCACGTAAAGCGAACGGCCTTGCCCTCGGGGTGGACCCCGGCGGCTTCCAGGAGGTCCCAGAGCCGCACTCCGGAGAAGGGCGTGCTGTCCACACGCCAGCCGTCGGTGCACAGCACGTCGTGGACGATCCGCTTCTGCGGGAGCGCGCGAAGGTCCGGGAGCGTGTAGGTCTTCGGCCGGTCGACCAGCCCGTCGATCCGCAACTCGTAGTTGGTCGCGTCCTTGCGCGGCACGGAACCGACGACGCTGTAGTACCGGAATCCGCCGGGATTCGGCAGCAGGCCCGAGAGCCCGGTCGAGTCGACCTGGGAAGCAGCGCTCAGGACTCGCTCCCAGCCGCTCTGCAGATAGGGAGCGGCGGCGAGTCCCGCGCCGCCCGCGGCCATCATGCCCAGCATCGCCCGCCGCCCGACGGGGGTGCCCCCGGTCGAGGCGTTCGACCGCTTTGCCATGTTCACCAGTCCTTCGGCGTTGTGGGGGTCTCGGCGGACCACCGCGCGACGCCCTGGACGTCGACGCGGCGGCGGGCATGCGGTGTCGGCACCTGCACGGCCTACGTCCCCGAGTCGTCACCTGTTGAACAGGTGGCTCTGATGGTGACAAAGAGCTTGTCACCTGTCAAACAGGTGACGCAGGATTCGAGCGAGTGCGGGCGCACGCCCCGAGCGGGCCGGATCGGTTCAAGACGACCGATCATCTTATTCAGCGTAACCGAGCCCTGGCGTTCAGGGCGGGGTGCCGAGTCGGCTCTCCCCCGCGGGAGCGCCCGCGGACCCGCGCGCCGAAGGCCCACGCGCGTCCGCGCGTGACTAGGACGCCACCTTGAGAGGGGACACGTCCGCCAGGGGCGGCATCACCACAGTCCCGGGCTCGACCAGGCCGCTCTCGTAGGCGAAGGCGATCAGCTGGCCCCTGTCGCGCGCACCGACTTTGCTCAGCATGCGACTGATGTGCGTCTTGACCGTGAGCGGGCTGAGCCGGAGGGCGTCGGCGAGAGCCGCGCTGTCGTATCCCCCTGCCAGCAGCTGGAGCACCTCCTGTTCTCGGGGTGTGAACGTGGTCTCGACGACGGGGCGTACGTCGCTGTTCCTCGACGGGCAGGCCGACAGGGCGCTGTCCAGGGTGACCGTGAAACCGCCGGCCAGGACCGTCTCCACCGCATCGACCAGTTGCTGCGCGGTGACGTGGGCGCCGAGGAGGCCCGTCGCACCCGCCCGCAGGGCCGCGTCGACGTCCTGGCCGTCCCCCGCGCCGAACACGACGACGCGCGCTCTGGCGGCGACGAAGTGAACGAGTCGGGCGAACTCGTCGTAGCGGCTCCGGATCGAGCGGTCGAGGACGACGACGTCAGGTTCGTGATCATCCAGGAGAGGAAGGAGTTCGTCGGCATCGCCCGCCTCGCCGAGGACCTCACTGCCGGAGAGCCGCCCGACGACAGTGGCGAGCGCCGCACGCACGAGCCTCGGCCCGCCGGCGAGCAGGACCGTGCTCATGGGCACCTCCTCATGGTGATCCTCCTCCGTTCCGAGACATGTAATTTCCTCTTCAACTACATGCTCGCGAGAGAAGTAGACACGAATATGCTTGACACGTCAAGTATCTGATCGGTGTCGCATCCCGTCGTCGTCCACGTCGCCAGGCTCGACGTACGAGCCTGGCGACGTGGACGTGGAGGAGCGCGCCCCTACCGGGGCCGCACGCACACGAGGGCGTCGGGCCCGGCCGGGCCCTCGTGCGCATGAGTCAGCCGGCCCTGCCGGAGTATCCGCAGGGCCGAACTCGTGCCCGCCGGGCCGCTTTCGCGCGGTCAGCCCTCCGTGCGGGCGGGCAGTCGCCAACCCGGACGCGGGAAGTGGCAGGTGTAACCGTCCGGGTACCGCTCCAGGTAGTCCTGGTGCTCGGGCTCGGCCTCCCAGAAGGGGCCGACCGGCTCGACCTCGGTGACGACCTTGCCGGGCCACAGCCCGGAGGCGTCCACGTCCGCGATGGTGTCCTCGGCGATCCGCTTCTGCTCGTCGTCCACGTAGTAGATCGCCGAACGGTAGCTCAGACCGATGTCGTTGCCCTGGCGGTTCTTGGTGCTCGGGTCGTGGATCTGGAAGAAGAGCTCCAGGATCTGACGGTAGTCGGTCTTCTCGGGGTCGAAGAGGATCTCAATGGCCTCCGCGTGCGTGCCGTGGTTGCGGTACGTCGCGTTGGGCACGTCACCCCCGGTGTATCCGACCCGGGTCGCCGTGACGCCCGGGTGCCGGCGGATCAGGTCCTGCATCCCCCAGAAACAGCCTCCCGCCAGCACGGCCCTCTGCGTCTGCGCTGCCATTTTCGGCCCCTCCAATATCTGTCGTACCGGTCACCGGGGCCGCTCGACTCGTACACCGCCGACGGCCCCTGGCCTCTCGGCTTCATCAGCGCATTCGGGCCCTCAGCAATTCCTTGCCCGGCCGCGAGACCGCGGACACCCACCCGTGTTCCGCCCGCCGACGCGTGATGTGACGCACGGCGACCGTGCGAGGTCCGTCCGTGACCGAGGTTCGCGATCCCGCACCGCCCGGCCGGCGCGCGGCATCGCGGCCACCTCGGAGAGCGGGCGCCCCGCGGTGAGCGCGCGCCCCGCGGTCAGCGGCGAAGGGGCTCTGGGTGCCGCTGATGTGCTGGAGCAGTATCGTGAAGAAGTCTTTCCACCGCGACATCTCCGCCGCCCGAGTGCGGGAGCGGATACACGACGACTGTGAGTCCCGTCCGTTCGGAGCCGGTCGGTTTCGCGCGCCTTCCCCGCGTCACAGGTCAGGACATGCACGGGCGCGAGGGCACAGACTTCCCGGCCTCGAAGCGCCTCCGGACCGGGACCGGCGTTCCCGTGCAGTGGTCGTCCCGTGAGTCGACCCCGCTCCCTCCGTTGCACGACAGGAGAGGAATCCATGTCCGTGACCTTCGCTTCGACGGACGAACTGGCCGAGGCCCTCAGGCGAGCGGAACAGGCCCATGGGCGCTTCGAGCAGACGCTCGGGCACCGGGACGAGGACTGGCCGAGTTGGTACGCGCGCTTCATGGAGGGAGAGCAGACCTCGGAAGGCGGTGCGGCCTCCGACCGCTCCGGCGGGTGAACGCCGGGCACAGGGCCGCCGCACACCAGCGATGGGAGACTCACGTATGACCGCCAGTGTGGACCCGGACCGTTCCACGTGGGACGTCGTCGTTCTCGGTGGTGCCGCAGCCGGCGAGAACGCGGCACAGTACGCAAGCCAGTTCTCCGGCCTGTCGTCGGTCCTCGTGGAGAACAGCCTGGTCGGGGGCGAGTGCTCCTATTGGGCCTGCATGCCCAGCAAGGCGCTGCTGCGGCCGGTCGAAGTGGTGGACGCGGCCGCACATCTGCCAGGAGTGTCGGCCGGACTGGAGGCCGCCGAAGTACTCGCCCTGCGGGACCGTGTGGTCAACCATCGCGACGACACCTCGCAGATCTCCTGGGCTCTGAGCACCGGTATCGATGTCGTGCGCGGGTACGGACGGCTGAGCGGTGAGCGGACCCTCGTCGTGACTCACCCCGACGGTTCGACCCGGACCGTGACGGCCGAGCACGCCGTGGTCGTCGACACCGGGTCCCGTCCGTCCGTTCCGGACGTGCCGGGATTGCGTGCGGCCCTTCCGTGGACGTCGCGCGACGTGACCTCGATGGAGGAGGTACCACGTCGCGTGCTCATCCTGGGCGGAGGCGTGGTCGCCTGCGAGGCGGCCACCTGGCTGCGCGGACTGGGGGTCGACGAGGTGTCGCTCGTGTACCGCGACAGACACCTGCTGGCCCGTCAGGAACCCTTCGCGGGAACACTGGTCGCCCAGACGTTGCAGGACAGCGGTGTGCGGCTGTACCCGGAGCGCAACCTGGCCCAGGTCAAGCGCGCCGACCCCCGTGACACGGGGCACGGGCACGTCCACGGCGGAGAAGTCAGCGTGACGCTGGACGACGGGGCGACCGTGGTCGCCGACGAGATCGTCGTGGCGACCGGCCGCGTCCCGAACACCGACGACATCGGCCTGGAGACCGTCGGCCTGCGTCCCGGCGGATACATCGGTGTCGACGACCAGCAGTGTGTCGAGGGTGTGAGCGGGAACTGGCTGTACGCCATCGGCGACGTGTGCGGCCGTGCGCTGCTGACGCACATGGGCAAGTACCAGGCCCGTATCGCGGGTGAGGCCATCGCCGCGCGAGCACGTGGGTCCTCCGCGGAACTGCCCTCGTCCGCCGCCGGTCACGTCGGGCTGCCGCAGGTCGTCTTCACCGATCCGGAGGTGGGCAGCGCCGGAATGACCGAACAGCAGGCGCGCGCCGCCGGCAAGGACGTGGAGATCGTGGAGTACGACCTTGCCGCCCTCGCCGGAACCTACGTCCTGCGCCCGGACTACCGGGGCCGCGCCAAACTGGTCGTCGACCGCGCGGACGACGTGGTGTTGGGGGCCACGTTCGTCGGAACGGGCATCGCCGAACTGGTGCACTCGGCGACCACGGCGATCGTGGGCCGGATTCCGCTCTCCACGCTGTGGCATGTCGTCCCGAGCTATCCGACGGTCAGCGAGATCTGGCTCCGGCTTCTGGAGACCCTCCGCGCGCAGCGGCACCAGGACGACGACCGGGCGTGAACTCGGCGCACACCGACGGGAATCGCACCGCGTGCCGCGTCTGTCGCGGTGGGCCGGGACGTGCAAAGGTGGCTGCCCATGAGTCCCATGGTCGGCCGCGAGGCGATGGAGTCGGTGTACGGATCCGGGGAGTTGGTGACTCTGGACGAGGCGACCCTCACGCCCGTCGGTCATGAGACCACCCGTGCGTTCCTGCGAGATGTCGGCCTGCCCTCGTGGATGGGCTGGTTCCAGATGGACCGCCTTCTGGAGGAAGGGGACGTGCGGGTCGGCGGTGAGGCATGGCGGAACGTCGCGCGCCGCTGTCCCAGTTGCCCGTTGGACATGTCCTCCTGGCTCTCCCTGGGCGGAATCGCCCTCGACGACGTCGCCGTCGACACCGTCACGGGAATCGTCTACTGCATCCCGGAGGACGGGGCCCCGCACCGGCTCAACAGCGGCGTCGACGAACTGGCCTTCTTCCTCCTGGCGTTGGAACGGGAGCGTCCTCAGTACGACCCCGAGTCCGACACCGTCGAGGTCGATCCGGAGGGAGCCGCCGAGCGACTGCTCCGTCTGATGAGGGACGCCGAACCAGGCGTGATGGAGAATCCCGACTGCTGCTGGTTCTCGGTCCTCGGACATGTCCGCGACCTGCTGCGGGTCTGACCGTCCGCCGCAGGCACGAGCGGACCCGCCTCGACACGCGGCTGGGGCGATCAGCGGCCGGTACTGCCCGGCGGCCGGCGGCGCAGCCACTCGGAGAGCGTCCGCCGCCGCGGCCGGGCCACGATGTCGCCGCCGCGGGAGCGTCCGGTCAGTCGCACCCGTAGGCCGACGGGAGTGTCGGGGCCGGACGCCGACCGGATCTTGATGTCGCCGCTGCCGCGTTCCAGGCCGTCGGTGTCGACCTCGATCCCCGGCCTGGTCACCAGCGTCAGGTTTCCTCCGATGCGCAGGTCGACATCGACGTCCAGGGTTCTGTGGGTGATCACGGCATGGGTGAAGTCGAGCTTCGCGTCGCAGAACATGAGGCGGACCTCCATACGGCGCGGAACCAGCCAGCGGCCGGTGCGGGTGACGTCGCCGAAACGCTGGTCGATCCGGACCAGTTCTCCGGCCTGCGGCGGCATGCCTTCCGAGGGCAGGTCGGCGGTCAGCCGGGCCAGGTCGCCGGTGGTGCGGGCCGCCAACGCGGCGTCCAGGCGCTCGTCCAGTTCGGTGGCGGTGATCCGCCCGTCGCCCGCGGCGACCTGAAGGATCTCCACGACCTGGTCACGCTCCCGGTCGGATGCGCGCAGTTCGGGGGTCGTGTCATGCCCCGCGGAGTCGTCGCCCGGTCCGAGTGCACCCGTCATGTCCGCATTCTGGTGGACGGACCGGAGTCCCGCAACGGTGGTGATCTCCACCGGACGACGTGTCGGACAACGGCCGTTGGGCCCGGCCGTCGCGCGTCGGCCGGGCCCGGGGTGTCACGCTCAGCAGCGCTTGGACGTCGAGGCCTGCCCGGCCACCGGGTCACCAGGGGCACGCAGGGTGCCGATCGCCGCGGTGCACTCGCTCACCGTGGCGGCGGGGTAGGACCAGAACTCCTGCTGGTTGGTGGCGTTCCACCAGTCCTGGCCGACGACCTGGTCGCGCGAGTAGCTGTAGACGCCGGTGCTGACGTCGTAGTCCTTGATCTTGTCGCGGAAGCTCTGCCACACCCACACGTAGCCGTAGTTGCGCTTGCACGTGGGCGAGTAGAACTGCTTGACGGAGGCGACGTGCGCTCCCGCGCGGTTGATGTAGGCGGTGGCACCGATCTGGTACGCGTCGGAACACACGCCGGCGGCCTGTGCCTTGACGCTGAGCGGGTTGCCCGCCTCGGACGGGGCGGCGGAACGGGCGGTCAGGCTCTGCTTGCCGGGCGACGGGGCCGGGCCCGTACCGGCGACGGCCGAGGCCGCGGGGATCAGAGCGGCGGCCGACGCCGCCGCCACGACCAGGATTCTGCGAGCGCGCATGAGAAAGCTCCCCCTTGCTCTGGGTGTATGACTCCACGGGTGCCGATGGGGCACGCCGGACAGCGAACAGGGCAGGGCAAACCACCACGAAACATCGTCTAACCCTGTGAAGAGCACTGTCCACGCGTATCGGTCATCAAGTCAGACAGCCCGAGATACCGGATGGTTGTAGCGCAGACCACAACTGCTTCTCGGGAAGCCGTAGTTGCGCACGCGAGGGCTCCCACCGGCGACGCAGCCGGACACGTCGCGCCGAACGAGCGCGCCGTCCGGGCCGCCCGGACGCCCCTCGGCCCCGGGTGTGCCGCCGACCATGCCGACAGCCCCCGACGGACACCGTCACCCCGTACGCGGCAGCCGACGGGCAGGCACCGACGGTGGTGAACCGCCGATCCGCGACGGAAACACCGGCGATGCGGAGGGCCTCGGCGCCTTCTCCTCTCACTTGCCCGCCACGACTGGATATTCATCAGTCGCCGAATATTCTGGACCGCAGGCGGAGGAAATTCCTCCGCCTGCGACAAGGGGCGAGGAGGTGGGCAGGCGGTGCGCGTCGACGCCCAGCTCAACCGGGACAAGATCATTCAGGCGGCACGGCTGATCTTCGTGCACGAGGGCCCGGACGCGCCGCTGGAGAAGATCGCTCGCCGTGCGGGGGTCGGGATCGCCACCCTCTACCGGCGCTTTCCCAGCCGCGAGGACCTGGTCATGGCCGTCGCGACGGACACCTTGCGGAGTCTGAACACGGCGGTCCGCACGGCCGCCGAGGAGCAGCCCGACGCGTTCGGGGCCCTGCGTGTGTTCATGCACGCGGCTCTGGACCTCAAGGTGGGCGCGATCATGCCGTCACTGCTCGGCCGGATCGACGTCGAGGACATCATCGAGCGCTCCGGAGATGCCCTCGACCACGTCACCGAGCTGCTTCAGGCCGCCCAGGCGGCCGACGAGGTGCGGGCCGACGTCCTGCCCGGCGACGTCATCTTCATGGTCGTACGACTGACCCGTCCGCTGCCCGGCCGGGCAGTCGCGGAGGACGCCGCGCTCGCCCACCGCCAGCTGGAGATCTATCTCGACGGTCTGCGCTCCCCCGGGGCGTCGCCACGCCACGACGCTCTTCCCGGACCCGCGATCGGTTCCGCCTGGTTCCGTCGCATCCGGGCCCGCATGGCGGGCGTGGCGCCCTCGGCGGCACGCAAGGCGACGCGCGCCGCCTGACCCCCTGCCACCCCACCCCCCGACACACCCTTTCCCTGTATTCGAAGGTGAGTTCGTCATGTCTTCCGCCCCCCGACCCGCCGAGGCACGCACCCCGGTGCCGACTCCCGGGGACAACCCTCGGCGCTGGCTGGGCCTGGTGTTCATCGGCCTGGCCCAATTGATGATCGTCCTGGACATCACCGTCGTGAACATCGCCCTGCCGTCCGCCCAGCAGGACCTGGGCATCTCCGCGGGCGACCGCCAGTGGGTCATCACCGCCTACACCCTCGCCTTCGGCAGCCTGCTCCTGCTGGGAGGCCGGATCGCCGACTACACCGGACGCAAACGCGCCTTCCTCATCGGCCTGATCGGCTTCGCCTGCGCCTCGGCCCTGGGCGGTGCCGCCACCGGCTTCACGCTCCTGCTGGCCGCCCGGGCGCTCCAGGGGGGCTTCGCGGCACTGCTCGCTCCGGCCGCGCTGTCCCTGCTCAGCATCAGCTTCACCGAGAGCCGTGAGCGCGCCAAGGCCTTCGGCGTCTACGGTGCGATCGCGGCCGGCGGCAGCGCCATCGGACTCCTGCTCGGCGGTCTGCTCACCGAGTACCTCGACTGGCGCTGGTGTCTGTACGTGAACGTGCCCATCGCCGTGATCGCCGCCTGCGGCTGGTCCGTGCTCCCCGCGGACCGGCGCGCCACCGCCCGGGCGCGACTCGACCTTCCCGGTGCCCTGCTCGCCACCTCGGGCCTCGTCGCCGCCGTGTACGGGTGCAGCAAGGCGGAATCCGACGGGTGGGACTCCCCGCTCGTCATGGCGCTGCTGACCTCCGGCGTCTGTCTCCTCGTGGGCTTCGCCCTCTTCGAGGCCCGTTCCCCCCGGCCGCTGCTGCCGCTGCGGGTGGTCACGGACCGGACCCGGGCCAGTGCCTATCTGGCGGTCGCGCTGGCCGTGATCGGCATGTTCGGGATGTTCCTCTTCCTCACCTACTACATGCAGGTCGTCAAGGACTACTCCGCCGTCCTGACCGGCGTCGCGTTCCTTCCGCTCACCGCGGGTGTCCTGGTGTCCGCGGGCGGCATCGCCTCCCGGCTGCTTCCCCGTGTCGCTCCGCGCGCCCTGGTCGTCCCGGGGCTGCTGCTCGCCGCCGTGGGCACCGGTTGGCTCATCCCTCTGGAGGCCGACACCTCGTACGCGACCGGTGTCCTGCCAGCCGAGATCATCGTCGGTCTCGGCATGGGCCTGGTGATGGCGCCGGCGATGAACTACGCGACGCACGGTGTCCGGCCGGAGGACTCCGGAGTCGCCTCCGCCATGGCGAACACGTCCCAGCAGATCGGTGCCTCCATCGGCACGGCGCTGCTGAACACCATCGCCATCGACGCCAGTACGGACTACCTCGCCGGCCGCCGGCACACTCCGGACGTACTGCGGGAGGCCCTGGTCGAGGGCTTCTCGACCGCCTACTCGGTGGCCACCGTCATCCTCGTCGCGGCGGCCCTCGTCATCGCGGTCCTGATGAACGCACCCCGTCCGGCCACCGTCGGCGAAGCCCGCAGGGAGCCGGCCCCGCACATGGGCTGACCTTCCGTCCCACGGCCCGGACCTCACATGTCGCGCGCCGTCCGGTCGGCCGTCGGGCGTCGGCGCCCGACCGGACGGCACTCATACGGCGGGCGGACTGCCGGTGGGCCGGCGTACGGCGGCCGGACTGCCGGGCGCGGCCGTGATGCGTCCAGGGTCTCCCGCTCGGCCGTCGTGACTCCGGTCAGTGGTCACTCGTCACCGGTCGGCGTGTCCCGTCCCCGCCCCTCCGTCGTCCACGGACGGAGTTTCTCGGGGTTGCGCACCACCCAGATGTGCTTGATCCGGTGGCCCGTGACCTCGAACGCGTACACCGCGACGGTGACGCCGTCGTACTGGGCCACCAGGCCGGGCCGTCCGTTGACCGTGCGTTCCAGGATCGTCAGCGCAGGTGTCCTGGCCAGGATGTCGACCAGGTAGCGGGCGATCCGCTCGCCGCCGTCGATCGGCTGGAGCCTCGCGCTCGCCAGGCCGCCACCGTCGGCGACGGTCGTGGCGTCCGGGTCGAGGAGGGCGATGAGGGTCTTGATGTCCTTCGCTTCCCATGCCTGTTTGAAGCCCCTGACGAGGGCGGCGTGCTCGGCGGTCGGTCCTGCGGGAGCCTGCGAGGCGCGGACGCGGCGGCGGGCCGAGGAGGCCAGCTGCCGGCAGGCCACCGGAGTGCGGCCCACGATCTCGGCCACTTCGGCGAAGGAGTAGCGGAAGACGTCGTGCAGGATGAACGCGACGCGCTCGGCGGGGGTCATCGATTCGAGCACGACGAGGAAGGCCATGTTGACCGACTCGTCGAGGGTGACCCGGTCCGCAGGGTCGGTCGTCGTTCCGCCCGACGGCCCGACCGTCCACTCCGTGCGTTCCGGCAACGGCTCGGGGATCCATTCGCCCACGTAGCGCTCGCGGCGCGCCCGCGCGGAACCGAGCACGTCCAGGCAGATGCGGCTGGCGACCGTCGTCAGCCAGCCGCCGACCGACTCGACGGCGTCCCGCTGCCGCTGGGGCAGGGCGTACCAGCGTGCATACGTCTCCTGTACGACGTCTTCGGCCTCGGCCAGCGAGCCGAGCATCCGGTACGCCAGATTGATCAGCCGGCGCCGCTCGCTCATGATCGCGTCCAGGCTCGGGTCGGCCCTGCCGTCTCCTGGCTCGGACGGAGTGCTCATGGTGCGGTCAGCTCCCTCGGTCGCATCTGCTCTCACCGGTCCGACGACGCAGCGCACCGAATGGTGAGGCCGACCTGACACGGCGGCCCGCGCCTGATGCGGATGATGTGCCGGGTACCCCGGCGGATCCCGCCCGACGCGCGGTGACCGCGTGTCCGACGGGCCTCGGCGCGCTCAGTGCCGTGCCGCCTCCACCAGGCCGGTCAGCTCGGCCACCGTCATCGAGCCGGCGGCGCGGCGCTCCCGGGCGAAGGCGTCCGCGACCCGCTGCAGCACCTCGTTCACCGGGGTGGGAATCCCGTGCACGCGGCCGAGCAGGACGATCTCGCCGTTCAGGAAGTCGGCTTCGATGGTGCCCGTCCCGCGGCTCAGCGACTGCCAAGAGGACCCGCCGCGCGGGGAAGCGTCCCCGGGCTCGAAACGGAGCCTGGACCGCAGCTCGGCGGCCTCCGCGTCGGTCACGGTCTCCAGGCCCGCGGCGGCCAGGACCGTACGGCCCTCCGCCCGGGCCGCGCGGCACACGGCGCGTGCCTCCTCCGTGGTCACCGCGCCGGTGACGGCCTCGACCGAGTTCGCCAGATTGCCGAGGAGTTTGCCGTACTTCCACCGCATGACATCGTCGACGACGGGCGCGTCGAAGTGCGACTTCTCCAGGGCCGCCGAGATGCTCCGCACGGTCTCGTCCGTTCCGGAGGGGAAGCGCCCCAGGTGCAGGACGCCGGTGACGGGGGCGGACACCGCGGTGACCGAACCCGGCTCGACGTGGGTCGCCGGCAGCCAGACACACATCCCGTAGACGCGGCGGAAGCGGCGCAGCGCCAGGCGTTCGCTCTCGACGCCGTTCTGGGCACACACCAGCGGCAGCCTCTCACCGGCCGTGCCTCCGCCCGCCACCGGCCGCGGAGCCCAGGCGTCCAGGGCGGCGATGCTGTCCTGCGTCTTCACCGCGAGCATCAGGACGTCGCCCTCGCGCAGGTGCCCGAGCTCTTCGGGATGCCCGACGACGGGCAGTCGGTGGATGTGCGGCCCCTCCGCGGTCGTGAGCCGCAAGCCGTGGTCGCGCAGAGCCTCGTGGTGCGCTCCCCGCGCCACGAGGACCACCTCGTGCCCTGCCTCGGCCAGCCGGCCACCCAGCGCACCGCCGACGGCTCCGGCCCCGATGATGATGTAGCGCATGCGTCAAGACTCCCACGGCTCGGTGCCGGGCCGCGGCGATGTGAGCACGAGTCCTCAACTCCGGTGGCCGGCAAGGGATGTGCCAGACTCGGGCCCATGGGCCTTGATCAAGAACTCGTCGACGCCGCCGTCGACCTCATGGACCGGCGTTGGCCGTCGGGCGAGCCGGGCGGTGCGGCGGCCGTACGGCTGGCCGACGGCGGCATCCTGACCAGCGTCGGACTCGACAACCTGCACGCTTCGGTGGCCCTCTGCCAGGAGACGGGCGCCTTCATACAGGCGTACACGCAGGACCGTGCCGTCGTCGCCTCGGTCTGTGTGAGCCGGGACCTGGAACGGGACAGGGTACTGATCCTCCCGCCATGCGGTGTCTGCCAGGAGCGACTTGCGCTGTGGGGACCGACCGTGGAGGTCGCGGTTCCGCGGGAGGACGATCCGACCGTCTGGACGGCACGGACCCTCGCGGAGGTGAACCCCTACTACTGGGGGCGGCAGTTCGCCGACGGCGCATGGCCCTCGGTGGAGCAGCACACCGAGTGAGGACCACGTCGTGCTCACATCCGCCGGCGTCCTCGGCACCGCTGATCGAGGGGGCTCCTCGAAGCCGCGATCAGCGGTGCCGGATCCCGGGGTCCGTTGCGGCGACGGTGCTCAGCGCCGGGTGAGCCGGGTCTCGGAGGCGACGCGGGTCAGCTTCTCCGGGTTGCGGACGTAGTAGATGCCGGTGACGCGGGCGTCCTCGACGCGGACCGCCAGGACACCGTCCACCTCGCCGTCCAGGTGGAGGACGAGCGCCGGGTTGCCGTTGAAGACGGTCGTGACGGTGGTGATCTCGGCCTCGGCCCTGCCGCTGCCGCCGATGATGAAGCGGGCGACCTTGCTGGAACCGACGACCGGTCGCAGCGCGGCCTGCTTGACTCCGCCGCCGTCGCTCAGGAGGACGACGTCGGGCGCGAGGACGTCGAGCAGTCCCTGCAACTCACCGGTGTCGAGGGCACGTCGGAACGACTCCAGAACCGCCCGGGTCTCACTCGCGGAGACCACCTCTCGCGGTCGGCGGGCCTCGACGTGCCCTCGGGCCCGGTGCGCGATCTGGCGTACGGCGGCCGGGCTCTTGTCGACCGCGGCCGCGATCTCGTCGTAGCTGACGTCGAAGGCCTCACGCAGCACGAACACGGCGCGCTCCGTGGGCGACAGGGTCTCCAGGACGAGCATCATCGCCATCGACACGCTCTCGGCGAGCTCGACGTCCTCGGCCACGTCCGGCGCGGTGAGGACCGGTTCGGGCAGCCACGGGCCGACATAGGCCTCCTTGCGACGCGTCATCGTGCGCAGCCGGTTGAGCGCCTGCCGGGTCGTGACGCGGACCAGGTAGGCGCGTTGGTCGCGCACCTCCGTCAAGTCGACCTTGACCCACCGCATCCAGGTCTCCTGGAGGACGTCCTCGGCGTCGGCCGCCGACCCGAGCATCTCGTACGCGACGGTGAAGAGCAGGTTGCGGTGGGCGACGAACGCCTCGGTCGCCCGGTCGGTGGCCTGGTCGCTCATGTCTCGACTCTTCTCCTTCGCTGCCGGCACTGGTCGCCGATGATCTTCAACAGGGCACCCACAGTACGGGCGGCCGTGGCTCCGGCCGCCCGTTCGACGTGATCCGTCCGTCCCCGCGTGTGCGGCCGGTCCCGCGGCCGGTCCTGCGGCGGCGCCCGCGATGAAGGCGCCGCCCCACCATGGGAGTTCGTGGCGACGGTGGGCGGGAGCCGCCGTCGACGGCCGCCGCGGGTCGCCCGTTCAGCGGGCGACCGGTGTCGCGTCCCGCAGCGCCCGCAGCGACTGCTCGCGCGTGTCGTCCTTGGCCCAGGCCCAGCTGAGCGAACCGGGCTTGTGCGCCTCGTCGACCAGCTGCTTGACGGTTCCCCAGCACACGAGCTGCTTGAGCTTCGCACCGGCGCGTCCACCGACGTGGAGCCGCATCGCGGTGTCGTTCCGGTGGGCGAACTGGAAGATGCCGCCGCGGCGCCCCAGGCTGATGCACTGGCCGACGAAGCCGAGGGCGATGGGTTCGGGTCGCTCGCCCGCGATGCGGTGGAGCACGGTGTCGGCGGCGTGCGCGCCCAAGGGTCCCGCGGCCTGGCAGCTCATCCGGAACGGCAGGTCCGACGGCGCCGCCGAGTCCCCGCCCGCGACGATCCGCTCGTCGTCCACGCTCGTCAGCGTCTCGTCCGTGAGCAGGCGGCCCTCGGCATCGGTGCTCAGCCCGCTGCGCGCGGCCAGGTCCGGAACGCCGAACCCGACGGTCCAGACGGTGACCTCGCTCGGCAGGTCGCGGCCGTCGGCGAGCCGCACAGCCTCGTGCGTCACGCCCGTCACCTTCGTACCGGGACCGTCGAGAACGGTCACACCGAGCCGGGCGAGCCGCCCGGCGACCGAGCGTCGCCCCCGCGGGTGCAGGTAAGGGCCGAGCTCCCCGCCGCACACGAGGGTCACGGCGCGCCCCTCCTCGGCCAGTTCGGCGGCGGTCTCGATGCCGCTGGGGCCGGCGCCGACCACGGTCACCGCGGCCGTGGCGGGCGCCGCGGCGAGGACCGACCGCAGCCGTTCCGCCTCTTCGAGGCCGCCGAGCGGGTAGGCGTGCTCGGCCGCTCCGGGTACGCGCGGGACGGCGCTGCCACTGCCCACCGCGTAGACGAGGTAGTCGTAGCGGACCGTGCCACCGCCCGCCAGCGCCACGCTGCGCCCGGCCACGTCGATGCGTGCCACGGTGTCGACCACGAGCCGGACGTCCTTGCCCAGCACCTTCGTGTACTCGACGACGGCGTCGTCCGATCCGGCCACGAGCTGGTGCAGGCGGATGCGCTCGACGAAGGTGGGGCGCGGGTTGATCAGGGTCACTGTCACGTCTGCGCGCTGTGTCAGGCGATTGGCGGCCATGACACCGGCGTAGCCTCCGCCGATCACGACCACATCGGTGTTCTCGTTCATCGTCTCTCCTTGGTTCCAGGGGGTCCGGCCTCAAGACACCGCGCGGTCGGCCGCTGTGACAGCCTGTGACTCGGATCACTCCGAGGCCGGGGTCGATGGATGGATCTGCCGGTCAGGCGGTGAAGGACTCGGGGCCGAAGCGCCCCCATGCGATGAAGGCCGCGAGGGCGAGGTAGACCAGATTCAGGGCGACGAACCTGTCGAGGCCGCCGTGGCGGAAGTGCGTGATCATCGCGCCGATCATCAGCAGGACCCAGCAGACGGCTGTCACGGGCACCAGAACCGGTGCGATGTCGACCACGGCGGGGAGTATCAGGCCCACCGCGGCGGCGAGTTCGAGGAATCCGAGTCTCCGGACGAAGCCGGCGCCGGCGTCCGCGGTCCATTCGCCGCCGGGCGCCTCCGCCAGTCTTTCCCTGGGCACGAACACCTTGGTGATGCCGCCGGCCAGGGCGACCACGGCGAGCAGTGCGGTGGCGATCCACAGCGCGAGATTCATGAGGTGCTCCTTCGTGTCCGGTGTCCGGCCCGCTCCACGGGCCTGCCGTTTCCATGGGTGCGCCCTCAAGACACCGCGTGCTCGGCCGCTGTGACAGCACGTGACGCGGATCACTGCGCCGGCAGTGGATCCCGTACGGGACGGCCGTGGGCCACCGTCACGGGGCGGCTACTCATCGGACGTCACGGGAGCCGCGGGTACGCTCACGCAGGCCGGAGCCACGCCTCCGCCCTGATCGCGCGAGATCCGGCGGCAAGGGCGTCGGCCTGCGAGCGCGCGCCGGTCGATCCGTCGTGAGAGGCCGTCGCGCATGGACGAGTGGAGTCGCGAGATGGCAGGCAGCGTCACCGTATTCACCCTCGGCGGAACGATCTCCGCTGCCCGCGGGGGTGCCGGCCGGCTGACCGGCGCCGAGGTCCTGGCGCAGCTCGCGCCGTCCCCCGACATCGACGTGCGCCTCCACGATTTCCGGAGGATCCCGAGCTCGAACCTCACCGTGGACGACCTGGCCGAACTCGCCGCACTGATCGACTCGGCGGGGGCCGGGGGCTCCGGCGCGGTCGTGGTGCAGGGGACGGACACCATCGAGGAGTCCGCGTTCCTGCTGGACCTGGTGTGCGCGCAGCACCGTCCCGTGGTGGTCACCGGCGCGATGCGGCGTCCCGATCTGCCGGGCGCGGACGGCCCGGCGAATCTGGCCGGCGCCATCGCCGTCGCGGGCGACAGCGGGTGCCGGGGCCTCGGTGCGCTCGTGGTCCTCGCCGACGAGATCCATGCGGCGCGGCACGTCCGCAAGACCCACACCACGTCCGTCGCCACTTTCGCCTCACCCGGGGCCGGTCCCCTCGGTTCGGTGGTCGAGGGGCGGCCGCGCGTCCTGCTGCGGCCGCCCGCCCCCCTCGTCGATCGCCCTCTGCGACTGCTCCGCGCGGCGCGGGTCGCGCTGCTCACGGTGTCGCTGGGCGACCGCGGGGAACTCCTCGAGGCGATCGACGACCGGTTCGACGGCCTGGTCGTGGCGGCGTTCGGCGCGGGTCACCTTCCCGAGTGGTTCGTGGAGCCCCTGGAGCGGCTCGCCGCACGCATGCCGGTCGTCCTCGCCTCGCGCACCGGCGCAGGCCCGTTGCTGAGCCGCACCTACAACGGTCCGGGCTCCGAACACGACCTGCTCGGCCGGGGACTGCTCTCGGCGGGGTCCCTCGACGCGCCGAAGGCACGCCTGCTGCTCCAGGCATTGCTGTCCGACGGCGCGGACCTCGCGCGCATCCGCCGCACGTTCGCGGCTCTCGTCGGCTGATCTCCACCCGGATCGCGGGTTCGCCTCCGCGGCGCCGGGGGCGTGCCCGCGACACTTCGGTGAGGGCCGAACCTTCGGGTACCTAGATTGGCGGTCATGAGCCGGAACCAAGCGACCCTGTCACGCACGGGTCACCGTCCGAGCGGCCATGGTGACCGCATCACCGTCGAGCCGCGCATTCTCTACTTCGGTACGCCTGTCGTGCTGCTGTCCACCGAGAACGAGGACGGCTCGTTCAATCTCGCGCCGATGTCCTCGGCCTGGGCCCTGGGGCAGGTCGTCGTCCTCGGCCTCGGGGCCTCGGGGCAGACGGCCCACAACCTGCTGTCCAGGCCGGACCTGGTGATCAGTCTCCCCGCTCCGCATCAGTGGCGGGCGGTCGAGCGGCTGGCTCCGCTGAGCGGGCGTGACCCGCTGCCCGAGGAGAAGAAGGCTGCCTTCCGCTTCGAGCGCGACAAGTTCGGTGCCGCGGGACTCCATCCCGCACCCTCCGAGACGGTCCGTCCGCCCCGCGTCGCCGAGTGCCCGCTGCAACTGGAGGCCCGCGCCGTGCGGGTACGGCGCGACGCGGGCGGCGACTTCCTGATCGTGGAAGCCCAGGTCCTCACCGTGCACGCCGATCCGGACCTGGTCGTCCCCGGAACAGAGCACATCGACCCGGCGGCGTGGAGCCCCCTCGTGTACAACTTCCGTCACTACTTCGGGCTGGGCGACGAGCTGGGTCATTCGTTCCGCTCGGACACACCGCACCCACCGGGATCCTCCGGCATCGGCTGATCGTGCGGCATCACCGCGTCCCGTGAGGCCCATGGCCCGGCGCGCCGTCGATCTCCCCGAGTCTCCGCCCAGCGGCCGAGGAGGGACCGGGTGTTCATACCCGCCCCGTCGCCCGCCCCGTCGTGCGCAGGGTCAGGGCGAGCAGGAGCGCGGCGAGGACGCATGCCGCGGCGTTCACGGTCAGGGCGACGCTCACCCCGCTCAGTACGGCGTGGGCGTCCTGGACGTCGAAGCCGTGGATCCGGGCGGTGGCGACGGCCGACATGATCGGGATGCCCATGGTGATGCCGATCTGCTGGCTCATCGTGGCCAACCCGTTGGCCAGGCCCTGTTCCTCGTCGGGGAGGCCGGAGGTGGCCGTGACCATGAACCCGACGATGGCCACCAGGTTGGCGACGCCTCCCGCGAACGTCGTGACCAGCAGGACGTAGATCCATCCCGACCCGGCGCCGAGGAAGACGAGCGGGACGGTGGCCGCGGCCTGGACGAGGAACCCGGCGACGAGGGCGTTCCTGGTGCCGACGGCACCGATGACCTTGGGGCCGATGACTCCGCCGACGACCGTGCCGAGGCCGAGCACGGCGAAGGACAGGCCCGAGGCGAGGGGCGAGTAGCCGAGGACATCCTGCAGGTAGAGCGTCAGCAGGAAGACGACCGACGTCTCGGTGGCGAAGGCCAGCAGGCCGGCGACGTTGCCCCAGCGCACGCTCCGTCGGCGCAGGACCCGTACGGGGACCAGTGGTTGCGCCACGCGCTGCTCGACGAACCAGAACAGGACGAGCAGCACGGCTCCGGCGGCGAGCGGTGCGTAGGCCTGGGGGCTTCCCCAGGACCGCTGTCCGGCCTGGGTGAGCCCGTACACGACGGACAGCAGGGCGAGGGTGACGACGACGGCTCCGGGAACGTCCAGTGCGGGACGGTGTTCGGGCCGGCTCTCGGACAGGACGGCGGGGGCGAGGACGAGCACCAGCACGGCCACGGCGACATTGATGAAGAACGCCCAACGCCAGCTCAGGAGGTCGGTCAGGACACCGCCGAGGATCGCGCCGGTGGTGAACCCGGCCGCCATCAACGCGCCGTTCAGCCCCAGGGCCTTGTCACGGACCGGCCCTTCCGGGAAGGACGTGGTCAGCAGGGACAGGGCCGCCGGTGTGACGGCCGCCGTCGCCAGCCCCTGCGCGACTCGTGCCGCGATCAGCACCCACGGTGTACCGGCCGTCCCTCCGGCCAGGGACGAGGCGCCGAGCACGGCGATGCCCACCAGGAACAGCCGACGTCGACCGAACAGGTCGGCGACACGGCCGAAGAGCAGGGTGAATCCGGCGGCGCACAAGGAGAAGGCGGTCGCGATCCACTGGAGGCCGCCGAGCGACAGCCCTACGTCGTCGCCGATGGCGGGCAGCGCGACATTGAGGATCGAGAAGTCGACGGCGAGAGTGAAGCTCGCCGTCAGGAGCACCGCCAGGATCAGCCGCTCGCGGCCGGTGACGGCCGACCGGGGCGGTGACACCTCTCCCGCGGCACTGCGTACGGTCAGGTCGTCGCCACTGAGGGTCTCCCCGCTCGGGTTCGTCATGGCGCACAACTCCTTTCACCAGTGGGTCCGGCGACCGGAAAGTCGCTCGGCACCCGACTCTGGAAGAAGCCCACGGCCGCTGCCACGCCCTGATCGACCGACCCCTGGGCTGCCTGGCACTCGCAGGGGCAGGCACAGCGGCGCACGGACCCGGCACCATGGACGGCATGAACGAGGCGGATGTGTCATCTGTGGGCGCTCTCGGCGACTTCCTGCGCAGCCGGCGGGCGCGGCTGAGCCCGGAGGCCGCGGGCATCGTGTCGTACGGTGCCCGCCGGGTGCCGGGGCTCCGGCGGGAGGAACTCGCCCAGCTCGCCGGCATCAGCGCGACGTACTACACGCGGCTCGAACAGGGGCAGAGCACCAACGCGTCGGAGTCGGTCGTCGACGCGATCGCCCGCGCGCTGGGCCTGGACGAGGACGAGCGCACACATCTGCACGACCTGGCGAAGCCGGCTCCCCGCGTGCGGCGGCGTCCCTCGCGTCCGGAGGCGGCGCGGGCGAGCACGGTCCGGTTGATCGACGCGATGACGGACGTGCCCGCGGTCGTCATGGGACGTCGCACCGAGGTGCTGGCCTGGAACAGGCTCGGACACGCCCTGCTCGCCGGGCACTACGACTTCACCGCTCCGGGCCGTCCCGCCGACCGGCCCAACATGACGCGGATGCTCTTCCTCGACTGCCACACCCGCGAGCTGTACGCACGCTGGGACGAGGAGGCCGCTCGTGCCGTCGCGTCGCTGCGCCTGGTGGCCGGCCGGTTCCGCGAGGACCGGGCGCTGGCCGGGCTCGTGGGCGAACTGACCCTGGGGAGCGACGAGTTCGCCGCCCTGTGGTCCGAGCATCCGGTGCTCGACTGTCTGTGCGGCACCAAGCACTTCCGTCACCCCGAGGTGGGCGATCTGGAGCTCGGGTTCGAGATGCTCCACCTCGCCCAGGACACGGGGCAGCGCATCCTCACCTTCACGGCGGCCCCCGGAACGGGCTCCGAAGCCGCTCTGCGGCTGCTCGCCGCGCGCACGGCGGCGGCCCGGACGACAAGTCCCGCAAACGCTCACGACGCACCCTCTGTCGCCGCGAACCGACTGACCGTACCCTGACAAGTCATAGAACTTCAGGCGTGATCGACCGGGGGAGCCGTCATGTCCTGGAACCACGATGGCGCACGTGACGATTTCGTCGTTCCACCGATGCCGGCGGCGCCGCCGCCCGCGCCCGCGGACCCCTGGCGTGCCGTCGCGGTGGGGTTGCTGAACCTCTGCGGACTCGGTGTCGGATACGCGTTGGTACGCCGCTGGGGGCTGATGGCCGCGTGCTGGATCGCGACGGCGATCCTGCTCGTGGTGGCGCTGCCCGCGGACCCGGACGGGGTCCCCGGTGCGGTGGTCGTCCTCTACCTCGGCTTCCTGGTGCTCGCGGCCGCGCACGGTGCGCGCGTGGGGCTGCGGACCCGGCTGTCGTGGTTGCCGAACGCGCTGCTCGCCGCCGCGCTGGGCATCGTGCTGCTGGCCGTCCCGGCGGGTGGCGCGGTCCTGTACGACGGGTCGCGCGACGAAGCCGTCGAGCGGATGCTGCTGGACCGGCTCGACCGGGCGGACAAGTTGGTCAAGGCGTCCGGGAAGCAGCCCTTCCAGACGGCCGAGGCCGACTACCGCAGGGCCCTCGCGGTCTACGACGGGCTGAGCGACGACCATCCGGGGTCGCGGGCGGCCCGACGGGTCCCCGCCCGGCTCCAGGCCTACTACGCCACCGTCGCCGCGCCCTACGAGGAGAAGAACTACTGCGACGCCGTACCGCCGCTCAAATATCTCCGCACCGTCCCTCGCACGATGGGTGAGAAGGACCTCGGAGACCTGGCCACCTGGCCCGACGACCGGCTCGCGACATCGCTCTACGAGTGCGCGGCGGACTCGCTCGACGACGGAGCCGCCACCTGGACCACGCAGTTCGGGGAGCTGCTGTCGACGTTCCCGAAGTCCGAGCAGGCCGGGAAGGTCGAGCCCGCCGTGAGATCCGCGGTCGACAAGGCGGTGAAGTCGGTGGGCGGCGACGAGCCCTGCGCGGCCGTCGAGCGCCTGAAAGGTCTCTCCGGACAGGTCCGCGGGCTGCCCGGAGAGCAGGCGGGCCTCGCCGACGCGCTGGGCAAGGACGCCGACCGGGCGGAGAAGAGCGCCAGTTCGGGTACGTACAGCTGCGGTGTGGACCAGTACAAGGACGGCAGCTTCAGCGAAGCCCTCACCACGATGAACGAGTTCGTCAAGAGCAACCCGCACCACAGGAACCGGGCGCGCGCCAAGAAGATAGCCATCGCCGCGGAGGTCGCCGAGACGGTGCCCGCGGCCGGCAAGCGCCTGCCGACCACGGCGTCGGGCGGCAGCATCACCGTCACGGTCAAGAACGACAGCCCGGACGACATCACGGTCCTGTACACGGGACCGGTGACCGGCAGCCTCACCCTCAAGGCCTGCGGCAGCTGCACCTCGTACTCCCTCGGCAGCACCCTGGGGATCGGCTTCGAACCGTGCAGCGACAGCGGCAAGCACTATCCGCAGCGGACCATCCGGCTGCCCGTCGGCACCACCTACTTCGTGCACAAGGCCCGGACCGGGGTGGGCAGGACCCCGGCCTCCGACACCGCCAAGCTGTCGCCGGGCTACACGTACACCGAGTGCGCGTACACGACGAGCTTCGGGTACTGAGGCACCCCGGCTTCCGCACGGCCCCGCTCACGGTGTGCGCCGCCGCCGCGCGCCGTCTCCCACACCTGCGGCTGAAGGCCGACGCCCAACGCCGGACGGGCCCTGTCTGCACAGCGATGTGCAGACACGGGTAGTGAATTGCTCACCAGTGTGCAAGTATCGGACTGCCCTCACCCGCCGGCCGGACGGCGGACATGTCCAGCAGAGGCGCCTCAGGCAACGCACGCCGCGGGCGCGTCAGGAGCACCATGCGCCCGTCGCCGCACGTCCAGGAGCCCCGCCACGATGCGCCGTACGGCGCCACCGCCGCGCAGAGGGGATCCCGGGCTCCGCGGAGACGGCGGCAGGTCGTGGCCGGCACCGCGCTCCTTGCGCTGCTGGCCGGCGGCGTCCTGGCCGACCGGGTCACCGCGGCCCGCGCGCAGAGCCGGACGGCCGAGGCCTTTCAGGACGGCATGGGGACTCCAAAGCGGCCCACGGTGCATGTCGGCGGCTTCCCCGTACTGACGCAGCTGGCCGAGGGCAGTCTCCGGCACGTCGACATCACCGCCGACGACATACCCGCCCGCGGCTCCGCTCGGCCGCTGCCGGTGACGAGACTGTCCGTCCGCCTCGACGGCCTGAAGACCTCGGGCCCCGCCGACGAGGCCCGCGCCGGCAGCGTGACGGCGAGCGCCTTCCTGTCCTACGAGGACCTGTCGGACGCCCTCGGCCTGGACCTCTCACCGGGCGACGCGCCGGGCCGGATCGACGCGACGGCCGGTCTGCCACTGGTCGGCGACATCGCCGTGAGCACGGCCCTCTCGGCGGCCGACGGCAACCGCATCGCCTTCACGGACGTCCGCGTCACCCAGGGCCGGCTGATGCCGCCCGCGAGAGCACTGCTCGACAAGGCGCTTGCCGAGCCCCTCCCCCTCCCGAACATCCCCGACGGACTGCGCCTCCGGTCGGTCACCACCACGGAGAAGGGGATCACCGCCCGCTTCACCGGAAAGGCGGTGACCTTCCGCCCGGACTCGACGACGGCGTGAGCGGCCCCGCCTATTCGAAGACGTGCACCGGGAACTCGGTGGACGTGTTCAGCTCGGCCCAGACCGTCTTGCCGCGCCGGGCATGACGGGTCCCCCACTGCTCGGCGAGCTGGGCGACCAGCAGCAGGCCACGCCCGCCCTCGTCGAAGGTCCGTGCCCGGCGCAGATGCGGTGTGGTGCTGCCGGCGTCGGACACCTCGCACAAGAGCGTGCCGTCATGGATCAGGCGCAGGCCGATCGGGGGCAGGCCGTACCGGATCGCGTTGGTGACCAGTTCGCTGACCACCAGCTCGGCGGTGAAGTCGAGCTCCGCCAGCCCCCACTCCCGCAACTGCCGGGACACCTCCGAACGGGCCCGCGCGACGACCGCGGGGTCGGCCTCCAGATCCCAGGAGGCGACCCGGTCGGCCCCCAGGACGTGGGTGCGCGCGAGAAGCAGGGCGACGTCGTCGTCGGGCCGGTCGGGCAGCAGGGCTTCCAGCACTCTGTCGCAGATGCTCTCCAGGAAGGGATCCGGCTGCACGAGCGTCCGCCGCAGCGTGGCCAGTCCCCCGTCGGCGTCGTGGTCGCGGCCCTCGATCAGACCGTCGGTGTACAGGGCGATCAGGCTGCCTTCGGGCAGCTCGACCTCCAGGGTCTCGAACGGCAGACCGCCCAGTCCGAGCGGCGGGCCAGGAGGCAGGTCCAGCACGTCCGCCTTCCCGTCCCGGACCACCACCGCCGGCGGCACGTGCCCCGCGCGGGCAAGGGTGCAGCGGCGGGCGACCGGGTCGTAGACCGCGTACAGGCAGGTCGCCCCGATGTCGCCTTCGGCCTCCTCCGCGTCCGGGTCGGTGGAGGCTTCGGCCGACAGGTGGAGCACGACGTCGTCGAGATGGGTGAGGAGCTCGTCGGGCGGGAGGTCGATGTGCGCCAGGGTGCGTACGGCCGTGCGCAGCCGGCCCATGGTGGCGGCCGCGCGGATGCCGTGGCCGACCACGTCGCCCACCACGAGGGCCACCCGGGCGCCGGACAGCGGGATGACGTCGTACCAGTCGCCGCCCACCCCGGCCTCGGAACCGGCCGGCAGGTAGCGGTAGGCGACCTCCGCGGCCGACTGCTGCGGCGCGTGGCGCGGGAGCAGGCTGCGCTGGAGGGTGAGGGCGGTCGCGCGGGCGTTCGTGTAGCGGCGGGCGTTGTCGACGGCGACCGCGGCCCTGGCGGCGATCTCCTGGGCCAGCAGCAGATCCTCGTCGTCGTAGCGGACGGGATTGCTGTAGCGGAAGAACTCGGCGACGCCCAGGATGGCGCCCCGCGCCTTCAGCGGCACCACCAGCGTCGAGTGGAACCGCCGGGGGTCGCCCGGCCGGTCCATGTGGTGCCGACAGGGGCGCCCGGTGGCGAGGGCGTAGGCCGTCGGCGATCCGTCAGGGCAGGTGTGGTGCTGCTGCGGCGCGATGCCCGACCGGGGCCCGGCCCTGGTGACCGGGCCCTCAGCGGTCCGGCGCAGGTCCAGCGGGCCCGGCGGCACGGTGTCCTGCCCGCTGAGCGCGGCGTCGAGCAGGTCGACGGTGACGAGGTCGGCGAAGCGCCCCGTGGCGAAGTCCGCCAGTTCCTGCGTGGTGCGGGCGATGTCGAGCGTGGTCCCGATGCGCATGCTCGCCTCGTTCACCATGGTCAGCCGCCACCGCAGCCGACGGTCCCGCTCCTCCCGGAACGCCGCGGCGCCCTGCTCCGCGGCGCGGTCCACGTACGTCGTCGACAGCTCGACCAGCTGGCGCGCCGCCGCGGCGACCTGCACCGGATCGCGGGTGAGCCGGGGGATCTCGGCGAGCAGCCTGTCGTTGACGATCCGCTGCCCCAGTCGGAGGGCCCGCAGTGTCGTGCTGAGGGGCATGCCGTAGCGGGCCAGCCGGCGCGCCCGCTCCGCGTCGGCGGCCGGCGGTTCGAGGCGGCTCGACTCGACGGAGGTCTCCAGGGCGAACAACGAGGCGCGTACGTGGTCGATGATGTTCGCCGAGACCATCCGCGCCACGTCCGGGTCCTCCCACAACGCGGGAAGTTCGCGCCGCAGGCATTGCTCCACGTCGGCTGTCAGCTCGTCCACCTTTGATCCGAGCTCGTGCGCCGCACGTGACAGAAGGCCGTCGGCCGGGGGCTCCACACTGACGACGGTACGCCGGTCGCCCGGATATCTCCGACCGGCGTCGGCCCCACCGGCATCGGCGCCCACCTCATGATCAAGGCCTTGTGTCCGCCGGAGACCGCCGACACGTCCGCCGGAGACCACTGACAGCGCCCTGCCACGCTCATGTGCGAGTCTCCGACGGGCACGGCGGGCTACCTCGCGAGCACGTCCACCAGCGCCACGAAGGCACCCGCGCCGACGACGGCGAGGAGGACGAGCCCGACGACCACCAGCGAGCAGCACGAGGCGACCGCCACCATGAGCCGGGACCGCTTCACGGCCCGGCGGTATTCGGTGTCGTCGTCCCAGTTCCGGTCGGCCACCCCACACCCCCTCGCCACGGAATGTACAGAGCGGTCGCCGGAGCGGATCAGCCGGGATCCCTCGCCCGCGGGCCTCGCGACGGGCCCCGCCGGGACACTCGTGACACGGCGTTGCGGCACATGACGGGCGGCGAGCGGTACGGCGTGCGACGGTGCGGCCGGAACTACTATGGCGTCATGTCCGTCGAACTGTTCGCAGGCATCTCGGTCAACGACTACGAATCGGCGCTCACCTGGTACGGGCGGCTGCTCGGCTTCCCGCCGACACTGATCCCGAACGACCGGGAAGCCGTGTGGGAGCTGGCGGAACACCGCTACGTGTACATCGAGCTGCGGCCCGGACACGCCGGCCACGCCATGCACACGCTGTTCGTCGACGACCTCGACACCCGCGTCGCCAGTATCTCCGAGCGCGGCCTTGAACCCATGAACCGCGAGACCTACGCCAACGGCGTCCGCAAGGTCACCTACCGGGATCCCGACGGGAACGAGATCGGGTTCGGCGGCGCCCCGGTGTGACACGTGCGTGCCCGTGCATCCCCCGGACCGGCCGGTGCGCCACGAGTGGCAGGTATGACGCGAGTGGTTCCGGCAACTCCGGCCACGTGATACACACAAGCGGGTCACACTCCTGTCCGCCAGCAGGAAGGTTGCCCCATGCCCGAAAACGGCCGCACGGCGACACGACGTCAAGTCTTCGCCCGCACCGCCGCGTTGAGCGCGTCGATCGCCTTCGCCGGTGACCTCTCCGAACTCTTCGCGGGCACCGCCGCCGCGCAGAGCCTCGGCCACCGCGGGTACGGCCCGCTGATCCCCGATCCGAACGGCCTGCTCGACCTGCCGAAAGGATTCCGCTACCGGGTCCTGTCCCGCGAAGGAGACCAGCTCCGCTCCGGCGAGGGCCCGGTGCCCAGCAATCACGACGGCATGGCCGCGTTCGCCGCACGTCCCGGCGACCGTCACGGCCGCGTCCACCTGGTCCGCAACCACGAGAACCGCGTCACCGCGACGATCCCGGTCCCGACCGTCGAGGGTCTCACCTACGACCCGATGGGCAAGGGCGGTTGTACGTCCCTGACGCTGGACCGGCACGGAGAGGTGCTCGCGGAGCGCGTCGCCATCGCCGGCACGGCCGTCAACTGCGCCGGTGGGCCCACGCCTTGGGGCACCTGGCTGACCTGTGAGGAGACCGAGGACCAGGCCGGCACCAACGGCTACACCAAGGACCACGGCTTCATCTTCGAGGTCGACCCCGCGGATCCGCACCGCACCGGAGCCGTACCGCTCACCGCGATGGGGCGTTTCCAGCACGAGGCGATCGCCGTCGACCCCAAGCTAGGCATCGTCTACGAGACGGAGGACGCTTTCCTCAAACCGTTCGGCCTCTTCTACCGCTTCCTGCCCGCCAAGCCGCACGGCGGCACGGGTTCACTGCGGGCGGGAGGTCGGCTCCAGGCGATGCGCGTTCCCGGCGTACCGGACCTCTCCTCCGTACAGGAGCCGGGCGCGGCCTTCGACGGCATCGAGTGGGTGGACGTACCGGACCCGCTCGCCACCCGGACGCCCGTCCGCCTCCAGGACTTCGGTCCGAAGGGCATCACGCACGCGCAGAAGCTGGAGGGCTGCTACTGGGGCGGCTCGTGCGTGTACTTCGTCTCCTCCTTCGCCCGCAGCGCGGACGGCTCGGCCGCCGACCACTTCGGTCAGATCTGGCGCTACGACCCGTCGGCCCGCCGCCTCACCCTCGTCATCGTCTTCGGGCCCGGCACCGACGTACAGCTCCCCGGCGAGTCCCCCGACAACATCTGTCTCGCCCCGAGCGGCGGGCTCATGGTCTGCGAGGACGGCAACGGCGCGCAGCACGTGTTCGGGGTGACGCGACGCGGCGAGGTGTACGCCATGGCGCGGGGCGCCCAGAACATCGGCACCCCGCAGGCGCCGGAGTGGGGCGAGTTCGCGGGCGTCACGTTCTCGCCGGACGGCGGGACGATGTACGTGAACTGCTACACGCCCGGGACGACCTTCGCGGTCACGGGGCCCTGGCGCGGCTAGGTTCGCGTCCGCCTGATCCCGCATCCGCTCCGGCCCGCCACCGCGGTCGTCACTGTGACGATCGCGGTGGCGGGTGGCGGTCGATTCCCGTGCGGCCTGCTCAGCCGACGAGCTCGGACGCGAGCAGGCGATAGCGCGGCAGAAGGACGTAGAGCAACGCGATGACGAGGACCGCGGCGGCGATGACGAGCAGTGCCCGGCCCGTCCCCCAGGGCGTCATGAGCGTGCCGAGCACGCCGCCGACGAAGATGCCGGCGACGGTCGCGACGAAACGGAGACGCGTCATGTGCCGGTGCGGAGTCGCGGGTGCCGGTGCCGCGAAGTCGAGGATGAGGCGGACCAGCGACATCTGGATGAGCAGGGTCGGCATGCCGGGGACGGCCGCACGCACGGCGGTGTCCGCGCGCAGGCCCATGGTGAAGGCCACGATGACGATGACGAGCATGTCCGGGTGCGCGGTCAGTGACCCGTAGCCGTGGCGCCACAGCGCTGCCGCGCCGGCGAGCGCGAGGAGTGCCCCTTCGACGACGAGAGCCACGGCGAACCAGTGCCGGTGGCGGGCGACGAGCCGGCTCGTGCCCAGCCCTCCGACGGCGGCCCCCAGCGCGAAGGCGATCAGGGCGAAGGCCGGGCGCGCCACCGGCAGCTGTCCCGCCTCGGCGACGGCGAAGGCCAGGAACAGCAGGTTTCCCGTGGCGAGCGCGGTGAAGACGTGTCCCATCGTGAGGAAGCTGACCGCGTCGACCGCGCCCGCCAGGACGGTGAGCGTCGCCATGACGACGATCTGCTGACGTTCGCGTCGGTCGGCCGACTCCGGTGGTACGGATTCTTCGCGCATGGGGTCAGTCTCGGCATGGCGGCTCCTCATCGGCGGGTGCCGGGGCCGACACGCGACCGACGTGCCGCCAATGGACGTCCGGTTGAGGCCGCCGGCGAGCGGGACCTCCGGGGGACCCGTGCCGCCGGAGCGGTACGGGGGTGTCCGGGTACGATCACCCGGTCCCCGTACCACTAGGAGTTCCGCCCGGTGACCGCCGTCGTCCCGCCTCCCCGTACCGCCACCGGCCTGCGGGCCCTGCAACAGCTCGACCGGGTCGAAGAGGGCGAGCGGCTGCACGCCCTCCTCTGGCGGGCGGGCGCCGGCTGGCGGATGATCAGCAGCGCCGTGCTCGGTGGAGGCATCGGGGAGCGCGCCTGGGTCCTCAACGCCCAGGTCTCCCACGGCTACCGGCGCACCGACCCCGAACGGCACCTGGCCGACCTGGCCCGTGAGGCGGGCGCGCACGGCCCGGGAGTCGGTCTGATGACGGCGGCCGACGTCACCGGCCACGGCCGCGCGGACGACGGTGGCGCCGAGGCGGTCGCCACCGCCGGGCTAGGGGTCCGCGGGTGGGCCGCCTCCCCCGCCGGGGGCACACCGGTGCCCGACCGGCCGGGCACGATCAACATCGTGGTGGCGCTGCCGGTACCGCTGACCGACGCCGCGCTGGTCAACGCCGTGGCGACCGCCACCGAAGCCAAGGTGCAGGCCCTTCTCGACGCCGGCTACGACTGCTCCGGCACTCCCACCGACGCCGTCTGCGTCGCCGTGCGCGTCGCCCGCCCCGGCGAGGACGTCCACTCCTTCGCCGGGCCGCGTTCCCTGTGGGGCGCCCGCCTCGCCCGAGCCGTGCACGGCGCCGTACGCACCGCGGCCATGCCCTGACACCCACGCCCGACCGGCCCGTGCCCGCACGGCAGTTGCCGTCGCGGGAGCGTACGAGGCGCCTCGCCCCGCCGGGGTGCGCTCAGGCGTCCTTCCGTTCGAGCCGGCGTACGTCGCGCAGGAGGGTCGAGAGCAGCGCGGACCCGCCCATCACCGCGGCGACCACGACCAGCCAGGCGTGCAGGCCGACGGCGGTGGCGATCGGACCGGTGAGCAGCAGGCCGACCGGGCGGGCCACGAACGAGCCCACCATGTCGAAGGAGTAGACCCGGGCCAGCTTGTCCTCGGGGACGTTCTCCTGGATCGACAGCTGCCAGAACACGTCGAAGATCTGGAGCCCGAACCCGTGGACGAACGCGCCGGCGAGTACGAGCACCAAGGTCGGGTGCACGGCCATCGCCAGGGGGAACGCCGCGGTGAGCGAGAGCAGCAGGGTTCCGGCGAGCAGCGCGCGGCGCGGTCGCCAGCGCAGGCAGACGAGTCCGCCGACCACAAAGCCGACCATCATCGCGCCCATCGAGAAACCCCAGGCGGAGCGGCCGATGTCCTCGCCGACCACGATCGGCCCGAGCACGGACTGCGCACCGCCGAAGAAGAGGTGGTAGAGCAGTGCCTGCACGAGCAGCAGGACCAGCCACCGGTGGCGCAGCACCTCGCGGAGCCCTTCTCCCAGGTCCGCGAGGATCGCGCCGCGCGCACCCTCGGCACGCGTCTGGGGGACGGTCAGCCGGGAGAAGCAGTACGCCGCCACCGCGAAGGTCGCCGCGTCGACCGCTATCGCCCACCCCGCGCCGACGGCCGCGACCAGGACTCCGCCGACGGCGAAGCCGATCACCTGGGCCGAGGTCTGCAACAGCGAGCGCAGCGCGACCGCAGGGCCGAGCAGCGTCTCGGGCACGGTGGCGCGGGTCATCGCCGACGAGGAGGGCTGGGCCAGTGCGCCGAGGCATCCGTTGACCGCGCCGATCACCGCGAGCAGGGGCACCGTGGCCCACCCGCCGATCACCAGCACGGCGACGAGCCCTTGTGTGAGCACGCACGCGGCCGAGGAGCCCTCCAGCATCAGCTGTCGCTTCACCCGGTCGCCCAGCACCCCGCCGAACAGGGCGGTCACGACCTCCGCGGCCGCGTACGCCGCGACCACGATGCCCAGTTGGGCGGCCGAGCCACCGAGGTCGAGCACCGCGAAGGCGAGCGCGATCGGCGTGATGGCGTTGCCCAGGGCGCTGGTGGCGGTGCCGGTGACCAGCAGACGGAAGTTGGAGTGCCGCAGCGGCGTGAACCGCCCGACGGCGGGCGACGTAGCTGCGGCGGTGGTGGTGGACATGCCGCGGAGATTACTTCGCTGGCGAATTATTCGTCAACGTAATATTCGCTAGAGTAGGACCATGGCCGACAAGGAGCCCCAGGACTGGACCGACCGACACGTCGCCCGGTGGCGCGACCACTGGATCGACGTGGGGTTCGAGGACGACGTAGAGGCGATCGTGACCCGCTGCCAGCGGCTGGTCCGGCACTGGAAACTGGCCTCGCAGGCGGCGCTGTCCGAACTCGGCCTCCAGGAGTACGAGTACGTCACCCTGCACATGCTGATGATCCGGGACACCCCGGGCCGTGCCAGCCCGACGCGGCTGGCCGGGGACCTCGGCATCAGCAACGCCGGGATGACCGGACGGATCGACGCGCTGGAGAAGGCGGGCTGGATCCGGCGCAAGCCCTCACCGGACGACCGGCGCCGCGTCGAGATCGAGGTGACCGAGGCCGGCGTGGACCTGTGGCGCAAGGCGATGCACGGGCGCGGACGGTCCGAGGACGAGGTGGTGCACGTCCTCGACGCCGACGAACGGGCCACCCTGGCCGCGCTGTTGAAGAAGATGACGCTCAGCGTCGAAACGGCGGGCGGGGGGTCCGCGGACGGCTGAGCCGCGGCCGGGGCGGTCGCCGCGTGGTCCGCGTTCCGTCTCCGCACGTCGCCTTCTCCGGCGACCGTGTCCCCGGCCCGCCCTGCGGTCGCCGACGGGCTCGGCACTGATGCCGACCGCGCCCGGCGGTCGGCCACCGGCTCCCAGCCGATCCCGACGTGTCTCGACGCAGGTCCGCTTCCCGTGCGCGTCCGTGATGTCGATGACGGCCTTCTCCCGCTCCTCGGCGGGCTGCTCGGGCACCTCGCCCGTCCGGTACCCGGACTCCGCCCCACAGCGCCTCGGTCACCCCGACGCCGGTGAGGCGCTCGGCCGGTGCGAACCCCCCGCCCTGCGGTCCGCGTCGGTTGCCTCGTCGTCGGGCAGCTCGCGCAGCGTACGAAGCGGCGAGAGGAAGCACGGGAGCATGCTCAGCGTCATGCCCACGGCGCCGATACCGAGCGTGGCCCTCGCTCCGAACACCGCGCCCGAGGCTCCGCCCAGGACCCCGCCCAGCGGAAGGCCGCCCCACGACACGAACCGGGCTGTCGCGCTCATCCGGCCCAGGAGCCGATCCGGGGTGAGGCCCTGCTGGAGGCTCGACTGAGCCACCACCCGGACCACTCCGCCCAGCGAGAGAGCCGCGAGTCCTGCCGCCGCCACGCACAGGCTCCAACCAGGTCGCGCGAGGGGCATCAGGGCCGTCGTCGGACAAGTGACCAGCGGCGCCAGCCAGATGACCGGCCCCTGTCCGACCCGTTCGGAGAGCCTGGTCGCCAGCAGCGCGCCCAGCAGGGCACCGCATCCCATGCCCGACAGGACGAGCCCGATCCCGTAGGACCCGAGGCCGATCTCCCGCTCCAGGAAGACCAGCAGCATGGCCTGGTACATGACCAGGAAGAGGTTGAAGATCGCGTCCCCCAGAATGGTGGCGCGCAGCACGGGATGTCCGAGGACGAACTTCAGTCCCTCCTTGATGTCCCGGCGCAGAGGCGGGTGTTCGCTCGCCTCCGGCTTCCGTTCGCGCTTGCGGATACCGGTCGCGAGGAGCCCCGACGCGGCCATTGCGGCCGAGCTCGCCAGAAGCGTCGCGGGCGCGCCCACCAGGCCGACCAGCGGGCCCGCCAGCGCCGGCCCGCTGATGCTGGTCACCGACCGTACCGCCGAGAGTTTCGAGTTGCCCTCCACGAGTGTGCCGCGCCCCACCAGGTGCGGCAGGTAGCTGACGTACGCCACGTCGAAGAACACCGTCAGCACGCCGTGGACCAGGGCCACCGCGTACAGCCACCAGATCGTCAGGAGACCCGCCCACCACGCCGTCGGTACCGTCAGCAGGACCAGCGCCCTCACGAGATCGGTGCCCACCATCACCGAGCGCTTGCGCATGCGGTCCACCCAGGCGCCCGCCGGGAGCCCGACCAGGAGCGAGCCCGCCGTGGTCATGGCGGTGAGCAGCCCGACCCGGAACTCGTCGGCGTGCAGGGCCACGATCGCGACCAGCGGCAACGCCAGGAAGATGATGCGATCGCCCAGCTGGCCGATCGCGGTGGCGGCGAACAGCCGCCCGAAGTCCGGATCGCGCAAGAGCCCACCACCGGCAGAGGAGGACAAGGGGCTCACCTGCCGTCGTCCGGTGTCGGCCGCGAGAAGTGGCCGCGTGGCACCGGCAGTTGGCGCCGGTCGATCCCGAACTCGTAGGCCACCTCCCGGCGGGCGTCCGGAATGACCATGTCGGCTGTCTCCACCGGGCGTCCGCCGGTGTCGTAGAGGGTCCGCTCGATCCGGAGCACCAGGTCCCCGACGCCGATCCCCAGGAGGTTCGCCTGCTCCTGAGTCGCCCGAGCCGGGCGCGGCACCTCGACCACGGTCTCGACCTCCACGCCGATGGAGCGCATCCGCGCCACCACCCCCTTGCCCGCGAGGGGGCCCGCCTCGGGCAGCACGACGGGCGTTCCGCCCGTGATCGCCATCGGTTCCCAGGAGTCGGAGAGCTGGACGGGGTGCCCGTCGGCGAGGAACTCGTAGTGCGTGCGGACGCAGAGACCGCCGGTGCCGATGGCGAGCCGCTCGGCGATCGCCTCGGGGGCGGGAACACGCACCTGGCTCTGCGTGTCCCAGGCGCCGGCCCTGCCCCGCTCCTCCACGCCGACGAGGGTGGGGGTGTCGCCCCGTCGTTCGCGGTGCCGCGAACGCACCATCAGCAGACGTTCGCGCGGCACGCACACGAAGGTGCCCGAGCCCGCACGCCCTTCGAGGAGGCCCTTGACGATCAAGTGGTCCACGGCCCGCTGCGTGACGTTGCGCCCCACGCCGTACTCCTCGGCGAGTCGGGCCCGGGACGGCAGACGCTCTCCGGCCCCCCACTCCCCCGCGAGAATCCGCGCGCTCAGCGCGTCGGCCACTGCAAGGTACGGCGCCTCTCTGGGCATGTGCGACTCTCCGCTGCTCGACCGGGCCACACCTGGGCGTTCCAGGCGGCGTTGGAAAGCTACTGCACCGCGTGAAAGCTACTGGAGCAGCAATACGCAGGGCGCTCGGGCGGCTACGGGGCGACCTGCCAGCGGCTTGATCGAACGCGGGAGGGGCCACCCTGAGCTGGGACGACGCGGCCTGCCCCGGCCCGGGCGGATCTCGGCGGACCTCAGGTGCGCTCGTGGCCGTGCGTCCTCGGGCCGCACACCTGCCCGCGACAGCGGGGCCGCGCCCGACGGCGATATCCGTCTCGCCTGGTCGGGGTCGGCCGGTGGTGCGACGCTTGAAAGGAGAGGTGTCCGAGGAGGGGAAAGCCGGGAGGGCCGATGGGACGGGACGTCCCGGCGCTGGTCTTCACCCGCGAGGACCGCCGCCGGTATCGGATCAAGATGCACGAGTGCCTCGACGCGTTCGCGCAGATGCTGCGCGACGAGCGGTTCGAGGCCGAGCGGCCCCAGGTCGGACTGGAGATCGAACTGAACCTGGTCGACGACACGGCGGAACCGGCGATGCGCAACAGCGACGTGCTCGAGGCGATCACCGATCCCGCCTGGTCCACCGAGCTGGGCCGCTTCAACCTGGAGATCAACGTCCCGCCCCGCCATCTGACGGCGGGCGGCCCCGATGCCTGGGAGTCCGAGATCCGCGACGCGCTGAACCACGCGGACGAACGTGCCAAGTCGGTCGGCACGAACCTGATCATGGTCGGGATCCTTCCCACGCTGAGGGAGCAGGACGTCGGCGAGGCCGCCCTGTCGGAGAACGCCCGCTACCGGCTGATCAACGACCAGGTCTTCGCCGCCCGGGGAGAGGACCTGCTGATCGAGGTGGACGGTGTCGACCGGCTGCGGACCTACTCGGACACGATCACTCCGGAGGCGGCGTGCACCAGCACCCAGTTCCATCTCCAGGTGTCCCCCGAGGAGTTCGCCGACTACTGGAACGCGGCGCAGGCCATCGCCGGGGTCCAGGTCGCGGTGGCGGCCAACTCGCCGTTCCTGCTGGGCAAGGAACTGTGGCACGAGACCCGCATCCCGCTGTTCGAGCAGGCCACCGACACCCGCCCGCAGGAGATCAAGGTGCAAGGAGTGCGCCCCCGAGTGTGGTTCGGCGAGCGCTGGATCAACAGCGTCTTCGACCTCTTCGAGGAGAACCTGCGCTACTTCCCGGCCCTGTTGCCCCTGTGCGACGAGCAGGACCCCGCGCAGACGCTGGACCGCGGCGACGTCCCCGAACTGGCCGAGCTCACCCTGCACAACGGCACGATCTACCGCTGGAACCGGCCCGTCTACGCCATCGCCCACGACCTCCCGCATGTGCGCGTGGAGAACCGTGTGCTGCCCGCCGGCCCGACCGTCGCGGACACTCTCGCCAACGGCGCCTTCTACTACGGGCTCACCCGCGCCCTGGTCGAGGAGGACCGGCCGGTGTGGTCGCGGATGTCCTTCTCGGCCGCCGAGGACAATCTGCACACGGCGGCGCGGCACGGCATCGACGCACGGCTGTACTGGCCGGGGATGGGCGAGGTCCCGGTCCCCGAGCTCGTCCTGCGCCGTCTGCTGCCACTGGCGCACCGGGGACTGGAGCACTCCGGCATGGACGAGTCCTGGCGCGAGCCGCTGCTCGGCATCATCGAGCAGCGGTGCGTGGCCGGCCGCAACGGGGCGGTCTGGCAGAAGGAGATGTGCCACCGCATCGAGGCGTCCGCCCGTTCGGGCCGGCATGAGGCCCTGCGCCGGATGACGCAGATGTACATCGACTACATGCACCTCAACGCCCCGGTCCACACCTGGCCGGTCGACTGACGCAGGGCGCGCCGGGCAGACCCGCGGAGCCGGAGTCCGCCGAGCCGGTGGCACACCCGAAAACCCCGGTGCGCCGGCTCACACGGCTCTGCGAACATGCCGGAATGGCGCTGAGTCCTGAGTCGCTGGTCGTCCGGCACACCCACCGCATCCCTTTCCCGGCAGGTCCCACCGGGGAAGGCGCCGTCGCGGCACGGCAGTTCGACGCCGCCTTGCTGTCCGTCGGCTTCAAACTCTCGGCGGACCTGCTGGCACACCTGTCGCAACGGACCGTGGGCACCGTGGTCGACAACGCCGTACGCACACTCGGCACCGTCCGCGAAATGGTCGGCGACCACGTGCGGCACAACGTCTACTTCATCGACTTCCCGGCCAACGTGCCCGACACCTTCGACTTCTGGATGCGGTGTGTCGCCGAGGCGCTGGACGACGACACCTCACGTGCGGGCACCCTCGCCCAGCTCCGGGACGGTGTGCTGAACCTGCTCACCCTGCCCTCGTACGGCACCTACCGGCACACGTACGAGGAGATGCTCGCCGCCCACGACGAGCTGATCGCCGCGGCCGGTGACCGCGTGACCGTGCTGCACCTGGGCGACGGCCTGGACGACGAGGTCACCGCCCTGTACCTGGCGCTGGCGGGCAGCACCACACCACTGAACGACGACGACCTCGGCGACCTGCGCACCCTGGCCGAGCTCTGCGCCGACGGCCCGCAGCCCGAGGCGATCCCGATCCGGGAGAGCCGTGCCGTCGTCAACCGGGCCCGTCTCGGCGTCGGTGCCGATCTGCTCCTGGACACCGTCACGGACGTGCTTCGCCTGGCCTGCGCCCTGTCGGACGGCGACGTGACCCTGCGAGAACCGACCCGCTTCAGGGGACTGTCCCGCCCTGTCCGGCGCGCCCTGCTCGCCGGACTCGACTCCGTCGTCGCGGCGGCGCCCGCCAAGCTCGCCGACGTCCACGCGCATCGCGAGGCCTTCAAGCGCCTCGGCGAGCGCCTCCATCCGCACGAGTACCCGCGCCTGCCGTACGCGGCCGAGGTGTTCGCCGTCGCGCGGGGCGAGAAGGAGGCTCGGTCCTTCGACAGTCATGTCGAGGAACTGCTGGGCATGAACGACGTGACGGGGGCGACCCGGTTGCTGAAGTCCGCCCCCGGAAAGCTGTTCCGCTCCCTGGACCGCCTGCTGCGCCTCGCCCTCACCCAGGAGGAGCGCGAGGCCGTCGTGGCCACGGCGGAAGAGGTCGTCCCGCTGGTCTCCGGACGAGTCGTGCTGTCGGTGCGCGAGCACTTCCACAACCGTGCCGGGGACACCGGCGAGCGCCGGGTCTTCGTCAACCGGCTCGGCAGCGCCTGGGTCACCGCCGACTCCCGTCCCCCCGTGCTCCCGCCGGAGCGCGGTCGCCTGATCGACGCGCTCGACGCCGAGATGCGTCGCCGACTCCCCGACCCTGGTCACCTGTTGATCGATCCGGACGTGCTCGATGTCGCCCTCCCGCTCAGCGGCCGGGCGACCGCCGGCGGCTTCGGCGTACTGCCCCGCGGCTCCGTCTCCCACGTCGACGGCGAGCTCCTGCGCTTCTTCGTGTATTGGAAACAGGCCGCGCACGACACCGACTACGACCTGTCGGCACTGCTGCTGGACGACGCGTACCGGACCGTCACCTGGCTGTCGTACACCGCCCTCAGCGACGTCGAGGGCGAGCACTCGGGGGACATCACCGAAGCACCCGACGGTGCCTCGGAGTTCATCGACCTGCGTCTCGGTGCCGCGCGCGGCAGCTGCATCGTGCCGCAGGTCAACATCTTCTCGGGCGAGGGCTTCGAGGAGGTCGAGGAGTCGTTCTTCGGGTTCATGCTGCGCGACGCGGAACAGCGGGGCCGTCCGTTCGAGCCGCGGACCGTGCGGATGAAGTCCGAGC
Organism: Streptomyces siamensis; assembly: GCF_039543605.1. NCBI lineage: Bacteria > Bacillati > Actinomycetota > Actinomycetes > Kitasatosporales > Streptomycetaceae > Streptomyces > Streptomyces siamensis. The sequence continues at coordinate 4,683 of NZ_BAABKB010000021.1, read as the reverse complement.
TGCGCGGTCCCGGCCGGGTCGCGCTGCCGCTGGCCTTCCGGCGCGGGAGTGACGGCCGCTGGCACGCCAAGTGGCTGCATCTGTACCTGAGGGGCACTCCGTCGGCCAACCGGGTCGAGGAGAATCGCGTGTCGGTCGCGACACTGCTGCGTGGCATCGTCGAGCGCGACCAGCTCACGGTCCGGTACCTCACCGGCCTGATGGCCGAAGGCGCCACGACGGTGACGACGTGGGACGGCACCGCGGTCCCCGACGGCCCCGTCACCTTCGTCGGCCTGGAGCGCCCCGACGGCCTGCACCGAGGCTCCCGGGTCATCACTCCCGAAAATCTGCGCGACCTGATCCCGGACTGACTGCTAGCGTTGATCACGGCGAGGCCATGAAGGGGCTTCCTTCTCAAAACTCCTTGAAATAGTCCCTTCGCTCTCCTCGCCCTCGACGTCGTGCCGGGCGGCGCCCGCGGATCAGCCCGCGGACGCCGCCCGTGCCACGGCGAGGGCCTGCTCGGCGTAGCCACGGCCGAAGAGCACCGCGTGCACCAGCAGCGGGAAGAGCTGGTGCAGTCCCACCCGGTCCGCCCAGCCCTCGGCGAGCGGCGCCGCCTCCTGATAGGCGCCCAGCACCTGGTCCAGGTGCGGGCATCCGAAGAGCTGGAGCATCGCCAGATCGGTCTCACGGTGGCCGCCGTGTGCGGCCGGGTCGATCAGCCAGGCGTCCCCGTCGGCGCCCCACAGCACATTGCCGCTCCACAGGTCACCGTGCAGCCTGGCGGGTGGCTCGGCGGGACCCGCGAGTTCGGGCAGCCGTTCCGCGACGCGTTCGACGACGGCGGCTTCCGTCACGCGGACCGAGCCGTCGTCGACCGCACGACGCAGGTAGGGCAGCACCCGGTGTTCGGCGTACCAGGCGGGCCAGTCGGTGCCGGTGGCGTTGCGCATCGGGGCGCGACCGATGTACGCGTCGCGCGGTCCGCCGGGGGGTGCGGCGCCGAACGCGGGCGCGCCGGCCGCGTGCAGCGCGGCCAGGGCCGTACCGAAGCGGGCCGCCGCCGCGGCGTCCGGGCGGCCGGGCGGAACCCGGTCGGTCACCAGCCACCGCTGGTCGTGGCCACGGACCGTCGGGACCGGCACCGTGCCCGCCTCGCTCAGCCATCGCAGTCCGGCCGCCTCCGCCCGCACCGCGCCGGGACCGTCACCGAGCTTGGCCATCACCGACTGCCCGCCGTCGAGGGTGACTTCGGCGAGCGTCGCCGAGAGCCGGTGTTCGCCGGTCACCGGCCGCCCGGTGATCCGTGCCACCGCGGCGCTCGGCCCCTCGGCGGTCATGGGCGCACCGGGGCCGACGGGGCAGGACGCGGGACTGCGTTCATGGGCAACCTTCCGTGGTCGCACCGAGCGTATCGCCGCGGCCCGCACAGCCCACGTTCGACGGGGCCGGATGCACCGCACCCAGGCACACCGGCCGCGGCACTCCCGGAAGGACACGCACCGCACCTCCGTACGGGTACGCCACCGTACCGGCCGCCGCACTTCGCGAAGGGCACGCACCGTGCGGGCCGCCGCTCCCCCGTGCCGGCGGCCCGCACGGAGTCTGCCGGGCACACCGGAAGCAGGGGTCCAACAGACCTCCCCGCCTGGCCTGTTGAACCCCGCCGCAGGTGCCGGAGCTGCGATGTGCTGGAGTACATCCGTGACTTCGGTGTTGCCCGGTTGAAGTCTGGAGCAGCGGTGGCCGCTCCGGTATGGGCAGAACTGCGTACGTCGACGAGCGGAGAGGACACGTGGCGAACGGGCTGGACGGAGCCTACGAACGCATGGTGTCGCTGGCCGTGGCGGCACTCCACGAACGCGAACCCGACCGCCTCTGGCCGCTGCTGGCGGACGCGTTGCCGCGACTGCTCGGTGGGGACACACTGATCTACAAGCTCGACGACTGGAACGAGAGCAGCGGGACGCTCGGTCTGTCACCCGGTGTCGCCGCGGAGTTCGACCGGCTCGGGGACGAGGCCCTCGGTCTGCTGCGCGCGGGTTACCCGTTCGCGCAGCACTACGGGACCGGGGACGACCGGGAGCCCGTCACGGCGCGTCGGGCTGCGGGACGCGCATGGTCCGCGAGCCGGACCGCCGGCCTCCTCGGCGAGATCATGGACCTCGATCACGTGCTGGCGATTCCACTGCCGCGGTCGAAGACCCCCGTCACGGGGTGTCTCATCTACCGCTCCGGTGCGGACTTCACCGACGACCAGGTCCGTGTCGCCCGTCAACTCCAGCCGCTGCTGGCGGCGGTGGACGAGCAACGGCAACTGCTGGAGAGCTGGCAGCGGCTGGCCGTCCCGGACGCCTCCGCGGGCCCGTGCGGCGCGCCCTCCGCGGCCGGTGCCCTGACACCCCGCGAGACGACCGTTCTGCTCCTGCTCGTCGACGCCCTCACGGCGTCGGCCATCGGCCGCCGCCTCGGCATCTCCGAACGCACGGTGCACAAGCACATCGAGAACATCTACCGCAAACTGGGCACTCGCGACCGCATCAGCACGGTGCTCCGCGCGCAGCGACTCGGCCTCGTCGGCACCCGCTACGCAGTGGAAAACCGCTGGTGAGACACGCGCGCCGGATGTGAGGATCACGCCCACGGGAACTCCCCAACAGAGCGCGGTGGACACCGAGGACCGGTTCACCCGGCGGCAGGTGCTGCGGGACGAGGACCGGGGTGACGTGTGGACGGTGATGCGCACCCTGGCGAAGCGCCACGGCGCGGAGAACGTCCGCCTGGTGGCCTGTTTCGACAACTAGGCCCAGGAAAAGCGGAGTTCAGCAGGGACGGACGGAGCCCCGCTGCCGGCCCGGCGAGCGGGTGGACGGCCCCGCGGTCCCGGGCGGCGCGGAGCCGGGGCGACGCCGGAGCGGGCGTCCGCCCCGGCTGCCGCCCGGCCCGCCCGGCGATCAGCGTCCGGTTTGCAGGGCGCTCCAGGTCGCGGGCCCGACCTGACCGTCGGCGTCCAGGGCGCGACTGCTCTGGTAGTCCCGGACGGCCTGGTCGGTCGCCGGTCCGAACTCGCCGTCCGCGGAGACGGTGCGTCCCAGGGCGGCGGTGAGGGCCCTCTGGAGACGCTGGACGGCGGAGCCCGTGCTGCCCTGGCGGAGCGCCGGGGTGCTGCCGGCGGCGTGCAGCGCGGTCCAGGTGTGGGCGCCCACGACTCCGTCGGTGCCGAGGCCGCGGTCCCGCTGGAAGGCGGTCACGGCGGCGGCCGTCCTCGACCCGAAACTGCCGTCCACGGTGCCCGCGTCGAATCCCTGCTGGTCGAGCAGCCACTGCGCCGCCGACACCTGGGGACCGGAGGAGCCGGAACGCAGGGTGTCGTAGGCCGGGAAGGTCAGCTGGACGCCGCCGTCTCCGGTGCTGCCGCCGACCAGCTGCATGTAGTAGGTCCAGTTCCAGTTCGGCCCCGGGTCCGTATGGTCGTTGCCGGGCACCTCGGAGTGTCCGACGATGTGGGCGCGGTCCTTGGGGATCCCGTAGCGGTTGCAGAGGAACGCCGTCAGCGTCGCGGAGGAGCGGTACATCGTGTCCGTGAACCAGCTCGGATCGTCGATGTACCCCTCGTGCTCGATGCCGATACCGGACGCGTTGCCCGAACGGGCGTGCCAGGCGGTGTCCTTGTCGCGGACCGTCTGGGTGATCCGGCCGTCGGAGGAGCGCACCACGTAGTGGGCGCTGACCTGGGACGCCGGGTTCTGGAACCAGCTGATCGTCCCCGCGTACGAGCCCTGGGTGACGTGTATGACGACCTTGCTGATCGATGCCGAGCGGCCGACGGCGTAGTTGGCGGGGTCGGCCGGGACCCACAGGGCCGACGGGTAGTCGGGGCTCTGGACCTCCGATGCCGCGGCGCTCCCGTAGCGGCCGCGTTCGGGTGCGACGGGGCGGGCGGGGACGGTCAGTGTGTCGCCGTCCTGGGTGCGGGCGGTCAGACCCTCGGCCAGGTAGGTGTAGACGGTGTCGGCGTAGAGCCGCGCCCCGGAGGCGTCGGCAGCGCCCCCGTACCGGGCCACCAGGGGGTACCACGCGTCGGTGTCGCGCCGTTCGGCCCGGCTGAGCCCGGCGTCGTCGGCGTAGGCGCGCAGGACGGCCGCGGCACCGCGGATGTTGGCCGCGGTGTCCGTGCGCAGCCTGCGGGGCGCGACACCGGTCAGCCGGGACGCCAGCTCAAGGGTGTGCCGGTCGGGGTTGCTCACCAGGTGCATCACCCCGTAGCCGCCTGCCTGACTCGGCCGGCCGGCGTGGTCGTCGAGGTGGGTCTCGCCGTATCCGGTGGCGATCAGGAGGTCGCGCGGCACCCCGTACTCGGCCGCCGCGCTGCTGAAGGCGTGGCTGACGGGGCCCGGGGCCGGTGAGCCGGCGGAGGGGGGCGCGGCATCGGCGGGCTGCACGGCGGCGACCAGCACGGCGAGGACGCCCAGACCGGACAGGGCTGCGCGGCCCAGGGGCACGCGGGGGGATCTGCGGAACATCGGTGGGGCCTCCGGGGGCTGGACTGTGGCTTCGGGCCTCGGGGCGAGATGGCCTGCCCGGGCGGGTGAGGTGACGCGGGGTGGCCTGATCACGGGCGCCGGGCGCGAGGCAGGGCGGCCTGATCACGGGCGTCGCCGGCCGGGGCCGGGCACCTCAGGTGGGGTGCCCGGCCCC
>NZ_BAABKB010000020.1:0-577 GCF_039543605.1 Streptomyces siamensis | reverse complement strand
CCAAAGACCAAAAACAAACAACCCAAATTCACAAAAACCAATACCCATTTCTACAAATTCACAAAAACCAATACCCATTTCTACAAATTCACAAAAACCAATACCCATTTCCATCTCTATATATTATCAAGTACGATTGTTGTTGTTGGTTGAGATTGAGAAAAATGCCGTCATTGGAAGAGGAGTTGTTTCCGTCAACCCCGGGTAAGTTTAAGATNGTTGTTGGTTGAGATTGAGAAAAATGCCGTCATTGGAAGAGGAGTTGTTTCCGTCAACCCCGGGTAAGTTTAAGATCGACAGAGCCCACGCGATTAATCGCCAGTTCCACCGATGTTTCGCCTCCACGAGCACCATGTTTCTGTGGGCCCTCTTCCTAATAGCCCTAACGGCGTCGTATTTGAGTTTCCAGAGTTTCGTCGATTCCGGTAGCCGGTACTTCTCCGCCTCATGGGGCGGTATCCAGTGGGAGAAACAAGTCCGCACCTCCGCCGAGATCCACCGCTCCGGCGGCCTCTCCGTCCTTGTTACCGGAGCCGCCGGTTTTGTCGGCAGCCACGTGTCCCTCGCTTTGAAAAAA
>NZ_BAABKB010000019.1:0-114756 GCF_039543605.1 Streptomyces siamensis | reverse complement strand
CGGCCGGGCGGGGAAGCCCGCCCGGCACCCGGGGGCGGGCCCGTTCAGGCCGGCACCGGCGTCGCGGGGCCGCTCCGGCGGCCTCAGCCCCGGCGGCGGCGGGCCAGGACCACCACGCCGGCACCCGTGGCGAGGAGCGCCGCCGCCCCGGCGGCGATGTACGGGGTCGTCGAACTGCCCCCGGTCTCCGCGAGGTTCGCCTCCGCGGGCGCGCCCTGCGGCTTCACGTCGGCCACCGGGTCACCGGGCTCGGCCGGCGCCGACGGGGCCTCGCAGGTCGCGCCCGCGAGGGTCACGGTGCCCTCGACCTCGGCCACGTTCAGCTTCAACGGGTTGATGGAGACCTTGAGTTCGAGGGCGGAGGCGGCGGCCGTACGGGTCGTCGTCCGGGTCCTGGACAGGTCGAGGCGGACCTCGCCGACGCCGGGCACCTCGACCTCCGTCGGCCCGCCCGCCGAGAGCGTCACCTTCTTGCCGAGCACGGTGACCGATCCGAGCAGGTTCGCGGTGGCGACGGGCTTCTTCCCCGCCTCGCACGTCGCTTTCGACGTCACCTGCTCGACCTCGATGACCGAGAGCAGGGGCAGTCCGGGGACATGGACCGCCGCGTGCGCGAGGGTGGTGGAGCCCTCGGCCTTGTCCGCCGACACGGTGGCCTCGGCGGTGGCGACCTCGGCGCGCAGCACGCTGAACGGGCGTCCTCCGTCGACCCCGTCCAACTGGGCGGTGAGCGCAGTCTTCTGCGCGCTCTGCGGTGCCTGCACCTCGTTGAGGGAGACCGCGAGCGGGACGTTCACGGTCTTGTCGAGCAGGGAGACGTCGAGTCCGGTGCGGAGCACGACGGCGCTCGCGCGACCGTGGTCGGTGGTCGCGTGGGCGGTGCCCGCGCCGGCCAGCGCCGCGGGACCGGCGGCGAGGGCGGTGGCGGCCGCGGTGGCGGCGAGACGGCGTGCGGGCAGACGCAAGCTGTTGGTGTTCACGGGTGGGACCCCCATGGGAGAAAAGCTCGGGACCCGGAAAGAATTGCGCACTGAGAGTGAACAGTCAGCGACCTTCTGCCACTTCACTCCAACGTGGGAATTCCGCGAACGCATTCGATTCTCCCGGCACGCTTGTTCCCCACCGTCACCCGCACCACCCCGCAGAGGCGAAAGCGCCGGTCGGGGCGCCGGAGCGCGCGCAGGGGTGCACAACGAGCGGCCCCGCCCGCTCGTCACCGTCAGTCAACGGACGGAGTCCTGCCGACGGGCACGGCCCGGCCGGCCCGGGTCGACGGACGGGCGCCGGTCCACACGGTCGCAGGCGGGCGCCGGTCGAGCCGTCCGAGCCGTCCGAGCCGGTCGAGCCGGTCGAGCGGAGTTGGCCCGAGGGCGCCGCGTCAGCCGACGACCTGCCCGTTGAGGACCACCCGCCGCGGAGCGGCGAGGACCCGGACGTCCTCGCGCGGGTCGCCCTCGTAGACCACGAGGTCCGCGGGCGCTCCCTCGTCGAGGCCGGGCCGCCCGAGCCAGCGCCGGGCGCCCCACGTGGTGGCGGAGAGGGCCTCGACGGGCGGGATGCCCGCGGTGACGAGTTCGGCGACCTCCGCCGCGACGAGCCCGTGCGCGAGGGTGCCGCCCGCGTCGGTGCCCACGTACACGGGGATTCCGGCGTCGTAGGCGGCGCGCACGGTGTCGTGGCGCCGTGCGTGCAGCTGTCGCATGTGGGCCGCCCAGCGCGGGTACTTGGCCTCGCCGCCGGCCGCCAGGCGCGGGAAAATGGCGATGTTCACGAGGGTCGGGACGATGGCGACGCCGCGCTCGGCGAACAGCGGGACGGTGTCCTCGGTCAGCCCGGTCGCGTGCTCGACGCAGTCGATGCCCGCCTCGACGAGGTCCCGGAGCGAGTCCTCCGCGAAGCAGTGTGCGGTGACCCGCGCGCCCAGCCGGTGCGCCTCCGCGATCGCGGCCTCGACGGCGTCGCGCGGCCAGCAGGCGCTCAGGTCGCCGGTGTCCCGGTCGATCCAGTCCCCCACCAGCTTGACCCAGCCGTCGCCGCGCCGGGCCTCCCGGGCGACGTACGCGACGAGGTCCTCGGGTTCGATCTCGTGGGCGTAGTTGCGGATGTAGCGGCGGGTGCGGGCGATGTGACGGCCCGCGCGGATGATCTTCGGGAGGTCCTCGCGGTCGTCGATCCAGCGGGTGTCGGACGGCGAGCCCGCGTCCCGGATGAGGAGGGTGCCGGCCTCACGGTCGGTGAGTGCCTGCTTCTCGGCGACGTCCGGCTCGACGGGTCCATGGGCGTCGAGCCCGACGTGGCAGTGCGCGTCCACCAGGCCGGGCAGCGCCCAGCCCTCGACGGTGCGGACGTCACGGGCTCCCGCCGGGCGCTCGTACGTGACCCTCCCGCCGACGACCCAGAGGTCGTCCCGGACGTCGTCGGGCCCGACGAGCACCCGCCCCTTCACGTGCAGCACCGCGCGATCGCTCATGCACCGCACCTTAGTTCGTGCCGTACGGGCGGGCGCTACGAGCCCTTTTCGGCCGCGTCCGGCGCCTCCTCCTCGACGTCCGCCATCGCGGGGTCGAGGAGCCGGGACAGGAAGTGGCGGGTGCGTTCGTGGCTCGGCGCACCGATGACCTGGGCCGGGGTGCCGTCCTCGACGATCACGCCGCCGTCCATGAACACGACCCGGTCGGCCACCTCGCGGGCGAACGTCATCTCGTGGGTGACGACCATCATGGTCATGCCCTCGTCGGCGAGCATCCGCATGACGGCGAGCACGTCGCCGACGAGCTCGGGGTCGAGTGCCGAGGTCGGCTCGTCGAAGAGCATCACCTCGGGGCCCATGGCGAGCGCGCGGGCGATGGCCACGCGCTGCTGCTGGCCGCCGGACAGCGAGGAGGGGTAGGCGTCCGCCTTCTCGGCCAGGCCCACGCGGTCCAGGTTGGCCGCCGCGATCCGGGCGGCCTCGGCCTTGTCCCGCTTCAGCACGCGCCGCTGGGGCAGCGTGAGGTTCTCGGTCACCGAGAGGTGCGGGAAGAGGTTGAACTGCTGGAAGACCATGCCGATGCGGCGGCGTACGGCGTCGATGTCGACATCGGGGTCGGTGACCTCGGTGCCGCCGACGAAGACCTGGCCCTTGGTGGGCTCCTCCAGCAGGTTGACGCAGCGCAGCAGCGTCGACTTGCCGGAGCCGGACGGGCCGATCACACAGACGACCTCGCCCTGCCGGATCTCCAGGTCGATGCCGCGCAGCACCTCGTTGTCGCCGAAGGACTTGTGCAGGTCGCGGACCTGGATCTCCGGAGTACCGCTTGCACTCATCGGGTGGCCTCCCCCGCCTTGGCCTCAAGACGTCGTACGACGAATCCGAGCGGCACGGTGACCAGCAGGTAGCACAGGCCCGCCACCAGGATCGGTGTGGAGTTGGCGGTCTGGCTGGCCAGGTCGCGCCCGAACTTGGTGAGTTCGCGCTCCTCCAGCGTGACGCCGAGGAACAGCACCAGGGAGGAGTCCTTGAACAGCAGGACCAGTTCGTTGGTGAGCGGCGGGATCACGATGCGGAACGCCTGCGGGACGACGATCGAGACCATGGCCCGCGCGTGCGAGAAGCCGAGTGAACGGGCCGCTTCCATCTGTCCCTTGGGGACCGCCTGGATGCCGGCGCGGATCGTCTCGGCCATGTACGCGGCCGAGACCAGGCCGAGCGCGAGGGCGACCTTGCCGTAGGTGCCGCCGGGGATCTCCGTGCCCGGGAAGGCCAGCGGCACCGCGACGCCGACGAAGACGAAGATCAGCAGGGCGGGCAGGCCGCGGAAGATCTCGATGTAGATGCCGGCGAGCCAGCGGTAGGGGCCCACCGGGGAGAGCCGCATCAGAGCGATGATCATGCCCAGCACGAGACCGAACACGAAGCCGGACATCGTGTAGAGCACGGTGTTCTTCAGCGCCAGCGTGATGACGTCCGGGAACATCTGCTGGACGAGGTCCCACTGGGCGAACTGGTTCTTCAGGCGTGCCCAGTCCGCCGTGGCCGCGAGGACGGCCACGGCGGCGATGAAGACGGCGTACTGGACGCCGCGCGACAGCGCGCGCTTCTGCCGTCGGGTCAGGCCGGACCTGCGGGACTGGACCTGTGTGTCGGCACCGCTCATGAGGCGGACGGGGAGGCGGTGGCCGCGGACGCGTCGTACGGGCCGATCCACTTCTCGTACAGCTTCTTGTACGTGCCGTCGGCCTTCGCGTCCTTGATCGCCTTGTTGATGGCGTCGACGAGCTCGGTGTTGCCCTTCTTCACCGTGAAGCCGTACTGCTCACCGGTGTTCAGGTTGTCGACGACCTTGAAGGCGTCGGCGTTGGCCTTGTCCTTCAGCCAGCCCTGCACGACCGGGTAGTCGATGACGACGGCCTGGACCTGGCCGGTGCGCAGGCCGTTGATGACGGCGTCGGAGGACTCGAAGGAGACCGGGTCGAAGCCCTGCTTCTTCGCGTACTCCTCGCCGGTGGTCTGCGCCTGGGCGCCGAGCTTCTTGCCCTTGGCCTTCACGTCGGCGAGCGAGTCGATGCCGCTCTTCTTGTCGACGAGGACGGCCTGGGTGGCGTCGAAGTACGGGTCGGAGAAGTCGACGTTCTTCTTGCGCTCCTCGGTGATCGTCATGCCGGCCGCCGCGAGGTCGCACTGGCCGGAGTTGAGGAACGCGCCCGTCTTGAAGTTCTCGAAGGGGGTGTCGACGATGGTCTGCTTCACGCCCAGGTCCTTGGCGACCAGGTCGATGAGAGAGACGTCGAAGCCCTGCACCTTGCCGTCGATCTCCGACTGGAACGGCGGGTACGGGAGGTGGGTGCAGGTCGTGAGCTTGCCCGCCTTGACCACGGGGACGCCCTTGGCGGTGCCGCCGTCGTTGCCGTCCGAGGAACAACCGGCCACGAGCAGCAGCCCGGCCGTGGCGGTGGTGGCGGCCAGAATGCGCGTCCGGCGTCCGAGGACCGAGTTCACGGGGGACCTCCTGTGGGGGAACTGTGGGTTCCGATTATAAGGAAAGGTTTGGGTTGCTCAAATCAATCCGATGGTCACGCGGCCGTCCGGCCTCGGATCCCGCGCTCGTGGAGGGCCATCCGGCCTCGGTTCCCGCCCCCGCGGAGGGCCGCCGGGCCTCCGGTCCCGCGTCCGGCGCAGGCGGCGACGGGCGGTCCGGCCGTCGGGGAGACCTCCGGTTACGCTCACGGACGAGTCCCCCCGCGCACCCGCACGGGAGGCACGCACCCGCGTACCGGACCCGTGAGCGAAGAGAGCACCGCCGTGACCCACCCCTTCCTGGACCTGGCGCCGCTGAGCGCCGCGCACTTCGCCTCGATCGAGGACCGCGTGGCCGGGCTGCTCTCCACCGCGCAGGACGTCGTGATCATGCAGGGCGAGGCGCTGCTCCCGCTGGAGGGGGCCATCCGCGCGACCGCCGGTCCCGGCACGACCGCGCTCAACGTGATCACCGGCCCGTACGGGCAGACCTTCGGCGACTGGCTGCGGGACTGCGGCGCGAGGGTGATCGACCTGGCGGTGCCCTTCCACACGGCGGTCACCGCCGAGCAGATCCGCGAGGCCTTCGCCGAGCACCCGTCGATCGACTTCGTCTCGCTCGTGCACGCGGAGGCGGCCACCGGCAACACCAACCCCGTCGCGGAGATCGGAGAGGTCGTCCGGGAGCACGGCGCACTGTTCTATCTGGACGCGGTCGCGTCGATCGGCGCCGAGCCGGTGCTGCCGGACACCTGGGGCGTCGACCTGTGCGTGATCGGGGCGCAGAAGGCGATGGGCGGCCCCGCGGGTGTGTCGGCGGTCTCGGTGAGCGAGCGGGCGTGGGCCCGGATGGCCGCCAACCCGGCGGCGCCGCGCCGGTCGTACCTGTCGCTGCTGGACTGGAAGCAGCGGTGGGTCGACGGCGGCCGCAAGGCGCTGCTGCACGCGCCGGCGCAGTTGGAGATGCTGGCGCTGGAGGCCTGTGTCGAGCGCATCGAGAGCGAGGGACTGGGCGCGGTGATGGACCGCCACGCCTCGGCCGCGGCGGCGACCCGGGCCGGGGCGCTCGCCCTGGGCGGCGGCCTCGAGCCGTACGTGTACGCGGCCTCCGACGCGGCGCCGGTCGCCACCACGCTGCGGGTGCCCGCCGGGGCCGACGCGTCCGCGCTGGTCGCGAAGGCGCTGGCCGCCGACCCGGTGCTGCCGCTGGTCGCGGGCGGCGGCGCGCTCGCCAAGGAGATGATCCGGGTGAACCACTACGGGCCCGACGCGACGCGGGGCGTCGTCCACTCCAGCCTCGCGGGACTGGGGGCCGCGCTGGCCGAGTCCGGCTTCCCGGTGGATCTCGAGGCGGCACGCCGGGCCGTGGCGCAGGCCTGGGACTGAGCTCCCGCCGGTTCCCCGGCGTCCGGCGGAGCACCTCCGCCGGACGCCGTCCCGCCCGGAGCGACCCGCGGTTCTCCGGGACGGCTCCGGGAACGAATCGGACGGAACGCTCTCCGAAAAGAATTTCAGGGCCACTCCGTCCGCTTATCCATATATTAATCAAGCACAGCTTCCCGTATTCTTCTGCCCGCTTTTCCTGGCACTAAACGCAAAGATTTCGCGAACGCCAACCGTCGTAATTCGGACGGGTCTCTTACGCATTACGCCCCTGTGACGCACTCCACAGAGCATCCCTTTTGTGCGGTATTTTACGGACAGAACGGCATCTAACGCCGCCTCTTCGCGCGCTCACACGCAGGCGCGTGATAACACACAGGCGCGCCTCCCGTAACCCCTCACGGCGATGCAATTTCAGCTTTCCCTCGGTAAATTCAATTCGCATGACCGCCGCACAAGCAGACCTGCAAGCGGAATTCAGGGAAATGCCGGAGGGCCTTCGGATCGACCGTCCCGAGGTGGCCGACGGAGCCGTGCTCTGGCATCTCGCCAAGAACTCCGGAACCCTCGACCTGAACTCCTCGTACAGCTATCTCCTCTGGTGCCGTGACTTCGCCCGCACGTCCGCGGTGGCACGCGGCGCGCAAGGAACGCCGGTCGGCTTCGTCACCGGGTACGTCCGCCCCGAGCGCCCCCGCACCCTGTTCATCTGGCAGGTGGCCGTCGACGAGGCGCATCGCGGACGCGGGCTGGCCGCGGCTCTGCTCGACGGCCTGACCGCCCGGCTCGCCGAGGAGAGCGTCCAGGCGCCGACCGCCCTGGAGACCACCATCACGCCCGGCAACACCGCCTCCGAGCGCCTGTTCGCGTCGTACGCCCGACGCCGCGGCGCGACCGTCGAGCGCGAAGTGCTGTTCGGGACGGCCCACTTCCCCGACGGACCGCACGAGCCGGAAGTGCTGCACCGCATCGGTCCGCTCTCCCTGTGACCCTCGCCGACCTCCCCCCGAGACTTCGCCGATCCCCCTCCCCCCACGTTCCGAGGAGCGATTCGCTGTGACCATCACCCAGCCCGACCTGAGCGTCTTCGAGACCCTGGAGTCCGAGGTGCGCAGCTACTGCCGCGGCTGGCCCACCGTCTTCGACCGGGCCCGGGGCAGCCGGATGTACGACGAGGACGGCCACGAGTACCTCGACTTCTTCGCCGGCGCGGGATCCCTGAACTACGGCCACAACAACCCTGTACTGAAACGGGCGTTGATCGACTACCTGGAGCGCGACGGCGTCACGCACGGCCTCGACATGTCGACGACGGCCAAGCGCGGCTTCCTGGAGACCTTCCAGAACCTGATCCTGCGCCCGCGCGATCTGCCCTACAAGGTCATGTTCCCCGGGCCGACGGGCACCAACGCCGTCGAGTCCGCGCTGAAACTGGCGCGGAAGGTGAAGGGGCGCGAGGCCATCGTGTCCTTCACCAACGCCTTCCACGGCATGTCCCTCGGGTCGCTCGCCGTGACCGGCAACGCGTTCAAGCGGGCCGGCGCGGGCATCCCGCTCGTGCACGGCACCCCGATGCCCTTCGACAACTACTTCGACGGCCAGGTCCCGGACTTCCTGTGGTTCGAGCGGCTCCTGGAGGACCAGGGCTCCGGCCTCAACCAGCCCGCCGCGGTGATCGTCGAGACCGTGCAGGGCGAGGGCGGCATCAACGTCGCGCGCCCCGAGTGGCTGCGCGCCCTCGCCGACCTCTGCGCCCGCCGCGACATGCTGCTCATCGTCGACGACATCCAGATGGGCTGCGGCCGCACCGGCGCCTTCTTCTCCTTCGAGGAGGCGGGGGTCGTGCCCGACATCGTCACCGTCTCGAAGTCCATCAGCGGATACGGCCTGCCCATGTCCCTGTGCCTGTTCAAGCCCGAGCTGGACATCTGGGAGCCGGGCGAGCACAACGGCACCTTCCGCGGCAACAACCCGGCGTTCGTCACCGCCGCCGCGGCCCTGGAGTCGTACTGGACGGACGGCTCCGCCATGGAGAAGCAGACCCGCGCCCGCGGCGAGCAGATCGAGCAGACACTCATCTCCATCACCGAGGAGAACCTGGCCGACGTCAATGAGTACCGGGGCCGGGGACTCGTGTGGGGCCTGGAGTTCAAGGACAAGGCGCGTGCGGGCCGCGTCGCGCAGCGCGCCTTCGAACTCGGGCTGCTCATCGAGACGTCCGGTCCGGAGAGCGAGGTCGTGAAACTCCTCCCGGCGCTCACCATCACCCCCGACGAGTTGGACGAGGGGCTGCGCACCCTCGCCCGCGCCGTCCACGAGACGGCCGCCTGACCGCGTACGGCAGCCGTACGAAGCGCCCACGGCCGCCGTACGCCCCCGCGTACGGCGGCCGTGCGCAACCCGCACCAGCAGAGCAGAAAGGCAGCAACGCACCGTGATCGTCCGATCGTTCAAGGACATCGAGGGAACCGACCGTCATGTGAAGGCGAAGTCCGGCACCTGGGAGAGCAAGCGCATCGTGCTCGCCAAGGAGCGGGTCGGCTTCTCCCTCCACGAGACGACTCTCTACGCGGGTACCGAGACGTCGATGTGGTACGCGAACCACATCGAGGCCGTGCTCTGCGTGGAGGGCGAGGCCGAACTGACCAACGACGAGACCGGCGAGAAGCACTGGATCACCCCGGGGACCATGTATCTCCTGGACGGTCACGAGCGCCACACCATGCGCCCGAAGACCGACTTCCGGTGCGTCTGCGTCTTCAATCCGCCCGTCACCGGACGGGAGGACCACGACGAGAACGGCGTCTACCCGCTGATCACCGAGGAGGTGTGAGACAGATGACCACCGTCGCCGAAGTCACCGATCTTTACCCCAGCCGCGGCGCCACGGAGGTGTCCGTACCCCGCAAGGACCCGGTCGTGTGGAGCGCGCCGGGAGAGCCCGGCCCGATCACGGTGCACGAGCTCCAGTGCTACGAGCGCGACGGCTTCCTGCCCGTCGGGGAGCTGCTCGCCGACGACGAGGTCGCCGTCTACCGGCAGGAGCTGGAGCGTCTGGTCGCCGATCCGGCGATCCGCGCCGACGAGCGGTCGATCGTGGAGCCGCAGTCCCAGGAGATCCGCTCCGTCTTCGAGGTGCACCGCATCAGCGAGGTCTTCGCCCGGCTCGTGCGCGACGAGCGCGTGGTCGGACGGGCCCGCCAGATCCTCGGCTCGGACGTGTACGTCCACCAGTCGCGGATCAACGTGAAGCCGGGCTTCGGGGCCAGCGGCTTCTACTGGCACTCGGACTTCGAGACGTGGCACGCCGAGGACGGTCTGCCGAACATGCGGACGGTGTCCGTGTCGATCGCGCTGACCGAGAACCACGACACCAACGGCGGACTCATGATCATGCCGGGGTCGCACAAGACGTTCCTCGGGTGCGCGGGGGCCACGCCGAAGGACAACTACAAGAAGTCGCTGCAGATGCAGGACGCGGGCACGCCGTCCGACGAGGCGCTCACCCGTTTCGCCTCGCGGCACGGCATCAAGCTGTTCACCGGCAGGGCCGGTTCGGCGACCTGGTTCGACTGCAACTGCATGCACGGCTCGGGCGACAACATCACCCCGTTCCCGCGCAGCAACGTCTTCATCGTGTTCAACAGCGTGGAGAACGCGGCGGTGGAGCCCTTCGCGGCGCCGGTGCGCAGGCCCGAGTTCATCGGGGCACGGGACTTCACACCGGTGAAGTGATGTCCGCAGGTGGCCGGTGTCTCCCGGGTGGGGAGGCACCGGCCACCTGCGTGTCCGCGCAAGAACCTTCGTGGTGGCGGGAGTTGGAGCCCACGGGTGAGCCGGGGAGTCGGTCGCGGCCCACCAGCGGTCCGGGTGCTACAGCCACGCCAGTGACGCGGCGCGCTCCAGCACGGCCGTGACGGCGGCGGCGTCCCCCACCGCGCCCCGGGGCACCTCGCCGGGCGCGTACCGTCCGCCGATCAGCAGGCAGAAGTCGACCGGGTCCAGCACCAGTTCCGCGGCCACGGGCTCGTCCTCGGAGCCGAGCACCCACTGCGCGTCGGGCCCGCCGCCGGCCGGCGCGAAAAGGACCGGCGCCGCCGTGGGGCCGAGCGCCCTGCCGAGGATGCGCACCGCCAGCCGGACAAGCTGCCACAGGTGGGGCTCCGGCGGCGGGGGCACGGCGAGTCCGAGGGCCCGTCCGATGTCGTCGGTGTGGATCCACGCCTCGAAGGCCCGCACGACGAAGTGGTCGGCGACGGGAAGCCGTACGCCCATCAGCGTGGTCGCGTGCGCTGCCCGTCCGGCGTCCTCCGCCTCCGGTGTGGCCAGCAGCGCGGCTGCCTGCGCGGACCAGACGGCGACGGTCTCGGCGGGGGTCCGGACCCGCTCGTACGCGATCACCTCGGCGGTCCGCGCGGCCCAGGCCGCTTCCCATCCCGGCTTCTCGGAACCACCGGACCCGGGTACCCGCGGCGCGAGCCCCAGCCGTCGTGCCAACGGCTCGTCCGCCGCGATCAGATGGGCGACCGTGGCCTGCACGTCCCAGTCGTGCACGACCGGCGTCGACCAGCGTCGCGGGGCGTCCGGCTCCCGCAGCAACGCTCCGAGCCCGGCGACGGCCGCCGCGTACGGGGCGGCGTGCGCGGCGACGCGGGGAGCGGCGGGACGGGCGCGCCGGGCCGCGGCGAGCAGGGCGGACGGGAGGCCGGCCGCCCCGTCCGGTCCGGCCGACCGGTCACCCGGATCGTCCCCTCCCGTGGGCCGGCCCCGTCCGGCCGGTTCCTTGTCCCGGGTGCTCCGTGCCGCGCGACCGGTCCCCGCTCCGTTCACCGGGCCGGTCGCCGGGCCGGTGGATGTGACGCGCGGGCCGTCCAGGAGCCGTACCGTCTCGCGCAGGCGTTCCGCCTCCGCCGCGCAGGACTCGCACGCGGCGAGGTGCCGGGGGACGGTCCTCTCGTCGGCGGGGGTCAGTGCGCCGACGGCCCAGGCCGCCAGCAGGTCCCGTACCGCCTCGTGCTCGCCGCTCATCGTCCACCGTCCTTCCGGGGCACGGCCGGCAGCGCGGCCCGGCCCCGCCCCGCTGGGGCCACGATACGCACGCCCGGCCCGGCCGGGACCGTCCGCGCCGCCATCACGCGCCCCTTTCCAGGGCCGGGTCCGGTGGATCGGCCAGTGACGCGGCGAGCTTGCGCAGGGCCGATCGCAGCCGGGTCTTCGCGGTGCCCTCCGGGATGCCCAGTTCCACCGCCGCCTGGCGGTAGGTGCGGCCCGCGAAGTAGGCGAGATGGACCACCTCCCGCTGGGGCAGCGGGAGTTCGGCGAGCGCGCTGTGCAGCAGCAGGGCGCGCTCGCGGTCGACGACGGTCTCGTCGGGACCGGGCCCGGAGTCGGGGATGGCGTGCAGCGCGGAGTCGTCGGCGCGGGCGTCCTTGCGGTGCCGGGCCTCGCTGCGCACCCAGTCCACGGCCCTGCGATGGGCGAGCATGGACAGCCAGGTGCGCAGCGAGCCCCGGCGCGCGTCGAAGGCGTAGGGGCGGCTCCACAGGTGGGCGAAGACCTCCTGCGCCACGTCCTCGGCCGCGGCCTGGCTGCGCGTGACACGCAGGGCGACCCGCCGGACCAGCCCGCCGTAGGCGGCATACGCCTCGCCCAGCGCGGACTCGTCCCCGTACACCAGCCGCCGATGCAACTCGGCGTCGACGAGCGTAGGTTCCACCGGCACCACCACCTCGTGGTGCCCTTCCTAGCGCCCCGCCGGACCCCGCGCCAGGGGGCCGGGGCGGGCGCACGGTCGCTCAGCCGGACAGCACGTCCAGCAGCCGGTCGACGTCCGCGGCCGTGTTGTACAGGTGGAAGGCCGCCCTCAGGTTGCCCGCGCGGTCGGAGACCTCGACCCCGGCACGGCTCAGATCGGGCTGCCGGTGGCCGAGCCCGGGGACGGAGACGATGGGCGATGCGGGGGCCTCGACCGGTTGCCTGCCCAGCGTGAGCAGGCCCGCGCGGAAGCGGTCGGCGAGGGCGAGGTCGTGGGCGTGCACGCGCTCCACGCCCAGCTCCTCGACGAGTTCCAGCGACCGTCGCGCGCCCGCGTAGGAGAAGAGCGCGGGGCTCTCGTCGAACCGCCGTGCGGAGTGCGCCAGTTCCTCGACCGGGCCGTAACAGCTGTCCCAGGGGGCCTCGCCCGCGACCCAGCCCGCGAACACCGGGGTGAGCCCGCCGAGGTCCTCCGGGACGACGAGGAAGGCCACGCCGCGCGGGCAGACGAGCCACTTGAAGGCGACGGAGGAGACGTAGTCGTGGGCGTCCGCCCGCAGAGGCAGCCATCCGGCGGCCTGGGACGCGTCGATGTACGTACGCGCCCCGTGCGTCCGCGCGGCGTCGCGGATCGCCTCCAGGTCGGCGATCCGGCCGTCGGCGGACTGCGCGGCGCTGACGGCGACGAGCGCCGTGCCGGGACGGACGGACTCGGCGATCCGCTCCAGCGGTACGGAGCGGACCTTGAGATCGCCGCGGACGTGGAAGGGGGTGACGACGGAGCTGAAGTCCGCCTCGGCGGTGAGGACTTCGGCGCCCGGCGGCAGTGAGGCGGCGATCAGGCCGCTGTACACGGCGACGGAGGCCCCGGCGGCCACCCGGCTCGCCGGAACCCCGACGAGCCGCGCGAACGACGCGCGGGCGGCCTCCACGTCGGCGAACATGTCGGAGGGCTGCCCGGCGGCGACGGACTCGACGGCGGAACGCATGGCGGTCACCGTGCGGGCCGGCACGAGCCCGGTGCTCGCGGTGTTCAGATAGGTGTTCTTCGGGGCGAACTCGGCTCGGACGAGGGTCTCGAAGGTCTCCATGGGTCCACTCTGCGGCCCCGGGAACTCCCCGTCCATTGCGGATTTCTGCGTGGTTCTGCCAAGAAACCCTTATACGTCCGCCCCGACCTGCGGTTTCAGTGCCCGGGCACGGCGCAGCCGTCGGGCCCGCAGGCCTCCGCGTCGGCGGAGCCCTGCTGGATCAGCTTCAGCGGCTCGCGCTCGCCCCACGCCTGGGTGAGTGCCTGGGTGAAGACCTCGGCGGGCTGGGCGCCGGAGACGCCGTACTTGCGGTCGAGGACGAAGAAGGGGACGCCGTTGGCGCCCAGCTCCGCCGCCTCGCGCTCGTCGGCACGGACGTCGTCGGCGTACGCGGCCGGGTCGGCGAGCACCGCGCGGGCGGCGTCGGCGTCGAGCCCGGCGGCGACGGCCAGCTCCACGAGCCGCTCGTCGTCGTCGAAGACGGTCCGCTCCTCCGCGAAGTTCGCCTTGTAGAGCAGGCCGATCAGCTCGTCCTGGCGGCCCTGCTCCTTGGCGAGGTGCAACAGGCGGTGCATGTCGAAGGTGTTGCCGTGGTCGCGGCCCCGGGTGCGGTACTCCAGGCCCTCGGCGGCGGCCTGCGCGCCCAGGTTCTCCTCGCCGGCCTGCGCCTGTGCCTCGCTCATGCCGTACTTCTTGGTGAGCATCGTGAGCACGGGCTGGATGTCGCCCTTGGCACGGCCCGGGTCCAGCTCGAACGAGCGGTGCACGACCTCGACGCCGTCGCGGTGCGGGAAGGCCTCCAGCGCCTTCTCGAAGCGGGCCTTGCCCACGTAGCACCACGGGCAGGCGATGTCGCTCCAGATCTCGACGCGCATGTCTCGGCTCTCTCCAGGTCGTGCGGGTACCGGTGGACCCTCGGGCGGGTCGGTGTGTGTGAACGTTCAAGCGGCTCGTTCTATTCCGTGCCGGCCGGTCCGCACCCCGGGGCGTCGCGGGACCGCTCCCCGGGCTCTTCCCGAGGGGCGCCCGGTCACTTCCCCGGCACCGCGTACCGCAGGAAGAGGTGGTGGTCCCCCTCGGCCGGCGCGTTCTCCGGGTCGGGGACCCAGCCCTGGCGGGCGTAGAAGGCCTGCGCGCGCCGGTTGTCGACGTGCACGTCCAGGGTGGCCGTGCGCTTCCCGTCGGCGCTCCACTCCTCGACGCACGCCCTGTGCAGCTCGGTGCCGATCCCGGCCCGCCAGTGGTCGGGGTCCACGTGGAACTGGAACAGCTTGACGGTGTCGGCCGCGGCG
Organism: Streptomyces siamensis; assembly: GCF_039543605.1. Classification (NCBI taxonomy): domain Bacteria; kingdom Bacillati; phylum Actinomycetota; class Actinomycetes; order Kitasatosporales; family Streptomycetaceae; genus Streptomyces; species Streptomyces siamensis. Next base: position 100,300 of record NZ_BAABKB010000019.1, on the reverse strand, counting down.
CCTTCGGCGGTGCGGAAGGAGGCGACGCCGGTGATCCGGCCGCCGTCGACGACGCAGAGCACGTGGCCGTCCGGCCGCTCGATGGCGCCGCGCCAGGCGGCGATCCAGTCCGTGCCGTCCTGCGGTACGCCGTCCGGGTAGTAGGTGGCCCGCGCACGGGCGTGCAGTGCCGTGACGACGTCGGCCTCGGCGGGCAGCGCGGTTCTGATCACACGCCTCACACAGCTGACACGGTCTTCGATCATGCAGGCCAGGACGCTCCCGGTCAGGCCGCGGTTCCCAGCCTGCTGAACTGGGCGCGGTAGGCGCTCGGGGTGAGTCCGGTGCGCCGCACCAGGTGTCCGCGCAGCGAGTCGGCCGTGCCCAGACCGCAGGCGCGGGCCACCTGGTCCATGGGAAGGGCGGTCGTCTCCAGGAGTTCCTTGGCCCGCTCGACGCGCTGGTGCAGGAGCCACTGCAAGGGGCTCACTCCGCTCTCCGCGTGGAAGCGACGGGTGAGCGTGCGCACGCTCACGCCCGCGTGCCGGGCGAGATCGGTGAGCGTGAGCGGCCTGTCGAGGTTGCGCATCGCCCAGCCGCGGGTGTCGGCGCAGGCCTCGCCGCGTTCGGGCGGCAGCGGGGTCTGGGTGAACTGGGTCTGTCCGCCGGGCCGTACGGGGGCGACGAGGGCGAGCCGCGCCACCCGGTTGGCCACCGCGGCACCGTAGTCGGTGCGGACGATGTGCAGACAGAGGTCGATGCCGGCGGCGTATCCGGACGAGGTCATGATCCGGTCGTCCTGGACGTACAGGACGTCGCCCTTGAGGTCGAGGGCCGGGTAGCGCTCGCGCAGCTCGTCCGCGAGTTGCCAGTACGTGGTGGCGCTGCGGCCGTCGAGGAGTCCCGCCTCGGCGAGCACGAAGGCGCCGCTGCAGATGGAGGCGATCCGCTTGCCGGCGGCGTCCGCCTCGCGCACGGCGGTCACGGTGGCCGGATCGGGCGCGTACCGCTGCCCGGTGCCCGCGACGATCACCGTGTCCGCGTCGGCCACCGCGTCCAGACCGCGTCCGACGTGCAGGTCGAGTCCGCCGGTGGTGGCGATCGGGCCCGGCCGCGGGGTGCACACCGCCAGTTCGTAGCCCGGCCGGCCGCCGACCTCGACCTTCCCGAAGAGGAGCTCGGGGATGGCGAGGTTGAACATCGACACGGGGGACGGGGCGATGACGGCGATGCGGTGCGGTGTCCCCTGCGTGACGGGCATGGCCAGAACCTCCGGACGTATGGCATTCGGGCCACTACTGTAGGCCGACGCTCTTCCGCAGCATGAGGGCATGTCAACGAACCCGGCCACCGAGGCGCCCCCGCCCGGCACCCGACTCCCGTCCGTACCGGGCCGGTCGCCCGGGCAGTCCGCCTCGCTCACCCTCGTCGCCGCCCTGCTCGGCTTCGCGCTCATCACCCTCGACGCGTCCGTCGTGAACGTGGCGCTCCCGTCGATCCGGGCCGATCTCGGCGGCGGGATGTCGGGCCTGCAGTGGGTCGTCGACGCGTACACGCTGGCGTTCGCGGCGCTGATGCTGTCCACCGGGGCGTTCTCCGACCGGGTCGGGGCGAGCCGCGCCTACGGCATCGGGATCGCGGTGTTCACCCTGGCCTCCGTGGCCTGCGGGCTGGCACCGAACCTGCCGGTACTGGTCGGCGCGCGGGTCGCGCAGGGCGTCGCGGCGTCCGTGGTCCTGCCCGCCTCGCTCGCCCTGGTGCGCCAGGCGTATCCGGACGCGGCCCGTCGGGCGCGGGCGGTGTCCCTGTGGGCCGCGGGCGGCTCGGTCGCGGTGGCGCTCGGCCCGGTGGCGGGCGGTGCGCTGACCACGCTGTGGGACTGGCGCGGCATCTTCTTCATCAACGTGCCGCTCGGCGCGCTGGCGTCGGCCCTGCTGGTGCGGGCGCCGCGGTCCCGTCCCCGGCCCGCGCCGCTCGATCTGCCCGGCCAGTTGACGGCCGTCGTGGCGCTCGCCGCGCTGACCTTCGCGGTCATCGAGGGCGGCGGGACCGGGCTCGTCGCCCTGGCGGTGGCCGTCGTCGCCGGGGTGCTCTTCGTCCGCGTCGAGGCGCGGCAGCCGCATCCGGTGGTCCCGCCCGGCCTGTTCCGCAGCCGGCAGGTGACCGTCGCGGTCGCGGCGGGCGCCGCGTGCAGTGTGGCCTTCTACGGCGTGGTGTTCGTGTTCTCCCTGTTCTTCCAGCAGGTCCAGGGCCGCTCCCCGCTGTACGCGGGGCTGATGTTCCTGCCGATGACCGGTCTGATCGCGGTCACGAACGTCGTGGCGGGCAAGCTGGCGGGCCGGTTCGGGCCGCGGCTGCCGATGCTGCTGGGGCAGTCGCTGGCCGCCGCGGGACTGCTGCTCCTGCTGGTCGTCGGTCCGGCGACGCGCCCCTGGGCGGTGGCGCTGCTGCTGGTGCCGATGGCCCTGGGGTGCGCCCTGACCGTCCCGCCGCTGACGGCCGCGATGATGGACGCGGTGCCGTCCGCGCGGGCGGGGCTGGCGGCGGGCGTCCTCAACTCGGCACGCCAGGTGTCGGGCGGACTCGCGGTCGCCGCCTTCGGCTCTCTGGTGGCCGGGGACTTCGAGTCCGGGATGCGGGTGAGTCTGGCGCTGAGCGCGGGGTTGCTCGCCCTGACGGCCGCGGCGACGGTCGGCCTGCGGACGCCTCGCTAGCCGGTGCCCGCGGGCGCGTCGTCCACGCCCGGTCCCGGCGGGCCCCTGCTTCCGGCTGCTTTCCCGCGGGCGGCCTGTCGGCCGCCGCCCGCGGGTCAGCTGCCGTCGCGCAGGTCCTTCGGCCAGTGCGGGCGGTACTCGATGCCGTCGTAGGTGACGACGCAGCCCTCACCCATGGGCGACTGGGTCATGAAGCCGACGAGGGCCGCCCCGGTCTCCTTCTCCTCGCCGAGCGTGAAGAGCCGGACGAAGGTCCACCGCTTGCCGTCGCGCGAGGCGTGGAAGGCGAAGGCCCGCCCGGTCCGGCTGACCCGGAACCAGACGGAACTGCCCTCCACCGTGAAGGAGTTGGCGTCGTCGGAGTGCCCACGGGTGACCACGGTGCACACCGTCGGCACGTCCGGCGAGTACTCCAGGCAGAGCTTCGCCCAGGCCCGCTCGCCCACGTGGACGTAGAGGACACCCGCGTCGAAGGCCGCCCCGAAGCCGACCGTGACCCTGGCGATCAGCTGGAAGTCCCCCTCGGGCGCGCCCAGCAGCCGGGGCGCGTCGGAGGCGGGGTCGAGCCCCTCATCGGTGGGCGGCACGAACCGGTCCTGGCGGGGGCCCGCCCAGCCGGCGAGCACCCCGTCCTCGTAGGACCAGTGACCGTCGGGTCCGTACGTGCGCAGGGAGAAGGGAAGTTCGGGGAGTTCGACGTCCATTGCGCGAGTCTCTCAGGTCCGTCCCCGCGCCCCGGAGGGGGCGCGGGAAAGTGGCAGGCGAGGCTCCGGCCCGGCTACCGCTCCAGGCGCCCGTCGAAGCGGCGCGGCAGCCCCAGCGGGTTGTCGTCGCGCAGTTCCGGCGGCAGCAGCGCCTCGGGGGCGTTCTGGTACGCCACCGGCCGCAGCCACCGCTCGACGGCCGTGCCGCCGACGGAGGTCGAGGTGGACGTCGTCGCCGGGTACGGGCCGCCGTGGTGCTGTGCCGGGGCGACCGCGACACCGGTCGGCCAGCCGTTGACCAGGACGCGTCCGGCGAGCGGGGTCAGCTCGGCGAGGATCTCGGCGCCGCGGCCCTCGCCCGCGGCCTCCTCGGTGGAGAGCTGGACGGTCGCGGTGAGGTTGCCGGGCAGCCGGGAGAGGACCGCGCTCGCCTCGGACTCGTCCTCGTAGCGGGCGACCACCGTGAGGGGTCCGAAGCACTCCTCCAGGAGCAGGTCGTGCTCGCCCTCGGTGGCGAGCCGGTGCGCGGGCACGGTCAGGAAGCCGGGGCTCACCGTGTGCTCGCTGCCGGCGCCCGGGGTCACCGGGGTCTCCACCTCGGGGAGTTCGGCGCGCTCGGCGACCCCGGCGATGAAGTTGTCGCGCATGCGGTGGTCGAGCAGGACACCGGCGTCGGTGTCGCTGACGGCGTCGGTCAGGGACTTCACCAGCCGGTCGCCGGCGGCTCCGGCGGGCGCGAGCACGAGGCCGGGCTTCACGCAGAACTGGCCGACGCCCAGCGTCATCGAGCCCGCGAGGCCGGCGCCGATCGCCTCGGCGCGCTCGGCGGCGGCGGCCTCGGTCACGACCACGGGATTGAGCGAGCCGAGTTCGCCGTGGAAGGGGATCGGCACGGGGCGTGCGGCGGCGGCGTCGAAGAGGGCCCGGCCGCCGCGGACCGAACCGGTGAACCCGGCGGCGGCGATCAGCGGGTGCTTGACCAGGTCGACGCCGGCCTGGAAGCCGTGCAGCAGGCCGATGACGCCCTCGGGGACGTCATGGCGGGCGGCGGCGCGGCGCAGGACGGCAGCGACCAGCTCGGAGAGGGCGGGGTGGTCCGGGTGGGCCTTGACGACGACCGGGCAGCCGGCCGCCAGCGCGCTCGCGGTGTCGCCGCCCGCGACCGAGAACGCGAAGGGGAAGTTGGAGGCGGAGTAGACGGCGACGACGCCGAGCGGCACCTTGTAGCGGCGCAGATCAGGGACGGGCGGGGTCGCCGTGTCGTCGGGGTGGTTGATGATCACGTCGAGGAAGGCGCCCTCGTCGACGATGTCCGCGAAGGCCCGCAACTGGTAGCAGGTGCGGGCGAGTTCCCCGGTGAGCCGGACCGGGCCGAGCGCGCTCTCCGCGTCGGCGGCCTCGACGAGCTGCTCGCGGGCGCCTTCGAGGTGGTCCGCGGCGGTGCGCAGGAACGCGGCGCGCACGGCGCGGTCGGCGAGGGCCGGGCGGGCGGCGTGGGCGGCGCGGACGGCGTCGTCCACTTCCTGGGTTGTGGCCTCCACCGCAACCTGTTCACGCTGCTTCCCGGTACGGGGGTCGACACTCCAGACTGGTGCTGCTGCCACCGCGGGTCCCTCCAGATGTGATGCCGCAGTTCTTGTGTCACTCACCAGGGCGTTCGATATACTGAACGCTGTCTCTGATGATGAATATGCTGTCGGAGACTATTTCCCGTCCAACGAAGGGGTCAAGGGCGATGTCGGCAGGCGAGACAGGCGGCGGGGCGCAGGTCAAGTCCGCGGTGCGGACCGTGGAATTGCTCGAGTACTTCGCCGGCCGGCCCGGAATGCACTCCCTGGCCGCGGTCCAGGAGGCCGTCGGCTATCCCAAGTCCAGCCTGTACATGCTGCTGCGCACGCTCGTGGAGCTCGGCTGGGTGGAGACCGACGCGACGGGCACGCGATACGGCATCGGGGTGCGCGCACTGCTCGTCGGCACGTCGTACATCGACGGCGACGAGGTGGTGGCCGCGGCCCGGCCCACACTCGACCGGCTGTCCGACGACACCACGGAGACCATCCACCTCGCGCGCCTGGACGGCACGAACGTGGTCTACCTCGCCACCCGCCAGTCCCAGCACTACCTGCGCCCGTTCACGCGGGTGGGCCGCCGGCTCCCCGCGCACTCCACGTCGCTGGGCAAGGCGCTGCTCGCCACGCACACCGACGAGCAGGTCCGCAAGATGCTCCCGGAGACCCTGCCCGCACTGACCGAGCACACGATCACCGACCGGGAGAAGCTCATCGAGGAGCTGCACCAGGTACGGGAGCAGGGCTTCGCGGTGGACCGCGAGGAGAACACGCTGGGGCTGCGCTGCTTCGGCGTCGCCATCCCCTACCGCACGCCGGCCCGCGACGCGATCAGCTGCTCGGTACCGGTGGCCCGGCTCACCCCCGCGCACGAACAGATGGTCAAGGACGCGCTGTTCGACGCGCGCGACCGGCTGACCCTGGCGACGCGCCGGCTCTGACGGGGGAGGCGCGCCTCCCCCGCACGGCGGAGGCGGATCGTCGCCGGGCACGACGTGCGGTGGGACCCGTCACGGCAGCGTGGAGGGCATGACGCAGACATCCACCGCCGGGCCGGACACGCCGTCGCAGTCGGAACCGTCCTGGGGAGGCCCCGGCCGGGCACGCCGGGCCCTTCGCACCGTCACCGTCGTATCCTGCGTGCCCTACCTGTCCCTCAAGATCGCCTGGGTGGCGGGAAGCCGTATCGGCATCCCTGAAGGCAGCTCACTGCTGGACCACCGCGTCGGCATGGCCGTCGCCAACGGTCTGAGCGTGCTGCTCGACAGCGCGGTGATCGTGCTCGCGCTGCTGCTGACCCGGCCGTGGGGCCTGCGCGTCCCCGCCTGGCTGCTCGCCTTCCCCATGTGGGTGGCGACCGGCCTGCTCACGCCGATCATGACCGGCTACCCGATGCAGCTCCTCGTACGGCTCCTCGGTGGTGCGGAGCCCGAGGCGGCCGGCGCGGGCCGCGAACCGTTCCTGGACGAATGGGTCTTCGGCGTCGTCTACACCGGGTTCATCGTGCAGGGCCTCGCACTGGGCACGCTGTTCGTGCTGTACGCGCGGGACCGCTGGGCCCACCTGTGGCGGGGCCGGGTCCGGGAGCTGTCCGCCGGTCCCGTCGGTGCCGCCCAGCGGGCCACGGCGGTCGCCGCCGCCGTGCTCACGCTGTTCCCGCTCACCACGCACCTGGTGTGGGCCTGCGGCGGCACGGCGGGGCTGAGCGCCGGGCGCATCGCCGACCGGTCCGGCGACTTCCGGGTGCTGGAGGCGATGTACGTGGTCTATCTGCTGTGCACCGTCGCGGGCGCCTGGATGCTCGCCTTCCGGCGCGGCCGGGACCTGCCCGTGGCCGTGCCGCTCGCCCTCGGCTGGGCCGGTTCCGGCGCGGTGGCGTGCTGGGGCGGCTGGATGTCGCTGGCGGGCCTGGGTGGTGGGGACGACGTCGCCGATCGCCCGACGGGCCTGATGAACCTCACCTACTCTGTGCAGATGATCGTCGGCGTGCTCGTGGTCACCCTCGGCGCGTACTTCTTCGCGGAGCGGTCCGCTGCCGCCGGGCCACCGCGGCGTACCGCGTGAGGGGGGCCGTGTGAGGGGGGCCGCCCGCTTCCTGTTCGGCCGGCGGGCCCGTCGGCGATGGGTCCACCTGATCCTCGGCGGCGCGCTCGCCATGCCGTACGTGCTGGTCGGCGAGGTGATCGTCGGGCCCGCCACCGGAGCGCGGCACGTGTTCGACTCGCTGCCGCTCCAACTCCTCTCGTTCGCCGTCGGGTTGCCGCTCGCCGCGATCACCGCGCCGTTCCCCCTGACCCGGCCGATGTCGGTGGCCGCGGTGCGCGCCCTGTGCGGCATCGACGGCGACGTGCTCGCCGAAGGACCCGCGCGGACCTGGGCGGCCCGTCGGCGGGCGGCGGCCTGGTTCACCCTGCATCTCGGGTTCGGCGGGATCATCAGCGGGATGTCGCTGGCCGTACCGCCGTTCGCGGCCGTCCTCATCGCGCTGCCCGCCGTCTCCCTGCTGCGCGATTCCCGCCTGGGACTGCCCGAAGTCCTCGACCACGGCTGGGCGTTGGCGCTCTCCCCGGTCGCCGGGTTCGCCACGCTGATCGCGCTCGCGGGCTGCGCCGCCGGGGCCGGAGGGCTGCTGGCCCGCTGGGCGCCCCTGCTGCTCGGCCCCACGCCCGAGGACCGGCTCGCGGCGGCCGAACGCCGGGCCGCCGACCTCGCCGTACGCAACCGCCTCGCCCGTGAGCTGCACGACTCGGTCGGCCATGCCCTCAGCGCGGTCACCCTCCAGGCGAGCGCCGCCCGCAGGGTCCTCGACACCGACCCGGACTTCGTCCGGGAGGCGCTCACCGCCATCGAGGACACCACGCGGCGCACGGTGGGTGAACTGGACGCGGTCCTCGGGATGCTGCGGGAGGGCGACGACCGGGAACGGTGGCCCGGCCCGGACACGGCGGCGGGGCCCGGCCCCGGGGAGCCGGCCACCCCCACGCTCGACGCCGACCTCGACGGCCTGCTGCGCCGCACCCGCGCCGGTGGCCTGTGCGTCACGGCCGCCGTCGAGGTGCGCCCGGAGACCCTGCCGCCGCTGGTGTCCCGCGAGGCGTACCGCATCGCGCAGGAGGCACTGAGCAACGCGCTGAAGCACTCCGGTCCCGGCACCCGTGTCACGCTGCGGATCGAGCTCACCGGCCACGGGCCGTGCTCCGCGCTGTGCATGACCGTCGAGAACCCGGTGTCCGCGGCGGTCCCCGCGCCCCGTCCCGGTGGCGGGCACGGTCTGCGCGGCATCGCGGACCGTGCCCGCCTCCTCGGCGGCACGACCGAGGCGGGCCCCGTCGACGGGCTGTGGCGCCTGGCCGTGCGCCTGCCCGTACCACCGCCCGCCCAGACGAGCGAGGAGCCCGCATGACCGGCCCGTCCCCCGGCACCGCTCCCCTGCGCGTCGTCGTCGCCGACGACGAGCGCATGGTGCGCACCGCCCTGCGTGTGATCATCGACGCCGAGCCCGGCCTGGAGGTGGTCGGCGAGGCGGCCACCGGCGCCGAGGCCGTGTCGGTCGTGCGGGAGCTGGCACCGGACGTCGTGCTCATGGACGTGCGGATGCCCGAGGTCGACGGCATCCGCGCCACCGAGCAGATCCTCACGACCCTGCCGGACCCCCCGCGCATCGTCGTCGTGACCACCTTCGAGAACGACGCCCACGTGTACGAGGCGCTGCGCGCCGGAGCCGCGGGGTTCCTGCTCAAGCGGGCCGACGCGGACGCGCTCGTGCAGGCCGTGCGGCTGGTGGCGCGCAGCGACACGCTGCTGTTCCCGTCGGCGGTGCGCGCGCTGGCCGCCGGGCACGCCCGGTCCCGTCCCGCGCCACCGCCGTGGGTGGCGAAGCTCACCGCGCGGGAGGGGGACGTGCTGCGGCTGATGGCGACGGGGCTCACCAACGCCGAGATCGCCGCGCGCATGGGAGTGGGCCCGGCCACGGTGAAGTCGCACGTGGCGGCGGTGCTGGCGAAGACGGGGACGCGGGACCGCACCCAGGCGGTGATCGCCGCCTATGAGGCCGGCTTCATGAAGGGCGGATGAGAAACGGGGGCGGAAGGGAACGATCCGCCCTCTCTCACTCGTCCTTCTGGGCGGGATGAACAAGACGATCAGGCGGGCTGCCGTCTTCTCTCTGCTGCTCGTGCTCGCCCTGCTGGTCAGGGCGACCTGGGTGCAGTTCTACGACGGCAAGGCGCTCGCGGAAGACAAGAACAACCGGCGGAACGCGATCTCGCTGTACGCGAACCCGCTCGGGAACATCATCGTGGCCGGCGACGCGATCACCGGTTCCGCGCCGACGAAGGGCGGCGACCTCAAGTACAAGCGGACGTACAAGGACGGCAGCCTGTACGCGGCGGTCACCGGGTACAGCTCCCAGGTGTACGGGGCGACCCAGCTGGAGGGCATCTACCGTGATCTGCTGGACGGCACGGACACCCAGCTGAAGAACCCGCTGGACGCGCTCACCAACAAGCACGCCGACCCGGGTGACGTGATCACGACGATCGACCCGGACGTGCAGAAGGCGGTGTACGACGCGCTCGGCGACAAGAAGGGCGGCGCCGTCGTGATCGACCCGAAGACGGGCAGGATCCTCGCGGCCGTCTCCACACCGTCGTACGACCCGACGACGATCTCCGCGGGCAACGACAGCGTCTGGCAGAAGCTGAAGAAGGACGCCGACAAGCCGCTGGTCAACCGAGCGCTCCGGCAGCCGCTGCCGCCGGGCTCGACGTTCAAGCTGGTCGTCGCGGCCGCCGCGCTGGAGGACGGGCTGTACTCGGACGTGGACGCGAAGACGGACAGCCCCGACCCGTACACGCTGCCGGGCACGAGCCGCGTCCTGAAGAACGAGAACAGCTCGGCCCCCTGCGAGAACGCCTCCATCCGCGTCGCGCTCCAGTACTCCTGCAACAACGTCTTCGCGAAGATGGCCGTCGACCTGGGCCAGGACAAGGTCAGGGCGATGGCGGAGAAGTTCGGCTTCAACGACGAGGAGCAGGACGTGCCGGTGCGGGCCTACGCCAGCGTGTACCCCTCGGGCATGGACAGGTCCTCGACGGCGCTGACCGGCATCGGCCAGTTCGACGTGACGGCGACGCCGCTCCAGATGGCCATGGTGTCCGCCGCGATCGCCAACGACGGCAAGCTGGTCTCGCCGCACATGGTGGCGCAGACCAGCGACGCCGACGGAGACGTCCTGAAGAACTACGACGACGACACGCGGACGAAGGAGATCGTCAGCTCGTCCACGGCGCGGCAGCTCCGGTCGGCGATGCAGACGGTCGTCGAGGACGGCACGGGCACGAACGCCAGGATCTCCGGCGCGACCGTGGGCGGCAAGACCGGCACGGCCCAGCACGGCGAGAACAACAGCGAGACGCCCTACGCCTGGTTCACGTCGTACGCGAAGTCCGACTCCACCGGCAAGGAGGTCGCCGTCGCGGTGATGGTCGAGCAGTCCGACGCGGCCCGTTCCGAGGTCAGCGGCAACGGCCTGGCGGCGCCGGTCGCGAAGGCCGCGATGCGGGCCGCGCTCAAGGGCTGAGCGCCACCGGCGAAGGGCCCCGCACCCCCGTCCGGGTGCGGGGCCCTCGTCGTCACTTCACGCCCAGGATCTGCTCGATCGGGTCGATCGCGAAGTACACGAGGAACAGGGCCGAGGAGGCCCACAGCAGCCAGTGGATCTCCTTCGCCTTGCCGAGGACCGTCCTGATCAGGACGTAGGCCAGGAAGCCCGCGCCGATGCCGTTCGTGATCGAGTAGGTGAACGGCATCACGGCGATGGTCAGGAAGGCGGGGATGGCGATCTCGTACCTGTCCCAGTCGATGTGCTTGACCTGGGTCATCATCAGGAAGCCGACCGCGACGAGCGCGGGCGCGGCGGCCTGCAGCGGGACGATGGTGAGCAGCGGGGTCAGGAACAGCGCGAGCGCGAAGAGCCCGCCGGTGATCAAGTTCGCGAAGCCGGTGCGGGCTCCCTCGCCGACGCCCGCCGCCGACTCGATGTACGAGGTCGAGGAGGAGGCCGAGGCGGCACCGCCGGCCACCGCGGCGGCGCCGTCGATGAGCAGGACCCGGCCGAGGTTCGGCACCTTGCCCTCCTCGTCCAGCAGGCCGGCCTCGGCGCTGATGCCGACGACGGTGCCCATCGTGTCGAAGAAGTCGGACAGGACGAGCGTGAAGATCAGCAGGACGACCGTGATCGCGCCGGTCTCGCCGAAGGCACCGAACAGGCTGAAGTGACCGAGCAGTCCGAAGTCCGGTGAGGCCACCACGTCGTCGGGGAGCTTCGGCGTGGTCAGGCCCCAGCTCTTGATGTCGGCCGCGGCGTTGATGACGATCGCCACGATCGTCATGGTCACGATGCTGATCAGGATCGCGCCCTTGACCTTGCGGGCGAGCAGTCCGATGGTCAGCAGCACGCCGAGACAGAAGACGAGGACCGGCCAGCCGGTCAGCGTGCCGGTGCCGCCGAGCTGCACCGGGACCGTGGTGCTCGCGACGTCCGGGATGCGGGTGACGAACCCGGCGTCGACGAAGCCGATGAAGGCGATGAACAGACCGATGCCGACGCTGATCGCCTGCTTCAGCGGTTGCGGGATGGCGTGCATGACCGCTTCACGCAGGCCTGTCACCACCAGTACGCAGATCAGCAGGCCCTCCAGGACGATCAGGCCCATCGCGTCGTCCCAGCTCATCAGCGGGGCGATCTGGAAGGCGACGACCGCGTTGAGGCCGAGGCCCGCGGCGAGTGCGAGCGGGAGGTTGCCGCCGAGGCCCATGACGACGGTCATCACGGCGGCCACCAGGGCGGTGGCGGTGGTCAGTTGGACGGCGTCGAGCTGGTGGCCGAACTTGTCCTTGGCGCTGCCCAGAATGATCGGGTTCAGGACAAGGATGTAGGCCATGGTGAAGAACGTGGCGAAGCCGCCGCGTATCTCCCGGCCGAAGGTGGAGCCCCTGGCGGATATCTTGAAGAACCCGTCGACGCTGTTCGCCGCGGGGGGTGCGGCACTTGGCCGGTCGGCCACCTTCTGGGATTCGGACATGGCGTTGCTCCTCGATGCCTGCGTGCCGGGTGTGCGGATGCTGGCTGGATTGTTCCCGCGTCGCACCGGTTTCAGGTTTTCTCCGTGTTACGGAATCGAGTTCGGCCCGCCATACGACGTTCGAAGCTCCGTACGGACGCTGATACGCTCTCGCATCCCGCCCCACGGACACGCCACTTCGTCGCGGGTGGCGCACGGGGCCCATGACCACGCACCTGCACCGGTGCCCGGAGCCGCAGCGAGGAGAGGTCACCCGTGGGCACGGTCCTCGACGACAGCGCCTCCGTGGAGTTCCACGCCTTCTTCGAGCGGCACTACGCCGAACTCTCCCGCCTGGCCGCCCTGTTGACGGGCGAACCGGACGTCGCGGACGATCTGGCGGCGGACGCGCTGCTCGCCCTGTGGCACCGCTGGGACCGGGTGCGCGCGGCGGACCACCCGGTGGCGTACGCGCGCGGTGTGGTCGCCAATCTCGCCCGCAGCCGCATCCGCAGCGCGGTGCGCGAGCGGCGGCGGATCACGCTCTTCTGGTCGAGTCGTGAGGACAGTGCCGAGAACCCCGATGTGCCGGGTGCCATCGACGTCCAGGAGGCGCTGCGCGGACTGCCGTTCCGCAAGCGGGCGTGCGTCGTGCTGCGGCACGCGTTCGACCTTTCGGAGAAGGACACGGCCCTCGCCCTCGGCGTGTCCGTGGGTACGGTGAAGAGCCAGACCTCGAAGGGCATGGCGGAACTGAAGCGGCTCCTCGGCACCGACGGGACGCCGGTGCGGGTGCATGCGGGAGCGCTGCCCGCGGGTGACGGCGGAGGATCGGACCGATGAGGAGGGCGCGGGACGTGCACGACGAGCTGCGTGCCGGGCTGCGGGATGCCGCCGAGGCGCACGAGCCTGACCGCGCGCACATCCTGGCCCGGGTGGAGCGCGGCATGGCGGGCGTTCGGGAGCGGCGGCCCGCGCGGCGCGGCGCAGCTACGCCTCTGCTCGGCTGGGTCCGGGTCGTGGGTGCCACGGCGGCCGTCGCCGGAGTCCTCGCGGCGGGCGGTTACGCGGTCGCCCGGGCGGTGCGGGACGAGGCGCCGCAGCGGACCGTCGCGGTCTCTCCGCCCCCCGAACCGTCGCCGGACACGACGGTCCGTCCGCCGGCCACCGGCAGCGAGGACGGTCCGCTGCGGTCCGACGGCTCGGTCGACCCGCACAGCAACGACTTCTGGGCGCAGAGCAGTGTGACGGTGAGGACGAGCCGGCAACTGACGGCGCTCACGGTCCGGTTGAGGATCCGGCAGACCGGCGGGGTGAGCTGCACGGGCGCCTGGCGGTCACTGCCCGAGGACGACTTCACGACCACGGTCCGGGAACGGGACGGCTTCCTCGTCTACACCTGGGTGCTGAAGCCGGGGCGTACGGTCTGGCCCGGCGAGTGGGTCTTCGCGGGACAGTACGACCACGAGCGCGGCGGCCGGGACGCGAAGGGCGACCGGTACACGGCCGCGGCCGTGTCGGGCGGTGAACGGTCGGCCGTCGCCGGTGGCTTCGCGGTTCACGCGGACGACGGCGCGCCGTCCGAGGGCACTTCGTGAACCGGCCCGCACATCACTTGCGAATGGACCGCCGCGGGAAACAACCGGACGTTCGATTCCGGCGTCCTTTCCCTTGCACGGACCTGCTGGCCTGAGCCCCCCTCGGTCAGCAGAGAACGCCCCCGCCGGTGACGACCGGCGGGGGCGTTCGTCTCCCGGCAGGGCTCAGCTCACGAAGTACGTCGGGTTCGGGAGCTTGTACGTCCTGTCGGCGTAGCCGCCGTCGAGGTCGGAGTACTGGTCGCCGAAGTTGGCGACGATCTCGTACCCGAGGGACTCGATGTGCTTGCGGGTGCCGGACTTGTACTGCACGGTCGTGCAGTTCCAGGCGGTGGCCGTGGCGCAGTCGCTCAGGTAGGCGGGCGGGTTGGCCGCGTCCTTGAGGAACATGTGGTCGGCGTCGAGGTTGACGTCGGCGCCGACCTTCTTGAGGTTCTTGACGGCGTCGGCGCGCTGCGACTCCTTCAGGCCCGAGTTGTAGAAGACCTCGACGCCCTTGGACCGCGCGTACTCGACGAGGGCCGGGGTGCCGAAGACGGCCGGGCGGTCGGCCTGGGCGACGTACGCGGCCCAGGAGGCCGAGTTGTACGTGTAGTTGGTCTTCTTCTCGTAGTCGAGGGAGAGCAGCAGCGTGTCGTCGATGTCGAAGACGACCGCGGGCTTCTCGCCGTGGTGGCGGGCCTTGTGCGCCGCCTTGTCGATGTAGCGCTCGGCGTCGGACTCGATGCGAGCGAGGTCCTTGGCGTACCGGCTGTCCGGGGAGGCCTGGTACACGCCGTTGCCGTCGAGCGTCGTGCCGTAGTAGGTGTCGATGTCCTTGACCAGGACCCCGATGTTGTAGGGCTCGTGGGTCGAGTTCGCGGTCGACTGACCGGCGGTGGCCGCACCGGCGCCGTACAGGGCGGCGCCGGCGACGGCACAGGCGGCGGCGATGGCCGCGATGCGTGGCTTATGCATGACAGGTTTCTACGCGCGTCACCCAGGGGAACGCGAGGCCCGTTGCCCGATCGATACATACTCCACAGGCAACGGGCCCCGGCGGCACCGGAGAACCCGGCGCGGGCGGTCGGCGGATCAGCGGTCCTTCCAAGGCGCCCAGTCGCCGAGATGTGTCTCGCGGGTGGCGGACTCGGCCTCCTCGGGGGTGAGTTGGGGCCGGTTGGCGGGGACCGTGACGGCCGCGCCCGGTCCCGTGTTGCGGTACTCGGCGAAGCGCTGGTTCTGCCACGGGTGGGCGGACGACATGTCGGCGTAGGGCGCGACCGCGTCGGTCCCCGCGTCCAGACGGGTCTCGCGCACCGTCAGCATCGGCCGGGCGGTGGTGTCCGAGCTGGGCACCCAGGGGCGGGCCAGCTCGTAGTACCCGTCGGGGGCCGCGCTGGTGATCCGGCTGCGGACGACCAGGTAGCCGTGCGGAGCGGCGACCGCGGTGGACGGCGCGAAGACGAAGCCGTACGGGGCGGACGCCAGGTCGGTGCGGTCGAGCGTGTGGAAGTGACAGTGCTCGTACACCGCTGTGGCCCGGCCGAAGACGAAGTCGACGTCACCCTCGACGTAGCAGTCGCGGTAGTACTGGCGGGCGAAGGTGCCGAGCGCGATCGAGTCGGCGTACAGCGTGTCCTGATGGCCGAGGAACCGGCAGTGGTGGAATGCCGAACGGTCGCCCTGGACCTTGACCGCGACGGCCTGGGTGCCGGTGATGCCGGGGTGGTCCGCGCGCAGCCAGTCGTTGGCGAAGGTGATCCAGCGGGCCGTGAAGCCGTCGGTGCGCACGGTGGTCGTGGCCGAGCCGGAGGTGCCGTAGGTGCCCGAACCGGCCGGCTTCGGTGTGCCGCCCGCGTTGTCGTACACGACGACGACGTCGTGCGGGTCCTCGGAGGCGCCGATCCATGTCATCCCGGTGCCCGCGACGCCGGGCAGGCCGGTGGCCGGGTCGGTGACCCCGACCGAGACGGTCTCGCGGTACACACCGGGTGCGATGACCAGCGTGTGTCCGGCGCCGGTCGCGGCGTTCACCGCGGCCTGGACGGCGGTGTGGTCGCCGAGGCCGCCGGGATGGACGTACAGGGTCCGCTCGGTGAGCCGCGCGGACGGCGATCCGTACCGCCCGAAGGGCCTGCCGTGACGCCGTGACGACGGCAGGTGCGCGGCGGTCGCGGGGGCCGCGAGCAGCGGAGCCAGCGCGGCTCCGGTGCTCGCGGCGACGAACGCCCGTCTGCTGAGCGGGTGCCCGGCCATGTCAGCAGATCCTTCCGGCGCCCGCCCGGTGGTCGACGAGGCCCGGGACGGCCTTCGGCGGGTCGACCTTCGTGCGCAGGGTGGGAGTCCAGCCGGCCCCGGACTGGAGCGTCTCGGCCGGGATCTCCGCGTTGTGCACGGCGATCAGGTCGGTCTTTTTGCCGTTGACGTAGTTGTCGGCGGCGGTGAGCGGCGCCTCCTTCCACTTCTTCAGGATCGTCGCGGCGCTGATCTGCTCGGGCAGCGTGAACGCGTTGTGCTCGGCGACGAGCTGGGACTCCATGCCGATGCCGAAGCTGTAGGAGAACGTGGAGTCGGCGACGAAGTGGTTGTTGTAGGAGTCGACCTGGCCGAAGCGGACGCGGGGCGCGCGCTCGACGAGACCGGTGAACAGGTTGTGGTGGAACGTGGCCTTCAGGTGTCCCCGGTCGACGGCGGCGGTCGCCGCGCTGTCGCTGTTGCCGATCAGGATCGTCTTGTCGTGGTCGGCGAACACGTTCCAGGAGGCGGTCACGTAGTCGGCGCCCTTGACGATGTCGAGTTCTCCGTCGTGCTGTTCGTAGATCCGGCCGTAGTACGTCGGCAGGGTGCTGTCCGGGTGTTCCCCGTCGGTGAACGTGTTGTGGTCCAGCCAGACGTGTGTGGAGCCGTACACCACGGCGCTGTCGTACTCGGAGTTCCAGTTCCCGGTGTCGCCGTCGGTGGGGTCCCACTGCGGGAAGCAGTCGAGGGGGCTCTCGAAGGCGAGGTTGCGCACGATGACGTTGTCGACGTCCGTGATCTGGAGGCTGGCGCCCTTGAATCCCGCGTGCTTGCCGATGCCGATCAGTGTCGTGTTGGCGGGGACGAAGGCCTTGATGGCGGTGTCCTGGCGGGCGGCGGAGGCGCGGCGCAGTCCCTCGGGGCTGTCGTCGGGTTCGGCCGACAGGTCGGTGTCGTAATCCCAGTTCTCCGGCGCGTACTTCTGCAGGTAGGCGTCGAAGTCGTAGCCGTCGGCGGCGAAGGAGTCGCAGCCGTCGGCGTTGGCGTCGATGGTGCCCTTCACCTTGATGATCTTCGGGGCGGTGCCGCCGGCGGCCAGGGCGGCCTTGAATCCGTCCCAGGTGGTGACGGTGTAGACGTGCGCGGCGTCGGCGGTGGATCCGCCGGTGGTGCCGGTGCCCGCGGAGGCCCATCCGTCACGGGCCGCGAGGGTCTGGCGGGCGGGGTCGGCGGAGCGGGCCTCGGCGGTGGTGCCGGTGACGGCGAGGACGAGGGCGGTGCAGCCGATCAGCGCCGCGGCGCGTGTCGCCGAACGTCGAACTGTGGCATGCCCATGCCATTCCTGTGCGTTCATGGTGCGGCTCTCTTCCCGTCGGGTCGGGTGGCGGATGGTGCTCGGTCAGGCCGTCGGCCAGGTGATCCAGGACTCGGGGATCTCGTCGTCGAGGCGGCACACGTCCCGGGGCGCGAGCACCCCGCGGCGCAGCAGCGCGGCGGCGACGAGACGGGCCACGGCGATCGCGCCGGGCGGGTTGAAGTGCGTGTTGTCCTGTTCGGTCGCGGTCCAGTTGAAGTACTTCTTCGTCTCCTCGGCGCCGAGGCGCTGCCACAGGGCGAGGGACAGCGCCTGGATGTCGAGCAGCGCGACGTGCTCGTCCGCGGCGAGCGCGCGCATCGACGCCGGGTAGTCGCCGTGGGTCGGCACGGCGTTGCCGTCCGCGTCGAACCTCCTGCGTTCGACGGGCGTCGCGAGCACCGGACGCGCGCCCCGGGCCCGCGCGCCGTCGAGGTACTGACGCAGATGGTCCTGGTACGTCGTCCAGGGCTCGGTGTAGCGGGTGGGGTCGGCACTCTTCTCGTCGTTGTGGCCGAACTGGACGACGAGGAGGTCGCCGGGGCCGATCGCGTCGAGGATGACGTCCAGCCGGCCCTCGTCGATGAAGCTCTTGGAACTGCGGCCGTTCACCGCGTGGTTGGCTACGGCGAGACCGTCGTGCAGGAAGAACGGCAGGGCCGTGCCCCAGCCGGTCTCGGGCGCCGCGTCGGCGTACTTCTGGGCGGCGGTGGAGTCGCCTGCGATGTAGAGGGTGCGGCGCCGGTGCGCGGCGCGGGCGGTGCCGGTGGCCGCGAGGGCGAGCGGGACGGCGGCGAGCGCCGCCGAGGTGACCTGTCTTCGGCTGAGGGACATCTCGTCGTGCCTTTCAACAGGGGGTGGGAACCCCGCCCCCGACAGGGGCGCGGGGCACTGCGCGACCGGCCGGCCCGACGGCCGGACGACGGCCGCGCAGTCGCTTCACCGCGCGTTCGGGCGGGTCATCCGTGGTTCTTCTTCCAGTCCGCCTGCGCGGCGTTGAGCTGGTCGGCCAGCGTGTCCAGGAACTGCTTCGCGGTCATCTTGCCGAGCAGCAGCTTCTGGAAGTTCGGCTCGTTGTCGGCCTTGGAGATGGTGTTCCAGTCCGGCAGGTAGTACGGCAGCTGCACGATCTTGGTGCCGGTCCCGTTGAGCGCCTCGGCCGCCAGCTTGGTCGGCTCGGCCTGCTGGATCCATCCGTCCTTGGCCGCGTCGGTGTTCGCCGGCACCTGGCCCGCGGACTCGTTGAACTTGGAGTTCTCCTCGGCCGAGAGCGCGAACTCGATGAACTTCCAGGCGGCGGCCTTGTTCTTGCTCGACTTGAACAGGCTCAGCCCGTCGACGGGGTTGGACACCTGGACGCGCGTGCCGTCGTCCTGCGTCGGGTTCGGGATGCCGCGGAACTTGTCCGCGCCGAGGGCCTTCAGGTGGTCCTGGTAGGACCCGAGGTTGTGGCTGAGCATGCCGATGGTGCCGCTGTCCCACTGGGCGACCATCTTGGTGAAGTCGTTGTTGACGTCCGCGGACGGGGTGTCCTTCTTGTACAGGGCCACGTACTTCTCCAGCGCGGCCACGTTCTTCGGATCGTTGACGGTGGTCTTGTCGCCGTTCCAGAACGAGGTGATGCCGGTCTGGCCGTACACCGCGTCCAGGGCCGGCGCGATCGCGCCCTCGCCGCCCCGGATGGTGAAGCCGAAGGCGTTCTTGCCCTTGGCGGTGAGCTTGTCGGCCGCCGAGTAGAACTTCGACCAGGTCGTCGGGGCGTCCAGACCGGCCTTCTCGAACAGGTCGGTGCGGTACCACAGCGTGCCGTTGTTGGCGGAGGTCGGCACCTGGTAGAGCGTGTCGCCACCGCCCGCGGCCCGGCTGCTGTCGAGCAGGTTCTTGCTGAGCCTGCCGTTCAGCGGGCTCTTCTCGACCCGGCTGTCCAGCGGCTCCAGCGCGCCCTGGACCGCGACCTCGGCGAGCATCGCCGTGCCCACACCGCCGACATCGGGCAGACCGCCGCCCTGGATGGCGGTGTCGTACTTGGACTGGGCGCTCGCCGCGGGGATGCCGACGTAGTTCACCTTGATGTCCGGGTACTTCTTCTCGAAGTCGGCGATGATCTGCTTCCAGATGTCGGTGCGGACACCGCCGTTGTTGTCCCAGAAGGTGATCTCGCCCTTGCCGGAGCCCTCGCCGCCCTTGTCTCCGGCCGAACCACTGCCGTCGTCGCCGCAGGCGCTGGCGGTCAGCGCGAGCACGGAACCCAGGGCGACGGCCGTCGCGGCACGCCTGCTTCTACGGATGCTGATCTTCATTGGTCGGCTCTCTTCTTCTGGATTCAACGGGGTTGTGGGGTCCTGTGGGTGTGCGGCGACTGCGGTGTCGCCGCACCGGTGTGCGTGCGTCGGGCGCGGCCCTCAGGGGGCCTCGGTGACGCGGAACTGCGTGAACGTGGCGGCGCCGGCATGACCCGCGCCCGCCGGGGCGAGCGCGAAGAGCCCGAGCAGGGCCCCGACCCAGCGCCAGGGTGTGGCGGCGAAGACCTGTCCCGAGGACTCCCGGCCGTCGCCCACGTCGTACGAGAAGCGGCAGCGCGCGCCCGCGCCGATCTCGATCCACAGCCGGGCCCGCCCGTCGGGTGCCGCCCGGGAGTGCGCGGCGTCGCGCTCGTACTCGGCGGCCGACTCGGCGAACCGGTGCACGAGCCGCACCGATCCGTCGGCCTCCCGCTGGAGCCCGATCCAGCCGAACGCGTCCCCGAGCACGGCGAGTCCGGCCCGGGCGCCCGGCTCCTCGCTGTCGAGCCGCAGCCCGACCTCGACGCAGGTGGCGCCGCCGGGCAGCCGCTGGGTGAGCACGTGCGGCAGTCGGCGCAGGTCGTGCGCGTCGGCCGTGCGCACACAGCTCAGCCGCAGCCCGTCCCCGGAGTGCTGGGTGGCCCAGCCGTCCTGCGGGTTGGCCGTCCACTGCCACTGGCGCCCGAAGCGGCCCCCGGGGAAGTCGTCGTCCGTGGCGGGCGCGGACGGCGGCTGCGGCGGCAGAGCGGGCTTCCGGTGCACCTCGACCGGCGCTCCCCTGTCGCCGATCACCGGCCAGGCTCCGCCGGCCGGGGTGCCGTCCTCCTCCCAGCGCATCGGCTGGAGGTGGACGACCCGCCCGTAGGGGCCGCGCTGCTGGAAGTGCACGAACCAGTCCTCGCCACCGCCGGTGCGCACCCAGCCGCCCTGGTGCGGGCCGTTGACGTCGGTGTCGCCCTGCTCCAGGACGACTCGCTCCTCGTACGGCCCGAAGAAGCCGCGTGAGCGGAAGACGCCCTGCCAGCCGGTCTCCACTCCCCCGGCGGGCGCGAAGATCCAGAACCAGCCGTCGTGCCGGTAGAGCTTCGGGCCTTCGAGGGTGAACCAGCCGGGGATCCGGTCCGCGTCGACGACGACCTTCCCCTCGTCGAGCAGGCCCGTGCCGTCGGGGCGCATACGGTGACCCGTGAGCCTGTTCCTGATGCCCGAACGGGACTTGGCCCACGCGTGCACGAGATAGGCCTGGCCGGTCTCCTCGTCCCACAGCGGACAGGCGTCGATGAGCCCCTTGCCCTCCTTGACCAGGTGCGGACGGGTCCAAGGACCCCGGATCTCGGGGGCGTTGACCTGGAAGACACCGTGATCGGGGTCACCCCAGAAGATCCAGAAGCGGTCGTCGTGGTGCCGCAGCGACGGGGCCCACACCCCGCAGTCGTGCCGGGGGGTGCGAAAGCCCGCCGCGGGCTCCAGGCGGGGCAGGGCGTGTCCGACGAGCGTCCAGTTGACCAGGTCGCGGGAGTGCAGCAGCGGCAGCCCGGGAGCACGGCCGAAGCTGGAGGCGGTGAGGTAGAAGTCGCCGCCGACCCGCAGGATGTCGGGGTCGGACCAGTCGGCGTCCAGGACGGGGTTGCGGTAGGTCCCGTCGCCGAGGTCGGCGGAGGGCAGGGCCATCAGGGACTCACCGCCTTGCGGACGAGCGCGGCGGCCTCGGCCCGGTCGAGCCGGCCGTCGGCGACGACGGTGACGATCCGCCGCACGACGGTGCCGCCGGCGGCGACGGGCAGCCGCTCCTCGTGGGCGAGCGAGGAACCCACCCCCGGGTACTCGGCGGTGCGCACGAACCACGGGTCGTGGCGCGTCGCCGCGGTGGCGCCGGCGAAGACGAGCGTCCAGGTGGCGCCCGCGAGGGCGAGCCAGTCGGCGCGCCGGCCGTGCACCGCGGTCACGTCCTCGGCGTCGGCGGTGAACACCCGTGGTGCCTCGGCCTCCTTGCGGGCGCGCCAGAAGAAGCCTCCGTAGGCCGCGCCGGGCCGCCCGTTGGTGGCCGGGCTGCCGATGGACAGCGTGCCGCGGGTGGTGTTCGTCAGCGAGAAGGTGAAGTCCAGCGCCCAGGCGGACCCGGTCAGCGCGGTGGTCGCCACCGTGCGCCGCTCGCGCAGCAGTTCGCCGCCCGCGGCCACCCAGCGCAGCTCCTCCACGAAGCCGTCGGGGTCGCGCAGCTGGAAGGCGGTGTGCCGCTGGGCGCCGTGGTTGTCGAGTTCGGTGGGGCCCTCGTCGCGGACATAGGTGCGCCCGCCCCAGAAGTTGTGCCCCTCGACGTCGGGTACGGCCACACCGACGCCGAGGTGGTGTACGTGGTCGGCGGGGCTCAGCTCGGTGACGGCGGTGCCCGCCAGCGTGGTCACGGGGTGCAGGTAGGGGCGCGGCGACAGCCGGGCCGGCAGTGCGGGCCGGGTGAGATAGCGGCCGACGGGGCGGCCCGCCACGCGCAGGACCAGCGACTCCTCGTTCATCCGGCGCTCACCTCCTTCGGCGGCGCCCAGACGGCGCCCAGCTCGGAGTAGAGGGCGAGGGTGTCGGCGGCAGCCGCGACCAGGCCGTCGACGCCGCGCACGACCCGGCGGTTCTCGCCGGGCACCCGGGTCCAGCTGTCCGCGGGCAGGGCGCGGGGATCGGGCGCCTGTCGAATCGCTTCAACGACCTTCATGAAGGCGCCCGTCGACTCGGGTGTGACCAGCAGGTCCGTGCCGTCCGTCAGATGGGCGACCAGGTTCTCCAGCAGGTCGGTCCGGCCGAAGTCGGTCTCCTCGGGACCGTGCCCGGAGCGCTGCACGAGAACGCGGTCCTGCTTGTACCAGAAGGTGATCCGCCCGGCGCTGCCGTGCACCACGACGTACGGCTCGTCGGGGCGTTCGGCGCACAGGGTCGCGGCCACGGTGATCCGGCCGCCGGCCGTGGTGACGCGCACGCACGAGGTGTCGTCGGACTCGATGTCGTTGGCGCGCAGCAACTCGGTCTCGATCCCGGCGACGTCCTCGGCGCGGGTGGCACCGTCCAGGGCGAGCGCCGTGGCGACGGCGTGGGCGAGGGGGTTCGTCAGCACGCCGTCGACGACGTCCACGCCGTTCAGGCGGCGCTTGCCCGCCCACGGCGCACGCCGGTAGTACGCCTCGTCCCGTGCCCACGCTCCGGCCCCGCCGATCCCGAGCACCCGGCCGATCGCACCCTCGGCGATCAGTTCCCGGACGGCGGGCACGGCGTGCGAGCCGAGCGACTGGAAGCCGATCTGGCAGGCGACGCCGGCCGCTGCGACCCCGTCGGCCATCCTGCGGAAGTCCGCGTACGAGGGGGCGGGCGGCTTCTCCAGCAGCAGGTGCACGCCCTTGCCGGCGGCGGTCAGCGCCAGGTCGGTGTGGGTGGGGATGGGGGTGCAGATCACGGCGATCGCCGCGCGGGTGGAGTCGAGGAGGGCGCCGAAGTCGGCGGACTGCTGGACCTGGCGGCCGTCCAGCTCCGCGTCCGTGAGCGGGGTCAGCTCGCAGATCCCGGCGAGCCGTACGAGGCCCTTGTCCTGGAGGCGGCGGATGTTGCGCAGGTGCCAGTCGCCGTGGCCGCGGGCGCCCGCGAGGACGACGGGCAGCGGCAGGTCCCGGGCGGGCGGGCTCGTCGGCCCGCCGGCGGCGGACGCCGAAGGCTGGTGGCTCATCCCTTCACCGCCCCGGCGCTGAATCCCGTGATCAGCCACTTCTGGATGAACGCGAAGACGATGACGACGGGGACGGCGGCGATGATTCCGCCGGCGGCGAGCGCGCCGAGGTCGACACTGTCCGAGCTCATCAGGGTGTTGAGGCCGACCGGGATGGTCTGCTTGCCCTGGTCGCTGAGGAACATCAGGGCGAACAGGAAGTGGTTCCAGGCGTGCACGAAGGCGAAGGAGCCGACCGCGATCAGGCCGGGCCGCAGCAGCGGGAGCACGACGATCCGGAAGGCCTTGAAGCGGTCGCAGCCGTCGACCCAGGCGGCCTCCTCCAGGGAGTACGGCACGTTCCTGATGAACCCGCTGATGAGGATCATCGACAGCGGCAGCTGGAAGACCGTCTCGGCGATGATGACACTGCCCAGCGAGTTGATCATCTGGAGCTTGGCGAAGATCTGGAAGAGCGGCACGAGGAGCAGCGCCCCCGGCACGAACTGGGAGCACAGCAGCGCCAGCATGAAGCCGCGCTTGATCCTGAAGTCGAAGCGGGCGAGGGCGTAGCCGCCGGCGAGGGCGACGACGGTGGTCAGCACCAGGGTGGCGAGCGCGATGAGCACGCTGTTCTGGAAGTAGGTCCCGAAGCTGCGCTCGGTCCACACCTTGTCGAAGTGGTCGAAGGTCATGGGCCACGGCACGAGCGAGGTGGAGCCGGCCGGGCGGAGCGCGAACAGCAGGATCCAGTAGAAGGGGACCAGGGTGAAGAGCAGGTAGACCGACAGCGGGAGGTAGATCTGCCAGCGGGGCACCTCGTCCCAGGCCCGCCTGTTCTTCGCGACGGTCGGCCGGGGTTCCTCGGCCGCCGGTGCGGGTGCGGCCGGAGCGATCGTCCCGGCGTCCTTGGTGATCACTTGTCCCCGCCTCCGAACTTGCTCAGCCGCAGGTAGACGATCGAGCAGAAGAGCAGAATCACGAACGCGACCGTGGTCAGGGCCGACGCGTAGCCGAAGTTGTGGGCGTCGACACTGGTGTTCGCGATGTAGAGCGGCAGTGTCGTCGTCTCGCCCGCGGGGCCTCCGCCGGTCAGCGTGTAGAGCAGGTCGACATTGTTGAACTCCCACACCACGCGCAGCAGTGTGGACAGGACGATGGCGTCCTTGAGGTGCGGCAGTGTGATGTGCAGGAACTGCCGGACCCGGCTCGCGCCGTCGACCTCGGCCGCCTCGTACAGATCCTTGGAGACGGACTGGAGGTCGGCGAGGATGAGGATCGCGAAGAACGGCACGCCGCGCCACAGATCGGCGACCACCGCGGCCGGGAACACGGTGGAGGTGTCGGAGAGCCAGCTGGTGCCGTACTGTCCGATGCCCGCGTCGGCGAGGTAACGGGTGATGCCCGTCTGGGAGTTGTAGAGCAGCACCCAGATCGCGGAGGTCAGCACGCCCGAGACGGCCCACGGCGAGAAGACCAGCGCGCGGCCGACCGCCCGTCCCACGAAGGTCTGGTTGACGATCAGCGCGAGCGCCAGACCGAACAGCAGCTGGAGGCCCACCTCGACGACGACCCACTTGGCGCTGAAGGTCAGCGTGTCCCAGAACTGCGGGTCGTCGGTGAAGGCGTGCACGAAGTTGTCGAAGCCCGCGTAGCCGTTGCGCCAGGGCTTGGTGGGGTTGTAGTTCTGCAGGCTGTAGTAGAAGACGCTGATGACGGGGTAGGCGATGAAGCCCAGCATCAGCAGCGCCGCCGGGGCGATCAGCAGATACGGGAGCCTGCGTGGCGTCGCGGAGGCACGGCGTCGCCGGGCCGGCGCGGGCGGTTTCGCCACGGCTGCGGCTTGGGCCATGACTGTTCTCCGTTCGCTTGCGGTGGGTCTGTTCGGTGGGTGCGACCGTTCGTTCACGGACTGTGCAGGAAGCGCTTGCTAAATGCATCTGGTTGAAGCGCTTCGCGGATCTCGTTCGGGATGTCGGCCGTGCGGACGTGCGGTCCGGGGACCCCGGGTGCGGATCGGGGTCCCCGGGTGCGGGGCGGGCATCCCCGCCCCCGATCGGGGTCACCCGGCGTACGGGTCCGGCACCTTCCCCGGCCTGGCCAGGAACTCGAAGTCGCAGCCGGTGTCGGCCTGCGTGATCTGCTCGTTGTAGAGCGCGCCGTAGCCGCGCTCGTACCGGGCGGGCGGCGGCGTCCACCGCGCCCTGCGGTTCTCCAGCTCCTCGTCGTCCACGTGGAGCCGAAGGGTGCGGGCCTCGACGTCGAGGGTGATCGTGTCCCCGCTGCGCACCAGGGCGAGCGGCCCGCCGACGTACGACTCGGGCGCCACGTGCAGCACGCACGCGCCGTAACTGGTGCCGCTCATCCGGGCGTCGGAGATCCGCACCATGTCCCGGACGCCCTGCTTCAGCAGGTGGTCGGGGATGGGCAGCATCCCGTACTCGGGCATGCCGGGGCCGCCCTTGGGGCCGGCGTTGCGCAGCACCAGCACGCTGTCGGCCGTGATGCCGAGCCCGGGGTCGTTGATGGTGCGCTGCATGGTCCGGTAGTCGTCGAACACGACCGCGGGACCGGTGTGCTTGAGCAGGTGCGGTTCGGCGGCGATGTGCTTGATGACGGCGCCGTCGGGGCAGAGGTTGCCGCGCAGCACGGCGACCCCGCCCTCCGGAGCGACCGGGTTGTCGCGGGTGCGGATGACGTCGTCGTTGTGCACGCGTGCCCCGTCGAGCTGTTCGCGCATGCTGTCGTACGACACGGTCGGCCGGTCGAGGTGCAGCAGGTCGGTGATCCGCGACAGGAACCCGGGCAGGCCACCGGCGAAGTGGAAGTCCTCCATCAGGTACTTCTGTCCGCCGGGCCGGACGTCGGCGAGCACCGGCACGGTCCGCGCGATGCGGTCGAAGTCGTCGAGGGTGAGGGGAACGCCGGCCCGACCGGCCATGGCGATCAGATGGATCACGGCGTTGGTGGAACCGCCGAGGCCGAGGACGCAGGTCACCGCGTCCGCGAAGGCGTCGGCGGTCAAGATGTCGGACAACTTGCGGTCCTTGCGGACGAGTTCGACGATCCTGAGCCCGGACGCGGCGGCCATCCGGTCGTGTCCGGAGTCGACGGCGGGGATGCTCGACGCGCCGGGCACGGTGACGCCGAGGGCCTCGGCGGCAGCGGTGAGCGTGGACGCCGTCCCCATCGTCATGCAGTGCCCCGGCGACCTGGCGAGCCCGCTCTCCAGTTCGCTCATCTCACAGTCCCCGATGAGCCCGGCGCGCTTGTCGTCCCAGTACTTCCACATGTCCGTGCCGGAGCCGAGGACCTCGTCGCGCCAGTGCCCGGGGAGCATCGGCCCGGCGGGCACGAACACGGTCGGCAGGTCGACGGAGGCCGCGCCCATCAGCAGGGCGGGAGTCGACTTGTCGCAGCCGCCCATCAGCACCGCGCCGTCGACCGGGTACGACCGCAGCAGTTCCTCGGTCTCCATCGCGAGCATGTTGCGGTAGAGCATCGGGGTCGGCTTCTGGAAGGTCTCGCTGAGCGTCGACACCGGGAATTCGAGCGGGAACCCGCCTGCCTGCCACACTCCGCGCTTCACGGCCTGCGCGCGGTCGCGCAGGTGCACGTGGCAGGGGTTGATGTCGCTCCAGGTGTTGAGGATGGCGACGACGGGCTTGCCGAGGTGCTCCTCGGGCAGATAGCCGAGCTGTCGCGTCCGGGCCCGGTGGCTGAACGAGCGGAGCCCGTCCGTGCCGTACCACTGGTGGCTTCTGAGGTCTTCCGGGCGCTTCATATGGACCACCCCGCGGCGATGGCCGCCACTTCCGCGCGCTCGGGTCCGGGCAGCGGCTTGCTCGGCGGGCGGACGTCACGACGGCACAGGCCGAGCGAGGCCAGCGCCTCCTTGACCACGGTGACGTTGTTCGCCGAGCCGTTGGCCGCGCGCAGCTCCTCGAAGCGGCGGATCTGTTCCCAGACCTTCATGGCGGCCGGATAGTCGCCGGATCGAAGCGCTTCGATCATGTTCAGGGAGACTGCCGGGGCGACGTTGACGAGCCCCGAGGTGAAGCCGGTGGCACCGGCCGAGAAGTACGAGGGCGCATAGGGCTCGGCGAGTCCGGCCACCCAGACGAAGCGTTCGAGTCCGGCGTCCCGTGCGAAGGCGGCGAAGCGCGCCGCGTCCGGCACCGCGTACTTCACCCCGACGACGTTCGGGCAGACGTCGGCGAGTTCGGCCAGGCGCGCACCCTCCAGCAGCGGGTTGCGGAGGTAGGGGACGACACCGAGCTCGGGCACGGCCTCGGCGATGGCCCGGTGGTAGTCGACCCAGCCGCCCTCCGAGACGTACGGGTGCACCGGCTGATGGACCATCACCATCTGTGCGCCGAGCTCCCGCGCGTGCCGCGCCGAGGCGATCGCGGTGGGCACGTCGTGTCCGACGCCGACGAGGACGGCGGCCCGGTCCCCCGCCTCCTCGACGGTCAGCTCGGTGACGAGTTGCCGCTCCTCGGGCGTCAGCGCGTAGAACTCCCCCGTGTTGCCGTTCGGTGTCAGGGTTCTGACTCCGCCGTCGAGCAGCCGGCGCAGCAGGGCCCGGTGAGTGTCGCGGTCGATCGTGCCGTCCTCGGCGAACGGGGTCACGGGGATCGCCACGACCTCGGCGAGCGCCGCCCGCTGGGTCTCGTACGTCGCTGTCATTCCTGTCCGTCCTCTTCCTGGCCCTGGGGGAAGGCCCGTTGCACGAACGACGCGATGTGGGCGTGCAGCGCCCCGGCCGCGCCGTCGGCGTCACCGTCGAGGGCGAGCCGCAGGATCTCCCGGTGTTCGCTGGCCTCGCGTTCCCAGGACGGGTTCGCGGCCCAGGCGACCGTGGAGACCAGGGCTGCCTGGTCGCGCACCTCGTCGAGCATCCGGCCGAGCAGCGGATTGCCGCAGGGTACGTACAGGGCGCGGTGGAACTCCCGGTTGGCGAGCGAGCGTTCGGCGGTGTCGGCGGCCCCGTCGGCGCGGGTCAGCGCGTCCCGTGCGGCGTCGAGGGAGGCTCCGCGGCGCACCGCCCGGCGCAGCGCCTCCGGTTCGAGGAGCAGCCGCACGTCGTACACCTCGCGCGCCATGTCCGCATCCACCATGCGCACCGTGACGCCCTTGTACTGGTTCATCACGACAAGACCGGTACCGGCCAGTGTCTTGAGCGCCTCGCGCACCGGTGTCTTCGACACCCCGAACTGCGCGGCGAGCTCGGTCTCGACCAGGGCCTGTCCGGGCGTCAACTGCCCGGTGAGAATGCGGTGTTTGATCCCCTCCAGCACGAATTGCGTGCGGGACGGGATCGGGGTGGGCACAGAGGTCATGCGCGCCTCTCGGATCTCACGTGTCGGATCGCGTGTATCGGATCTCGCGTATCGCGTCTCATATATGACGTACGAAGTACGACGCGATGAAGGTAAGAGCGGTGCCGTGTTTCGTCAACGCTTCGGACAAAAGAAGTTGGGGTGACCGGCGGGCCGGTGAGCGGTGCCCGGGGGTCGGGGGCGCGGCGCACGGGCCCTTCAGGGGTGCACATCCCGGCCGGACTCGCCCGTGCGCACGAGGTGTTCAGGGGTGGGTACCGGCCGGACTCGCCCGGGCGCACGAGGTGTTCAGGGGTGCGCCTTCGAGGCGGAACGGCCGGTGTACGGTCAGAAGGCTCGGGTGCCGCCCTCGCGGGCCGTCGCGGTCCGGCCGCCGAAAGCGTCCGCGGCGCGCGCGGTCGCCGTCTGCGGCGTCAGCGTCGGCCCCACGTGGGTGACGAGCAACTCACCGACCCCGGCCCGCCGGGCGACCGCGCCGGCGTCCTCCGGCGTCAGGTGTACCGGGCGTTCGCATTCGCCATGCCGATCGATGTCCGCCTCGCACAGGAACAGGTCCGCTCCGGACGCGAGTTCGTCGAGCGCGGGGCACGGCCCGCTGTCTCCGGAATAGGCGAGGACGCTGCCGCCGCACTCGGCCCGCAGCCCGTAGGCCTCGACGTCGTGCACGACGGCCCTGGTCCGCAGCACCAGTTCGCCGACGCGCTCCTCGTGACCGTCGTACAGGGGCCTGAAGTCGAACACCTCGGCCATGAAGCCGGGATCGGGCTGCCCGAAGAAGCCGGCGAGCCGCCGTGCGAGCTCCGGCGGCCCGTACACGGGCAGGGGTGCGGGAAGCGTGAGCCCGCCGTAGGCGAACCCGTACAGGGCGGCCGTCAGGTCGGCGTAGTGATCGGCGTGCAGATGCGAGACCCATATCGCGTCCAGCCGCGTCGGATCCGTGTGCCTCTGCAATGCGGCGAAGGTCCCGGGCCCCGCGTCGACCCACACCTCGGCGCCCCCGCCCCGCAGCAGATGGCCGGAACAGGGACGGCCGGGCTGCGGGTGCGGAGAGGCGGTGCCGAGGACCGTGAGGGCGATGGCCATGCGGGGAGCGTACGCGCGGGCCGCGTCGCGGGGCCCGCGCATTTCCACCGGGACCGCCGCACGCGGGGCCGCACCTTCGCGGGCACGCGCCGGGGCCGACGGTGCAGCCCGGCGTCCCCCCGGACGCCGGACACCGGGCACCGGCCACCGGGGGGCGCGGACGAGCCGCGCGGGCGCGCTACGCCTTCCAGCCGGGGTCGCGGCCGCTCAGCCCGAGCACCCGGTCGAGCAGCGGCGCGTCGTCGGGCACCGGCACCACGGGGCCGAAGATGCCCCCGCCCCTGCTCGGGTCCTCGGCAGCGGCGACGAGGAACCCGTACGACGCCTGGAGGGCGACGGGGTCCGGCTCGTACGCCTGGCCGGTGGCGCGGGCGAGGTCCCAGCCGTGCACCACCAGTTCGTCGGCGACGACGGCGGCGGCCACGGCGCCCGGCAGCGGCACTCCGCCCGCCCGGGTCTCGCCCGCCCAGGCCGCCGGGTCCCGCCAGGCCCCGGCGAGCTCGTCCAGCGCCTTCGGCAGGGTCTCCCGCCAGCCGGCCGCGATGTCCGGCAGCGAGGTGTCGGGGCTGGTGTCCGTCGTGGGGCCCAGGTCCTTGCGGCCGGCGTCGCGGAAGGCCACGGACAGTCCGGCCAGATGTCCCAGCATGGTGTGCACCGGGTACCTCGGACAGGGCGTCTCGTTGTCGAGCTGCCCGTCCATCACGCCCTCCGCGAGCCGCGCCACGATCAGGGCCTGCGGCCCGAGGTCGAACATCTCGACGCTCATCCACTTCTCCTCAGCATTCGTGTCCACTGACGGGTGGACCGCAGTCACGCCCAGAACTCATCGGCGGCGCGCCGGTCCGGCCCGCGCGGGCCGGACCCTAGGGCGATCGCCCGATCCCCGGGCAGCCGCCTTAGAGCCACGATCACCGGCCATGACATGGACAGTGACCCGAGTGCTGAGCGACCGCAACGCGGCGCTGTACCTCACCGGAGCGTTGATCTCCGGTTTCGGATCGTCGGCGATGTGGCTGGTCTGCGGCATCTGGGTAAAGGACCTGACAGGCTCGGACGGCCTGGCGGCCCTGTGCGTCTTCACGCTGTGGGCCCCGACACTGATCGGTCCCGCGCTCGGCACCCTCGCCGACCGCACCCGCCGCAGACCGCTCCTGATCGCCTCGAACCTGGCCCTCGCCGCGCTGCTGCCCCTGCTGCTCACCGTGGACACGCCGGACCGCCTGTGGGTCCTGTTCGCGGTGCTCCTGGTCTACGGCGCGACGGGGGTCGTGCACGACGCGGCCGAGTCCGCCCTGCTCGCCTCCGCGGTCGGCACCCCGCTCCTCGGCGACTTCAACGGTCTGCGCATGGCGGTCAACGAGGGCATGAAGCTGGTCGCCCCGCTCACCGGGGCCGGCCTGTACGCGGCGTACGGGGGCGCACCGGTCGCGCTGCTGGACGCGGTGACCTTCGCCTCGGCGGCGGGCGTGTTCGCGCTGCTGCGCGTCCGTGAGACCCCGCCGCCCAGGGCGACGACGGAGGGGTGGCGGGCCCGCACCGCGACGGGCGCGCGTGCCCTGTGGCGTCACGGCGATCTGCGGACCCTGGTCGTGGCCGGGGGCACGACCATGCTCTTCGCGGGCCTGAACGGCGCGACGGTCTACGCCGTGGCCGAGGGGCTGGGGCACTCCCCCGCGTACGTGGGCGTGCTGTACGTCGCCCAGGGCGTCGGTTCCGTCGCCGTCGGGCTGGCCTCCGGGCCGCTCCTGCGCCGCCTGGGCGAAAGGCGGTTCGCCGGGTACGGGATCGCCCTCACCGCCGTCGCGGTCGCGCTGCGCGCGGTCCACTCCGACGTCGTGGTGCTCGGCTCGTGCCTCGCCGCCGGTGTCGGACTGCCCTGCGTCCTGGTCGCGGCGTACACCGCGATCCAGCGGGAGACGCCCGGTCATCTGCTCGGCCGTGTCACCGCGACGGCGGGCACGCTGCTGTACGCGCCCAACGCCGTGGGGCTGGCCGTCGGTGCGGGGCTGGTCGAACTGGTCGACCATCGGGTGCTGCTGGTGACGCTGGGGGTCGCCCGTCTGGTCACGGTGGGGCCGTTGCTGCGGCGGTCCGGGGCGCCGGTGCCGGGGTAGCACCGGGTGGCTCGCCCCCGCCGCCTCTGCCCGTCCCGCCTCCCCGGGAGGGGTTGTCGCCCCGGCCCCTCGCATCGGCCTGAACGGCCTCGCCCTCGAGCGCCGGACCGGCTGAGACGCGCCGGCCCGCCCTCGGACGCCGGAGCCGCTGCGGCACTGCGGCGCTGCCCGCTAACTCAGCCCCGCCAGGGCCTCCCGTACCGCGGCCAGGTCCGCGTCCGACGCCAGCCCGGCGTGGTAGAGGCGGAGTTCGGTCGCGCCCAGCGCCGCCGCCCGCTCCGCGTCCGCGGCGAGCGTCCCCGGGTGTCCGCCCATCCCCGACACGACGGTGAAGTTGGCGGCCAGCACGCTCTCCCGGCCGGCCGGGCGGGCCTCGGCGAAGGGGGTGAGCAGCCCCGCGCCGCCGGTGCACGGGACGACCACCCCGTCCGCCACGGACAGGATCCGTGCGGGATCGACACCGGCGTTCGCGCCGCAGTGGTAGGACACCGGGTCCGCGTGCAACAACACCTGGAACCCGTCCGGCGCCGCGGCCCGCACCGCCGCGACCGCCGCCTCCTGGAGTTCCCCGGCGACCGCGTCGCGCCACGCGCGCGTGCCCGCCGCCGTCTGAGCTCCGAGCAGCTTCTCGACCCCGGCCCAGCCGCCGTCCGACGGCGCGCCGCGCCACACCGCGTCCAGCGCCTCCCGTACGGCCGTCGGCAGCCGTCGTGCGTCGAGGCCCTGTCCGGCGTAGCCGTCGAGGCACGCCGGGCAGAAGCACAGCGACATCAGGTACTGGCCGGCGTCGTCGAGCGCCACCCCGCCGATCTTGTCGTGCGCGTGCAGGTGGGCCAACCCGTACCAGCCGAGCGACTCCAGCTCCGTACCGTGCGCTCCGGGGCGCACGGCGGCCTCCGCGGCGAGGTCGACGAGGTAGGCCCGCGTCGCGGGCTGCGCGATGCACGGCGCCCAGGGATAGCGGTCGCCGTATGCGTTGACCACGGACGTCGAGGGATGGTCCGCTCCCATACGGGAGTTGTGTGCGAGGACCACCCAGGTGTGGACCTCCAGGCCGGCGCCGGCGAGCTCGGCGGCGGCCGTCCCGAACGCGTCCCCGGGCGCCCAGTCGCCGGCCGCGTACGGCCGCGGGGTGCGCCCCTGCCAGCGCGCGTCGTCCGCCGGGTACAGCACGGCCGCGTGCGAGGCGGTGACGACGCGGTGCCGGGGATGCCGGGGCGTCAGGGCCCGCGTGGAGTGGTAGGCGGAGGCGAGCGTGACCTGCCGGACGCCGAGTCCGGCCGTGCGCGCGGCGGCCTCCGGGTCTCCGTTGACGTCCCACGGGTAGAGGAACGCGGACGTCTTCACAGGCCCTCCTCCAGCAGCGCGTGGCCGCGCTCGATCAGCTGTGCCAGCTGCTTGACGTGGTCCTCGGCCGGTTCGTGCAGCGGCGGCCGTACCTCGCCCACGTCCAGGCCCCGCAGCCGTACGCCCGCCTTGACGAGTGCGACGGCGTAGCCGCGGCCCAGGGCCCGCAGGTCGACGAAGGGGCGATAGAAGCCGTCGAGCAGCCGGTTCACCGTCTCGTCGTCCCCTGTGTTCAGCGCGTGGTGGAAGGCCTGCGCGATCTCGGGGGCGAAGCAGAACACCGCGGACGAGTAGAGCGTGATGCCCACGCCCCGGTAGGCGAGTCCGGTCAGCTCCGCCGTCGGCAGTCCGTTGAAGTACAGGAAGTCCCCCGGGGCCTCGCTGCGCACGGCACTCACGATGCGCTGCATCAGGTCGAGGTCGCCCAGCCCGTCCTTGAAGCCGATGATGCCGTCCGTGCGGGCCAGTTCGACCACGGTCTCCGGCGTGAAGACGGCGTTGTCGCGCTGGTAGACGACGATGTCCAGCGAGGTGGCGGCGGCGATCTCCCGATAGTGCCGCAGCAGTCCCTCCTGGCCGGCCACGACGAGGTACGGCGGCATGGCGAGCAGCCCGTCGGCCCCGGCGGCCTCCGCCAGCCGCGCGTAGCGGACGGCCAGCGCGGTTCCGTATCCGGCGCCCGCGACGACGGGCACACGTCCCGCGGCCGCCTCCACCGCCGCCCGCACGCACGCCTCGAACTCCTCCGGCGTGAGCGCGTGGAACTCACCCGTGCCGCAGCAGGCGAAGACGGCCGCGGCTCCGGCCTCGACACCGCGCCGCACGTGTTCGCGGTAGACGTCGAGGTCGACGGAGCCGTCGGGGCCGTACGCGGTGACGGGGAAGAACAACGGCCCGCTCGGGATACTCAGTCGAGCGGCGAGAGGGGCTGAGGTCACGGGCTCTCCCTAGACAGGTGCTCACCGGTGCACGTTTCTGATCCACGTCTATATTTCTGAACGCGCCCACGCTAATTCGCGACCTCAGGGCGGGTCAAGCGCGCAAACCCGCAACACCGCAGCGGATTCGCCACCTCCGCGCGACACTTGACGGGGCAGGTCGGCACTCCCTAGCGTGTCCACGGATGTGAATGTCGTACATGAATACGGCCGCCCGTCGTGGCACATCGCCCCGCACCGAGGAGACACCCGCATGCCCGCTCCCCGCACCGTTCTGCTCACCGGCGCCGCCGGCGGACTCGGCACCCTGATGCGGGGACTGCTGCCGGAGTACGGCTACGAGCTGCGCCTCCTCGACCTGTTGCCCGTCGAGGGCGAGCCGGACGCGATCACCGCGGACCTCTCCGACCGGGCGGCGCTGCGCGAGGCGGTCCGTGGCGTCGACGCGATCATCCACCTCGCGGGCATCTCCCTGGAAGCCTCCTTCGACAAGATCCTCAAGGCGAACATCGAGGGGACGTACAACCTGTACGAGGCGGCGCGCGAGGAGGGCGTACGCCGGATCGTGTTCGCCTCCTCCAACCACGCGGTGGGATTCACCCCGCGCCCGCAGGGCCAGGACCCCCTCATCCCCGTCGACACACCGCGCCGCCCCGACACCTTCTACGGACTGTCCAAGTCGTTCGGCGAGGACCTCGCGCAGTTCTACTGGGACAAGCACGGTCTGGAGACCGTCTCGGTGCGGATCGGCTCCTGCTTCGCCGAGCCGACGAGCGTGCGCATGCTCTCCGTCTGGATGAGCCCCGAGGACGGGGCCCGCCTCTTCCACGCCGCACTGACCGCCGAGGACGTGCGGCACACCGTCGTCTACGGCTCGTCCGCCAACACCCGCCTGTGGTGGGACCTGTCGACCGCGCGGGCACTGGGCTACGAGCCGCGGGACGACTCCGAGCCGTACGCGGAGAAGCTGATCGCCGAGCAGGGCGAGCTCGACCCGGACAACCCGGACCACGCCCACCTGGGCGGCCACTTCACCACCCGCCCGCCGATCTGGCCGCACTGACGGCGGCTCGGCACAGCGACACGGCGGCACAGGACGACGACCCGGGAGCGGGCGGGCACCGAACGGGCCCGCCCGCTCCCGCGTTCGGGCACGGACCCTGCCCGATCTCCCCTCGGCCCCCGCTCCGCCCCAGGTCCGCCGCGGGCAGCCGCCGTGCGAAACGGGCACGACCGGGCACCATCGGGCACGCAACAGGCCTGGTCAGTGGCGAAAACCCGCTGTAGAACTTCCCTCAAGGGCCCGCCGGGCCCGAACGGGCAGTGTGCGACGGAGCGCGAGGGAGCGGGTGACGGCCATGACGGCGATGACGGCGGAGGAGCGGCAGCGCGAGATCGTCCGGGCCGCACGCCGCGCGGGCTCGGTCGACGTCACCGCGCTCGCCGCCGAACTGGGCGTCGCCAAGGAGACCGTCCGGCGCGATCTGCGCACCCTGGAGGACCACGGCCTGGTGCGCCGCACCCACGGCGGCGCCTATCCCGTGGAGAGCGCCGGCTTCGAGACCACGCTCGCCTTCCGCACCACGAGCCATGTGCCCGAGAAGCGCAGGATCGCAGCCGCGGCGGCCGAGCTGCTCGGGGACGCCGAGACCGTGTTCGTTGACGAGGGCTTCACCCCGCAGCTCATCGCCGAGGCGCTGCCCAGGGACCGGCCGCTGACGGTGGTCACCGCGTCCCTGGCCACGGCCGGCGCGCTCGCCGAGGCGGACCACACCAGCGTCCTGCTGCTCGGCGGCCGGGTCCGTCCCGGGACGCTCGCGACCGTGGACCACTGGACGACGAAGATGCTCGCCGGCTTCGTCATCGACCTCGCCTACATCGGCGCGAACGGCATCTCCCGCGAGCACGGCCTCACCACCCCCGACCCGGCGGTCAGCGAGGTCAAGGCGCAGGCGATCCGCGCCTCCCGGCGCACCGTCTTCGCGGGTGTGCACACCAAGTTCGGCGCGGTCAGCTTCTGCCGGTTCGCCGACGTCACCGCCCTGGAGGCGATCGTCACCAGCACGCTGCTCCCGGCGTCCGAGGCGCACCGCTACTCCCTGCAAGGCCCCCAGGTCATCCGAGTCTGAGAACCCAACCCGCCCGCTCTCCCTCTCTCCTCCCCTCTCGTCCCCTCCCCTCATCACATCCAGAAACCCAACCGACCCTCCCCAGGGGCCCGTCCGTGCCCGGTCGCGCCCTTTATCTCCCCATACGTCCAGGAGTGATCCATGCGAACCCCGAGCCGACGGAGGCCGCGCGCGCTGCTCGCCGCGGTCGCCGCAGGGACGCTGCTCACCCCGCTGCTCTCCGGCTGCTGGACCGGAGCTGGCGGCGCGGGCTCCGGAGGCAACTCCATCAACGTCCTGATGGTCAACAACCCTCAGATGGTGGAGCTCCAGAAGCTCACCAAGGCGCACTTCACCGAAGAGACCGGCATCAAGGTGAACTTCACCGTGCTGCCGGAGAACGACGTGCGCGACAAGATCAGCCAGGACTTCGCCAACCAGGCGGGCCAGTACGACGTCGCCACGCTGAGCAACTACGAGATACCGATCTATGCCAGGAACGGCTGGCTGCACGAGATGGACTCGTACGTGCGCGACGACGGCGCGTACGACGAGCAGGACATCCTGAAGCCGATGCGGCAGTCCCTGACGGCCGACGACGGCAAGCTCTACGGGCAGCCGTTCTACGGCGAGTCGTCCTTCCTGATGTACCGCAAGGACGTGTTCGCGAAGAAGGGGCTCACCATGCCCGCGCACCCCACCTGGGAACAGGTGGGCGAACTGGCCGCACGGGCCGACGGCGCGGAGTCCGGCATGAAGGGCATCTGTCTGCGCGGCCTGCCCGGCTGGGGCGAGCTGATGGCTCCCCTCACCACCGTCGTGAACACCTTCGGCGGCACCTGGTTCGACAAGGACTGGAAGGCGCGCCTCGACTCCCCCGAGTTCGAGAAGGCGACCGAGTTCTATGTGAACCTCGTCCGCGAGCACGGCGAGTCGGGCGCGGCCCAGTCCGGATTCGCCGAGTGCCTCAACAACATGACGCAGGGCAAGACGGCCATGTGGTACGACGCCACGTCGGCCGCCGGCCTGCTGGAGGCGGCCGACTCCCCGGTCAAGGGCAAGCTCGGCTACGTCCCGGCGCCGGTCGAGAAGACCGACTCCTCGGGCTGGCTCTACACCTGGGCCTGGGGCATGCAGAAGGCCTCCCACAACTCCGACAAGGCCTGGAAGTTCATCTCCTGGGCGTCCAGCAAGCAGTACGAGCAGCTGGTCGGGGACACCACCGGCTGGTCCAACGTCCCGGCGGGCAAGCGCGCCTCGACCTACACGAACGCCGCCTACCGCGAGGAGGCCGCCGCCTTCCAGGACATGACCCGCGAGGCCATCGAAGGGGCCCGGCCGCGCGACCCCGGGGTGCAGCCGCGTCCCGCGCCCGGCATCCAGTTCGTCGGCATCCCCGAGTTCACCGACCTCGGCACCAAGGTCTCGCAGGAGATCAGCGCGGCCATCGCCGGACGCCAGTCCGTCGACTCGGCCCTGAGCAAGTCCCAGAAGCTCGCCGAGAAGATCTCCAAGGAGTACGAGGGACGATGACCGCCACGACGACGGCCCCCGTGGCCGCGACTCCCGTACGCACCCTGCGCAGGCCGTCCTCACGGCTGCGCGCCTGGGCCACCCGCGCCCCGCTGCTGCCCGCCCTGATCTTCATGATCGCCGTGACCCAGCTGCCCTTCGTGGCCACGCTGGTGATCTCCTTCTTCGACTGGAACGCCCTCTACCCGAAGGCCCGGCACTTCACCGGCCTCGGCAACTACTCCGACGTCCTGACCGACGCCGACCTGCGGCACTCGGTCTGGACGACGATCGTGCTGACCGTCACCGTGGTACTGGTCAGCCTGGTCGTCGGCCTGGGCCTCGCCCTGCTGCTGGACCGCAGGTTCCGGGGCCGCGGCATCGTCCGCACCCTGTTGATCGCGCCCTTCCTGGTGGTCCCGGTGGCGGCGGCGCTGCTCTGGAAGCACGTGCTCTACAACCCCGAGTACGGCCTGCTCAACGGGCTCCTGCACATCGTGGGCGGCCCCCAGCCGGACTGGATCTCGGACACCCCGCTGCCGGCGGTCGAGGCCTCCCTGGTCTGGCAGTGGACGCCGTTCATGATGCTGATCCTGCTGGCCGGGCTGCAGAGCCGCGACCATCAGCAGATCGAGGCCGCGCGGGTGGACGGCGCGAGCGACTGGCAGATCTTCCGCCACCTCACCCTCCCCCACCTGCGCCGCTATCTGGAACTGGGCGCGCTCCTGGGGTCGATCTACATCGTGCAGAACTTCGACGCGGTCTTCACCCTCACCTCCGGCGGCCTGGGCACCGCGAACCTGCCCTACACCGTCTACCAGAGCTTCTACCAGGCCCACGAGAACGGCCTCGCGTCGGCCGCGGGCGTCCTGGTCGTCATCGGCTCGATCATCATCGCGACCTTCGCCCTGCGCGTGGTGTCGTCCCTGTTCCGCGAGGAGGTGTCCCGCGCATGAGCGCCACCGCCGTACCCGTACGATCCCGCCGCACCCGCGGTCCCCGCCGCACCGTCCGCGCCCGCGGTGCGGGCCTGGGCCTGGTGGCCTGGCTGGCCGGAGTCGTCTTCTTCCTGCCCATCGCCTGGATGGCCCTGACGTCCTTCCACTCGGAGTCGGACGCCGCGACCAACCCGCCCTCCCTGGGCGCCGCACTCACCCTGGACGGCTACCGCGAGTTCTTCGGAACCGGAGGCGGCGCGAGCCCGTGGCCCGCGCTGGTCAACTCCACGGTGGCGTCGGTGGTCTCCACCCTCTGCGTCCTGCTGCTGGCCCTGCCGGCCGCGTACGCGCTGTCCGTCCGGCCGGTGCGGAAGTGGACCGACGTCCTGTTCTTCTTCCTGTCGACGAAGATGCTGCCGGTGGTCGCGGGCCTCCTGCCGATCTACCTCTTCGCGAAGAACACCGGGATGCTGGACAACATCTGGCTCCTGGTGATCCTCTACACCTCCATGAACCTGCCGATCGCGGTGTGGATGATGCAGTCCTTCCTCGCCGAGGTGCCGGTCGCGGTGATCGAGGCCGCGCAGATCGACGGCGCCAGGCTGCCGACGGTCCTGGCCCGCGTGGTCGCCCCGATCGCCCTGCCCGGCATCGCCGCGACGGCGCTCATCTGCTTCATCTTCAGCTGGAACGAGCTGCTCTTCGCCCGGGTGCTCACGGGGGTGGTCGCGGAGACCGCGCCCGTCTTCCTGACCGGCTTCATCACCAGCCAGGGGCTGTTCCTGGCGAAGGTGTGCGCCGCGTCGCTCGTCATCTCCCTGCCGGTGCTCGCCGCGGGGTTCGCCGCCCAGGACAAGCTGGTCCAGGGCCTGTCGTTGGGAGCCGTGAAATGAAGGCCGCCGTCATCGAGTCCGTGGGCAAGGCCGTCGTCGCCGAGGTCCCGGACCCGACGCCGGGCCCCCGCGAGGTCGTCGTCGAGGTCGCCGCCTGCGGCCTGTGCGGCACCGACCTGCACATCCTCCAGGGCGAGTTCGCGCCCGAACTGCCCATCGTGCCCGGCCACGAGTTCGCGGGCGAGGTGGTCGGTGTGGGCAACCGGGTCACGGAGCTCGCGGTCGGCGACCGGGTGGCGGTGGACCCCTCCCTGTACTGCTACGAGTGCCGGTACTGCCGCACGGGCCACAACAACCTGTGCGAGCGGTGGGCGGCGATCGGTGTCACGACCGCGGGCGGCGCCGCCCAGTACGCGGTGGCACCCGTGGCCAACTGCGTGAAGCTGCCCGAGCACGTCCGCACCGAGGACGCCGCCCTCGTCGAGCCGCTCTCCTGCGCGGTCCGCGGCTACGACGTGCTGAACGCCCGTCTCGGCGCCCATGTGCTCGTCTACGGCTCCGGCACGATGGGCCTGATGATGCTGGAGCTCGCCAAGCGCACGGGGGCGGCGAGCGTGGACGTGGTGGACGTGAACCCGCAACGGCTGGCCACGGCCCGGCACCTGGGCGTGTCGGCGGCCGCGGCGGGGGCCGACGAACTGGACCGCCCACAGGGCTGGGACGTGGTGATCGACGCGACGGGCAACGCGGCCGCGATCCAGGACGGCCTGGACCGGGTGGCGAAGGCGGGCACCTTCCTCCAGTTCGGCGTGGCCGACTACGCGACCCGGGTCACCATCGACCCCTACCGCATCTACAACCAGGAGATCACCATCACCGGGTCGATGGCGGTGCTGCACAGCTTCGAACGGGCCGCGGAACTGTTCGCCACGGGGGTGCTCGACCCGGACGTGTTCATCAGCGACCGGCTGCCGCTGACGAGCTACCCGCAGGCGCTGGAGCAGTTCGCGAAGGGAGTGGGACGCAAGATCGTCGTGGTTCCGTAGCCGCCCTCCTGCGGGGCCGACGGGACCGACGGGACTCATGGGACCGACGGGGTCGCTGGAATCATTCCTTGGGTAAGGGAACGGTAAAGCGGCCCCGCTCGTTATCCCCGGCATGACAGCTATGACCCCCGGCTCGAACATCCCTCTCCCCGTCTCCCGCGTGACGGTGGACGTCACCGCCCCGGTGCGGCTCGACGTTTCGGGCCTGCTGCTCACCGCCGACGGCAAGGTGCGCTCCGACGACGACTTCATCTTCTACAACCAGCCCGCGGGCCCCGGTGTGACCTACCGCTCCGGCGGCGGCACCGCCCCGGACGCGATCACGGTCGACACGACCGCGGTCCCCCCGGGCATCGAGAAGATCGTCGTCACGGCCAGCCCGGACGCGGCGGGCCAGACCTTCCAGGGCATCGAGCCCACCGCCACCGTGCGCAATGCGGACGACAACGCGGTCCTGGCCACCTTCACCCCGCCCCGCCTGGGCACGGAGACGGCCCTGGTGGTCATGGAGATCTACCTGCGCAACGGCGCCTGGAAGGCCCGGGCGGTCGGCCAGGGCTATGCGAACGGCCTGGCGGGCATCGCCACCGACTTCGGCGTGACCGTGGAGGAACCGGCACCGGCCCCCGCACAGCCCCTCGCCCCGCCGCCCGCGCCGCCCGTCACCCCGCCGGCCCCGCCGCTGGACCCCCGGACGGCCGCTGTCCCGCCCGCCCCGGCCGCTCCCCCGGCTCCGCCCGCCGCCGCGCCCGGCACCGGGAAGATCAATCTCGACAAGGGCCGGGTCAGCCTCCAGAAGAACCAGACCGTCTCCCTGGTCAAGGGCGGCCGTCCGCTCCTGTCCCAGGTGAAGATGGGCCTCGGCTGGGAGCCCGCGTACCGCGGCAAGGACATCGACCTGGACGCCTCGGTCATCGCCTACGGCCCCCAGCGCAACCACATCGACAGCTGCTACTTCGGCAAGCTCTCCATCGTGAACGGCGCGATCAAGCACTCCGGTGACAACCTCACGGGCGAGGGCGGGGGCGACGACGAGGTGATCGTCGTGGACCTCGGCCGCCTGCCCCAGGAGGTCACCGGCCTGGTCTTCACGGTGAACTCCTTCTCCGGCCAGAAGTTCACCGAGGTCGCCAAGGCCTACTGCCGTCTTCTCGACGCCGCCACCGGCGAGGAACTGGTCCGCTTCGACCTCACCAACGCCGAGGCCCAGACCGGCGTCATGATGGCCAAGCTGATCAAGCAGTTCTCCGGCGAGTGGGAGATGACGGCCATGGGCGACTTCGTCAAGTCCCGCACGGTCCGCGGCATGGTGAAGCCGGCGGCCCAGGCGCTCTGACCCACACCCCGGCCACGCCCGCGAAGGCAGCGCACGGGCACATCCGGGAACACAAGTCGCAGACGGCGGTGGTGACTTCGGGTCACCACCGCCGTGCTTCACATCCCGGACAGTTCGTCCTGCGCAATGCCCTTCCTTGTCCTAGTCTGCTTCAGTCCGTGCGCTCCACGGAGTCACCACCGTGGTGACAACCGCCGCAGGCACCGGACGGGGGGGGTAGATGGATCCCGCTGCCATCGGCGCTCGTCTCGCGTCAAGCGTTGTCGCACCGCTGATCAGGAAACTGTTCGTGGCCGAGGGACCCGGAGCGGGGCTGGTCGACAGACCGGTGCGCATCTCCGGCCTCGTCTCGTTCACCGGCGAGAAGCGCGTCCTGTCCGAAGTCGACCTGCACAAGATCGCCAAGGAGCTGGTCGGACGCGCGGCGCAGTCGACAGGCGTGGCGGAGCGAC
Organism: Streptomyces siamensis; assembly: GCF_039543605.1. Lineage (NCBI taxonomy): Bacteria > Bacillati > Actinomycetota > Actinomycetes > Kitasatosporales > Streptomycetaceae > Streptomyces > Streptomyces siamensis. Next base: position 58,083 of record NZ_BAABKB010000019.1, on the reverse strand, counting down.
TGCCCTCGTACGAACTACGGGCCGTGGCCCACGCGGTCGCCGATTCACTGCGCGCCATGGACAGCATCGACATGGACGACGTGCAGGCCGTCCAGCTCGGCCACACGGCGCTGGCGCAGCATCTGCGGGCGCAGAGCCCGTCCGCCACGCTCGGCCTGTCGAGCGACGCGGTCTATCTCTATGTGAGCGTGCTCGACACGGCCTGTCTGCACATCGTGCACTTCTTCACCCAGAGGTCGGCCTTCGTCGCCCGCACCCTGGTGGAGCAGAGCCGGCGGATCGACGAACTGTCGGCCAAGATCGATGTCTTGATCGCGCGGACCCCGTCGCCCGCCGACGCCCCGTTCGAGGAACGCTACGCCCAGTACATCGCCTCCAAGCACGGCAAGCTCACCATCTTCGGCCTCGATCTGTCCGAGTCACCGGGCACCTGGCCGCTGGATGCCGCGTACCTGAGCCTGGACGCGGTGGGTGACACGACCAACCCGATGCTCCTCCCCGCCGACCAGGTGCTCGCGGGCCGCAACCGGGTCCTGCTGCGCGGGGTGGCCGGTTCCGGCAAGACGACGCTGGTGCAGTGGCTGGCCGTGTCCACCGCGCAGAAGGACCTCGACGAACGACTGCTGTACCTGTACGGACTCGTGCCCTTCGTCCTGCCACTGCGCACGCTGACCCGGGGCGGTCAGGCCCTGCCCACACCCGACGAGTTCCTGTCCGAGGTGGGCTGCCCGATCGCGAGCCTCCAGCCGACGGGGTGGTTCGACCGCGTGCTGCGGTCGGGGCGCGGGCTCATCCTCGTCGACGGTATCGACGAGATCCCGGAGAGTGAACGCCAAGAAGCGCGCCGCTGGCTCCAGGACCTGGTCGGCTCCTATCCCAGCAACCGGTGGCTGGTCACGTCCAGGCCGTCGGCGGTGCGCGAAGACTGGCTGGTCGGGGACGACTTCGCCGAGCTGGACCTGGCCTCGATGAGCCGGGACAACGTGATCGAGTTCGTCAAACGCTGGCACAAGGCCGCCGGTACCGGCGACCAGTACGCACAGGACCTGCTGCGTGCGATCCGCGCGAAACAGGATCTGGGGCGGCTCGCCACCAACCCTCTGATGTGCGCGCTGATCTGTGCCCTGCATCAGGATCGGCGCGGCTATCTGCCTGACGGCCGCAAGGAGATCTACGACGCCGCCCTGTCCATGCTGCTGGCCCGTCGCGACCGTGAACGGGGGATCTACAAGCCCGGCACCATACGCATCGGCGAGGCCCATCACGTCCAGCTGCTCCAGAAACTGGCCTACTGGATGATCCGCAACGGGCGATCGGAGATGGACCGGTCCGATGCTGTCCGTCTTCTGGCGCACGCCCTGCCGTCGATGCCGCAGATCGCCGGGCAGGGCACCGCTGACGACATCTACCGCCACCTGCTGATCCGCAGTGGCCTGCTGCGCGAGCCGACCGAGGGCTCGATGGACTTCATCCACCGCACGTTCCAGGACTACCTGGGTGCCAAGGCCGCGGTGGAGGGCCTCGACTTCGATTTCCTGATCCAGCACGCCCATCTCGACCAGTGGGAGGACGTCATCCGGATGTCGGTCGCCCACGCAAGGATGTCGGAGCGCGCGCGTCTGCTCACGGGGCTCGTGGAGCGCGGCGACGGCTCGGAGGCGGAGGGCCGCCGACTGCATCTGCTGGCCGCGGCCTGTCTGGAGCACGCGACGGAGCTGGACCCGGCGGTACGGGCCGAGGTGCAGCGACGCGCGGCGGACCTGATCCCGCCGCAGTCGGCTGAACAGGCGCGCGCCCTCGCCGACGTCGGCCCGGTGGTCCTGGATCTGCTGCCCGGACCGGAGGGACTGACGCCGGACGAGGCGTACTTCACCGTTCTGACGGCTACACGGATCGGCACGGACCCCGCGATCCCGGTGCTGGCCGCGTACGGGGAGCTGCTCGACATCCGGGTCCGCGCCGAACTGGCCCGGGTCTGGAGCCGGTTCGACTGCGACCGCTACGGCGAGGAGGTCATCGCGCACCTGAGTGACGAGTACCTGTACTTTCCCGTCTCCAGCCCCGCCGAACTGCGGGCGCTGCGGAGCTTCGGCGGACGGCCCCACATCAAGATCTCGGGCCCGTTCACCCCGGAGGCGTTCCTGCGCGCGTGCGATCCGGGCAGCCTCCGCGACCTGTGGGTGGAGGTCGATCCGGGGTGCACCTGGGAGTGGCTGGGCGAGTTGCCCCGCCTGACCACCGTGTTCTTCGAGGTGCCGGTCTCCGGCACGGAGACGCTTCCACGGTCCGTACGAGTTCTCGACGAACCGCTCGGACCGCCACCCGACCCGTCGGCAGCGGGCGACGGTGGCGCGCAGCCGTGGGTCGGTCGGCCGCGTCCGGCTTCGGGGCTCTAGGGACGCAGGCCCTCCGTCAGCAGGGACAGGTAGCGCCGGATGTGCTTGCCCTCGCCGTTCGCCAGTTCCGACGCCGTGGCGACGCCGTGGGCCAGGCGCAGGATGTCGATCGGCTCCACGTCGGCGCGCAGGGTGCCCTCCCGCTGGGCCGCGCCGACCAGGCGGGCCGCGGCCCCTTTCACCGAGTTGCCGCATGCCGTGACCACGGCGGAGCTGCCGTCGGTGACCGCCGATCCGAGGAGTGCCTTGAGGCCGCGGACCTGGATCATGCCTTCGCTCAGCTCGTTCAGCCACTCCACCAGCGCGGCGCCGGGCGGGAGTTCGGCGGCGAGAGCGTCGGCGCGGGCCGCGATCTCCTCGATGCGGTCGACGTACACGGCCTCCAACAGCGCCTGCCGGTTGGGGAAGTGCCGGTACAGCGTCCCGGACCCGACGCCGGCGCGTTTGGCGATGTCGTCGAGGGACGCGTTCTCCCCGTGCTCGGCGAAGGCGAGCGCGGCCTCCTTCAGCAGTCGCTCGTAGTTCCGCCGCGCGTCCGCCCGCATCGGCTTGACCTGCGCCATTCAGATACTCCTTGCCAACCGGGGACCGTCTCCGTATCTTAACGAGGACTAAACGGAGACAGTCCCCGCTTACCTCGCGGGCGGTCGGTGCTGCCCGCACGCATCCATCGGGGACAAGAGACAGGGAGCATCCCATGTCCACCCCGTCCGCACCGTCCACCACTGCCGGCGCACCCTCCGCGTCGACCGGAACCGCCGGGCTCGGCCCCGCCCTGTTCGTCATCGTCACCGCGTATCTGATGGTCGGCGTCGACTCCACCGTCGTCAACGTCGCCCTGCCCGACATCCAGACGGACCTGCGCTTCACCCCGACCGGCCTGTCCTGGGTCCTGAACGCCTACACCCTCGCCTTCGGCGGCCTGCTCCTCCTCGGCGGCCGGGTCGGCGACATCGCGGGACGCCGCCGCACACTCACCACCGGCGTACTCCTCTTCGCCGCCTCCTCCCTGCTCGGCGGACTCGCCACCGAGAGCGACTGGCTGCTCGCCGCCCGGGGGCTCCAGGGCGTCGGCGCCGCCCTCATCGCTCCGAGCACCCTCGCCCTGATCACCACGAACTTCCCGGACGGCCCCCGCCGGCACCACGCCCTCGGCGTCTACTCCTCCATGGCGGGCATCGGCGCCTCGGTCGGGCTGGTCCTCGGCGGCATGCTCACCTCCTGGGCGTCCTGGCGCTGGGCCCTGCTCATCAATGTGCCCATCGGCCTCGCGGTGGCCCTCGCCCTCCCCCGCTTCGCGGCCGAGACCCCGCGCCACGCGGGCCGGTTCGACGCCGCGGGAGCGCTCACCGGCACGGCCGGGACGACCTCCCTCGTCTACGCGTTCATCCGGGTGTCGGACCAGGGCTGGAGCGACGCGCAGGCACAGCTCGGCTTCGGCGCCGCGGCGGCCCTGCTCGCGGGCTTCGCCCTGATCGAGTCGCGCGCGCGGCAGCCCATCATGCCGCTGCGCCTGTTCGCCGACCGCGACCGGGCGGGCGGCTACGCGGGCGTCCTGCTGCTGCCCGCGGGCATGTTCGGCGCGTTCTACTTCCTCACCCTGTTCAGCCAGCGGGTGCTGGAGTACAGCCCGCTGCGCGCGGGCTTCGCCTTCCTGCCCATGACACTGGCGATGTTCACGACCGTGCGGTGCGTGCCGCGACTGCTCCAGCGCCTCGGCGCCAAGCCGGTGCTGCTCACCGGCATGGCCCTGCTCGTCGCCGCGGGAGCCTGGCTGTGGCGGCTGGCACCGGGCGACGGCTACCTGGCGGGGCTGCTCGGCCCGCTGCTGCTGCTCGGCGTGGGTGTCGGTCTGAGCTTCATGCCCCTGAACGCGACCATCCTCGCGCGCGTCGAGCCGCGCGAGGCGGGTGCCGCCTCCGGCCTGCTGCAGACCCTTCAGTGGCTCGGCGGCACCCTCGGGCTCTCCGTCCTGGTCACGGTGTTCGGCACGGCGACCCGGCACGCGACCGGCTCCCCGGCCGAGATCCTCACCGCGGGTGCGGCCCGCGCGTTCGGCATCGGCTCGCTGATCGCGCTGGCCGCGTTGCTGGTGTCGGCGATCGTGATCAAGGGGCGGCGGCGCGCCGTCTAGAAGAGGGCGCTGTACGCGTTCAGGGCCGGCTGCCCGCCGAGATGGGCGTAGAGCACGGTGGAGTCCCGGTCCAGCTCGCCGCGCGCGACGAGGTCGATCATCCCGGCCATCGACTTCCCCTCGTAGACGGGGTCGGTGACCATGCCCTCGGTCCGCGCGGCGAGCCGCATCGCCTCCAGCGTCCTCTCGTCGGGGATCCCGTACGTACCCGCGTGGTAGCGCTCGTCGAGCTCGACGTCCGCCTCGGTGAGTTCCCTCCGTACGCCGATGAGCCGGGCGGTGTCGCGCGCGATCCTCGCGATCTGCTCCCGGGTGCGGGCGGGCTCTGCCGACGCGTCGATCCCGAGGACGCGCCGCGGCCTTCCGCCCGCCTCCTCCAGGGCGGCGAACCCGGCGATCATGCCCGCCTGGGTCGACCCGGTCACCGAGCACACCACCACGGTGTCGAAGAAGGTCCCCAGCTCCCGCTCCTGCTCCGCGACTTCGTACGCCCAGTTCGCGAAGCCCAGCCCGCCGAGACGGTGGTCCGAGGCGCCGGCGGGAACGGCGTAGGGCTTCCCGCCCGACTCCTCGACCTCGCGCAGTGCCTGCTCCCAGCTCTCCTTGAAGCCGATCCCGAACCCGGCCCGCACGAGCCGCACGTCGGCCCCGGCGAGCCGGCTGATCAGGATGTTGCCGACCTTGTCGTACACGGAGTCCGGCCACTGCACCCAACTCTCCTGGACCAGCACGCACTTGAGTCCGGCACGGGCGGCGCAGGCGGCGACCTGGCGGGTGTGGTTGGACTGCACCCCGCCGATCGACACGAGCGTGTCGCAGCCCTCGGCCAGCGCGTCGGCGACGAGGTACTCCAGCTTGCGGGTCTTGTTCCCGCCGTACGCGACACCGGAGTTGCAGTCCTCTCGCTTGGCCCACAGCTCGGCCCCGCCGAGGTGCCCGGTCAGCCGCTCCAGCCGGTGCACCGGGGAAGGGCCGAAAAGCAGCGGATAACGGGCGTACGAGGAAAGGGACATGGAACCTCCCGGATCAGTGGGTGTCTTCGTCGGCGAGCTCCTCCAGGCCCCGCCAGATCTCCGCCGTCACACGGACCGCGCCCTCCGCGTCGCCGGCCGCGCAGGCTTCGATCAGCCGCTCGTGCAGTCCCGCCGAGCGGCAGCTGCCGCCCTCCCCGAAGCGCCGGCGCTCCAGACGGCGGATGAGCGGGGTGTAGCGGGTGACGGTGGCGGCCGCGGCACGGTTGCCGCTCACCCGGACGAGGACGTCGTGCAGTGCGTCGTCGGCGCCCAGGGCCGCGTCCACGTCACCCGCGCGCACAGCGGCGGCGAACCGGTCGTTGGCCGCGCGCATGGCGTCCACGTCGGCGTCCCGCAGCCTGGGCACGGCGACCCGGGTCACCAGCTCGTGCATGGCGCCGACCACTGCCGCCGCGTCCCGCACGTCGGCGGCCACGACCGGAGTCACCCGTGTGTAGCTCTGCGGCTTGGTCTCCAGCAGGCCTTCGTCGACCAGCCGCGCGAAGGCCTCCCGCACAGGAGCCCGGGACAGCCCGAGCCGCTCGGCGAGTTCGGCGTCGCGGACCACCGCGCCCGGCTCGATCTCCCCGGCCACGATGGCGTCGCGGATCGCTTCGTAGGCGCGGTCCCTCAGCAGGGTCCGCCGCACGGGTCGCATGGCCTCCATGAACTGAAATGTTAGATGTCAATCTGCCGGACCGACAAGAGCGGGGCCCGCACCGATGTGCGGACCCCGCTCCCCTCATGCCGTCAGGCAGACACCCCGGCCGTCACACCGCCCACGGCCAGTCGGCGTCCCGGGCGCTCTCCAGCAGCGGCACCATCCGGAAGGCCGCGTCCGACAGGCCTCCGAAGGTGTGCCGGCCGGGGAGCCCGGAGGGGCCGTGACCCGGCCGGTATCCGGCGAGGTTCCAGGTGTAGACCGGCACGTCCGCCGGGACCTGCTCGGTCGGGTCGCCGTAGTGGCTGTACGCGGCCTGCTCGTCGGTGACGATCAGCACCCGGTCGTGCTTGCGGTAGTGCTTGCGCACCGCCGCGCTCGTGTCGGTGCCGCCGAGGTCGCCGAAGCGCTCCAGCACCTTGAGCACCGACTCGCCCCTGCGGTACTTCACCCGGCCGCTCGTGGTGCCGAACTCGACCAGGTCCGCGTCGGCCGCCCGCAGCGCGAGCGCCGTACCGAAGATCGCCGCCGCGTCGGCCCTGTTGAGCTCGGAGCGGTCGGACATCCGCGAGTAGAACATCGAACCCGAGCGGTCCACGAGCACGAGCGTCCGACCGGGCAGCGCGGGCACGTTGGCCAGCGAGTGACCGAGCGCCCGCTCCAGCGGGTACGACCAGCGCAGCGAGGGCGCGTGCCGGTACGCGGCGAGGTAGCGGAACGGGAACTGCCGCGAACGCGCCACCTCCGCCGGGTCGCTGATCCGCGCGGCGACCTGCCCGGCCACCTCGTCGGACACACCGGCCTCGTCGAAGTTGCGCAGGTTGCGCACCAGCGCCATCACACCCATGGACGGGATCACGGCCTCCCAGGCCGCCTTGTCCATCGGCCCCTGGAGCCAGCCGGCCAGCGCCTCCCACGTGATGCCGGCGGCCGCGAGCCGCTCGGCGCCGTCGGGCGCCGTCACGACGGCACGCCGCTCGGCGACGGGCAGCGCCATCAGCTCGCGGTGCGCGGTCAGCACACGGTCGGACGCGGGCGGCACCGCCGCGTCCGGGTTGTGCCGCCGGTCCAGGGCGTAACGGAACAGCTCGCCCTGCCACGGCTTGTCCGGGTCCGGCGCCGCGTGCACCAGGTTGAGGATGTCGCCGAAGCGGTAGCCCTTGGACGGCGTGTCGTACTTCAGCAGCGACTTGCCGCTGTAGAGACGGCGTACGGCGTCGGCGACACCGCGCTTCACGGGCTTCGGCACGTTGCGGCCGTAGGTGGCGGTCCAGTAGGCGAGCAGCTCGCCCGGCTCGTCCGGCCGGCGCAGCACGGAGGCCACGACCTGGCGGTTCGAGGGGCCGTCGGCGGCGTCCGCGTCCAGCCGTGCCTTCACGTACTCGGCGGCGCCCACGATCGAGGCGGTCCGCAGGTTGCCCTCGCCGCGCAGCCAGCCGAGCAGACCGGCGGTCCACGCCGGGTCAGCCACCGCGAGGTCGCGGACGAGCGCGGCGAAGCGGTCGTCACGGCCGGCACCGGTCTCGTAGAAGGTCTGCTGGGACACGAAGTTGGCGACGGCCAGCAGAAAGAGCTCGGAGCGCGCGTCACGCTCGCGGCCCCGGCCACCCTCGTACGTACGGAGCACGCGGCCCGTGGAGGTGACCCGCGAGACGGGCTGAGCCCGCACGCCCTTGCGATTGAATCGCGCCATGATGAATTCCCCCGAATTCGTGGATGTTTCGGAGGGAGGCACAACAAAAGGAAGGTGACCGAGGTCGAGATCGGCGACGGGCTGTAACCTGGCGCGTCTGCCATTTCCGCCACACCGGCCCTGAACCGATGACGGGACTCGAACCCGCACCAATTCCTTGACCAGGTCCCTGAAGTATCCGCTGCCTGCGCACCGGGCACCCACCTTGTGCTGCGCCTCCCGAGATCAAGTCGGCGGCGGCTCTGGATTCTTTTGGAAGAAGAAGTAGCCGCAGCCCGCGCACCGGGAGGTGCATGAAGTTGTGGTGTCCAGAGATCGAGGTCGGCGGAACCGACAAGGTGCTCTGACCCCTGAGCTACACCGGCGCGTTGTACCGGTGGCGGGACTCGAACCCGCGGCCGCCCCATTATGAGTGGAAGTAGGTCCCGCCTTCGCACCTGGACGTGCATCACTTTAGGAGGGCGACCGCGGGCCGGGCGAGCGAATTAATACGGGCTGTCGTCCGAGGGAGTTCAGCCGCGCTTCTGGCGCTTCCAGGGGCCGGTGATGGCGAGCATGATGCCCGGGTCCTGGATGTTGGCGAAAAGGGTGCTGCCGTCGGGCGAGAAGGTGACGCCGGTGAACTCGCTGTACTCGGGCTCCTCCTCGCTGCCGATGTTCAGCTCGTTGCGGGCGATCGGGTACGTACGGCCGCTGTCCGTGGCGCCGAAGAGGTGCTGGATGCCCTCGCCGTCCTCGGCGATGACGAGGCCGCCGTACGGGGAGACGGTGATGTTGTCGGGGCCGTCGAAGGCGCCGTCGACCGACGGGTCGGGGTTGACGCCGATGAGGACCTTCAGCGTCAGGGTCCGGCGCTTGGGGTCGTAGAACCAGACGGCGCCGTCGTGCTGGACGGGGCTCTCGCTGCGGGCGTACGAGGAGACGATGTAGACGCCGCCGTCGCCCCACCACATGCCTTCGAGCTTGCGGGCGCGGGTGACCTGGCCGTCGGTGAACTGCTTGCGCACCGAGGTGGTCTTCGCGTCACGGTCGGGCACGTCCACCCAGTCCACGCCGTAGACCGTGCCGATCTTCGTGGCGCGGGAGAGGTCGTCGACGAACTTGCCACCGGAGTCGAAGCACTTGAAGGCCTGGAGCGAGCCGGCGTCGTCGGCGAGGGTGGCGAGCTGCCCGTGGCCGTGCTCGAAGCCCTGCGGCGGGGTCCAGCGGTAGAGGAGGCCGTTCGGGCCCGCGGCGTCCTCGGTGAGGTAGAGGCGACCGCGCTTGGGGTCGACGACGACGGCCTCGTGGGCGTAGCGGCCCAGCGCCTTGATCGGCTTGGGGGCGTGGTTGCGGCGCCGGTCGACGGGGTCCACCTCGAAGACGTACCCGTGGTCCTTGGTCATGCCGTTCTGGCCGGCCTTGTCCTCGGTCTCCTCGCAGGTGAGCCAGGTGCCCCAAGGGGTGTTTCCGCCGGCGCAGTTGGTGGAGGTGCCCGCGATGCCGACCCACTCGGCGACCTTGTCGTGCCGCACCTCGACGACCGTGCAGCCGCCGGACGCCGCCGGGTCGTAGACCAGGCCCTCGGTGAGCGGAACGGGGTGCGGCCAGTCGGCGCGGGGGCCCTTGAGCTCGTGGTTGTTGACCAGGAGGGTGGCGCCGCGCGGACCGCGGAAGGTGGACGTGCCGTCGTGGTTGGAGGGCGTGAACTCGCCGGACTCCAGCTTGGTCCTGCCGCTGTAGGTGATCACGCGGTAGGAGAACCCGGCGGGCAGGGCGAGCAGGCCGTCGGGGTCGGGGAGCAGCGGACCGTAGCCGACGCCGCCGTGCTTCGCCCCCGAAGCCTCGCCCGCGCCGTCGGTGTCCGTCTCCGTGGAGGCGAGGGCGTTCGGAGCGGTGGCCAGCGCGCCTACGCTGCCGGCCAGGGCGACTCCGGCACCGGTGATCGCGGATCGTCTGGCGAAGTCCCTGCGGGTGAGCGACATGTGGTGTCTCCTGTGACGGTGGAGGGGGACTGTCGTGGGGGGCGGTGGCGACCTCGGTTGCGGCCACACGCTCCCGCCCGCGCCTGAACGGGAGTTGAACACCGGCCGACTTCACCGGTCCCGCTTCCATGAATCCACCACGACCCCGGACGCACGCCGCCCCCTCCGCACCCTCACCGGGCACCCGGTCCGCCGGCCGACCACGCCCACGACGGCGCCCGCGCCGGGCGTCCCCTCGGCGGGGTCGCGCCCGGCGTACCGCGCGTGCCGCTAACCGCCCTGCTGCGAGCGTGCCTTGAAGGCGGCCTTGCGGGCCTCCTTGGCGACCTTCTTGTCGGGGTGCAGGCGCCCCATGGCCTCCAGGACGTCCGCGGTGGCCGGATGGTCGACCCGCCACGCCGTGGCGAAGAAACCGCTGTGCTGCTGGGCCAGTCCCTCCACGAGGGCCTGGAGTTCCGCGGAGTTGCCCTCGGCTGCGAGCTGGGCCGCCACCGTGTCGACGGTGAGCCAGAAGACCATCGCCTCGGACGGCGGGGGCACGTCGGGCACACCGTGTTCGGAGAGCCAGACCCGGGCGAGGCCTCCGAGCTCGGGATCGTCGAGGACCTCCCGCAGCGCGGGCTCGGCCTCCGGGCCGACCAGGGAGAGCGCCTGCTGACAGCGCAGCCGCCGCAGCGGCCCACCGGCGTCGCCGCCACGGGCAGCGGCGAGCAACTCGCGTGCGGCGGGCAGTGGTTCGCGGCGGGCGAGCCACTGTTCGGTCTCGGCCTGCGCCGCCGTCGGCGGGAACACGGCCGTGCCGTCCAGCAGCGCGTCCGCCCCCTTGTCCGCGAGGTCGCCGACCGCGGGGGCGTCGAGGCCCGCTTCGAGGAGCCGGGCGCGCAGGCCGTACAGGCCGAGCGGGGTCAGCCGGACCATCCCGTACCGGGACACGTCCGTGTCGTCGTCGGCGGCCGGGTCCTCGGCGTCCGCCATGAGCGCCTCGTCGACGGGCTGGAAGTCGACGAGCCCGGCGGGCTCCAGCAGCCGGAACTGGTCGTCGAGCCGCATCATCGCGTCCGACACCTGTTCCAGGACGTCGTTGCTGGGCTCTCCCATGTCGTCGGGCACGATCACCGACGCGGCGAGCGCGGGCAGCGGCACCGTCCCGTCGCCGGCGCCTTCGTCGCCCACGGTGAGCAGGTACAGGTTGCCGAGCACCCCTTCGAGGAACTCGGCCTCCGCCTCGGGGTCCCAGTCCAGGGAGGAGAGGTCGAGTTCGCCGCTCTCCCCCATCGCGTCGACCAGGTCGTCGAGGTCGGGCACGCTCGCGTCGGCGAGCACCGTGTCGAGCAGGGCCAGCCACACGCCGAGGACGTCCTGCGGGGCGCCGGAGGTGAGAAGGGCGAGGTCCTCGCCCGGAGCGACGGTGCCCTCCTCCTCGTCCACGATCTCGACGAGCCCGGTGTCGACGGCCATTCCCCAGGCCGTGGCGGCGAAGGCCGCCGCGTCGTCCCCGGAGAGTCCGAGGAGGGCGGCGGCCTCGGGCAGCTGCTCCTCGACGAGCTCGCCCCCCGCGCCGACCCGTGTGTCCGGACCCGCCCAGCGGGCCAGCCGGGCGGCGCGGGAGAGCAGCGGGGTGGCGAGCGCGTCCCTCGCCAGCTCCGCTTCGGAGTGCAGCCGCACCGGCGGCAGGGGGGAGCTGTCTGACATCGGCTGGGTTCTCCTCCGAACAACCAGGACAAGCAGGGCAATCGTAAAAGCAGCGGCAAGCGGTGACAAGAAGCCGCAGAGCGCCCGAAAACGGGCACGGAGCGCCTCCCTGTCGCGGCACCGGACCCGAGGAGGTGTCCCCGGACGCGAGGATCCGAGGGTCGCCGGGGAGTCCGTGCCGACCGCTCAGCCTAGACGGATTTCCACCCATGCCGCCTGGTTCATGTCCCCGACAACCCCCGTACACCACGGAAACCTTGACAACTCCCCTCGCCACACACGAGATTGACGCGCGTAGAAGTCGAACGGGTCAGCGATCCGCCGGCTTCTACGCGCGTCACCGGCCCGCACGCAGGACGCGTTCGACCACAGCTCCACCCTCGTCCCGGCGCTCACGTACGTCCCCGGAGGGATTCCCTTGCCGAGCAGGAGAACCGCGCGCACAGGCGCGCTGACCGTCGCCGCGGTCTGTTCCACCCTTTCCGCCGTGGTGCTCACCACGCCCGCTCACGCGGACACCGTCCACATCCACGACATCCAGGGAACCACCCGGATCTCCCCGCTCGCGGGCCAGAAGGTCACGGACGTGGCCGGCATCGTCACCGGTGTGCGTACCTACGGCTCGTCCAAGGGCTTCTGGATCCAGGACGCCACCCCGGACGACGACCCGGCGACCAGTGAGGGCGTGTTCGTCTTCACCAGTTCCACCCCGAAGGTCGCGGTCGGCGACTCGGTCACGGTGACGGGCACGGTCTCGGAGTACGTCCCGGGCGGTGCCTCCAGCGGCAACCAGTCGCTGACGGAGATCACCAAGCCGACGGTGACCGTCGTCTCCAGCGGCAACGCCGTCCCGGCCGCGACGGTCGTCGACGCCCGGTCCGTGCCGGACACCTACGCGCCCGCGGGCGACACCGCCGCGAGCGGTTCGATCAACGCCCTGACCCTGGAGCCGGCGAAGTACGCCCTGGACTACTACGAGTCCCTCGAGGGCATGAACGTCCAGGTCAGCGACGCCCGCGTGGTCACCGCCACCGACCCGTACAGCGAGCTGTGGGTCACGGTGAAGCCGCGCGAGCACGCCAGCCACCGAGGTGGCTCGGTGTACGGCTCGTACACCTCGCAGAACACGGGCCGGATCCAGATCCAGTCCCTGGGCTCGACGGCCGACTTCCCGGTCGCGAATGTGGGCGACGAGCTCACCGGCGACACCACGGGCCCGCTCGACTTCAACCAGTTCGGCGGCTACACGCTCGTCGCCGGGCAGCTCGGCACCCTGGAGCAGGGCGGCCTGGAGCGCGAGACGACGAAGAAGCAGGCGCGCGGCGAGCTGGCGGTCGCGACGTACAACGTCGAGAACCTGGACCCGGGCGACGCCACCTTCGCCGCCCACGCGTCCGCGATCGTGAACAACCTCCGGTCGCCCGACATCGTGTCCCTGGAGGAGATCCAGGACAACAACGGCGCGACGGACGACGGCACGGTCGCGGCCGACCAGACGGTGAACAAGCTGATCGACGCGATCGTCGCGGCGGGCGGCCCCCGGTACGACTGGCGCTCCATAGTCCCGGTCAACGACCAGGACGGCGGCGAGCCCGGCGGCAACATCCGCCAGGTCTTCCTCTTCAACCCCGAGCGGGTGTCCTTCACCGACCGCGCGGGCGGCGACTCGACGACCGCGGTGGGCGTCACCAAGGTGCACGGCAAGGCGCAGCTGACCGCGTCCCCGGGCCGGATCGCCCCGGCCGACGAGGCGTGGAAGAGCAGCCGCAAGCCGCTCGCCGGTGAGTTCGTCTTCCGCGGCAGGACCGTCTTCGTGATCGCCAACCACCTCAACTCCAAGGGCGGCGACCAGGGTCTGACCTCGCAGTACCAGCCGCCGACACGCAGCTCGGAGACCCAGCGTCACGCGCAGGCGACGCTGGTGAACACCTTCGTGGACGAGATCCTGAAGGCGCAGAAGAACGCGGACGTCATCGCCCTCGGCGACATGAACGACTTCGAGTTCTCGGACACCGTGAAGATCCTGGAGGGTGACGGCGAGCTCTGGTCGGCGATCAAGTCGCTGCCGAAGAGCGAGCGTTACACCTACGACTACCAGGGCAACAGCCAGGTCCTCGACCAGATCCTGGTCAGCCCCTCGATCCGCCGGGACTGCGACTTCGAGTACGACAGCGTGCACATCAACTCGGAGTTCCACGACCAGATCAGCGACCACGACCCGCAGGTGCTGCGGTTCAGGCCGTAGTCCGGCGCGGGCAGGAGCCCGGCCCCGTCGTCCGGGGGGCCGGGCTCCTGCCCTGTCCGCTCGCGGTGGCGACACCGCGGCACGGGCCGGTTCCCCGCGGGGGCCGGCCCCGGCGCGTCTACGGGGTGTCGAACACGCCGTTCAGCCAGCCCTGCCAGGCGGCTTCGTCACGCCCGGCGTCGGCGTCCGCCGCGAAGTCGTGGACGCTGATGCCGACCGGCGCGCCCCAGTGGTTGCGCCCGAAGAAGCGGATGAGGGCGTCGTCGGTGCGCAGGCCGATGAAGTACGGGTTGCGGTAGTCGACCACCGCGTCCAGGGTCCCGCCGCCGGGCCCCCGGGCGGTCACCTTGGCCCCCTCGGCCGTGTCGTCGGACAGCCCCAGGGCCCGGCCGACGGCGGTGAACGCGTCGGGCGCCTGCGAGGCCGCGGGCCCGTTGAGCGTCGTGAACGCGACCGGCCGGGGCGCGAAGTGCGTGAGGTACTGGCGCAGGGTGTGCAGATAGAAGTCGGTGTGCTTGCTCGCGCCGTCGTACTGGTTGTCCCAGTCGTCGGTGAAGATCCCGCTGTGCACGTAGCGCACCCAGGCACGGCGGCCCTCGTCGCGCGGCTCGATGGTGTTGTCCAGCTGGTTGAGGCTCTGGGTGGGGAACCCGACGTCCTCGCTGCGTGAGGTCAGCCGGTGCGGCGGGTCCCAGTTGGTGAGGGTGGATCCGAAGGGGCCCACACGACGCTCGCCGTCGAACTCCATGGGCCACAGCCAGCCCCCGGTACCGGTGGTGAGGGCGTCCCACACCTGTTCGGGCGTGGCGTCGACCTCGTACTCGCGGGCGATCTCGAATTCCTTGGACATGGGGGCTCCTGCTCAGTGGGTCTCGGGGTCGTTCTCAGGGGTGGGCCGGCCGGTGTCGGCGGCCTCGGCGATCGCGGTCTCCGCGCCGGCCGCCTCCGTCACCGCCCTCTCCGTCACCGCGGGGTCCGTCGTGGCGGTGCCGGTCCCGGCGGGGTCCTTGACCGTGGGATGGAGGGCGACGACGATCCGGTGGTCCCGTCCGCCGTCGGCGCCGGGAGCGTCGAACTTGCGGATCAGGGCGCTCACTCCGGCCGTCAGCTCCTGGACGAAGGCCGCACGGTCGGCGGCCGAGGCGAAGCGGACCTCGCCGTCCAGCGCGTAGGTCGCCAGCCGTTTGCGGGCCTTCGCCGCACCGGTGACCAGTGAGCCGACGTCCCGGACCAGCCGGGCGCCGAGGGCGAGCAGCCAGCGGGCGGACAGCTGGTCGCGGAAGCGGTCCGGATCGGGCTGCACGGCGGACAGGGCGAGCGGTGAGATGACGTACGAGGCGGCGGTCGCGCGCATGAGCCGCTCGGTCACGTTGCCCTTGCGGCGCTCCCCCGCCAGCTCGACCAGGCCGTGCCGCTCCAGCGCCTTGAGGTGGTAGTTCACCTTCTGCCGGGGCAGTCCGACCTTGCCGGCCAGCATGGCGGCCGACGCGGGCCCGGCGGCCAGCTCGGCCAGCAGCCGGGCCCGCACGGGGTCCAGCGAGACGGCGGCGGCCTCTGCGTCCTCGATCACGGTCACGTCCAACATGACCCCACCGTCTCACCGAAAACTTTTTTTGTCCAGACGGATGAAATGTTCGGCGAGTCGGGCGGCGGCCGCGTGGGCGGGGCGAGCCGTGGGCCTCCGGGGACGCGCCTCACCGGCACGGCCGGTCGAGCCGTGGGCCGCCGGTGCGGGGGGTCAGTCGGGTACGAGGCCGTAGAGGTGCTCGTACCGGGTGACCGTGCTGCTCTTCAGCCCCGGCCAGCTCCGGACCCGCTCCCACAGGGCCGTGGCCGAGCCGATCCCGTCGCCGGGCGCGGCGAGGGCCTCGAGGTGGGCCTCGGCGCTCTCCCACTCGGCGTAGTTGAGGACCCGGGTGCCGTCGGTGCCGAGGTGGAAGTGGGCGCCGATGCCGCCGGGATGCGGGTTCGGCTCGCCGTCCAGCGCTTCGAGGACGGCGTCGACCCAGGCACGCTGCCGGCCGGGGTCCGGGCTCTCGAACTCCACGTCGACGATCACGACGCAGCCGGGGACACGTCCGTCGCGATCCGCCGGACCGACGCCGCGGTAGCGCCGGAAACGGCCGGGCCCCAGTCGCTCGATGCCGGGGACGGCGGTGTCGATCTCGTCGGCGCGCTCCTGACGGTGCGTCTTCACGTAGGCCTCGTGGGCCTGTTCGCTCGTCCACTGCGCGTAGTGCAGCAGACGGGAGGCGTCGTGCCCGGCGTACACATGGTGGCCGAGCAGCCCGTCGGCGGGCCAGGGGCGGCGCTCCCAGGCCCGGGCGACGGCTTCGGCCGCCTGCTGCCGGCGCAGCGGTGTGCCCAGCCTCCAGACGCTGAAGAAGGGCGCGCCGACGCGCGGGTCGGCGGGGTCGGGGTGCGCGTGGGTACGGCGGGTCATACGGGCCTCCGGTGGTCGGCCGTCAAGGACGTACCGACCACCCTTCGACCTCGACCGTGGTCGAGGTCAAGCCCGTCCCGGCGCCTCCCTCACTCCTCCCCGCCGGCCGGCCGTTCGTCGAGCCGGGTCAGCTGCGTCTGGAACCAGTCGAGCCGGGCCTGCAACAGGGCGGCCTCCGCGACGAGTTCGGGGACACCGAGCCCCTCGGGCAGCTCCGTGGCGGGCTGCGCACCGCGGCCCGCCACGACCCGCAGTCCGTCTCCGGCCAGCCGGGCGAACGCGGCGAGCGACACGGACGTACGCCCGCGCACACAGCCCGCGCACGCCGCCGCGAGCGCGCGCCACCCTGGCCTCCCCCAGCCGGCGTCGGCGAGGGCACCGGCCACGGCACCGCAGGAGCACGGGCCGACGGTCGCGGTCCGTACCCGCTGGCGGGCGTACCGGAAACCCCGCTCGAAGCGGATGTAGGCACCCAGGACGGTGACTTCGAGAAGCACGGCCGCCCGGTGCTCCGCGGTGCACAACAGCGCCTCGGCGGTGGCCCGGTCGTGCACACAGTGGAAGCCGCAGTCGCAGCGGCGGTGCGGCGCCCGATGCCGCCGTCCGTAGACGCAGCGCGCCTCGTCCAGCACTCCGTACGGCAGCGCACCGCCCAGCGACACACCGGTGAACCCGGCCCGGGTGCCGTCCTGGGACAGCATCGGGTGGGCGATCTTGTATCCGGTCGGCGGCTCCGTCGGGCGTTCCTCGGGGAGCCGCAGCCTCATCGGCCGGCCGCGACCTCTTCGGGCACGGACGTCTCCGGCTCCTCGACCGCCTCGGGCAGTCGAAGTCCGTCCTCCTGCGTCCGGTCCTGTTCTTCCGCGACTCCGGTGGCGAGTGCCTTGCCCAGCCTCATGACGCCTCCCGCGATCTGCCGACGACTGTCGTCCGGGCCATAGTGACCCACAACAGGGCGAGTTGGCACCAGGGCCGCCGCTTCTCGCGGGCGCACGCCCGGCGGACGGAGCCGGCACTGCTTAGCATCTGTTGCTTGCACTTCGTAGAAGAATTAAGTGGAGCTTCACGGTCGAGGTGCCGAGACTACCGTCATGACCACTGCCACGACCGACTCCACGACGCCGGCGCCGGCGCACGCCGCACCGTTCGGCCGCGCCCTGTGCGCCATGATCACGCCCTTCACGGACAGCGGCACACTCGACCTCGACGGTGCCCAGCGGCTCGCCGACCGGCTGGTCACCGAGGGCTGCGACGGCCTGGTGCTGTCCGGCACCACCGGTGAGTCCCCGACCACGACGGATGCGGAGAAGGCCTCGCTGGTGCGGGCGGTGCGCGAGGCGGTGGGCGACCGGGCGGCGCTCGTGGCGGGGGTGGGCACCGCCGACACGCGGCACACGGTCGACCTGTCGCTTCAGGCCGAAAAGGCAGGAGCGGACGGCCTGTTGGTGGTCTCCCCCTACTACAGCAGGCCCCCGCAGGACGCGCTGGAGGCCCACTTCCTGGACATCGCGGACGCCGTCGGGCTGCCTCTCGCGCTCTACGACATCCCGGGACGCACCGGCACCCGCATCGAGCCGGAGACCATGATCCGGCTCGCCCGGCACCCGAGGATCGTGGCGGTCAAGGACTGCGCGTACGACCTGCTGGGCACCCAGAAGGTGCTGGCCCGCACCGAGTTGGCGTACTACGCGGGCTGCGACGAGTACGTCCTCGCGCTGTACGCGATCGGCGCGGCCGGTTACGTCAGCACGGTGGCCAATGTGGTGCCTCGTCAGTTCCGTTCCATCGTCGACGCGTTCGACGCCGGCGACACCGCCATGGCCGCCCAGGGCCAGCGGCAGGTGCTCCCGCTGGTGGAGTCGATGATGTCCGCCGGTCTGCCCGGAGCGGTCACGGCGAAGGCGTTGCTCAACTCGCTCGGGCTGCCCGCCGGTCCGGTGCGGGCGCCGCTGCGGCCCGCCGGCCGGGAGGCGGTCGACGGGCTGCTGGCGGCTCACCGGGAGGCGACCGGCGTGGGCGGAACGGCGGTCAGCGGGCGCTGAACAAGGGCTCCCAGGAGCCCATTTCGTTCATCATCTGCGGCCCGTAGGCGGTGAGCGGTACGACCTTGGACGAGCCGAGGGTGAGCAGGGCGAGCCGGTGGGGATGGTCGCCGTGCCGGCTGTTCTCGAAGACGATGAGCCTCTTGTTGTCGGCCCAGGCAAGAAGCGCCATGTAGTCGGACACCTTCGGCACGTCCTTGCCGGTCGTCATGTCCCGCACTCCCGACGGATGGACCAGGAACTTCTTGTCGGGCGAGTATCCGGCCAGATCGAGCTCGAACTTCCTCTCGTTCACGGGCGTGGCCACGCTCCTGCCCGAAAGATCGTGGTACTGGCGGTGGGGCTGGGTGACGATGTGCTCGTAGAGCAGGGTGCTGTCGGCGCTGAAGCGGAAGTCCCAGCGGCCGCCCTGCGAGCGTCCCCACTCGTCCTTCCAGTCCGGCGCCCGGTGCCATTCCGTGCGCCCGGAGGCCACGTCGATGATGCTGAAACCGGTACGGCAGGCCACGCCCTTCAGCATCCAGCCCTTCTCACCGTCGGGACCGGAGGTCTCGATCCTGTGGCTCCAGTAGCGCCGGTCCGGATCGCTGGAGTACGTCGTCGCGACGATCTTCCTGCCGTCGGGCGAGAGCGCGACACCGGCGACGCCCTGCGGGACCGGGATCCAGCGGCGGATCTCACCGGTCGTCAGGTCGAGCAGTCCGACGCGCCGGGCGGGGAGCGTGCGTTCCAGCACGGCCGCGGTCCGTGAGCTCGGCGCGGTGTCGATGACGGACCACCGGGTGTCCTTCACATACCGTCCGGTCTTCCGGTCCAGCCGTTGGTAGGTGCGGGTGAGAACCTCGTCCTTGTCCGGCTGCTTCACCAGCGACTGGACGCTGAACGCGGCGAGCACGGTGCCGCCCGCGGCGACCATGTCGCGCGGCGGATACTGATCGGGCCGGGCGACGATGTCAGCGCTCCGGTCGACCGGGCCCGCCGGACGCACGTCCTGCCCGCCGCCGTCGAGCCGCGGGACGCCCACCGTCACGGCGATGGCCGCCACGGTCGCCAGCGCGGCGCCGGCGATCGTACGAGCCCTGCGGCGCCGGCGGACGGCGAGCACACGGTCGGCGAATCCCGGCGGAGTGCGCGGATCGTCCTCGGCCTGCTCCCGGAACGTGTCGCGGATCAGTTCTTCGACGTTC
This sequence comes from Streptomyces siamensis, assembly GCF_039543605.1. Lineage (NCBI taxonomy): Bacteria > Bacillati > Actinomycetota > Actinomycetes > Kitasatosporales > Streptomycetaceae > Streptomyces > Streptomyces siamensis. The sequence goes on along the minus strand of NZ_BAABKB010000019.1, from coordinate 38,613 downwards.
ACCGGTGTACCTCCACGGGCGAGAAGTCACGGGACGGCGGCTGCGGCTCGCGCCCCTGGCCGAGCGCGGCCAGTTCGGGAGCGAGTCTCCGCAGCCGGGCGAGCGAGCGATGGGTCGTGGAACGCACGGTTCCGACGGAGCAGCCGAGGAGCCGGGCCACATCGGCCTCGGGCAGGTCCTCGAAGTAGCGCAGCACCAGCACGGTGCGCTGCCGTGCGGTCAGCCGGGCCAGCGCCCCACGCATCACGACGCGCAGTTCGGCGGCGGCGGAGAGGTCCGCGCCGGGCGCGGTCTCGGGCGGCTCCGCGACGCTCAGTTCGCGTCGCGGCCACTTCAGCCGCCACCGGCCCACCTGCTGCCGGTACAGGATCTGCCGTACGTACGCCTCGGGTTCGTCGATCTGGTGCCAGCGTCCGGCGGCCTTGATCAGGGCGTTCTGCAGCAGGTCCTCGGCCGCGTGCCGGTCGCCGCCGCTGAGCAGCACCGCGGTCTTCAGCAGAGCCGACGACCGGTTGGCCACGAACTGTCGGAAGCTCTCCTGCGCCTCGGCATCCATCGTCACCTTCTCTTCCCCGGCGGCTCCGGTGAACCGCCCCTGTGCCCCTTGTGACGCCCCCGCCCGGCCGCCGCTATGCCTGGCCCCGGGAAGAATTTCGGAGCAGGTCCCGGCGGGCGTCCCTTACGGTGACGAGGTGAGCCGACCGCTGCTGTTCCTCGACGTCGACGGGCCTCTCAACCCGTACGCGGCCCAGCCGGAGCGCCGTCCGGCGGGCTACACGACGATCCGGGTGGCGCTGACGCCGGGCAGGCCGCTGCGGGTGTGGCTGCACCCCGACCACGGCCGGGCGCTCCTCGCCCTCGACTACGACCTGTGCTGGGCGACCACCTGGATGGACGCGGCGAACCGCTGGATCGGTCCCGTCATCGGGCTGCCCGAGATCCCGTACGTCGACTTCACCGGCGCCCTGTTCGCCGAGCGGCCCGACGGAGTGCACTGGAAGACGGAGCGGATCGTCGCGTACGCGCAGGACCGCCCCTTCGCCTGGGTGGACGACGAACAGAGCCCGGCCGACGACGCGTACGTCGCCGCCCGCCACCCCGCGCCCGCGCTGCTGCGCCACGTCGATCCCCGGCTCGGTCTCGGTGAGGACGACTTCACGGCGCTGGCCGAGTTCACCGCGGGCCTGCCCCGATGACGCGTGTGCCCTCCCGCGGACGGCGGGAGGGCACACGGCGCGGGCCGAGCTAGTTGTGGCTGTGCAGGACCTCGTTGAGTCCGCCCCACACGGCGTTGTTCGGCCGGGCCTCGACCGTGCCGGTGACCGAGTTGCGGCGGAAGAGGATGTTGGAGGCGCCGGAGAGCTCGCGGGCCTTGACGATCTGGCCGTCGGGCATCGTCACGCGGGTGCCCGCGGTGACGTACAGGCCGGCCTCGACCACGCACTCGTCGCCGAGCGCGATGCCGACGCCCGCCTCGGCGCCGACCAGGCAGCGCTCGCCGATGGTGATGCGGACGTTGCCGCCGCCGGAGAGGGTGCCCATCGTGGAGGCGCCACCACCGATGTCGGAACCGTCGCCGACCACGACACCCGCGGAGATACGGCCCTCGACCATGGAGGTGCCGAGAGTGCCCGCGTTGAAGTTCACGAAGCCCTCGTGCATGACCGTCGTGCCCTCGGCGAGGTGCGCGCCGAGGCGGACCCGGTCGGCGTCGGCGATGCGGACGCCCTTCGGGGCGACGTAGTCCGTCATGCGCGGGAACTTGTCGATCGACGTCACCTGGAGGTGCAGCCCCTCCGCGCGGGCGTTCAGCCGGACCTTCTCGACGTCGTCGACGGCGACCGGACCGAGCGAGGTCCAGGCGACGTTGGCGAGGTGGCCGAAGATGCCGTCCAGGCTCTGGCCGTGCGGCTTCACCAGGCGGTGCGAGAGCAGGTGCAGCCGCAGGTAGGTGTCGTGCGCGTCGAGCGGCTTGTCGTCCAGGGAGGCGATGACCGTACGGACCGCGACCACCTCGACGCCACGACGGGCGTCCGGGCCGACGGCCTTGGCCGCACCCTCGCCGAGCAGCTCCACGGCGCGCTCGGCGGACAGCCGCTCGGTGCCGGCCGGGCCGGGCTCGGCGGACAGTTCGGGAGCGGGGAACCAGGTGTCGAGGACGGTGCCGTCGGCGGTGACGGTGGCAAGCCCGGCGGCGACGGCGCCGGTGGTGCGAGTAGCAGTCGTGTCGGTCATGGGTGAAACCTAACTTGGCGGGGGCCGCGCGGGCGAACCGGTGTGCCCGGCGTCTCAGCGTGCGGGCGCACGGTCCGCCCGGCTCCGCGTCGGGGCCGCTCGCTCCTTGCCGACCAGGGCGACTTCGGGGACCGCCGCGTCGTCCATGTCGGCGACGGACGTCCGGGTGCGGTCCCTTCAACGGCCGGCCGCACGCCGCCGGACCGAAGCGCCGGCCGCACGCCGCCGGACCGCAGGCCCGTGCACGGAGTGTGCGGTCAGCCGATGAGCCGGCGCAGCGCCTCGCGGGCGTACGCCTCGTCGTACGGCGTGCCGGTCAGCAGCACCTGGAGACAGATCCCGTCCATCAGGGCGACCAGCGCCCGCGCCGTCACGGGGTCGGTGCGCCGGGCGAGCGGGTCCACGAGGCTCTGGACCCACTCGGCCGCGACGGGACGCAGGGCCGGGCGGCGCAGAGCGGCGAGGTAGAGCTCGTACTCCAGCTCCACGCCGGTCGGATCGCCCGCGAGCCACTCGCCCATCAGACCGGCGAGGTCGGAGGCGAGGTCGGTCCGTGGGTCCTCCAGCGCGCCGCGCGCGGCGACGACCTTGGCGAAGCCCTCGTTGGCCTGGCGCAGGGCGGCGACCATCAGCTCGTCGAGCGTCCTGAAGTGGTAGGTGGTGGAGCCGAGCGGCACATCGGCCTCGGCCGCGACGGTCCGGTGGCTCAGCCCGGCGATTCCCCTGGCGCCCACGACGCGGATCGCCGCGTCGATGATCCGCTGCCGTCGCTCGGGGTCGTACCGGCGGGCCATCAGTGCGCACCGCCGAGGTTCAGCAGCACGACCCCGCCGATGATCAGGGCGATCCCGGCGAGCTTGGCCGCGCCGATCCCCTCCCCGAGGAAGACCATGCCGATCGCGGCGATGACCGCGGTGCCGACACCCGCCCAGATCGCGTAGGCCGTGCCGACCGAGACGGTCTTCAGCGTCTGGGCGAGCAGCGCGAACGCGACGACGTACCCGAGGAGGGTCACCAGCGACGGCCACAGCCTGCTGAAACCCTCGCTGTACTTCATGGCGGTGGTCGCGGCCACCTCCGCGGCGATGGCTCCGCCGAGCAGCACATATCCCATGCGTACGAGTGTACTTATCGATGCGTACGCCCGTACACAAACTGCTCCCCCCTCCCCCATGGGCACCGGGCGGCGCACCGGATATCGTTCGCGATCATCACAGTGGGGGCGGAGTCGTCGGACTCCCGGAGCATGGGAGCGCAAGAAGAATGTCGGACACATCGGGGTGGGGACCAGCGGGGCCGTACGGAGGCCCTCCGGCGGGCTGGGGCTGGACACCGCCGCCCCCGCCGCCCAAGCCGGGGGTGATACCCCTCGCCCCGCTCGGCGTGGACCATGTCTTCGGCGGTGCCTTCACGACGATGCGCCGGTACGCCAAGCCGCTGTTCGGGCTCGCGGCGCTGGCCCAGCTGGCCCTGGTGGTGCTGATCGGGGGCGCGGCCGTCCTCGCGTACTTCTCGGTGAGTGACCGGCTGGACGTCCTGTACGACAGCGACCGGCGCCCGCGCTGGAGCGACGTCCAGCCCGTCCTGGTCGCCTTCGGCGGCGTCTGGGCCTTCGCGATGATCGCCGTGCTGGTCGCGAGCGCCTTCGTACAGGCGTCCTGTGTCGCCACCCTGCACGACGCGGTCCTCGGCCGGCGGGCCGGCATCGGCCAGGTGTGGCGGCGTTCCTGGCCGCGCACGCTGTCCGTGCTCGGCGTGAACCTGCTCATGGGGCTGATCCTGCTGATCCCCATGCTGCTGTTCGCCGCGATGGCCGTCTCGCTCTTCGCGGCGCTGCTCGCCGGCAGCGACAGCCTGTTCGGGATCTTCTTCCTGCTCCTGCTGCTGGCCATGCCGCTGACGGTCTGGCTCTGGGTGCTCTTCTCCTTCGCCCCGGCCGCCGCCGTGCTGGAGGCCGCCCGGCCGGTCGAGGCGCTGCGGCGGTCGATGCGGCTGATCCGGGGCGCCTGGTGGCGCACGTTCGGGATCACGCTGCTCGGCGGACTGACCGTGCTGATCGTCTCGCTGGTGCTGCGCATCCCCACGGTGTTCACGACGCCCAGCCCCCAGCCCTACGACCCCTCGTCGCCGCAGCCCACGAGCATGTCGGACGCGTTCGCGCAGAGCCTGCCGCACCTGGGCCTGTCGTTCACGCTCTCGACGGTCCTCAGCGTCGTCGCCCAGGCGTTCACGATGGTGTTCATGCCGCTGATCACCACCCTGCTCTACATCGACCGGCGCATCCGCCGCGAAGGTCTCGCCGACGTCCTGCTGCGGGCGGCGGAGGCCAACCCGCGCGTCTGAGGGACTGCCGGGTCACGAAGCGCTCCGCGCCGCCCCGGACAGGGCGGCCGGACTGCAGGCGACGGGATTCGGTTCCCGCACCCGCGCCACGCGGTCGAGCAGCCTCCGCTTGGCGTGGGCGGCCCGTCGCGAGAACTCCACGCGCCGGTAGCGCAGCAGCTCGGCGGGGTCGGGCCGGACGGCGCCGGCGAGCGGGTACCCCCGGGAGACGAGGCGGTCGCCCAGCACGTCGTCGCACAGCGCGATCTGAGCGGGTGTCAGCCGGGTCGTCCAGCTGCCCGCGCGCGAGACGTCGAGCTTGCCGTGGGTGCGCCGGTGCCAGGTCTTGCGCGCGGGCACCGCCACCCCGGCCATCCGGTGCGGCTCGCTCATCACGGGGTGGTACTCCTCCCCCAGGAAGCCGCACACCTCCCGCAGCCGGCCCTCGGGATCGGCGACCAGGTCCTCGAAGCGCAGCTCGTGCCAGCTGCCGGGGCCGAGTGTCCCGGCGTGCCCGCGGGTGGTGTCCATGACCTGCGACCAGGTCGCCACGGCCTCGTGGAAGCCGCGGTGCCACCAGGGCATGCCGAGCAGCGAGGCGACGCAGTCACGTCCGTCGCGGACGAGATGGACGAACTGGGCGTCGGGGAACAGCCGCAGCAGCTCGGCGACATGCAGGGCGTACGCGGGCCGCTTGTCGCCCCAGCGGACCTTCCCGTGTTCCTCGGCGTACGCCTTCAAGGTGATGCCGAGTGCCGATCCGAGCGTCGGGGGACCGTCGCTGATGCGCCGCGCGACCTGCCCGGCGTCCACGCCCAGTTCGTGGAACCGGGTCTGTCGGCGCCCGGTGATCCACCGCGCCAGACCGGCCCGGTTCTCGCGTTCCCGGAGGTCGCCGAAACCCAGCCTCCCCTCGTAGGCCGGCAGGACGAACCGCGTCTCGGGCGGCAGCGCGATCCGTGGATGCGCGTGCAGCATCAGCTGGAGAAGGGTGGTCCCGGAGCGGGGACAGCCGAGGACGAAGACGGGGCGCACGGATTCTGGCACGGCCCCACGCTGTCGCGCCCCGATGAGCCCGCCCTGGGAGGCCACTGAGAAAGCCGTGTGAACGCCGGCCGCGCGGAGCGGGAGGGGCACGACACGACGACGGCCCCCGGCACGGTTGCCGGGGGCCGTCGTCGACTCGCGCGTCGGACGCGGGGGTTGCTCAGACGTTGAAGCCGAGGGCGCGAAGCTGCTCGCGGCCGTCGTCCGTGATCTTGTCCGGGCCCCACGGCGGCATCCAGACCCAGTTGATGCGCAGTTCGTTGACGAGGCCGTCCGTGGCGGACTTGGCCTGGTCCTCGATGACGTCGGTGAGCGGACAGGCCGCCGACGTCAGGGTCATGTCGATCGTCGCGATGTTCGCGTCGTCGATGTGGATCCCGTAGATCAGACCGAGGTTGACGACGTCGATGCCCAACTCGGGGTCGACGACGTCGTACAGCGCCTCGCGGAGTTCCTCCTCGGAGGCCGGCTTCGTCGTCAGGGTCTCGTTCTCGCTCATGCCGTCTTCCTCGCAGCCTTGTCGGGCTCGTCACCCAGTGCCTGGGCCGTCGCGTCCTTCCACGCCATCCAGCTCAGCAGGGCGCACTTGACCCGGGCCGGGTACTTGGAGACACCGGCGAACGCGACCGCGTCCTCCAGCACCTCCTCCATCGCGTCGTCGGGCTCGACCCTGCCCTTGGACTGCATCAGTTCCAGGAAAGTCTCCTGGACCTTCTGCGCCTCGGACACGTCCTTGCCGACGAGCAGTTCGTTCAGTACGGAGGCCGAGGCCTGGCTGATCGAGCAGCCCTGGCCCTCGTACGAGATGTCCTCGATCCGCTCGCCGTCGTACTTCACGCGCAGCGTGATCTCGTCGCCGCACGTCGGGTTGACGTGGTGCACCTCGGCATCGCCATCCCGCAAGCCCCGCCCGTGCGGGTGCTTGTAGTGGTCCAGGATGACTTCCTGGTACATCGAATCAAGCTTCACGTTTCAGCCAGCCCCTCAGCCGAAGAAGTTCCGGACGTGCTCCAGGCCGTCCACCAGCGCGTCGATCTCGGCCGGCGTGGAGTACAGATAGAACGACGCTCGCGTGGTCGCAGGAATTCCGTACCGCAGGCAGACCGGACGTGCGCAGTGGTGCCCCACGCGGACGGCGATGCCCTGCTCGTCCAGGACCTGGCCCACGTCGTGCGGGTGGATGTCACCCAGCGTGAACGAGATCGCGGCACCGCGGTCCTCGGCCGTGGTCGGGCCGATGATCCGCAGGTCGGGGACCTCCGCGAGCCGCTTCACCGCGTACTCGGTGAGGGCGTGCTCGTGGGCGAGGATCTTGTCCATGCCGATCGAGGACAGGTAGTCGATCGCCGCACCGAGCCCGACCGCCTGCGCGATCGGGGGCGTGCCCGCCTCGAACTTGTGGGGCGCCGGCGCGTAGGTCGACGAGTGCATCGACACGGTCTCGATCATCTCGCCGCCGCCGAGGAACGGCGGCAGGTCCTCGAGCAGTTCCTGGCGGCCCCAGAGCACGCCGATGCCCGTGGGCCCGCACATCTTGTGACCGGTGAAGGCCACGAAGTCGGCCTGGAGGGCCTGGACGTCGAGGGGCATGTGGGGTGCCGCCTGCGAGGCGTCGATCAGGACCAGGGCGCCGACCTCCTGGGCGCGGCGCACTATCGCCTCGACCGGGTTCACGGTACCCAGGATGTTCGACACCAGCACGAAGGAGACGATCTTCGTCTTCTCGGTGATGACCTCGTCGATGTTGGAGAGGTCGAGGCGGCCGTCGTCGGTGAGGCCGAACCACTTCAGCTTCGCGCCCGTGCGCTGCGACAGCAGCTGCCACGGCACGATGTTGGAGTGGTGCTCCATCTCCGTGATGACGATCTCGGTCTCGTGGTCGACCCGGTAGGGCTCGTCGGCCCAGCCGAGCATGTTGGCCACGAGGTTGAGCGACTCGGAGGCGTTCTTGGTGAAGATCACCTCGTCGCGGCTCGGCGCGTTGATGAACGCGGCGACCTTGTCGCGCGCGCCCTCGTACAGCGCCGTGGCCTCCTCGGCGAGCACATGCACACCGCGGTGGACGTTGGCGTTGTACCGCTCGTAGTACTCGGCGAGGGCGTCCAGCACCTGGCGCGGCTTCTGCGAGGTCGCCGCGTTGTCCAGGTACACGATCTTCCGGCCGTCGTGGACCTGACGGTCCAGGATGGGGAAGTCCTTGCGGATCGCCTCGGTGTCGAGGAGGCCCGGCAGCTGTGTCACGCGGATGCGCCACCCTTCGTGTACGCCTCGTAGCCCTCGTTCTCCAGCTTGTCGGCGAGCTCGGGGCCACCCGACTCGACGATCTTGCCGCCGGCGAACACGTGGACGTGATCGGGCTTGATGTAGCGCAGGATGCGCGTGTAGTGAGTGATCAGCAGGGTGCCGACCTCGCCGGTCTCGCGGACGCGGTTGACGCCCTCGGAGACGATGCGCAGGGCGTCGACGTCCAGGCCGGAGTCGGTCTCGTCGAGGATCGCGATCTTCGGCTTGAGGAGCTCCAGCTGGAGGATCTCGTGACGCTTCTTCTCACCGCCGGAGAAGCCCTCGTTCACGTTGCGCTCGGCGAAGGAGGGGTCCATGTGGAGGTGCTCCATGGCCTCCTTGACCTCCTTCACCCAGGTGCGCAGCTTGGGGGCCTCGCCGCGGATCGCGGTGGCGGAGGTGCGCAGGAAGTTGGAGACGGAGACGCCGGGGACCTCGACCGGGTACTGCATCGCCAGGAACACGCCGGCACGGGCGCGCTCGTCGACGGACATCTCCAGGACGTCCTCACCGTCGAGGGTGACGGTGCCGCCGGTGATGGTGTACTTCGGGTGGCCCGCGAGCGAGTAGGCGAGAGTCGACTTGCCGGAGCCGTTGGGGCCCATGATGGCGTGGGTCTCGCCCTGCTTCACGGTGAGGTCGACGCCCTTGAGGATCTCCTTCGTGGCGTTGTCGGCCTCGACGGTGACGTGCAGGTCGTGGATTTCAAGCGTTGCCATGGGTTCCTCAGGACTCCTGGGTGAGGGAGACGAGCACGTCGTCCCCTTCGATCTTTACGGGGTATACGGGGACGGGGCGCGTCGCGGGAAGGCCGGACGGCTTGCCGGTACGGAGGTCGAAGCTGGAGCCGTGCAGCCAGCACTCGATCTGACAGTCCTCCACCTCGCCCTCGGAGAGGGAGACGTTCGCGTGCGAGCAGATGTCGTGGATCGCGAACACCTCGCCCTCGGTGCGGACGACCGAGACCGGCGTGCCGTCGAGCTCCACCCGCTTCGGGGTGTCGTCCTCCAGCTCGCTCAGTCCACAGGCGCGTACGAAGGTGGTGGTCATCAGACCGACGCCTCCAGCTCCTCGTCGATCTTCACGAGAAGGCGCTCTTCGATGTCGTCGACGCCGATCTGCTGGACCAGTTCGGCGAAGAATCCACGGACGACCAGGCGGCGGGCCTCACCGGCCGGGATGCCGCGGGCCATCAGGTAGAACAGCTGCTCGTCGTCGAAGCGGCCGGTGGCGGAGGCGTGGCCCGCGCCGACGATCTCGCCGGTCTCGATCTCCAGGTTCGGCACGGAGTCGACCCGGGCGCCGTCCGTGAGGACGAGGTTGCGGTTCATCTCGTAGGTGTCGGTGCCCTCGGCCTTGGCCTCGATGAGCACGTCACCGATCCACACCGCGTGCGCGCCGTCGCCCTGGAGCGCGCCCTTGTAGGCGACGTTGGACTTGCAGTGCGGGGTGTTGTGGTCGACGAGGAGACGGTGCTCCTGGTGCTGGCCCGAGTCCGTGAAGTACAGGCCGAACAGCTCGGCCTCGCCGCCGGTGCCGGCGTAGGCGACGCGCGGGTGCAGCCGGACCACGTCACCGCCGAAGGTGACGACGAACGACTTGAAACCGGCGTCCCGGCCGATCAGCGCGTTGTGCTGGCCGACGTGGACGGCCTTGTCGTCCCAGTCCTGGACGGAGACCACGGTGAGCTTGGCGCCGTCGCCGAGGATGTAGTCGACGTTGGCGGCGAGCACCGCGTCACCGGTGTGGTCGATGACCACGACGGCCTCGGCGAAGGCACCGAGCTCGATGACCTGGTGGCCGTAGGCGACTCCGCCCTCGCCGCGCACGGCGATGCGGATCGGCTCGGTGAGCACCGTCTCCTTGGGGACGGTGACGACACCGGCCTTCTCGAACGCCGAGTACGCCTGGGCGGCGATGCGGTCCACGGGGGTGCCGGCCCTGCCCAGCCGCGCGTCGTCACGGCCGACGGTCTCGACGACGACGCCCTCGGGCGCCTCGACGTCGACCTTCACGCCGTCGCCGGTCGCGACGGCGGTGCCGTCGTGCAGCCCGCGCAGCCGCTCCAGCGGCGTGAACCGCCATTCCTCCTCGCGGCCGTGGGGGACGGGGAAGTCCGCCACGTCGAAGGACGGAGGCGCGCTCATGCGCGTGGCGACGGTCGACTCGGCGGCCACCGCGATCTGGCCGGCGGTGGTGGATCCCAGCGGTGGGGGCCCCCCCGCTCGAGCGGAGCCGAGAGTGGGGGAGTTCTGAGCCTCAGCCATGGCTGTCGTAGTGCTCGCTTTCTGAGTAAGACGTGTGCTGACCGATGGGGCGGGGTTAGCCGACCGCGCCTTCCATCTGCAGCTCGATCAGCCGGTTGAGCTCGAGGGCGTACTCCATGGGCAGTTCCTTGGCGATCGGCTCGACGAAGCCGCGCACGATCATCGCCATCGCCTCGAACTCGGTCAGGCCACGGCTCATCAGGTAGAAGAGCTGGTCCTCGGAGACCTTGGAGACGGTCGCCTCGTGGCCCATGGACACGTCGTCCTCACGGACGTCGACGTACGGGTACGTGTCGGAGCGGGAGATGGTGTCGACGAGCAGTGCGTCGCACAGCACGTTCGACTTGGATCCGGCCGCGCCCTCGCCGATCTCGACCAGACCGCGGTAGGACGTACGACCGCCACCGCGCGCCACGGACTTCGACACGATGTTCGACGAGGTGTTCGGCGCCATGTGGACCATCTTGGAGCCGGCGTCCTGGTGCTGGCCCTCGCCCGCGAAGGCGATGGACAGGGTCTCGCCCTTGGCGTGCTCGCCCATCAGGTAGACGGCCGGGTACTTCATGGTGACCTTGGAGCCGATGTTGCCGTCGATCCACTCCATGGTCGCGCCCTCGTACGCCACGGCGCGCTTGGTGACCAGGTTGTAGACGTTGTTCGACCAGTTCTGGATGGTCGTGTAGCGGCAGCGGGCGCCCTTCTTCACGATGATCTCGACCACCGCGGAGTGCAGGGAGTCCGACTTGTAGATCGGCGCCGTACAACCCTCGACGTAGTGGACGTAGGCGTCCTCGTCGACGATGATCAGCGTCCGCTCGAACTGGCCCATGTTCTCCGTGTTGATACGGAAGTAGGCCTGGAGCGGGATCTCGACGTGCACGCCCTTCGGCACGTAGATGAACGAGCCGCCCGACCACACGGCGGTGTTCAGCGAGGCGAACTTGTTGTCACCGACGGGGATGACGGTGCCGAAGTACTCCTTGAAGAGCTCCGGGTGCTCCTTCAGCGCCGTGTCGGTGTCCAGGAAGATGACGCCCTGCTCCTCCAGGTCCTCGCGGATCTGGTGGTAGACGACCTCGGACTCGTACTGGGCCGCGACACCGGCGACGAGGCGCTGCTTCTCCGCCTCCGGGATGCCGAGTTTGTCGTACGTGTTCTTGATGTCCTCGGGCAGGTCCTCCCAGGACTCCGCCTGCTTCTCCGTGGAACGTACGAAGTACTTGATGTTGTCGAAGTCGATGCCCGACAGGTCCGAGCCCCAGTTGGGCATGGGCTTCTTGTCGAAGAGACGCAGGCCCTTGAGGCGGAGCTTGGTCATCCACTCCGGCTCGTTCTTCTTGGCCGAGATGTCCCGGACGACTTCCTCGCTCAGACCGCGCTTGGCAGAGGCGCCGGCCTCGTCGGAGTCGGCCCAGCCGTATTCGTACTTGCCCAGACCCTCGAGTTCGGGGTGGGCAGTCTCCGTGGGGAGAGTCATGCGGGGTTCCTCCCGGCCGTGCTTGCAGATGCGTTGTCGGTGTTCTTGGAAATCTTGGGGATGAACGTGGTGCACACCCCGTCGCCGTGGGCGATGGTCGCCAGCCGCTGGACGTGCGTGCCGAGCAACTGGGAGAAGAACTCGGTCTCCGCCTCGCACAGCTGCGGGAACTGCTCGGCGACGTGGGCGACGGGGCAGTGGTGCTGGCAGAGCTGCTCGCCCCGCTGGGGGTGCGGCGCGCTGCGCGCCGTAGCAGCGTACCCGTCGGCGCTCAAGGCCTTGGCCAGCGCTTCGGTGCGCTCCTCGGGGTCCGCGGCGTCGAGGGCCTCGCGGTAGGCGCGGGCCTGCGCGGCGATCCGGGCGCGGGCGAAGGAGAGGATCGCATCGTCCCCGCCCTCGCGGGCCGCGATCCAGCTCAGGGCGTCGGCGGCGAGCTTGTCGTAGGACTGGTCGAAGGCGTCCCGGCCGCAGTCCGTCAGGGCGAACACCTTGGCGGGACGGCCACGGGTACGCGCTCCGTAGACCCGCTGCTCGCGCGCGACCACCACGTCGTCGGCGACGAGTGCGTCGAGGTGACGGCGCACGGCGGCCTGGGTCAGCTCCAGCCGCCCGGCGAGGTCGGCCACGGTCGACGGGCCGTGATCCAGGATGGACCGCGCGACCCGGTTGCGTGTGGGCAACCCGGCCGCGAGATCCTCTCGCGGAGCCTCGCCAACGTTTTTCACAACGCCATTGTTGCGTAATTCCTCAGAGCCTGACAAGCCGCGCCCCGACGGGCCGACGGTGCCGTGCATCACTTAGGTATACCTAAGGTGACCTGCGGAAACGATCTTTGATCGATCAATTCGGTGGCGCGGGGACAGACCGTCCGGGAGACTCCCGAACCATGCCCACACCCCCTCCGACCGGCCCACTCGTCACTCGGGACACCCTCGCCGCGGGCCTTCGCGCGCTCGGGGTGCGGCCCGGGGAGACACTTCTCGTGCACTCCTCGCTCAGCGCCCTCGGCTGGGTGAACGGAGGCCCGGTCGCCGCCGTCCAGGCACTGCTCGACACGCTCGGTCCCGACGGCACCCTGGTGGTCCCCACGCAGTCCGGCGACCTGTCCGATCCGGCGCTGTGGGGCAATCCGCCCGTACCCGAGGAGTGGTGGGCGACCATCCGCGCCACCATGCCCGTGTACGACCCGCGGGTGACCCCCACCCGTGGTGTCGGTGTGATCCCGGAGACCGTGCGCAACTGGCCGGGCGCCCTGCGCAGCGCGCACCCGGAGACCTCGTTCGCGGCGCTCGGTCCACGCGCCGCGGCGATCCTCGACGGCCACGCGCCCGACTGCCGGCTCGGCGAGCGGAGCCCGCTGGCCCGCCTGGAGGCCGACGGCGCCCGCGTCCTGCTGCTGGGTGCCGGCTACGACACCTGCACCAGCTTCCATCTGGCCGAGTACCGCATCGCGTCGCCCGTCGTCGACGTGGGGCGGCCGTCCCCGCAGGGCTGGCGGACCGTCCGTGAGGTGTCGATCACCTCGGACGGGTTCGACGCGCTCGGCTCCGACTACGAACGGGACCGCCCCGTCGTCCGGGGCACCGTGGGCGCCGCCGACGCCCGGCTCTTCCCGGTCGCCGACGCCGTGGCGTACGCGGAGCGCTGGCTGGCGCTGCACCGCCCGCGCGAGCTCGCGGTCGATACGGCCCCCGGCGCCCCGGCACCCCGACGACGTCCTTAGAATTGCGCCTCATGCGAAGCGAGCCCGTCGTCCAGGTCCAGGCCCTGGTGAAGCGGTACGGCACGAAGACCGCGGTGGACGGCCTCGACCTGGTGGCCGAGGCGGGCATCACCGCCGTACTCGGCCCCAACGGCGCCGGCAAGACCACCACCGTCGAGACCTGCGAGGGCTACCGCAGACCCGACTCGGGCACCGTGCGCGTCCTCGGCCTCGACCCGGTCCGGGAGGCCGCCGCGCTGCGCCCCCGCATCGGCGTCATGCTCCAGTCCGGCGGCGTCTACTCCGGCGCCCGTGCCGACGAGATGCTCCGCCACGTGGCCCGGCTGCACGCCCACCCCCTCGACGTGGACACCCTCATCGAGCGGCTCGGCCTCGGCAGCTGCGGCCGTACCAGCTACCGGCGCCTGTCCGGCGGCCAGCAGCAGCGGCTCGCCCTCGCCATGGCCGTGGTCGGCCGCCCCGAGCTCGTCTTCCTCGACGAGCCGACCGCCGGCCTCGACCCCCAGGCCCGCCACGCGACCTGGGACCTGGTCCGCGACCTGCGCGACGACGGCGTCTCCGTCATCCTCACCACCCACCACATGGACGAGGCGGAGCAGCTCGCCGACGACGTCGCGATCATCGACACCGGCAGGGTCATCGCCCACGGCACCCCCGACGAGCTGTGCCGGGGCGGCGCCGAGAACACCCTGCGGTTCACCGGCCGCCCCGGACTCGACGTGGCCTCCCTGCTGAAGGCCCTGCCCGCGGACTGCACGGCCGCCGAGCTGACACCCGGCGCCTACCGGGTCACCGGCAAGGTGGACCCCCAGCTGCTGGCGACCGTGACCTCGTGGTGCGCCCAGCACGGAGTGCTGCCGGAGAAGATCTCCGTCGAGCGCCACACCCTCGAAGACGTCTTCCTCGAACTGACCGGCAAGGAGCTGCGCGCATGACCCGGGTTCGCCTCTACGTCGGCCGGGGGTCCGGGGGTCGCCCCCCGGGAGGACACCGTCTCGAACTGACCGGCAAGGAGCTGCGTTCGTGACCACCGCCGGCACCTACACGCCCAAGCCCGGCGCCGCACCCCTGCCCCGCATGATCGGCACGCAGGCGGCGCTGGAGACGAAGATGCTGCTCCGCAACGGCGAGCAGCTCCTGCTGACGGTCGTCATCCCGACGCTCCTGCTGGTGCTGTTCAGCTCGGTCGACGTCGTCGACACCGGCAAGGGCGAGGCGGTCGACTTCCTCGCGCCGGGCATCCTTGCGCTCGCCGTGATGTCCACCGCGTTCACCGGGCAGGCCATCGCCACCGGCTTCGAGCGGCGCTACGGCGTCCTCAAGCGGCTCGCCTCCTCCCCGCTCCCCCGCTGGGGCCTGATGGCCGCGAAGACCGTGTCGGTCCTGGTCACCGAGGTCCTCCAGGTCGTGCTGCTCACGGTGATCGCCTTCGCGCTGGGCTGGTCGCCGCACGGCAACCCCCTCGCCGTGCTGCTCCTGCTCGTGCTGGGCACGGCCGCCTTCTCCGGGCTCGGCCTCCTCATGGCGGGCACCCTGAAGGCGGAGGCGACACTGGCCGCCGCCAACCTCGTCTTCCTGCTCCTGCTGGTCGGCGGCGGGGTCGTCGTGCCGCTCGACAAGTTCCCGTCCGGCGCCCAGGACGTCCTCGGCCTGCTGCCGATCTCCGCGCTCTCCGACGGGCTGCGCGACGTGCTCCAGCACGGGGCGGGCATGCCGTGGGGCGACCTCGGCATCCTCGCCGGCTGGGCCGTCGTGGGCCTCGCCGCGGCGGGCCGGTTCTTCCGCTGGGAGTAGCGATATGCCCGGGTGCGGGGCCCTCGTGAAGACGTGCACAAGCGGCCCCCTACGATGGTGTGCGTGCCAAACGTGACCCGAGCCGACGCGATCAGCGCGGTGCGCAACCCCCTCGCCTTCATCGCCGGACGTTGGACCCCGACGTCCCGGACCGTTCGGCGCGCGGCCCTCGCCGCGCTCGTGATGGCGGTCGTCATCGTGGTCACCGGTGGCGCCGTACGGCTCACCGGCTCCGGCCTCGGCTGCCCGACCTGGCCGAAGTGCACCGACGACTCGCTCACCGCCACGAGCGCGATGGGCTTCCACGGCGCCATCGAGTTCGGCAACCGCATGCTGACGTACGTGCTGTGCGCGGCCGTCGGCTGGGCGATCATCGCCGCCCGCTCGCAGAAGCCGTGGCGGCGCAGCCTCACCCGGCTCGGCTGGGCGCAGTTCTGGATCGTCATGAGCAACGCGATCCTCGGCGGCATCGTCGTCCTGGTCGGCCTCAACCCGTACACGGTCGCCGCCCACTTCCTGCTCTCCACCGCGCTCATCACCGTCGCGGCCCTCATGTGGCAGCGCACCCGCGAGGGCGACGCCGAGGCGCGTCCGCTCGTCGGCAAGTCGGTGCAGCAGCTCGTGTGGTTCCTGGTCGCCGCCGCGGTCCTGCTGATCGCGATCGGCACGGTCGTCACCGGTGCGGGCCCGCACGCCGGCGACTCGAGCGAGGTCGACCGCATGCACGTCGGCTGGGAGAACGTGGCCAAGCTGCACGCCGTGCTGGCCTGGATCGTGGTGACGCTCACCTTCGCCCTGTGGTTCGTGCTCAAGGCGGTCGACGCCCCCAAGGGCCCGCTGCACCGGACCCGCGACCTCTTCCTCGTCCTGCTCGCCCAGGGCGTCATCGGCTATGTCCAGTACTTCACGGACCTGCCCGAGGCGTTGGTGGGCCTCCACATGCTCGGGTCCTGCCTGGTCTGGATCGCGGTGCTGCGCGTCCTGCTCTCGCTGCGGGAACGCCCGGACGTCGCCTGCGACCTGCCCGGCCCCTCGGCGGAGTCGGCACTCACCCGCGCGTGAGCCCCGCGCCGCGGCCCACGCGCGCGTGGGCCGCGGCCTCTCGTCGACGGGCGTGGGCCGTCAGCCGCCCGTGACGGGCTCGTGCGCGGCCACCAGACCGTCGATCGCCGGGCCCAGAAAACTCCGTGTCAGGCCGGCCCGCCGTGCCGCCCACCCGTCGGCCTGCGGCGCCGGGTCGCCGTAGCGCCGCCGCCGGATGTCGTCGACGACGACGCCGGGCGCGCCGAGGTCCGGCAGCAGCTCCAGGGCCTCGCGCTTGGAGATCAGACGCCCGTCCTGCAGCGTGACCGTCGCCCGCGCGAAGGTGACCATGCCGAGGTCGACCCACACGTCCTGCTCCCACCGCCTGGCCTTGTCGAGCGCGGGCCGCCAGAACTCCTTCTGGTCGCGCACGACGAAGGAACGCAGCTCCGCGTCCGGCACGGGCGGCAGCAGTTTTTCGGGCGGCTCACCGTGCAGGACGAGACCGAACGCCTGGAGTTCGCGGCGCGTGACCGGGGTGACCGGCCGCCTCATCAGCCCGTTGTGCGCCCAGGTGACGTGCGACAGTCCCGCGCCGGCCGTGCTGCCGGGGGTCAGATAGCTGCAGTGCAGCTTCACGGCGAGCGGTTCGGCGGTGCGCAGACGCCGGTGCAGCCGGGTCAGTCCGCGCAGCGTGCGCAGCGTGACGGGCCCTTCCAGGACCGCGATCAGGTCGAGGTCGCTGTGCCCTTCCTGGTAGTCGCCCCCGGCCAGCGAGCCGTGCGCCCAGAGGGCGACCGGGGCGAAGGGGCGCAGATCCGTGCGGAAGCGGTCCAGTAACCGGGTGGTGGTGGCGTCGTCGGTCATCCGCACAGTCTGGAGTGCCCGCACCGACCGGTGAAAGGGCGTGGCGCTATTCGACCCCGTAGACCCGCTGCGCGTTGCCCGCGGCGATCAGGCCGGCCACCCGCTGCGCGTCTGCCAGGGACCACGCGCCCTCGGCGACCCAGGTGCCGAGCACCCGCGCCAGCGCGTCACGGAACAACCGGGCGCCCACCACGTGCAGCTCGGGCAGACCGTGCGCGCCGCTGGAGAACAGGAGCTTGCCGAAGGGCGCCAGCTCCAGGATCTCGGACAGGACGGCCGCCGCCCGCGCCCCGGTACGGACCAGGGCGGCGCCGAGGTCCGCGTACACGTGCGGGAAGACACCCGCGAGATGGGCCGCGTGCCGGTGGTACGGGTAGCCGTGCAGCAGGACGAGATCGGTGCCCAGGCCGGCCGTGGCGCGCACGAAGTCCGTGAGCAGGACCGGGTCCGTACGGTCGATGCGCAGGCCCGGTTCGCCGAGGCCGGCGTGGAGTTGCAGGGGCAGGCCCGAGGCGACCGCGATCCACAGCAGATGGCGCAGCAGCACCGGATCGCTGAGCGTCCCGCCCACGCGGCGGCCGGCCAGCCAGCGTCCCGCGGCGCCCCGCACCTCCCCGGGGCCGGGCGGTTCCGGCGCGAGCGACAGACCGTGCCGCACTCCGGCCACGGAGGTGAAGGCCACCGCGTTCCCGGCGGCGCCGTGGACGGACTCGGCGAGATTGGCGAGAAAGGACTCGACGGTGCCGGAGGTGTCGGCGACCTGCTCGGCGAGCAGCTCGAGCCGGACGATCTCGTGCGCCCGGGCGGCGCCCGCGGAGGCCATCTCGCCGGGCCCGGTGAGGTCGCCGGGCAGTCCGGTGTCCACGAGATAGGTCGTGATGCCGCTGCCGCGCAGCAGTCTGCGGCCCGACTCCAGCACGCCGAGCTCGCGCCGCCGCGCGAGATAGCGGGCCGGCGGGCAGTGCGGTTCCAGGCCCAGTAGCGGTGGACACCAGCGGCGTACGGCGAAGCCCGTCTGGGTGTCGAAGAAGGTGGTGCCGGGGGCCGGCGGCCCCTCGGTCCGGGCAAGGTGGGCCTCGAACGTGCCGAGGCCCAGCTCCGTCCGCAGTACGCCGTGGCAGTACTGGTCCACGAGGGACGGCGTTTCGATCATCCGGACTCCCGCGACTGGACCGTGTCTTCTCAGGTCCTAACGGGTGAACCGGGTGTCAGGTGTTGCTCTCGCACACCCCGTACGAACGGTCGACGGTTGTCAGCCGTTACTCGGTCCGCCGACCTGGATGCCCGCCATCCGCGTCCACTCGTACCGGCCGGTCCTCACCTTGGCGGCGAACTCCCCGTCGAACTCCTCGTGGACGGTGATCCCGGCCTTCTGCACGGCCTGCTCGGCGATGGCGTAGGTGGGTGCCACGAGGTCGCCCCAGTTGCCGTCCTCGCCGACGAGGACGATCCGGGCGCCCTTCTGCCCGATGTACGCGACCTGTCCCTCGGCCCCGCCGTGCTCCTTGGAGAACGCGGAGATCCGCTGGGCGAGCTTGGCCGCCTTGCGCTCGGCCTTGGCGTCCTGGGCGGCGCCGGTGCTCTCGTCAACCTGCTGCGTGTCTGCCATGGCCAGGATGCTACCGACGGGTAGATCAAACAGCGACGGGTGGGGTGCGTGGCCTTGGCCACGCACCCCACCCATGGTGTGTCGTCAGTGGGGAATCAGCGCAGGAAGGGGTCGACCGCGACGGCGACGAAGAGGATCGAGACGTAGGTGATGGACCAGTGGAACAGGCGCATCTCCTTGAGCTTCGCGCCCGTCACCTCGGCCTTGGCACGGTTCTGCAGACCGTGCGCCTCCCAGAGCCAGAAACCGCCGGCGGCGAGGGCCACCGCGGTGTAGAACCAGCCGGTGTAGCCGAGCGGGGTCAGGAGCAGGGAGACCACGACCATCACCCAGCTGTAGATGACGATCTGGCGGGCGACCACCTTGTTGCTGGCGACGACCGGCAGCATCGGCACGCCCACGCGCGCGTAGTCCTCCTTGACCTTCATGGACAGCGGCCAGTAGTGCGGCGGCGTCCAGAAGAACATGACGAGGAAGAGGATGACCGGCGCCCACGACATGGAGTTCGTGACGGACGACCAGCCGATGAGCACCGGCAGACAGCCCGCGATGCCGCCCCACACGATGTTCTGCGACGTACGGCGCTTGAGGATCATCGTGTAGACGACGACGTAGAAGAGGAGCGCGCCGAGCGACAGCCATGCCGACAGCCAGTTGACGGTCAGGCCGAACAGGAGCGTCGAGACGACCGCCAGCGTGATGCCGAAGGCCAGGCACTCGCGGGGGCTGACCATGCCGGTGACCAGCGGGCGCTGCGAGGTGCGCTCCATCAGGGCGTCGATGTCACGGTCGATGTACATGTTCAGCGCGTTGGCGCCGCCCGCGGAGAGATAGCCGCCGAGGCAGGTGAGGAGCACCAGCTTCAGGTCGGGCACACCCTGCTGGGCCAAGAACATCACCGGAACGGTGGTGATCAGCAGCAGTTCGATGATGCGCGGCTTGGTCAGCGCCACGAACGCTTTCACGCGGGCCCCGAACGGCCGCCGGCCTCGGCTGCTGCTCGACTCGAGCTCCCCCACGGCCTTGAGGGCGCGGGAGGTGCCCACACCCGCTGGACGGGATTCGACGGCCGTCACGCACACCCCTGACAGAGACATCCCAGCAAGCCTCCCCGTGTGAAGTCCCGGTAAAGGCTCGCGCGTACCACGCCACTGTAGACGTTGCCCAGACCCCGACATTCGCGGGGGTGGGGTCGTGTTGGGCGGCGCCGCTGGAAGAGCCGAGCGGCACTCGATTGAGCACTCGGACGAGCGGCTCCGTATTCAGTTGCCTGACACGGATCGGACCAGTCGGGAGGCGGATCCCGAAGAGTCCCGGCAGTCTGGAATGACTCGAAAAAACGCACGTACTTACGGGGGTAGGCTCGACAACGCCGGTGGGCGCCCAGTGCACCGGTATTCGACATGCGTGACATGTGGAGAGGAGCCCTGACCCAGGGTGAGCACCAAGCCGACCACCACAGACCTGGACTGGACCGAGCTGGACCAGCGGGCCGTGGACACCGCCCGCGTCCTGGCCGCCGATGCCGTACAGAAGGTCGGCAACGGCCATCCCGGTACGGCGATGAGCCTGGCTCCGGCCGCGTACACCCTCTTCCAGAAGGTGATGCGACACGACCCCGCGGACCCCGAGTGGGTCGGGCGAGACCGGTTCGTGCTGTCCGCGGGCCACTCGTCCCTGACGCTCTACACGCAGCTGTACCTGGCCGGCTTCGGCCTCGAGCTGGAGGACCTGGAGTCCTTCCGCACCTGGGGCTCCAAGACCCCCGGCCACCCGGAGTACGGGCACACGAAGGGCGTCGAGACGACGACCGGTCCGCTCGGCCAGGGTGTCGCCAACGCCGTGGGCATGGCGATGGCCTCCCGCTACGAGCGCGGCCTGTTCGACCCTGACGCCGCGCAGGGCGAGTCGCCCTTCGACCACTTCATCTACTGCATCGCCGGTGACGGCTGCCTTCAGGAGGGCATCTCCGCCGAGGCGTCCTCGATGGCCGGCCACCAGGAGCTCGGCAACCTGATCCTGCTGTGGGACGACAACCACATCTCGATCGAGGGCGACACGGAGACCGCGGTCTCCGAGGACACGGTCAAGCGGTACGAGGCGTACGGCTGGCACGTGCAGCGCGTGGCCCCGAAGCCGGACGGCGACCTGGACCCGCACGCGATCTACAACGCCATCGAGGCCGCGAAGAAGGTCACCGACAGGCCGTCGTTCATCGCGATGCGCTCGATCATCGCCTGGCCCGCCCCGAACGCGCAGAACACCGAGGCGGCGCACGGCTCGGCGCTCGGCGCCGACGAGGTCGCGGCCACCAAGCGCGTCCTGGGCTTCGACCCGGAGAAGTCGTTCGACGTCTCCGAGGAGGTCCTCGCCCACACGCGCGGGGCGCTCGACCGGGGCCGTGAGGCCAAGGCCGAGTGGGAGAAGGGCTTCGCCGCCTGGCGTACCGCCAGCCCGGAGCGCGCGGCCGAGTTCGACCGCATCTCCGCGGCCGAGCTGCCGGCGGGCTGGGAGGAGAAGCTCCCGGTCTTCGAGGCGGGCAAGGGTCTGGCCACGCGTGCCGCGTCCGGCAAGGTCCTCCAGGCGCTCGGCGCCGTCATCCCCGAGCTGTGGGGCGGCTCCGCCGACCTCGCCGGCTCGAACAACACGACCATCGACAAGACGTCGTCGTTCCTGCCGGCGGACAATCCGCTGCCGGAGGCGAACCCGTACGGCCGCACGATCCACTTCGGTATTCGTGAGCATTCGATGGCCGCGGAGATGAACGGAATCACGCTGCACGGCAATACCCGTGTGTACGGCGGTACGTTCCTCACCTTCTCCGACTACATGCGCAACTCGGTGCGCCTTTCCGCGCTGATGCACCTGCCGGTCACGTACGTGTGGACGCACGACTCGATCGGTCTGGGCGAGGACGGCCCGACCCACCAGCCGGTCGAGCACATCGCCTCGCTGCGCGCCATCCCGGGTCTGAACGTCGTCCGTCCCGCGGACGCGAACGAGACCGCGATCGCGTGGCGCGAGATCCTCAAGCGCTACACGAAGGTGTTCGGCAAGGGCGCCCCGCACGGCCTGGTGCTGACCCGCCAGGGCGTGCCGACGTACGAGCCGAACGAGGGTGCCGCCAAGGGCGGTTACGTGCTGTTCGAGGCCGAGGGCGGCACGCCCGAGGTCATCCTGATCGCCACCGGTTCCGAGGTGCACGTCGCGGTGGAGGCGCGCGAGCAGCTCCAGGCCGCGGGCGTGCCGACGCGGGTCGTGTCCATGCCGTCGGTGGAGTGGTTCGACGAGCAGGACCAGGGGTACCGGGACAGCGTCCTGCCGCCGTCGGTGAAGGCGCGGGTCGCGATCGAGGCGGGTATCGGTCTGACGTGGCACCGGTTCGTCGGGGACGCCGGCCGCATTGTTTCGCTGGAGCACTTCGGTGCTTCGGCCGACGGCAAGGTGCTCTTCCGCGAATACGGTTTCACTGCCGAGAACGTCGCCTCCGCAGCACGGGAATCGATCGCCGCAGTCCAGCGCTGACGCTGAAATACGACACGTAGGAGATGCAATTTCCATGACAGACGCACTCAAGCGCCTCTCCGAGGAAGGCGTCGCGATCTGGCTGGACGACCTGTCGCGCAAGCGGATCACGTCCGGCAATCTCGCCGAACTGATCGACCAGCAGCACGTCGTGGGCGTCACCACCAACCCGTCGATCTTCCAGAAGGCGATCAGCAGCGGCGACGGTTACGAGCAGCAGCTCGCGGACCTCGCCGCCCGCAAGGTGACCGTCGAAGAAGCGATCCGCATGATCACGACGGCGGACGTCCGCGACGCCGCCGACATCCTGCGCCCGGTCTTCGACGCGACGGGCGGCCAGGACGGCCGGGTGTCGATCGAGGTCGACCCGCGTCTGGCGCACAACACGAAGGCGACCGTCGCCGAGGCCAAGCAGCTGGCCTGGCTGGTGGACCGTCCCAACACCCTGATCAAGATCCCGGCCACCAAGGCGGGCCTCCCGGCGATCACCGAGACGATCGGCCGGGGCATCAGCGTCAACGTCACGCTGATCTTCTCGCTGGAGCGCTACCGCGAGGTGATGGACGCCTACATCGCCGGCCTGGAGAAGGCCCGCGAGCGGGGTCTGGACCTGTCGAAGATCCACTCCGTGGCGTCCTTCTTCGTGTCCCGCGTGGACACCGAGATCGACAAGCGCATCGACGCGCTGGGCACCGACGAGGCCAAGGCCGCGCGCGGCAAGGCCGGCGTCGCCAACGCGCGGCTCGCCTACCAGGCGTACGAGGAGGTCTTCTCCTCCGACCGCTGGGCTGCCCTGGACAAGGCGCAGGCCAACAAGCAGCGTCCGCTGTGGGCCTCCACCGGCGTCAAGGACAAGGCGTACAAGGACACCCTGTACGTGGACGAGCTGGTGGCGCCGAACACGGTGAACACCATGCCGGAGGCCACTTTGCTGGCCACCGAGGACCACGGGCAGATCAGGGGCAACGCGATCGCCGGCACGTACGAGCAGGCCCGCGCCGAACTCGACGCGGTCGAGAAGCTCGGGATCTCGTACGACGACGTGGTCCAGCTCCTGGAGGACGAGGGCGTCGAGAAGTTCGAGGCGTCCTGGAACGACCTGCTCAAGTCGACCGAGGCGGAGCTTGAGCGCCTCGCCCCGTCGGAGGGCTGAAACCTTGTCGAGCAGCAATCCGCTGCGTGACCCCGCAGACCGACGGCTCCCGCGTATCGCGGGGCCGTCGGGCCTGGTCATCTTCGGCGTCACGGGCGATTTGTCACGCAAAAAGCTGATGCCCGCGGTGTACGACCTCGCCAACCGGGGTCTGCTGCCGCCGGGCTTCTCGCTCGTCGGCTTCGCACGCCGCGAGTGGGCCCACGAGGACTTCGCCCAGGAGGTCCACGACGCCGTCAAGGAGCACGCCCGCACGCCCTTCCGCGAGGAGGTCTGGCAGCAGCTGGTCCAGGGCATGCGCTTCGTGCAGGGCACCTTCGACGACGACGACGCCTTCGAACGGCTGCGCTCCACGATCGAGGAGCTCGACAAGGCACAGGGCACGGGCGGCAACTTCGCCTTCTACCTGTCGGTGCCGCCGAAGTCGTTCCCCGTGGTGATCCAGCAGCTGAAGAAGCACCGGCTCGCCGACCAGGAGAACGGTTCCTGGCGACGCGCGGTCATCGAGAAGCCCTTCGGCCACGACCTCAAGTCGGCCGAGGAGCTCAACAAGGTCGTCCACGAGGTCTTCGCCC
Organism: Streptomyces siamensis; assembly: GCF_039543605.1. Lineage (NCBI taxonomy): Bacteria > Bacillati > Actinomycetota > Actinomycetes > Kitasatosporales > Streptomycetaceae > Streptomyces > Streptomyces siamensis. The sequence goes on along the minus strand of NZ_BAABKB010000019.1, from coordinate 14,713 downwards.
CGGACCAGGTCTTCCGTATCGACCACTACCTGGGCAAGGAGACGGTCCAGAACATCCTGGCGCTGCGGTTCGCCAACACGATGTTCGAGCCGATCTGGAACCGGTCCTTCGTCGACCACGTGCAGATCACGATGGCCGAGGACATCGGCATCGGCGGCCGGGCCGGCTACTACGACGGCATCGGCGCGGCCCGGGACGTCATCCAGAACCATCTGCTCCAGCTGATGGCGCTGACCGCCATGGAGGAACCCGCCTCCTTCGACGCCGACGCGCTGGCCGCGGAGAAGACCAAGGTCCTCGGCGCGGTGCGGCTGCCCAAGGACCTGGGGAAGCACACCGTGCGCGGGCAGTACGCGGGCGGCTGGCAGGGTGGCGAGAAGGTCATCGGCTACCTCCAGGAAGACGGCATCGACGCCAAGTCGAAGACCGACACGTACGCGGCGGTCAAGCTGGGCGTGGACAACCGCCGCTGGGCGGGCGTCCCCTTCTACCTGCGCACCGGCAAGCGTCTGGGCCGTCGCGTCACCGAGATCGCGGTCGTCTTCCAGCGCGCCCCGCACTCGCCCTTCGACACCACGGCCACCGAGGAACTCGGGCAGAACGCGATCGTCATCCGCGTGCAGCCGGACGAGGGCGTCACGGTCCGCTTCGGCTCGAAGGTCCCCGGCACCTCGATGGAGATCCGGGACGTGTCCATGGACTTCGCCTACGGCGAGTCGTTCACGGAGTCCAGCCCGGAGGCCTACGAGCGTCTGATCCTGGACGTGCTGCTCGGCGACTCGAACCTCTTCCCGCGCACCGAGGAGGTCGAGCTGTCCTGGAAGATCCTCGACCCGATCGAGGAGTACTGGGACCGGCACGGCAAGCCCGCGCAGTACCCGTCGGGCACCTGGGGTCCGTCCGAGGCCGACGAGATGCTCGCACGAGACGGACGGAGCTGGCGCCGGCCATGAAGACGGACCTCACGGACACCACGGCCAGCAAGATCAACAAGGCGCTGGTGCAGGGTCGCCGTGCCATCGGCACGCCGGCCGTCGGCATGGTGCTCACCCTCGTCATCGTCACCGACGAGGAGAACGCCTACGACGCTCTGAAGGCCGCGAACGACGCCTCGCGCGAGCACCCCTCGCGCACCCTGGTCGTCATCAAGCGGGTCTCGCGCTCCCCCCGCGACCGCACCAAGTCACGGCTCGACGCCGAGGTGCGGCTCGGGGCGGAGGCGGGGACCGGTGAGACGGTGGTGCTGCGCCTGTACGGCGAGGTCGCCGACCACGCCGACTCCGTGGTCCTGCCGCTGCTGCTGCCGGACGCGCCGGTCGTCGTGTGGTGGCCGGTCAACGCGCCGCTGGACCCGGCCAAGGACCCGTTGGGCGCGCTCGGCCAGCGCCGGGTGACGGACACCTACGCGGCCGAGTCGCCGGTACGGGAGCTGAGCGCCCGCGCCGACGCGTACACCCCCGGCGACACGGACCTGTCGTGGACCCGCATCACGCCCTGGCGCTCGATGCTGGCCGCGGCCCTGGACCAGGTCACCTGCGAGGTGGAGGCCGTGGAGGTGGAGGGCGAGGAGTTCAACCCGAGCTGCGAGCTGCTCGCCATGTGGCTGGCCAACCGCCTCGACGTGCCCGTCACGCGCTCCCTGTCCTCCGGTCCCGGCCTCACCGGCGTCCGGCTGGGCACGAGTTGCGGCCCGATCGTCCTGGACCGCGCCGACGGCACCCTGGCGACCCTGTCCATCCACGGGCAGCCCGACCGAGCGGTGGCGCTCAAGCGCCGCGACACCTCCGAGCTGATCGCGGAGGAGCTGCGCCGTCTCGACCCGGACGACACGTACGCCGCGGCGCTCCGCTACGGGGTGGACCGGCTGAACGTGGACGGCGCGGCCGACGAGGGAGTCCCTGCCGCGGCCGGGACCACCACGAAGGCGCCCGCCGCCAAGGCGCCGGCGGCCAAGGCTCCGGCCAGGAAGCCCGGCTCGGCCGCGGCGAAGAAGGCCACCGCCAAGAAGGCCCCGGCGAAGAAGGCGGCAGCCGAGTGAGTACTCCCCAGCTCGTCGTGCACCGCGACAAGGAGCTGATGGCCCAGGCCGCCGCGGCCCGGCTGATCACGAAGGTGGTGGACGCGCAGGCCTCCCGCGGCTACGCGTCGGTGGTGCTCACGGGCGGCCGCAACGGCAACGGGCTGCTCGCGGCGCTCGCCGCCGCGCCCGCCCGGGACGCCGTCGACTGGGGCCGCATCGACCTGTGGTGGGGCGACGAGCGGTTCCTGCCCGAGGGCGACCCGGACCGCAACGACACCCAGGCCCGTGCGGCGCTCCTCGACTCGGTGCCGCTGGACCCGGCCCGGGTGCACCCGATGCCCACGTCGGACGGCCCGTACGGCGCCGACGCGGACGCGGCGGCGGAGGCGTACGCCGCCGAGCTCGCCAAGGCGGCGGGGCCGGAGAACCACGGTGCGGTGCCGACGTTCGACGTCCTCATGCTGGGCGTCGGGCCCGACACCCATGTGGCCTCGCTCTTCCCTGAGCTGCCCGCGGTGCGGGAGACGGAGCGGACGGTGGTCGGCGTGCACGGCGCGCCCAAGCCGCCACCGACCCGGATCTCGCTGACCCTGCCCGCGATCAGGTCCGCGCGCGAGGTGTGGCTGCTGGCCGCCGGCGAGGACAAGGCGCAGGCCGCTGCCATCGCGCTCTCGGGAGCGGGTGAGATCCAGGCCCCGGCCGCCGGGGCTCACGGCCGCTCCCGCACGCTGTGGCTCCTGGACGCGGCGGCCGCCTCGCAGCTGCCGCGCTCGCTGTACCCGCCGGCTTCGGCGTGACACGGGGGCGGCGGAGGGGTTCGAACCCCTCCGCCGCCCCCGTCGGTCGAGTGACCCGCGACCGGGTCACTTGACCGACCCGGCCATCACCCCCTGCACGAAGTGCCGCTGGAAGGCGAAGAACACGACCACCGGCACCACCAGCGACAGGAACGCGCCGGGCGCGAGCACATCGATGTTGCTGCCGAACTGCCTTATCTGGGACTGGAGTTCCACAGTCAGTGGCTGCGAGGAGCTGTCGGCGAAGAGCAGCGCGACGAGCATGTCGTTCCACACCCACAGGAACTGGAAGATCGCCAGGCTGGCGATCGCCGGGCGGCCGACCGGCAGGACGAGCCGCGTGAAGATGCGCCACTCGGTGCCGCCGTCCATGCGAGCCGCCTCCAGCATCTCCCGCGGCATCTCGGCGAAGTAGTTCCGCAGCAGGAAGATGGCGAACGGCAGCCCGTAGGAGACGTGGAAGAGGACGACTCCGGGGATCGTGCCGAACAGCCCCAGCTGGCCGAAGAGTTTGGCCACCGGCAGCAGACCGATCTGCACCGGCACCACCAGCAGGGCCACCACGAGCAGGAAGAGCGGCTCGCGGCCGGGGAACTCCAGCCAGGCGAAGGCGTATCCGGCGAGTGCGGCGATGACGACGACGAGGAACGTGGCCGGGACCGAGATCAGTACCGTGTTCCAGAAGGCCTGCGTCATGCCCGCGTTGCCGAGCAGCGCCGAGTAGTTGTCGAAGGACAGCCGGCCCGGTTCGGCCAGTGCGGTCCACCAGCCGCCCTTCGCGGTGTCCTGGGCGGATCGCAGCGAGGACAGGAACAGCCCGGCGAGCGGGGTGAGCCAGATCAGCCCCACCACCACGAGGAACGCCTGCACCAGGCTGTTGCCGAGCCCTCGCCTGAGCGCGTTCATCGTTGACTCCCTCGGAAGCGGCGGACGTTGAAGACCATGGCGGGGATGACGAGGAGCAGGAGCAGCACGCCGAGCGCGCTGCCCAGCCCCTGGTCGTTGCCCCCGCCGAAGGACACCAGCCACATCTGGGTCGCGAGCACGGTGGCGTCCTCCTGCACCGGGCCCGGCGCGATGATGTAGACGAGGTCGAAGACCTTCATCACATTGATCACGAGGGTCACGAAGACCACGGTGAGGACGGGCCCGAGGAGCGGCACGGTGATCCGGCGGAAGACCTGCCACTCGTTCGCGCCGTCCATCCGCGCCGCCTCCAGCGCGTCGCGCGGCAGCGAGGCGAGGCCCGCGCCGATCAGCACCATGGCGAATCCGGTCCAGATCCACAGGTAGGCGCCGATGATGGCGGGGGTGACGAGCGCGGGACCCAGCCAGGAGATCCCGTCGTACGGCGGGGCGAAGTTCGACGCCGGCAGCCGCAGGGCGTACGAGCCGGAGTCCAGGCCGCCGAAGCGGAAGGAGCCGTCGGCCGCCGTGGTGGCGCTCGCGACCGTCCTCCCGTCGCGCACGGCCTCGACCTCGATGCCGGGCAGTCCGCTCTCCTGCCGGTCGACCTTGCCCTGCTCCCCTCCCCCGCCGCGCGTGAAGTCCAGGTAGACGACGCCGCGCAGTTCGTCCGGAGCGGCCTTCCGCGCGGCCGCCGGATAGGCGGGCCGTGCGTCCCCGGGCAGGTCGTCGGCGAGGACCCCGACCAGTCCGAGGTCGACCGCGTGACCGGGCGACGCTGCGGCGGTCGTGCGGTAGGAGCCGTCGGCCCCCTTGGTCAGGCCCTGGCCGTCGCGGGCACGGGCGGTCGGGTACGACGAGGTGCCCTTGAAGGCGTCGTGCACCGAGACGACGGCCGCGTTCAGGACGCCCTTGTCGGGGTCCTCGTCGTAGGCGAGCCGGAAGATGATGCCCGCGGCGAGGAAGGAGACCGCCATCGGCATGAAGAGCAGCAGCTTGAAGGCCGTGGCCCAGCGGACCTTCTCGACCAGCACGGCGAGGATCAGGCCGAGGGCCGTCAGCAGCGCCGGCGCCACGACCACCCAGATGGTGGTGTTGCGGATGGCCTTGATCGTGGCGGGGTCGTGGAACATCGCGCTGTAGTTGTGGCCACCCACGAACCGGGTGCCCGAGGCGTCGAAGAAGCTGCGCCCCACGGAGAACAGCACCGGGTAGACGACCAGGGCGCCGAGCATGAGCAGCGCCGGGAAGACGAACGCGATCGCGATGATCCGGCCGCGACGGCGGGCCCGGCGCCTGCGGTCGGCCATGCCGACGGGCGGGGGGCTCGCCTCTTTCAGGAGCGTGGCGGTCACGTCGATCAGCCCTGGTACGCCTTGGCCGCCGCGCTCTCCAGAGCGGCCGCGGTGCCCTTGGGGTCGGACGGGTCGCGCAGGAAGTCCTGGAGGATCTTCCACTCACCCGTGCCCTTGGTGCCGCCGAACGCGGCGGGGGCCTGGTCGGACATGTCGAAGCGGACCGAATCCCCCGCGGTGACCAGCGACTTGGCGGTCTCACGGGTGACGTCGTCGCCGTAGGAGGCGAGGTCGAGCTTCTTGTTCGGGGAGAGGAAGCCGCCCGCCTCGGCCCAGACGGCGGACGCCTCGGGGGTCGCCAGGTACTCCAGGAACTTCTGGGCTGCCTTCTGGTTCTTGCCGTCCTTGAGCACGACGGCCGCGTCGCCACCGCTGACCACGGGCGCCTTGCCGCCGCCGACCGCGGGGAAGGGGAAGAAGTCGGCGTCCTCGCCGATCTTCTTGCCGAACTGGTCCTTCGCGACGCCGGCCACGAAGTCGCCCTCGTACACCATGCCCGCCGCGGGCTTGGGTCCGAAGACCTTCTCCACGGAGCCGGGGAAGTCGGTGTTCAGCGCCTCCTTCTGGCCCCCGGCTATGAGCTGCTTGTCCTTGAACAGCTTGCCGAGGGTGGTGAGCGCCTCGACGACGGTCGGATCGGTCCACTTGATCTTGTGCGCGGCCAGCGCGTCGTACTTCTCGGGTCCGGCCTGCGAGAGGTAGATGTTCTCGAACCAGTCGGTGAGGGTCCAGCCGTCCTGTCCGGCGACGGAGAAGGCCGCGAGGCCCGACTCGGAGACGGTGTGCCCGGCCTTCAGCATCGCGTCGTACGTCGTCGGCGGCTTGACGCCGGCCTGGTCGAGGGCGTCGGGGCTGTACCAGACGGTCGACTTGTGCGCGGCCTTGAAGTACAGCCCGTACAGAGTGCCGTCGACGCTGCCGTAGTTCTTCCACACGCTCGCGTAGTTGGCGTCCACGGCCTGCTCGGTCTTCTGGGACAGCGGCCTGAGCCAGCCCTTCTTCGCGAACTGCTGGAGCACACCGACCTGCGGGACCATGACCACGTCCGGGGCGTTGCCGCCCTCGATCTTGCTGCCGACGACGGTGGAGACGTTGTCGCCGGTGGAGGTGAACTGGGTCTTGGCGCCGGTCTTCTCGCTGAAGGCGTCGAGGACCTTCTGGAAGTTCTTCTGTTCGCTGCCGGACCAGACACCGGCCACGGAGATCGTCTGTCCGCTCAGCGACTTGCCGCCGCCGGCGGAGACGGGGCCGCCGCCGCACGCGGTCGCGCCGAGGGCCAGGGCGAGGGTGGTGCAGCTCGCGAGCAGGGTCGTACGTCGTCGCATCATCGTTGATGTCCCTTCGAGGGCAGGAGGATTGACGTGCGTGCAAAGAGCAGGCGACTCAGGGGTTGGTGCAGTCGCTGATCCACCAGGCGGCCGTCGAACCGGGCAGGACGCCGGGCGCGCAGGGACCGCTGGACAACAGGGGGGTGCCGGAGACCGGCGCGGAGGTGGGCGCCGTACCGAAGTTGACGGCGCAGACGAGGCCGTCGCCGCGGACGAAGCCGAGGACGCCGGGCGGTGTCTCCAGCCAGCGCAGCGTGCCCTCGCCCAACTGGGGCAGTCCGGCGCGCAGTTGGAGACCGTCGCGATAGAGGTGCCAGAAGGAGCGGGTGTCGGCGAGGGCGCGGTCGGTGGCGTACTCGGCGAAGTAGGCGGGCTGCGGCAGCCAGGGCTTGGCGCCCTCGACACCGGAGGTGAAGCCGAAGGGCGAGGCGGCGCCCGACCAGGGCAGGGGCACACGGCAGCCGTCGCGGATGCGGGCGCGGCTCCCGGTGCGGCGGTAGATCGGGTCGGTGAGCACGTCGTCCGGCAGGTCGACGACCTCGGGGAGCCCGAGTTCCTCGCCCTGGTAGATGTACGCGGCTCCGGGCAGGGCCAGCATCAGCAGCGCGGCGGCGCGGGCCCGGGCGGCGCCCAGGCCGCTCCCCTCGGTGGTGGGTTCGCCGTAGCGGGTGACCGTGCGGACCTGGTCGTGGTTGTTGAGCACCCAGGTGACCGTGGAACCGGTGCCGGCGATGTCCTGCATGGCCTCGGAGACGACCTTGCGGAAGGCGTCGGCGTTCCAGGGGGCGCTGAGCAGGTCGAAGAAGAAGGCCTGGTGCAGCTCGTCGTGGCGCACGTACTCGGCGTGCTCACGGGCCGTCGGCACGGAGACCTCGCCGACCAGCAGCCGCTCGTGGCCGTCGCGGGCGGTGTACTCCTCGCACACCGACCGCCAGTGGCGCCATACGTCGTGCACCTCGGGCTGGTTCCAGGCGAGCGGGTTGACCGAGTCGCGGGTACGGGCGTCGGCCTCGGGGTCGGGCGAGTCGGGCAGATCGGGGTGCTTGAAGAGACCGGCGGCGACGTCGATGCGGAACCCGTCGACACCCCGGTCGAGCCAGAACCGCAGGACGTGCTCGAAGTGGGCGCCGACCTCGGGGTTGCGCCAGTTCAGGTCGGGCTGTTCGGGCGTGAACATGTGCAGGTACCACTGGCCCGGGGTGCCGTCCCGCTCGGTGGTCCGGGTCCAGGCGGGACCGCCGAACATGGCGTGCCAGTTGTTGGGCGGTTCGGCCCCGTCCGGTCCGCGGCCCTCGGCGAAGTGGAAGCGGGCGCGCGCCCGGCTGCCGGGCGCCGCGTCCAGCGCCTGCCGGAACCACGGGTGTTCGCTGGAGCAGTGGTTGGGGACGATGTCGAGGAGGACCTTGACGCCGAGCCGCCGGGCGTCCGTCATCAGCAGGTCGAACTCGGCGAGGTCGCCGAACAGCGGGTCCACGTCGCAGTAGTCGGCGACGTCGTAGCCGTGGTCGTGCTGCGGCGAGGGGTAGAAGGGGCTCAGCCAGATGCCGTCGACCCCGAGCTTCTTCAGGTAGGGAAGTCCGGCCCGGACCCCGGCGAGATCGCCTATGCCGTCCCCGGTGCTGTCCAGGAAGCTCCGGACGTACACCTGGTAGATCACTGCGTCGCGCCACCAGCGGTGCGTGTTGAGCGTCACCCGTTGACCTGTCTGTGCGTGCCTACGGTTATGCATGCATGTTAAGTAGGCGTGTCGCGAGGGTGTCAACGAAGAGGCGCAAGCTACTGAGAAGTTGGCCCTGGATATGCGGACTTATTCGGGCATCCGGAGACAGGTTGAGACCTTGGCGTTACTTAACAAGTAACTAGCGCTGGGAGATGGCGGCCAGCTCCCGCGCCAGCCGGCGCACCGCGCTCTCGGGGGTCTGGTGCCCGGTCAGCGCGTCCTGCACGACGGCCTGCACCACCAGGCTGACCTGGTCGTAGTGCGGGCTCTTGGGGCGCGGGGAGGCCGTCTCCACGGCGGCGCGCAGCGTCGGCAGGTAGGGGAACCGCCGGATCAGTTCGGGGTCGTCGTAGAGCGAGGCGCGGACGGGCGGCAGCGCGCCGCGGGTCAGGACCTGGCGCTGGACGCGCTCACCGGTCAGGTACGCGATCAGCCGTGCGGCCGAGTCGGGATGCCGGGCATGGGTGTTGACGGCCAGGTTGGACCCGCCGAGAACACTCCTGCCGGGACCGTCCGGTCCGGGCAGCGGTACGGCGCCGACCTTGCCGGCCACCTCGGAGCCCTTGGCCGAGGCGGCGACGTACGCGTAGGGCCAGTTCCGCAGGAAGAGCAGCCGGCCGTCCTGGAAGGCCTGCTTGGACTCCTCCTCCTTGTACGTCAGCGCCCGCTGCGGGATCCAGCCCTCGCGCACCCCGCGCGCGAGGAAGCCGATGCCCTCGCGGGCCGCGTCGGAGTTCACCGTGACCCGGGTGCCCTCGCCCCCGAGGATCGTGCCGCCCGCCGAGTACACCGCCTCGGCCGCGTTGACGGTGAGGCCCTCGTAGGGCAGGAACTGGCCCGCGTAGCCGTCGAGTCCGTACTTCGGTGCGATGGTTTTCGCGTCCCGCTCCAGTTCGGCCCAGGTGCGCGGCGGCGGGACTCCCTCCTTGGCCAGCACGTCCTTGCGGTACAGGAGCAGCCCGGCGTTGGTGACGTACGGGACGGCGTACAACTGCCCGTCGTAGGTGGCCGTGTCGGTCACCGGGTCCAGGAAGGTCTTCAGCGGGAAGCGGTCGCGCGGCAGCGGCCGGATCCAGCCCGCCGCCGCGAACTCGGAGGTCCAGCTGACGTCGATGTTGAGGACGTCGAAGCGGCTGCGGTCGCCGCCGCGCAGGTCGGTGGTCATCTGCGCGTGGGTCTCGTCCGCGGAGTCCGGCAGCTCGACGAGGGTGACCTTCTCACCGGGGTGGGTGCGGTTCCAGCCGTCGAGCAGCGGCCCCAGGTAGCCGGTGAGGTCCCCCGCGGTGGCCAGGGTGAGCGGGCCGCGACCCGGGCCGCGACCTCCGTCGGCCCGCGCCCCGGAGGCGACGTAACCGGTCAGGACGACAGCCATCACCAGGAGGCCCCTACCGGCGGCATGCATCCACCGCATAGGTTCCTCCCTGTACACCGGCGCCGGGCACCTTCGCCCGGAGTCAGAGGCCATGTATACCTGTTAGGTATGGGCGATACTAGGGCCTGCGGCACATTACAAGGATCCGAGGAGGAGAGCACGAGTGCGGCTGCCCCTCCTGGCCCTGCTGGCGCGTGGCCCGGCGCACGGCTATGAGCTCAAGCAGGACCTTGAGCAACTGCTGGGCTCCGCGTACCCTCAGCCGAACGTCGGCCAGGTCTATGTGACTCTCGGCCGCCTGGAGAAGTCGGGCCTGATCGAGGGCGAGGAAGTCGAGCAGTCGAGCCGGCCGAACAAGAAGATCTATCACCTCACCGACGCCGGGCGTGAGGCGCTGCGCGCCTGGTACGAGGAGACGGCGGACGAGCCGCGCGTCCGGGACGAGTTCTTCATGAAGCTCGCGCTCGCACCGCAGACCGGTCTCGCCGACCAGATCGCCCTGATCAACAAGCAGCGGCGCCAGTACCTGAACACCATGCGCAATCTGTCGAAGCTCGCCGCGGCCGAGAACCGGGACAACCGCATCTCCCAGTTGCTCATCGAGGGGGCCATGCTCCATCTGCAGGCCGACCTCGACTGGCTGGAGCGCTGCCAGGAGGAGCTGGAATGAACGCCGCCGATCCCGTTCCCGGGCCGCGCACCACGAGCGACCCGGTTCCGCTGCTGCGGGCCGAGGGCCTGGTCAAGACGCACTACGGCGAGGGCGCCCCCGCCCATGCCGTGCGCGGTGTGGACCTCGCCGTGCGCAAGGGCGAGTTCGTGGCGGTCACCGGCCCGTCCGGCGCCGGGAAGTCGACCCTGCTGCATCTGCTCGGCGGGCTCCAGCGCCCGGACGCCGGCAGCATCTGGCTGGACGGCGAGTGCGCCGACGGGTACGGCGAGGCCCGCTGGGCCGTGGAGCGCCGACGCCGCATCGGCATCGTCTTCCAGTTCTTCAACCTCGTCTCCAACCTGTCGGTCGCCGACAACGTGGAACTGCCCGCCCTGCTCGCCGGGGTCTCCCCCCGGCAGGCCCGCGCCGAACGCGAGCTGCTGCTGGACGAGCTGGGCCTCGAGGACAAGGAACGCAGCATGCCGGGCGAGCTGTCCGGCGGCGAGCAGCAGCGCGTGGCACTCGCCCGCGCCCTGGTCAACCATCCGCCGCTGCTGCTCGCCGACGAGCCGGCCGGCAGCCTCGACAGCAAGGGCACCCGCGAGGTGACCCGGCTGCTTTCCCGCTTCCACCAGCGGGGCCAGACCATCGTGCTCGTCACCCATGACGCCCGCCTCGCGAGCGCCGCGGACCGGGTGATCAGTTTCTTCGACGGCCGCATCGCCGACGACGCGGAGCTCGGCGGCGCTCCCTCGCGCGCGCCGGGCATATCCGGCGTGCTGGAACTGAAGGACTGAGCCGTCGTGCGAGCCACCCTGCGCTGGGCTCACGCCGATCTGCGCACACATCGCGGCGAGGCGCTGTTCATCGTCCTCGCCACCGCGGGCATCGTCGCCTCCCTGCTGCTGGCCGCCGCCCTCTTCGGATACGCGACCAACCCGTGGCAGCGCGTCTTCACCCAGTCGCAGGGCGCGCACGTGTGGATCCACACCGGTCCCTCCGCCGACCCGCGCAGACTCGCGGAGGTGGACGGCGTCACGTCCGTGGCGGGCCCCTATCCGACGGCCGGCGCCACCCTTGAGTCGCGCGGCACCCGCGCCTCCGTGGAGCTGCGCGGCACCGTCGAGCCTCCCGCCGTCGGCCGACCGCTGCTCACCGCGGGCCGCTGGCTCGACGTCGGCGCGCCGGACGGCGTGGTGCTGGAGAGCAGCCTCGCCCGGGCGCTGTGGGCGGAGCCCGGCGACGTCCTCACCCTGCCCGGCACGTCGCGGACCCTGACCGTCCGGGGCGTCGCCGACAGCGCCGAGCCCCGCTACAGCCCCGGGGAACGACCGGGTCTCGTCTGGGCGCTCCCCTCGGCGCTGCCGCGCACCACCGGCGGCCAGGTGACAGGGCTGCGGCTGACCGATCCCGAGGACACGGACTACGCCGTCCAGCGCGCCGTCACCCTGCTCGGCACCGGAGCGGTCACCGAGGTCTCCGCCTGGCAGCAGGCGCGGGCCGAGGCGCAGGGCGACAACCGGCTGCTCGGCCAGGTCCTCGGCCTGTTCGGGCTGGGTGCCCTGGTCGCCGCCGGTCTCGCCGTGCACGGCGCGATCGGCACCCGGGTGCGCGGCCACCTCCGCGACATATCGGTCCTGAAGGCCATCGGGTTCACCCCCGGCCAGGTGGTGCGGATCTTCCTGCTCCAGCACGTGGCGTTCGCCCTGCTGGGCGCCGTGCTCGCGGCGGCGCTCACCGAGGGCCTGGGCAGCCGGATCCCCGGACGCCTCGGGGACGCGGTCGGCGTGTGGCAGGGACTGCCGGGATACACGGCGGCGCTGTTCGCGGTGCCGGTCGCCGCTGTGTTGTTCATCGCCGCGACGACCGGGCTCGCGGCATGGCGGGCCGGCCGGGTGCCTCCGGTTCCGGGACTGCGCGCCGCGGCACCGCTCGGCGGGCGGCTCTCGGGACTGGCACGCGGGGCGCTCGGGCTGCGGCTGCCGTCGGCCCTGGTCCTGGGCTGGCACAAGGCGTTCACCCGGCGGCTCCGCTCGCTGGCCACCGTCGCCCGGCTGGCGCTGCCACTGCTGCTCATCGTGGTGGCCATGAGCGCCTGGACGACCATGGACCGCTTCCACAGCGATCCCGAGCAGATCGGTCTCGCCGCCGGTCTCACCGTGCGGGCCGACGACAGTCTGAGCGAGCCCGGTGTCCGGGCCCTGCTGGCCCGCAATCCGCAGGTCACCGCCGTCCACCCGGGCGTCGAGGTGGCCGCACTGGCCCCCGGCCAGACGGGCACGATCGCGCTGCGCGGGCTCGGCACGCATGAGCACCCCTACCCGTTCTCCCTCGCGGAGGGGCGCCTCCCGAGCGGCCCCGACGAGGCCGTGGCGGGCCAGGGGCTGCTGGATCTGCTGGACGTGCGGGTCGGTGTCTGGATCCGGATGATGGTGGGCGACCGCCCGCAGATCCTGCACATCGTGGGGCGCAGCATCGAGCCGGAGAACAGCGGACGGGTCATCTCCACCTCGATGGACTCGCTGCGCGAGAACGACCCGGAGCTGCGGCCGAGCCTCTATCTGCTCCAGCTGCGTCAGGGCGCCGACCAGCACCGTGTCGCCGCCGCGCTGACCGCGTCCGGGCACGGGCACATCGACGTGCACGCGGTGACGAACCCGGCCGACGGGCTGTCGCCGCTGCGTGCGGTCGTCGCGGGGCTGATCGCCGTACTGGCGCTGATCGGTCTCATCGAACTGCTCACCGCCATCGGCGGGACCGTGCGCGAGGGCGAGCGGGATCTGCTGGCGCTGAAGGCGATCGGGCTGACCCCGCGGCAGATCACCGCGGTCACGGTGACGGCCACCGGATGCACCGCACTGGCCGCCGTCGTCGTCGGCACGGCGCTGGGGCTGCCTCTCGCGCACTGGCTGATCGACGCCCAGGGCAGGTCCAGCGGTATCGGCGCCGGCATCGCGCGGGGACCGTCCCCCGTCCTGCTGGTGCTGTTCGGCGTGGCCGCCGTCCTGGGCGCCGCGGCCCTCGCCGCCCTGCCCGCCGCCCGCGCCGCCCGCAGACGGCTGGCGGACACGCTGAGCGCGGTGTCCTGAGCACGGTCAGGACCCGGACGCCCCAGGGCCGTAGGGATACGGGTGCGGGTTGTGCGGCGTCCCCGGCGTGTAGGGGTTGCCCTGCGGGTTCGGCGTGTAGGGGCTGCCCTGCGGGTTCGGCACGTACGGGTGTCCCTGAGGCGGGAACGGCACGTAAGGGGACCCGTGAGGCGGATGCGGCGCGTACGGCCGGCCGGGCGGCGGTGCGAACCCGCCGGGCGGTGGGTACGCGGGCGGCTGCGCGGGGCGCGGCGTCGGCAGCGTCGCGGGATGCGCGCCCAGCCGGATCCCGTACCGGCGGCGCAGCCGGCTCATCTCCAGCACCGCGATGGCCGTGACCGTCACCGGCGCGCCCAGGATGAAGACGATGCCCATCGTGAGGCTGAGCCCGTGCAGATCACCGGTGACCAGGTCGGGGATGGCCATCAGCCAGGTCGTCACCGTGGCCAGCAGCGGCGGCAGACAGCGGTGCACGGCGGCGGAGCCGAAGAAGTTCCCCGACACCTGCACCGCGCCGTACGCCACGACGCCGGTCAGCCACATGGCCGACAGGCCGACCACGAGCAGCGCGGCCATGCCGAGCGAGGTGGACAGCTGCCACAGGAAGACCGTGAAGACCACCGTGCCGATGAAGAACAACAGCAGCTTGAGCGAGTTGAACAAGGGGGTCCTGAGCTGGCGCACGGTTCCCGTGCGCCGCCACACGAAGAGCATCACGCCCACGGTCAGAGGCGTGATGAACAGCAGCACGGCGGACGCCGTGAGCATGTTCTCCAGCACTTCCGTGAAGTCGAACCTGCCCTGCACGAAGGTGTACACACCGAAGGCGGCGATCGCTCCCGCGATGACGCGTACGCGCTTGAGCCGGTCCACGGACGGGTCGAGGGACTCCGGGATCCACGCCGGGTGGAACAGCGCCTTCGCCACCTGCTTGGGCTGGAGGACCGACCTGGCCGACAGCCGCTCGCTCGTCCAACGTGCACGCGTGCCGGCCAACTTCTGCTCCCCCGAGTCGTCGCCTGCATGATCGCCCGGGGATTCTACGGGAAGCGGACGGACTCCCGCCGCCCGCTTCCCGCGATCCGGTGTGCCCTACCGTCCGCGCAGCTCGCGGTACTTGGCGACGAGAGCCTGCGTCGACGCGTCCNTGTGTTCGTAGAGGGCGATCAACTGGCCCAGGACGGAGGGGGTGAGTTCCCGCGCGAGGATGGTGGTGGTGGGGTGGTTGCCGCGGAACGTCTTGTGCGGCACCAACTCCTCGGGCACGCCCTCGGCGCGGACCTCGTCGGGCGTCTTGCCGAAGGCGAGCGCCTGGGTCTGCGCGAAGAAGTTCGCCATCAACAGGTCGTGCTGGGCGACCAGACCGGGCTGAAGGTCCTCCACCGGGTCGGCGAAGCCGATGAAGTCGGCGGGGATGAGCTTGGTGCCCTGGTGGATGAGCTGGTAGTAGGCGTGCTGGCCGTTGGTGCCGGGG